>NZ_JAPDKN010000047.1 GCF_026163565.1 Chryseobacterium sp. YIM B08800
TGAATTATTTGCATCTGTTTTGCCAACGTATGAAAAAATAGTGAAGAATAAAATTAAAATCGCACTTACACAAAATCAATTTGATGCTCTTGTATCCCATACTTACAATACAGGAGGTTCTGATACTTTGTTTTCTTTAATCAATAAAAAAGCAAATTCAGAGACTATTAAAGACTGGTTTATTTCGAGATATATTACCGCTGGAGGTAAAGTTTTGAATGGTTTGATCCGAAGAAGAAAAGCTGAAGCTGATCTGTTTTTTGCAAAATAAAATTTAAAAAACTGTAATTGGTATATTGTGAAACAGAGAATTTTAATCTCCCAGCTCTAGAATATGATGTCTCATCCTAATAATTCCATTTACAGATAAACAAATTTATTGAAACTATTGAATTAGAATTTAGATGAAATATTTCCTAAATTTAGTAAATCACCAATCCAAAAAGAGCAAAGAAGTATTGGTTTAAATTTTAAGAAAATACTAGCCATTAGGATATTCTTTTTTCAAATTTTTATCCAAAATAAAAGGTACAAAA
>NZ_JAPDKN010000048.1 GCF_026163565.1 Chryseobacterium sp. YIM B08800
TCTGCCATAAAATTATTACTCAATAAAATTTAAACAGGCTCTTAAAGAATTGGTATTATTTTAATTCTTTAAGCCTTATGTTTTCTATTTTTTTACAATCTTAACTACTGTTTCAGAATTATTAATCCTTACTAAATAGATACCTCCTACCAAACCTGAAACATTGGTAAAATTGTTTTCAAACTT
Organism: Chryseobacterium sp. YIM B08800; assembly: GCF_026163565.1. Lineage (GTDB taxonomy): Bacteria > Bacteroidota > Bacteroidia > Flavobacteriales > Weeksellaceae > Chryseobacterium. The sequence goes on from NZ_JAPDKN010000048.1 coordinate 187, forward strand.
TCCTGATTTCACCATTTGACCTGCTGCATTATAAATTTGAAAATAATAATCTTTTTCTTCGGTTGCTTTAATATACAATCGATCTTGTACCGGATTTGGGAAAAGAGTAATCTTATTTTCTTTTATTTTTTCAGAAATTTCATCCTTACTGAAAACATTTGAAGCCCTCACCGCAGAACCCGGAGTTACAGGAATTGCCGGAATAGAACCTTCCTCATCCCCGTTTTGATTATATTTTACTTTTACACATCGACAATTCATCCCAAAATAAGGATCATTATTATCATGAAAAGCAATAAAACGATTAGGGTTTGAAGCTGTATCAAATAAGATATTAATTGGTCTGCCAATATAATTTGAGTTTAAAGCAGCCGTCCAAACACCGGAAAACTGAAAGTTGTTTACTCCGTAAGTTCCGACAGCAGTTTGGTTTGCCAACACACTTCTAAAACCTCGTGACCCGGAATTAGGATAATTTCCTACCGCATAAGCCTGATTATTGAAAACAAAACCAACACTTGCATTAGCCGAATTTTTTACAGACACCCCCGAATAATCGGTCGCCAAATTATAACTCGTTGCCGCATTTTTATCTTTTTTATACCAAGGCGAAAGACCAAAGTCTCTGTTTGTAACAACCGCCACTTCTGTAAGATCAGGAATCCTCCATCCTTCAGGACAAGGATCGAAAGGCGACTTTTTCCCACCTCTTCCCCATCGGTCATTGGCAACATTAGGTTCATTTAAAAGCCAGTCTGTTCCATTCGTATAATTGGGAACCGCACCATTATAAGGAGCAAAAGAACTTGGAATCATATAAACTAAAGGATTCTCCACCGAATAAGTAAGTACTTTCGCTACTTTTTCGTTCACTTTATCGCTCACTAAAACATTTGCATTGGATGCATTAGTGTACGTATTGTAAGTAATAATATAATTTCCTGAAGTGTTGTTGTATGAAGCCGCATTAAGCGTGGAATAAGCAATCACTCCAATTGAGTTTACATTTCCTAAAAATATATCATAAGAAGTTCGGTCGGCATATTGAAATGAAGGAATTGGGTCTTTTCTTCCCCATTGATACTGTAACCCCGTAGAAGCTTTGATTTTTGAATACTCCTGAATTGTAGGGGCTAATGGATTAGCAACAATTGGAAAAGCATCAACCGCTCCAAGATTCCTGTCCATAAATTCCGTTTTTAGAACATCTCCTTTAGGAACATAATTTACATAATTAGTCGCTACTGCATTAGGTGTTTCAGTTGCATAAACCTTAGACTCTATCGCCGTATCTGTCACCCAAATATGCCATGACCAGTAAACAGGATTTGTAATGCTTCCGTTATGTAAAGTAATCACGGCATTCCCGCTTTGATTAGCATTCAAATTAACTGCAATTTTAGAATCCACTAAAGCTGATAACGAACCTGGTGAAGGGTTTATAATATTTACTGAATTAATTAAACCTGCGTTTGTCGTCCAAAGAACATTAGCTTTTAAATCATTAAAGCTGGAAGTATTTAAAATATCAGGATTATTCAGCAATTGACTCTGAACTGAAAATGCCTTAGTTACAGGAATTTCAACAGTTGAAGACGCTGCAGATTTTACAATCTGATAGGCATTTGGATTATCTAAACCAACAGTATATTCAGAAATAGGATCTATATATTCTGTAGGAAAATCATAATCATTAAGCTGATATAAAGGATCTTTAATACATCTACAAGCATTCGCATCCGAGGTTTTGGCCGTTGATAAAGGCATATACCAATATCTACCTTTAATAGTAGGATTTGCCGAATCTGGTGTATCTCCTTGATATTTATCCGGAATCATATATAACATTCGGGAGCTTACAGCAGGAGTAGTATCATGCAATCGGGCCATCGTTGAAGTCCACAAACCTACATGATGCTGGTCTGTATATTGTCCTCCCTGAGTATTGACAATGATATGTCCGGTTCCAGGAAATATTCCCATATTATTACCTCCGACATTCGATAAATTAAAGCCTACATTGGGAAATACTTTAAATCCGGTCATAAAAGCAGGAACATTATTATCATTTGGCTTTATGATATGATAACCATTAGATTCGAATACAGATTTTTCCATAGCAGCTCTTACTCCAAACGGAGAATAGTCGACCCTTACCTCATCAACATACGAAGTAGACGCCAGATTGGCTACCAACATCGACGGAATTCTCCATCCATTAGGACATGGATCAAACGATGACTTACTACGATAGGGCGCATTATTACTGTTAAAATTATAATTTGTTGGAGTTATTCTTCCTTTCGAATTGTCTGACCATAAATTTAATTCTGTGAGTCTATTAGTGGGAAGAGCCACTGTATTTCCAAACCAGTTGACCATAAGGTTTGCATTGTTATTGTAATAAGCAGGTCCCGAATTATCATCTTTATTTACATAGATAAGACTCAAAGGATTCTTTACAGAAAGCTGCATATTATTATCTACAGTAGCATTAGATAACAAGACAAATTTTCTAAGATCATCAAAATTGACAGCACCGGTAAAATTTTTTGCCCCTCTATGACGCACCCTACCAATAGATCCGGAAACTTCATAAAAATCGTTTCCTCTGTAAACCAAAGGCGGAATTGGATCTTTTCTTCCCCATTGGTATAGTAAACCTCCGTTTTTATTCCAGTCATCTGCAGTAATTGAGCCACTTAAAGCACCTAAATTACGATCCATCCATTTCCATTCTGAATCAGGAATAACTTCAATAGTACCATCGCTTTTTTCTCTTCTAACATTAGCATAACTCTTGTAATTAGATCCGTTGGTAGGGTCATCGGTCACCCAAATATGCCAAGACCAAAAAATCTCATCATTTACTCTAAAAACAACAACTGCATTTCCTTCTTTTGATTTATTTACAGGCACTTTTATTTTAGCGTTTTCTCCAGAGCCTTCAACGTCTAAGCTATAATTCAATCCCGACCTAATCAGACCATGATTGTCTTCCCAAAGAACATCTGCTGTAATATTTCCGTCCGGAATACCAGAATAACCTAAAAATTTATAGCCAGCCCACATAGCGTATGCTTTTTTTACGGGAATATAAATTCCGTCGTTCGCTTGTGAAGGTTCAAAAATATAGCTATTCGGAGCCTTCATCCAATCTTTTGCAGCCACCCTTTCGGTGTTTCCGTTACTTTTATCGGGAAACTGATTTCCTAAAGTATCTGTTTTTTTTATCAATACTGAATGTTCTGATTTAGAAAAAGTATTTTTTGGTTCTAAATTTTGAGCATCAGCAGAAAAGAAACAGAATGCCGCTGCAACACTGTAAAAGTATTTTTTATTCATATTATAATTTGACCCCGCAATCTAAAAATAAAATTCCCATAAACACAATACAAAATGAAAATATTAAGTAAATTAAAATTTATAAATGATTTACATTGCAAAATCAATAAACATATTCACTTATGTATGAAAATTTCATTCCAATTATTTCGCGCACAAAAATATAATATTTAGGCTCACGAAATACATGAGCCAGAATTAATTTTCATTAATAATTAATAAAACTTATTAATGCTAAAAATTAAAATTTAGAAATGGTTTAAGTAAAAATAAAGCTTAAGGAAGTAAGTAATTTTTGTAAAGTTCAGAGGTAAATCTTCCATTTACAATGTTTTTGAAGCTTGAAAACACAATAAAATTGAATAAGAATAAAGCGATAATAAAAGCGTAAATCGTCTTTTTTGTATTAGCTGAAGCTACATACATTGTATTCGGAATAATAATATAGGCAAAACCAATAAAAGCTCCCGCCAGTCTTGAAGAAAAGATACTATTGCTTCTAAAAATAAAATACATGCAAATACCCATCACAGCGTAAACCTTGTGATATTCATAATAAGGGTACTTCTCCATCATCTTATCATCAAATGTAAACAGGAAAAATGTAAGAATTGCCATCATCGCTTCCGGAATACCAATCCCGCCATTCAATCTTTCGGCAGATTCATTCATATATCCGTTAAATCCTTCTACAAGCGTACTTTCAGAGGCAATTCCGGTAAGAAAATCTCCAAAGACCTTATAAATCTCAAATGGTGAAGCAAAAATCGAAGCAATAATTAAAATCAGCATCCAATACCTGTTTAATGGAATACGAACCAACCAATACATCGGCAAAAACAGATAACAAACATTATGAATACCTGAAGCTATGAAGATCCAAAAGAGATAAGGAAGGAGTTTTCTTTCTTTGATATATCGCAGTGCAAAATACACAATAAAAGTCCCCAAATTCTGCCTTATTTGTCCGCTTTCACCAATAAAAAAGCCCGGAATAAACATAAATAAGGTAAAAGTAAAAGGATAAAAAGTATTGTCTTCCGTATATTCTACTTTAAAAAATATGGCACAAAGGGCAATGATTAAGGTAAGAATATAAAATGGCGCATTAAATATATTGAGTAACACCTTATTAATCAACGCAAAAAGCCACTCCAGATCAACACCTTCACCGCCTTGTAAATGAAGTGCTTTCAGAAGTATCTCAAAATATTCTTTGGTATCGGCGTACACATAAATCATTACATAACTTCCATAATCCGGTCCCACATTCTCACGAAGTCCAGCAAGGATTACCAAATAAATACCTAAAAACCAAAACCATTTTTTATCAACCTTATTTCCAAAGACTTCCTGAACGCTAAAAAACAGCATGTAAACAATAGCAATCAGATAATAAGGGTGCAGTAAACTCATCGTTTAATTATATAATTTTTTAAAATCATGACACGCCACCAATGCGCCTGTGAGAATAAGTGGTAAAAATAATCTTACTTCCCAAAAAAGCCCAACTAAAGTAATCATCCCAATATAAGGCATTGAAAAAAATACATATTTTTTTAAAACCAGTCTGTTTTCATTATCTGCACAAAGTTTGTACATAAAATAAAGTGCAATCACCGAAAACAACAATCCCGCAAGATTAAAAGGACTTGTAAAATTAGCAACAATATAAACTCCTTCCATAAAAGACGTTTCTTCCCTGCTCAAAAATATCCTTAAACCTAAATAGGGAATCAGGAAAGATAAAAGTAAAGGAATTACTTTCCAAATAAATTGAAAATTTTTCAGTTTCATCTCTTTTAAGCTGAAAAAAACCGAGGCAAAGAAAGCAATATTAAGACATGCTGTTTCCCTCACAAAAGTTGATACCCCAATAAGAATAATCAACAGATAAAAAAACAGACTTCTTTTGGTATGAAGATATTTTAAAGTAAAAACAATTCCCAGCAAATAACAAAACAAAGCAATTGTATCGCAATTTGAAGGAGTATATTGCGTCATCACAATAAAGAAAATCATCAAAAGATGAACAATTCTTCTGACCATCACATTCGAAAAAAGATCAATCGATTTAAATTTTAAGATCGCATTAATAATTACCGAACACAAAATAAAAAAGAAGGTATTCATCAAAAAAAGACCGTGATAAAACGGAGTTCCATTTTTAATGAGAAGATTTTTAAAAGGCAAAAGATTGTTGATGCAATACTCCATAAAATCTGTCATATAAACGCTCAGATAATTAGGAATTATTCGGTACGAATAGACCGAAGAAAACAGGAAATCCGGTGGTCTTTCAGAAGTCTTAAAATGAGTATAAGAAGACTCGAACCCATAATACGACATGAAAAACAGCAGAAATGGTAAAATTACTACAAACAGAAATCCGGACAATTTTTCATCAAATGTTTTCAACATACAAAACAGTTGCGTCTTTAAGAATAATTTACCACCAAATATAATCAAGCAGTAAGGGAACTTTTACAAAAGTATAAGTTTTTTTCATTTTACATTAAATATTTTATTGATTTTCAGTTAAAACTTATCAAATAATTGTTTTGAACTACTACTTAAAAATTTAAATTTGCAAACTTGATTCAAGAAACCATGCATCGTTTTTTCATCCATTTATATTATTTTATTTCTAAAAACAGGCTTATTTCTATTGCTGCAGCATTAGGAATCTTACTGATTTGTGGTTTTTTTGCTTCGAAAATTAATTTTGAGGAAGACATCAACCAGATTATTCCTAAAAACGAAAAATCTGATCTTACCGCAAAAGTTCTCACGCAACTTAATTTTTCCGACAAGATTATCGTCATTGTTGAAAAAAAATCGAAAGACGACAATTTTCAGCTTTCAGAAACTGCCGATACTTTTTTAAATAAAATTGAACCTTTAAAAAAATACATCGGTTCGGTTCAGGGGAAAGTAAATGACAATGAAATTTCTGAGACTTTTGATTTTGTCAACCAGAATCTTCCTTTGTTTTTAAACGAAAAAGATTACGCAGAAATCGAAAGAAAGCTCAAAAAAGACAGCATTGCCAAACAGGTTGAGAACAATTACGTTTCGCTGGTTTCGCCTACAAGTTTAGTCACTAAAGATTTTATTAAAAAAGATCCTTTGGGAATTACTTTTTTAGGAATCAAAAAACTGAATGCGCTCAACATCAGCAAAGATTTCAAGCTCGAAGACAATTACATCGTTACCAAAGACGGCAAAAATCTTTTGCTTTTCATCGATCCTAAAAACAAAAGCAACGATACCAAAAACAACGAAATTTTCGTCAATCAATTAAACGAAATTAAAGACGAAATCAACAAAACTTTTAGCGGAAAAACAGAGATCAGTTACTTCGGTTCGCCTGTAATTGCCGTTGCCAATGCGCAACAAATCAAAAAAGACATTCAGAATACGGTTATTATTTCGATGACGGTTCTTTTGATTTTGCTGATGTATTATTTCAGAAATTTCTTTACGCCGTTAATTGTATTTCTACCAACCGTTTTTGCTGTTTTCATTTCACTGATGATTTTATACTTTATTAAAGATAAAATTTCGGCAATTTCGCTCAGCGTCGGTGCCATTCTCATCGGAATTACCATTGATTACGCACTTCACATTCTCACTCATTACAAGCACAACAATAATATTGAAGAGCTTTATAAGGAAATTACACAACCTATTATTCTCAGTAGCGCAACTACGGCAGTTTCGTTTTTATGTCTGGTTTTTGTGCGCTCTGAAGCTCTGAAAGATCTCGGTCTTTTTGCTTCGATTACGGTTTTCCTGTCATCTTTTGCAGCGTTAATTATCGTTCCGCAATTGTATCATCCGAAAGCAGATCAAGAAAAAGCCAACACCAATTTCATCGATAAAATAGGAAGCTATCCTTACGAAAAAAACAAACCTTTAATTATCGGGTGTTCACTGATTATCATTGCGTGTCTTTTCGGTTTCAGACACGTTGGTTTTAATGAAGACATCGGAGATTTAAATTATATTCCGAAAGATTTAAAAATAAGTGAGGCGAAGCTTGAAAAATTGTCCGACATCACTTCAAAATCAATCTACACAATTTCTTACGGAAATTCTGAAAGTGAAGCTTTAACAAGAAACTCACAATTGAGTCAGTTTTTGGAAAAAGAAAAACAGGAAGGAAAAATCCTGAGCTACAATTCGATTGGAAATGTGGTTTTATCTAAAGAAGACCAACAGAAAAAAGTTCAACAATGGAATCAATTCTGGAATAAAAACAAAAAAGACGAAACCATTTCTGAACTGATTGCGAATGGAAATAAATTTGGTTTTAACGCTTCTGCATTTGATCAGTTTAATGAAAACTTAAATAAATCTTATTCTACTTTAAGTTTAAAAGATTATTCAAACATCAAAGCACTTCAAATTTCAGAATTTTTAAGCAATGAAAAAGGATTTTACACGGTTTCGAATGTTGTAAAAGTGGACGAGAAAAACAGAGACGCATTCATTAAAGATGTCGAAAAAAGCCACGAAGCTTTGGCAATCGACCGCCAACAGATGAATGAAAACTTTTTAGGTTTATTGAAACGAGATTTTAATACCTTGATTAATTATTCTCTTTTAGCCATCGTTTTAACGATTATCGTTTTCTTCAGAAATTTTGAATTGTCGCTTTTAACAATGTTTCCTATTGTTTTAACGGGAGTTGTTACCGCAGGAATTCTCTATTTTTTAGGATTAGAACTCAATATTTTCAGTACCGTTGTATGTACTCTTGTTTTCGGTGTGGGTGACGATTTCAGTATTTTCCTCACAAAGGCAATGCAGAAAGAACACACGAATGGAAAAAACGAACTTCCAACTTACAGAACATCTATTATTCTGGCAGTTTTTACAACCATTTTATCCATTGGTTCGTTGATTTTTGCAAAACATCCTGCTTTACATTCTTTAGCTTTGGTTGCCTTAATCGGAATGTTTTCGGTGATTGTCATCACTTCAACTTTATATCCGTTTTGGTTTAGGTTTTTAATTACCAACAGAGCAAAAAAAGGATTATCGCCGATTACTTTAAGACTGTTTTTAACTTCAGTTTTTTCATTTATCTATTACGGTTTAGGCGGACTGATTTTTTCTGCAATTGGAAGTATTTTTGTAAAAAGATCAAAAGGAAAAACTTTAAATCTTATCAAGCTGATTTTAGCTAAATTTTTGACTTCCGTTTTATACTCTAATCCGTTTGTAAAGAAAAAAGTGATTAGCAACCCGAATGAAGATTTTTCTAAACCCGCTGTAATCATAGCCAATCACACCTCTTTTCTTGACACTTTGGCTTTAGGAATGGTCAATCATAAAATTATTTACCTCGTGAATGACTGGGTTTACAATTCTCCGGTTTTTGGCAAATTGGTGAAAGCTTTAGGTTTTTATCCGGTTTCTCAGGGTATCGAGAATGGAATGGGTCAATTGAAAGAAAAAATCGAGCAGGGATACTCTCTCGTTGTTTTCCCTGAATCTGAGCGTTCTTATACCAATGATGTGAAAAGGTTTCACAAAGGAGCATTTTATATCGCCGAACAATTTGGGTTAGACATTCTTCCAATTTACATCCACGGAAATTCTGAAGTGCAGCCAAAGGGTGATTTTATTATTTATGACGGAAGCATTACCGTAAAAGTGGGTGACAGAATCAATAAAGACGATTTAAATTTTGGAAAAGATTATTCTGAAAGAACGAAGAAAATCAATGCTTATTTCAGAGAAGAGTTTGCTAAGCTTAGAAATGAAATTGAAGACGAAAATTATTTTAAAAAGAAACTGTTTTTAAGCTTTTTATATAAAGAAAATGAAGTCGTAAAACCTGTAAAAGAAGATTTTAACAAAAACAAATCTGTCTATTTCGAGCTGAACAAACACATTCCGAATGATGCAACGATTTTTCATATTGCAGATGATTTTGGGCAGAAAGACATTTTGCTGACTTTGCAGCAAGCCGGAAGAAGAGTTTTTAGTTTAATTAATGACGAAGAAAAAAGGCTGGTTGCCAAAAACAATTATCTGGTACAAAGACGAAAAGTTTTCTACATTGATAATCAGAGCCAAATCAATAAAAAAATTGATGTGCTTTTAATTTCTGACGATAATTTTAATCTTAATGACATCACAGATTTGCTGGAGACTATTATTGTATTGAATTGTAAGGATAAAGCTTTTGAAAACTCTAATTACAAAGAGATTACAATTTCAGAATCAATAAAAATATTTAGGCACGAATAATACATATGAAAATCTTATTTTTGTAATCCATAAAAAATATTAATGCAAAAAAATATACTTGTTCTTTACTATACTCAGACTGGTCAGCTTGAGGATATTGTAAAAAATATTGCGCAACCTTTTGAAGATAAAAAAGACGAATATAAAGTGACGTATTACAACATTCAGCTCAAAGAAGATTTTCCTTTTCCCTGGCCGAGTGATGTTTTCTTTAATACATTTCCAGAATCTTATTTACAGATTCCCAGCGAAATTCTTCCACCTCCGGAAGAGGTGCTCAACACTAAATTTGATTTAATTCTTTTCGGATATCAGGTTTGGTATCTTACGCCATCGATTCCGATTATTTCATTTTTGAAAAGCGGTTTTGCAGCTGATATTTTAAAAAATACGCCAGTTGTGACTATTTCAGCAACCCGAAATATGTGGATGCTTTCTCAGGAAAAACTGAAAGTATATTTAAAGAATTTTGACGCTACATTGGTTGGAAATATTGCATTAGTCGACAGAAGAGACAATTACACAAGTGTTTTAACGATTCTGAGATGGATGACAACCGGGCAAAAAGAAAAATCAGGAATTCTTCCTGCAGCCGGAGTTTCGGATGAAGAGATCAACGGAGCCGGAAAATATGGTAAGATTATTGAAAATCATTTTGAAAATAATAATCTCGCCAATCTGCAACCAGAGCTGGTAAAAAACGGAGCTGTAGAAATAAGACCTTTTTTGGTAAGAGTTGAAAAAGTAGGGAATAAAATCTTTACAATCTGGTCTAATCTGATTATCAACAAAAAAGAAAGACGACCATTGCTGATAAAATTCTTTAAGGTATATTTGATGGCAGCAATTTGGATAATCTCACCCATTGTGTTGATTTTTCATATCTTGCTTGCTCCAATTTTATGGAGGAAAAGACAAAAACAGAAAGAATATTTACAAGGAATTAATTTAAAATAGAAATGTACGACGTATTTATAACAAAAGCTTCAACATACTTGCCGAATGAACCGGTTTCTAATGACGAAATGGAAACGTATCTTGGCTATATAAATGACAAACCGTCAAAAGCAAAAGCACTGATTCTAAGAAATAATAAAATTAAAACCAGATATTACGCTTTAGATAAAAACGGAAAACCTACGCACACCAATGCGCAGATTACTGCAAAAGCAATTGAAGGTCTTTTTGATGAAAATTTCAAAAAAGAAGACATGGAACTGCTTTCGTGCGGAACAACTTCTGCAGACCAGATCCAGCCTTCTCATGCATCGATGGTTCACGGCGAGCTTAATATTGGAAAATCTGTTGAAATTAATACCTCAACCGGACTTTGTAATTCGGGAATGAACGCTTTAAATTATGGTTTCTTAAATATTAAAGCCGGAATTAAAGACAACGCAGTTTGCGTAGGATCTGAAAGAATGTCTGCATGGATGACTGCCGATAAATTCAACCACGAAGCTGAAAACCTTAAACTTTTGGAAGAAAGACCAATTGTGGCTTTCAAAAGAGAATTTCTAAGATGGATGCTTTCTGACGGAGCAGGAGCATTTTTATTGGAAAATAAACCAAGAGAAAACGAAACTTCTCTAAAAATAGAGTGGATCGATTTTTATTCTTATGCTCACGAAATTGAAGCTTGTATGTATTCCGGTTGTGAAAAGCAGGAAGACGGAAGCTTAAAATCTTGGGCAGAATACCCTGCTGAAGAATGGCTGAATCAATCTATTTTTGCTTTAAAACAAGACACCAAAATTTTAGATAAATATATTTTGGTAAAAGGTGCCGAAAGTTTGAGAGCATCTTTTGATAAGCACCAACTTGATCCGGAAACTGTAGATCACGTTTTGGCTCACATTTCTTCAGGTTATTTTAAAGAAGGTTTAAAGAACGAATTTGCCAATGTTGGCCTTGATTTCCCTTGGGAAAAATGGTTTTATAATCTTTCAGAAATTGGAAATATCGGAGCCGGATCTATTTTTGTTGCAGTTGAGCAATTAATGAATTCAGGAAATTTAAAGAAAGGCGAAAAAGTACTTCTTTGTGTTCCTGAAAGTGGAAGATTTGCTTATTCTTGCGCATTATTAACGGTTTGCTAATGGAAATATCTTTACCAACATCTGACCAGAATTTTGTGGAAAGCTTAATTCCGCAGAAGTTTCCTTTTGTGATGGTTAATGGTATTTCAGAATATTCTGAGGAGCATTTGGTTTCAGGTTTTACCATTAAAGAAGAAAATATTTTTGTGCATGAAGGAATTTTTCAGGCTTCAGGTTTGATCGAACATCAGGCTCAAAGTGTGGCACTTCATACAGGATACAAATTTTATCTTTTAGGCAAAGAAGCTCCCACTGGTTACATTGGTGCCATCAAAACTTTTGAAGCGAAAACTTTGCCCAAAACCGGAGATCAATTAACTTCTGAAGTGAAAATCATCAATGAAATGATGGGCGTTACTTTAGTTGAAATTATCACAAAAATCAATGGTGAAATTATTGCGAAGTCTGAAATGAAAACGGTGATAAAATAATTTATTAAGAATAAAAAATACAAACCTAACGGGTTTCAGAAACCCGTTAGGTGTTAAAAGAAAAACATGGAGCTAAAAGAAGAAAACCTCATCAACATTCATCATTTTTTGCCTCATCGAAGCCCGATGTTGATGGCAGATTATATTCTGGAGCTTACTCCGGAAAAGGTGGTGACTTCTTTTGAAATTACTTCAGATAATATTTTTGTACATAACAATCAGTTTGTAGAAGCAGGATTAATCGAACATTCTGCACAAACTTCTTCTTCAATTCTTGGACAAAGTTTTTTCGAAAATCCGGAATCCAATACGAAAGTAATCGGTTTTATTACCAATATTAAAAAAATTGAAGTTTTTGGTTTGCCTCAAGTTGGCGACAAGATTATTTCTAAAGCTTCCCTGATTTCTCAGTTTGAAAATATTTGTAATATCTTCTGTGAAACGTTTCTGGATGAGCAACTGCTGATCAGAACGCAGATTAGTTTATTTATTCAGGAAATCGAATCATAAAAATTTTCATTTAAAAAATATAGAAGTCGACTTTGAGAAGTTGACTTTTTTTATTGAATAAATTCTCGATATATTTGATAAAAATATAGTTATGAGCGTAAAAGTAAGATTCTATTCATACGACATCGAATTTGAGTTTGAAAATTCTGTAGAATTTCCGGTGGCACCACAAGTTGGCGATGAGGTAAACTTGATTTCTTTTTTTAAATATCAAACTTCAGAAAGAATAGAATATTATGAAAATATGGAAGATCTGGGTTTATATAATAACGCATTAGTTATTGAGCGAACTTGGTGCAACGATCTTGAAAAGAACGAGATTTATCTTTTGATACAGCTAAAATATAAGAGGAGATAACGAGATTTATCATTTAAACACAATTCAAACATGAAAAAAATACTTTTCCTAGTTTTAACTTCTACTGCAATATCTTTTTTTGCACAGAAAAAAAATGTTCCTGCTAATTCAGAACACATTGCAAAAGCAGAAAAAATAAACAACAGTGCTCAACTTTATGAAGAAGCATATGAGCTTTATCAATCTGAAAAATATGATCAAGCATTAGAAAAAATTGATGCAGCCATCAAACTTGATAACCGCAAAATCGATTTTTATGATCTGAAATGCTACATCCTGATTAAACAAAAAAAGAATAAAGAAGTTATAGAAACTGCGACTTATGCGATTTCACTCGATCCTAAAGATGCCAAATTTTATGAAATAAGAGGAAATACTTATTATTTTGATTTTGAACCCGAGAAAGCACTACAAGATTACCGCAAGATGATTTCTTTAGACAAGAACAATGTTCGGTACTACAACAATTATCTGAAATTGCTGAATGAAAAGCGACTTGATCAGGAAATGATCAATCTCTATCCTGTTTTTGCAAAAGCCCTTCCGCAAATCAAAGAAAATTCGAACAGTAAATTTCTTCATGATGTTTACTTTTACTTTTCACTACCGTTCGAAAGAGCAAAAAATTACGAAAAAGCAAAAACATTGCTTACCGAAGCAATAAATCAGGATGACACAGGTTCGATGTATTATAATAACAGAGGACTGATCTATCAGGAAACAGGAGACCTAAAACTGGCGTTGCAGGATCTTGATAAAGCTATTGAAATTAAATCTGACGAACCATCTTATTATGAAAATCGTTTCAGCATCTATTTTCAGGCTAAAGACTACGAAAATGCAAGAAAAGATCTTTTGAAAATACTTGCTTTAGGCAATAACGATCCTTATATCTATGCCAATCTTGGTAACACCTATCAAATGCAGGGAAAATCTAAAGAAGCTGTTGAAAACTATGAAATTGCATTAATCAAAGATCCCAAAAACACATCAATAATTACCAATGCTGCGTATGGATATTTTGAACTCGGGAATATAACAAAAGCGAAGTCCTATTTTGAAAAAGCTTTGGCAATAGATCCGAAAGAAATCGATATTCTTATCGGGCTTGCTGTAATCTATAATGAAGAAAGAAATAAGGATCAACAGGCAAAAATCTTTTCAAAGATAATTGAAGAAACTTCTTATAAACCTTCAAAAAATCTTTTAAAAGAATTGATGAAGGAGCATTACATTTACACTGAAAAGTTTCAGAAAGCATGGGAAAAATTATTTTAGTTTAAAGTTGCTATTTTAAACCGGAATAAAAAACCGTGTCAAGGTTTAGAACCTTGACACGGTTTTTAATCATTATTATCAAAAGATTCAAAATCACTTTTAAATATACAAACTTTTTCAAAGGTTATAAAACAAAAAAAATGAGGCATTTCTGCCTCACTTAAAACAATTTATATTAATGAAAATTAATATCCAAAGATTTCTTCTAACGTCACTTCTTTAAACTGTCCCATTTTGTTGATCGATTCCATATTCAGGTTTTCTCTTTTCCCGATAATGGCCGTGTTGTACATCAATGGTTTAATTTCTGTGTTGTAGAAACCAGTCAATTGAGGCAAAGTCAACGATTGAATTTCAGCATAAACATCTTTTCTGATATCGTAATCAACTCCCAGTTTTTTAAGAGCCATTTGATTGTAGAAAATATTTGTTCTGTTGATTCTGTTAGATGCAATCTGCTTTAAAGCCGACCCTTTAGAATTTTCAAACTGAGCTGGAATTTGTGGTAAATTTGCCATCAAATCATTCATTGCAGTTACCGCTAAAGGCAATTTATTAGACTGTGTTCCGATGTAGTTGGTTACATAGTTCGGATGGTCTTTTTCGCTTGCTGTAGCATAAGAAACGTACGCAGAATACGCTAAAGATTTACTTTCTCTGATCTCCTGGAATACGATCGAAGATAAACCTCTACCAAAATATTCGTTGAAAACATTGGCTTTACCAAAATTAGCAAGATTTACATCGCTACCTTTTGCTATTTTAGACATTTCCATCTGTACCATGTCGTAGTTGGCAAAATAAACAGTTCCTCCAGTTGCAGGCTCTGCATATACTTTCGCTTTCGCAGGTTGCAAAGTTGCGTTTGCAATAAATGGTTTTACCGCTTTCTCAAGATCTTTCTGGCTTTCTCCGTACAAGAAAACTTCGTAAGGATAATTATTTAAAGTCTTGATTTTCGACATCAATTCAGTTACATTGATATTCTGAAGTCTTTCTTTAGAAATAATATCAGTCATTCTGGAGTCTTTCCCGTATTTAGCATAGTTGGAAAGCGCTGCCATAATTCTGTTCTTGTCTTTCTTAGCAACATCTCTAGATTCAAGGATAGTCTTTACCGTTTGGTTGTAAATTGTCTGATCAGCTTTTACGTTTTTCAACCAGTGATTCAACAATTCTACCCCTTTTTTCATATTTCCTTCAAGACCGCTTAATGTAATAAAAGTTTGATCATTAGTCGTTCTGAAGCTGTTTGAAATTCCTAATTTGTAGAATTCTTCTTTTAATTGCTCCGGCGTATATTTATCGGTTCCTAAATACTGTAAAACACTTACACCTAAAGAAAGCTCTTTATCATTATCTGTTCCGAACGGGAAAATATAACTTACCTGAGCAACTTTATTATATTTATTAGCAACAAAACTTACTTTCTTATCTTTAATCTCAGTGGTTGCAATGGCAGTTTTATAATCAACAAACTGAGGTTTGATGTCTGCAACTTTCGTACTTAAAATATCTTTAAGGAAAGGAGATTGTGCATCTCTGTTTAGCTTAATTGGTGTAATTCCCGGGTTTTCTACACGAACCAATTTATCATTCACCCCTTTCTCTTTGTAGATCACAACATAATTATCTTTAAAGAAATCATTAGCAAATTTTACAATATCAGATTTTGTAATTTTTTCAAACTGATTGATTTCGTCAAGCTCCTGCTCCCAAGTTCTTTCACCAATATAAGCTCCGTAAAGCGTTGTTGCTAAACCATCTGCAGTTTCCCAACCTTTCATACGCTGCACTCTCATATCATTTACGATAGCTTTCAGCATCCATTCCGGGAACTCTCCTTTTTTAATTAGATCGATCTGGGCAAAAAGTAATTTTTTAGCAGCATCAAAACTCTGTCCATCTTTCGGAGTTACGTACATATTAAATGAACCGTATGTTTTTAAAGGATTTGCATAAGCTCCTGCTCCCAAAGTAGCTTGTTTTTGATTAATATTAAGGTCAATTAAACCTGCATCACCGTTATTGCTCAAGATCTCTCCTACCATTGTTGCCAATCTTGCCTCTTTAGTTCCGTTAGAATCTGTTCTCCAAGCGATTGTCATTCTTGGTGTAGATGGGCTTTTTACGGTTCTGCTTACAATAGAAGTCATCGGTTCTTCTGAAACCATTTTCTTCATTGGCAATTCTTTGTATTTGAATGCTCCGAAATATTGGTCAACTAATTTTATCGTTTTATCGAAATCAAGATCTCCAACCAAAACTACCGCCATATTATTAGGAACATAATAAGTATCAAAATATTTATGAATTGCCTCCATTGAAGGACTCTTCAAGTGTTCTGAAGTTCCGATTGTTGTTTGCTGACCGTTTGGATGTTTTGGGAAAAGCGCATCCATTAATGCGTAGTTTACCAAACGTCCGTCGTTATCCTGCGCTCTGTTGAATTCTTCGTAAACTGCTTCCAACTCTGTATGGAAAAGTCTTAAAACCAATTCAGAGAAACGCTCTTTTTCTACTTTAAGCCATTTTTCAAGCTCATTAGAAGGAATATTATTTTTATAAACCGTTTCATCTAACCAAGTGTGAGCGTTGGTTCCAGTTGCTCCCAAAGATGAAATCGCTTTGTCGTATTCGTTGGCAATTGCATATTTTGAAGCTTCCTGAGAAACCTCATCTATTTTTTTATACAATGCTTTTTTCTTTTCAGGATCTTTTTCTGCTTTGTGCTGTTCGTAAAGATCTGAGATTTGAGCTAATAAAGCTTTTTCTTTTGCCCAATCCTGAGTTCCCAAATGTGAAGTTCCTTTGAAAACCATATGCTCCAAATAATGAGCAAGACCGGTATTATCGCTAGGATCATTATTAGAACCTGTTCTTACCGGAATATAAGTCTGAATTCTCGGTGCATCGTCATTTTTAGCAAGATATACTTTCAAACCATTTTTCAAAGTGTACACTCTTACTCCTGACTGGTCATTCTTCACAGTTTCAAAACTGTAACCTTGAGCATCCGTTTGTTTCTGCGTTTCAAATTTTTGCGCCGCAGCCTGCAACATCATAAAAAGTGAAAGAGAAATAAAAATTTTCTTCATGTTGAAATTAATTATTTTTAGTAAAATTAGTCTTCATAAATTTTATTTCGTTACAAATCATTTACACAATAAAGTAAGCTCACCCACGTTTGATATATAATTAAAAAATCTATACTATGAAAAGAAAAATTTTAAACATTTTTACGGTCTCTGCAATTATTACAACAATCGGATTTCTTATGGATGGTGATGTGAAAGAACCAAGCATGGCAATGAGATTTACCGAATTTTTTGCGATGATGACAATGCTGTTTTTAACAATCACTATAATCTATCTTCCAATACATTCTCTTACAAAAAAACTTCAGAGAGTACGTCAATAAGCACAATTCCTTTTTATTGTTAGAGCGCTAAGATTTTCTTGGCGTTTTTTTTATTTTAATTCTTAAAATACTTCAGAAAATAGCACAATCTTATGTCCTGCATTTTTATTATTTTAGCCAATTAGATTTTAAAGATAATTAACATCAATATTTTCGGGTGAAAAAGCAAGATCTTCCTCAGGACGAAAGTAATTTACAATCAGCAAATATGACCGAAGTGTTGTATGTGACTGATGAAAATGACAATTACACAACCGCAAACAGCATTGGTTGGGATGCCAAAAAAGCAGCTCTCGAAGAATCGATGGAGCTCATTAATGAACGCATCGAAGAAGCAAAACAAAATGTGGCAAACAATTTGGTAAGTCCTATCGTCTATTTTATGGAATTAAATAAAATGGATGTACAGGTTTTGGCAGCTTACGTTAATATGTGGCAATGGACTGTGAAAAGACACGCAAAACCCAAAATTTTCAAAAAACTCAGCGATTCTACCCTCAAAAAATATGCAGATGCATTCGATATTTCGGTAGAAGAATTAAAAAATTTCAACGGCAAATAAAAAAATGAAGATCAATTTTGAACACCACCAAACTGCACATTGCGAAAACGGTGTTGCCTCCAATCTACTTCTCAACAGAGGTCTGAAACTTAGCGAACCAATGATTTTCGGAATCGGTTCGGGTCTGTTTTTCGTATATCTTCCTTTTTTGAAAGTTAATTTTGCTCCAGGTTTTAGTTACCGTCCCATGCCGGGTGCTATTTTCAGCAAAGCAGCAAAAAGACTGGGAATTAAAATTAAAAGACAAAAATTCTCAAATCCTCAGGAAGCACAGGCTGCTTTAGAGAAAAATTTAGAGCAAAACATACCTACAGGTTTACAAGTTGGGGTTTTTAACCTTACTTATTTTCCTGAAGAATATAAATTCCATTTCAATGCCCACAATCTTGTAGTTTATGGAAAAGAAAATGGAAAATTCCTGATCAGCGATCCTGTAATGGATTTCGCAACAACATTGTCTGAAGCCGAGCTTGAAAAAGTACGTTATGCAAAAGGCGCACTCGCTCCAAAAGGTCATATGTATTTTCCAACTCACATTCCGGAAAATGTAAATCTGGAAGAAGCTATTAAAAAAGGAATAAAAGATACCTGCAAAAACATGTTGGCTCCAGTTCCTTTAATCGGAGTGAAAGCAATGCGTTGGGTTGCAAAAAGTATCCCGAAATGGGCAGAAAATAAAGGCACAAAAGTAACCAATCATTATCTTGGTCAATTGATCAGAATGCAGGAAGAAATCGGAACCGGCGGTGGCGGATTTAGATTTATTTACGGAGCATTTTTACAGGAAGCCGCTGTGATTCTTAAAAATGACGAATTAAAAGAATTATCCAAAGAAATTACCGCAATCGGTGACCTTTGGAGAGATTTTGCGGTAGATATTGCCAGAGTTTACAAAAACAGAAATTCGAAAAGTAATATTTATAATGAGCTTTCAAAATCGATGCTTCATATTGCAGATTTGGAGGAAGCTTTTTATAAAAAACTGAGAAAAGCGATTTAGTTTGGAACATATCATCGAAATAAAAAATCTTTACAAGAAATACAAAAATTCGGAAGAATTTTCGGTAAATGATATTTCTTTAAATATATCTAAAAACGAGATCTACGGAATTCTCGGTCCAAACGGAGCTGGAAAAACTACTTTGATCTCTATGCTTTCAGGTTTAATAAAACCTACTTCAGGAAGTTTTACCATCAACGGATTATCGCCTAAAAAAGACAGTTCGAAAATCAAACAAATCATTGGTGTTGTTCCTCAGGAATATGCGCTCTATCCTACTTTGACGGCGAAAGAAAACCTTTTATTTTTTGGAAGTTTGTATGGTTTAAAACATAAAAATCTTCACAAAGAAATCGATGAAGCTTTAGAATTAATGGGCTTAACGAAATTTGCCAATAAAAAAGTCGACCAGTTTTCGGGAGGAATGAAACGCCGTTGCAATCTGATTGCAGGAACACTTCACAATCCGAAAGTTTTGTTTTTGGACGAACCAACTGTTGGCGTTGATGTTCAATCGAAAAAAGCCATAATCGATTATCTTTTAGATTTAAATAAAAAAGGAACCTGCATTATTTACACTTCGCATCACCTTTCTGAAGCGGAAGAATTTTGTACAAAAATTGCCATTATCGACCACGGAAAAATCCACGCAACCGGAACTCCGCAAGAATTGGTGGAAAGAGTTGCCAATGCCGAAAACTTAGAAGATGTTTTCATTTCATTAACCGGAAAAGAATTGAGAGATGTTGTATAAATTGTGGAGAAGTTTCGTCAAGGAAATTCAGTTACTGAAAAGAGATTCAGGTGGAATTGTCATTATATTTTTAATGCCTTTATTGCTAATTATTACGATTACTTTAATTCAGGATTCTACTTTTAAAAATCTGGAAGGCTCAAAAATTCCGATTATTTTTATTGATAACGACAAATCTGAAATTTCTAAAAACATAAAGCTTGAACTTCAGCGAAGTAAAACCTTTGATTTATTGACCAATTATGATGAAAAATCTGCTCAAAATGCAGTTTTTTCTGGTGATTATCAAATGGCAATCGTCATTCCGGAAAATTTAACGAAAGATTTAAATTCAAATATCGATTCTAAAGTTCAGACCATTGTCAGTTCATTTGGCTTGGAAACTGATTCTACTGCGACAAAAGTTGTGGCTTCAAAAACCAAAGATATTCATCTTTATTTTGATCCTGCAACCAACGCAGGTTTTAAAAATTCGGTGATGAACGCCATCAACAAAATGGTTTTTGAAATCGAGAATAAAAAAATATACAAAGCCTTTCAAGACCAATTGGGAACAACCGAAGACCTTGAAAATAAAAGCTTAATTACTTTTAAAGAAATCACCCCGAACAAAGGCAAGGAAGAAATGATGCCAAATTCTGTTCAGCACAATGTTCCGGCTTGGGCATTGTTTGCGATTTTCTTTATCGTCGTTCCGCTTTCCATTAATTTAGTTAAAGAAAAAAGTCAGGGAACGAGTGTGAGAGTTCGTGTGAGCCCGACTCCTTATTACATCCATATTTTAGGAAAAACATTTACGTATCTCATCATTTGCATCATTCAGTTTTTATTGATGGTTGCCGTTGGTGTTTGGCTTTTCCCATATATGGATTTACCTCAGTTTGACGTCACCGGAAAAATGTTTCATCTTATCATTGTGACTTTGTTTGCAGGATTGGCAGCGATTGGATTTGGAGTTTTATTAGGAACAGTTGCCGATACTCAGGAACAATCTGCACCTTTTGGAGCGACTTCTGTAGTTGTTTTGGCAGCGGTTGGCGGAATTTGGGTTCCGGTTTTCCTGATGCCCGAATTTATGCAAAAAATCGCCGCATTTTCTCCAATGAATTGGGGACTGAATGCCTATTACGATATTATTTTGAGAAATAGTGGACTTGGTGAAATTGCTAAGGAACTGATTTTCTTATTTTTATTTTATATTGCGATGGTTACCATCTCATTACTATACGAAAGAAAACAAAATGCAGTCTAAAGATTTAACTTGTACCGAAGAAGTTCGCGTACGTTTCAACGAAACAGACCCTTTGGGAATCGTTTGGCACGGCCATTATATCGTCTATTTTGAAGATGGAAGAGAAGCTTTCGGAAGACAGCACGGTTTGACCTATCTTGATATTCAAAAAGCAGGATTTGTAACACCAATTGTGAAAAGTACGTGCGAACATTTTCTTCCTTTAAAATATGGCGAAACATTTAACATCGTTACAACTTTCATTAATTCTATTTCAGCGAAACTGATTTACAAATACGAGATTTTCAATCAGGATAATCAATTGGTTTGCAGTGGCGAAACCATTCAGGTTTTTTTAGATTCTGATAATAATTTATGCCTGTATAATCCTGAGTTTTTTCAGGCTTGGAAAGATAAAATGGGATTATAAATGGTTGTTGGTTGATGGTTTTTCAGAAGCAAATTAAAATTATTAAATTATGATTATTCCATAAATGAGGAAAGAAATTTACATTACAGATTACAATTGCGTCACGCCTTTAGGTTTTGATGTTAAATCTAATTGGCAAGCAATTTTGGAAGGAAAATCTGGCGTAGCTTTGCATCAAGTTAGCGATAATCTTGAAGCGTTTTTTGTTTCTAAAATTGATTCTGAAAAATTGGAAGAGGAATTTAAGAAATTTTTCGACAATCAAGATTTCACAAGACTTGAAAAAATGTTTTTGCTAAGTCTAAAACCTTTAGTTGAAAAACATCACATTTCAGATGAAACAGCTTTTATTTTATCAACAACAAAAGGAAATATCAGTTTATTAAAAAATAAAAAAAGCTTACCTGAAAGCGTTTTTCTTTCAAAATTGGCTCAAAAATTAGCTGATTTTTTTGGATTTAAAACTAAACCAATCGTTGTTTCCAACGCTTGTGTTTCCGGAGTAATGGCAATTTCTGTAGCGAAAAATATGATTCAGGCAGGAAAATACAAAGATGCTTTTGTAATTGCAGGAGACGAGATTTCTGAGTTTGTCATTTCTGGTTTCAATTCTTTTCAGGCAATTGGAAACGAATCTTGCAAACCCTACGATAAAAACCGCAACGGAATTAATTTGGGTGAAGCAACCGCTGCTATTTTTATAACTTCTGAATTGAATCAAACCGATAAACTTAGGTTTACAGTTTTAGGAGATTCAGCAATCAATGATGCCAATCACATTTCCGGACCATCAAGAACTGGCGACGGATTGTTTGCAAGCATTCAAAATGCAATGAAAGAAGCAAAGGTTTTGGCAGAACAAATCGATTTTATTTCCGCTCACGGAACAGCAACCATTTACAACGACGAAATGGAAGCCATCGCTTTCAACCGAATGGAATTACAAAACGTTCCTTTGAACAGTATGAAGGCGTATTACGGACATTGTTTGGGTGCATCTGGATTATTGGAAAGCATTATTTCTATGGAATCTTCTTTACATAACACGTTGATTCCATCTAAAAACTTCGAAGAAATGGGAGTTTCTCAAGATTTAAATATTATTAAAGAAAACCAATCGACAGAAATTAAATATATTCTGAAAACAGCTTCAGGTTTTGGTGGATGTAATGCAGCAATTGTTTTGGAAAAAGCATAAAATAATTTTGTAATTTTGATAGAATTAAAGTTTTAGGAAATGGAATCTACTTTAGAAATCAGAAAAAGAATTCACAATTATATAGATGATGCTGATGAGCGTATTCTTCGTATTTTCAATGCAATAATTGATGCAGAAGAGGAAGAAGATTCAGAATTAGAACTTGTAGAATACCCGCAAGTTCCGGATTATGTTTATGACCAAATTGAAGAAGAACGCAGAAAGTATTTGAATGGCGAGGTAAAAACATCTTCTTGGGAAGAAGTGAAAGAAAGATTGATGAAAAAATTATGACTTACCATCTTTCCCTATCACCCAATGCTGAAGCTAACTTGCTTGAATCTGCATTATGGTATGAAAGTCAACAAATTGGGCTTGGAGAAAAATTTACTCAAAAGGTTGAAGCTTATTTTTATAGAATTCAAAATAACCCATTGCACTTTCCCCTGAAAAAAGGAAATTTGCGTGAAGCTTACATTCAAAAATTTCCTTACGTTATCATTTATGAATTGATAGACAACGAAATTGTGGTCTTCGCTGTTTTCAACCCCCATCAAAATCCAAAGAAAAAGCCTTAAACTTTTTGAAAATTCACAATGAAGAAAACAGACATTTGCACCATAGAAAATTCAAAAATCATTCTCAACAACGAAATTATTTTTGAATCTCAAACAGAAAATTTTTCAGATTTTGCGAAAGAAGCTTACAAAAGGTTAGAACTGAGTTATCCTAAATTTCATAAAATGGATAACTTAAGTAAACTCGCTTTTCTCGCTTCTGAAATCATTTTGAAAAACGAAGATCACAGCAAAACAGCATTGATTTTTGCTAATAAATCATCAAGCTTAGACACTGATTTTAAATATCAGGAAAGCATCAATTCTCAGGAAAATTATTTCCCGAGTCCAGCTGTTTTTGTATACACTTTACCTAATATTTGTGTTGGTGAAATCAGCATTAAACATAAAATGCAGACTGAAAATGCGTTTTTCGTTTTGGATGAATTTGATGAAGATTTTTTAAACGCTTATGCAGAACAAATTCTGCAATCAGGAAAAGCTGAAAAAGTCTTGTGCGGCTGGGTAGAACTTTATCAGGAAAGTTATAAAGCTTTTGTATATTTGCTGACATTATAAATTTGATAATTTGAAAATGTGCTAATTTGATAATGTAAATATTACCATCCAAGCAATTATTTAACAGAATATTTTTTAATTTAAATCTGAATATCTGATACAATTTAATGTATTTTCAAATTATCTCATTAACATATTTTCAAATTAATTTTTATGGAAGATTTAAAATTAGAATTAAAAACAAAAATCATCGAAGTTCTTAATCTTGAGGACGTTGCAGTAGAAGAAATCAAAGATACGGATCCACTTTTCGGTGGCGGTCTTGGATTAGATTCTATCGACGCTTTAGAATTAATTGTACTTCTTGACAAAGACTACGGAATTAAATTATCTGACCCTAAAAAAGGGAAAGAGATCTTCCAATCTATCGAGGTGATGGCAAAATTCATCGAAGAAAACAGAACAAAATAAATTAATATACCAATGTACCAATGTAACAGTCTAACAATTGGTAAACTGGTACATTGGTACATTGTTACATTTGCAAAAGATGAGTCAAAAAATTGCCATTACAGGGATGGGCATTATTTCCTCCATTGGTAACAATGTCGAGGAAAATTTTATTTCGTTAACGACTGGTAAACACGGGATTTCAGACATTGAAATCTTTGAAACACGCCACGCCGGAAGTATCAAAACTGGCGAGATAAAATTGTCTAATGAAGAATTGATACAGAAACTTCAGCTTGCTGAAGATAACAATGTAACAAGAACCGCTTTGTTAGGAATGGTTGCCGCAAAAGAAGCTGTAGAAAGTGCCGGAATTTCGGATATTAATAAATATAAAACCGGACTCATTTCCTCAACCAGCGTTGGCGGAATGGATATCACCGAAAAATATTTCTACACTTACGAAGATTTCCCTGAAAAGCAAAAATACATTGACTCTCACGATGCAGGAAACTCATCATTGGCTATTGCGGATTTATTAGGTCTGAAAGGGATGGTTTCTACAATTAGTACGGCCTGTTCTTCTGCAGCAAATGCAATTATGATGGGTGCAAAACTCATAAGAAATGGTGTTTTGGATCGTGTAATTGTCGGCGGAACAGATTCTCTTTCAAAGTTTACTTTGAACGGATTCAATACCTTGATGATTTTGACGGATTCTTACAACACGCCTTTCGATAACGATAGAAAAGGTCTTAATCTCGGTGAAGCTGCCGCTTTTATTGTTTTGGAATCTGACGAAATCGTGAAAAAAGAAAACAAAAAAGTTTTAGCTTATCTTTCCGGTTATGGAAACGCCAATGATGCGCATCACCAAACCGCTTCTTCGGAAAACGGACAAGGTGCATATTTAGCAATGGAAAAAGCTTTAAAAGTTTCAGGTTTAGATAAAGAAAACATTGATTATATCAACGTTCACGGAACGGCAACACCAAATAATGATTTATCGGAAGGAATTGCAATGATTCGAATTTTTGGTGAAAATAAAGTCCCGGAATTCAGTTCTACAAAAGCATTTACGGGTCATACTTTGGCTGCAGCTGCAGGAATTGAAGCCGTTTATTCGATTTTAGCAATGCAGAATAATGTGATTTTCCCGAATCTTAATTTTAAAACCAAGATGGAAGAATTTGATTTGACTCCGGTAACTGAGCTTAAAGAGAAAAATATTAATCACGTTCTTTCCAATTCATTTGGATTTGGAGGAAATTGTTCAACCTTAATCTTTTCAAAATCGTGAGTGCAGTTTACATCAACAGTGCAGCCTGCATCTCAGTTCAGGACACTTTAAACGAAAATTTCTTTAACAATTTAAAACCTGAAAACTCAGTTCAGATTTTAAAACCCATTGAGCCAAATTACAAAGAATTCATTCCGCCTGCAGCAAGCAGAAGAATGTCTAAAACTGTAAAAATGAGCACTGTTGCTTCTCAATTTGCATTGAAAGAAGCAGGAATTGAAAATCCCGATGCCATTATCGTCGGAACAGGAATGGGCTGTTCGCAGGATTCTGAAAAGTTTCTGAAAAATGTTTTGGAAAATAATGAAGAATTTCTCACGCCGACATTTTTTATTCAATCGACTCACAATACGGTTGCTGGTCAAATCGCTTTAGGTTTGCAATGTCACGCTTACAATTTCACGTATGTGAACACTTCTTCGTCTCTGGAATTTTCATTTTTGGATGCAAAATTGCAGATTAATGATGGTGAAGCTTCAACCGTTTTGGTGGGTTCTACAGACGAACAAACCGACAGAACAATGGAATTGTATAAGCTCAACAATACCATTAAAAAAGAAGAAAATTTTCCCGTTGATTATTTAAATTCAAAAACCGACGGTGTTATTTGGGGTGAAGGCGCCAGTTTTTTTGTCTTAGGAAAAGATAAAACAGAAAATTCTTACGCTCAACTAAAAGATATTCAATTAAGTAATCAATTAGATTTAGAAGAAACTCAACAATTTATTGAAGATTTTTTGTCTAAAAACAATCTGAAAAATGATGAAATTGATGCTGTTATTTTAGGATTCAACGGAGATGCAAAGTCTGATGTTTATTATCAACAATCAATGGATTTATTTTCAAATTCAGCCTTGTTGTATTACAAACATTTGAGCGGAGAATTCAATACAGCGAGTGGTTTTTCGACATTTATGGCGTGTCATATTTTGAAAAATCAGGAAATTCCGGAGGTGATGATGATTAATGATTTGAAGAAAAAAGAAATTAAAAACATTCTTTTATATAATCATTTGGGTGGAAATGACCATAGTTTGGTTTTGTTGGAGAAAGCTTGATTTCATTCAGCAAAATAAAACAGTCTTTTTGTCATTCTGACGAAGGAAGAATCTCAACTTTATCATTTAGATTCTTCATTTCGCTTCGCTACATTCTGAATGACAAACAGAGCGCAATAAGAAGAATCAATTAAAACAATAAAAAATGAAACATTATCCATTTATTCTATTTTATTTATTCTGTAACGTTTTTATTTATGCGTTTCACGGAAGTTTTTGGATGTATTTGTTTTGTTTATTGATGTTTTCGGCGGTTGTAGTTTGGGGCGCTTTTGATATTCAATTAGAATATTTCGTCAAGAGTTTTACTCATAAAAGAACAAAAATTAAAGAAATTGCTTTCACTTTCGATGACGGACCGACCGAATATACACCGAAATTTTTAGATTTATTAAAAGAAAATAATGTAAAAGCTACTTTTTTCTGTATCGGAAAACAGATCGAAAAATATCCAGAAACTTTCCAAAGGATTATAAATGAAGGCCATACGATTGGAAATCATACGTTTTCGCATTCAAATAATACCGGATTTTTATCAACTCAAAAAATGGTGGAAGAAATCGAAAAATGTGATGAAATAATGATGAAAGTTGGAAATATTAAAACCGATTTGTACAGACCGCCTTTCGGAGTTACCAATCCGAATATTGCAAAAGCAATCAGGAAAACTCATAAAAAAAGCATTGGCTGGAATGTACGTTCTTTAGACACAATCACAGAAAACGAGAAAAAAATTTACAGAAAAGTCACAAAAAGATTAAAAAAAGGAAGCATTATTCTGCTTCACGACACTTCCGAGAAAACGTATAATGTTTTGGTAGATTTATTGCTATTTTTGAAGGATAAAAAGTATTCGACTTTTATGGTTGATTAATAATTTTTTAAACCACAAAAGTCACAAAGCTTTTGAACACGTTAGTTTTTTTAAGTTGAATACTTTGAAAACAGAAGTTCACATAAGACGAAAATCAAAGATTTTCAAAAAACTAATGTGTTCTTTTAATACGTCGAATTGCTAACTTCAAGTAACTTAAGTGTTATAAAAAACTTTTGTGCCTTTTGCGGTTAAACTTAAACAATAAAAAAATGATTAAAAATATTGCTTTCGGGGCATTCTTATTCGTTTCAAGCTTCTTTTTTGCACAAAACACAGCAATGTCCGGAGTTGAAGCAAAAGCATTCGTAACCAAAGTTTCATCGGAAACCAAAGAAATAAAAACTTTACAAGCCGATTTTGTTCAAACCAAAAAAATGGATTTTTTGGATAAAAGCATCGTTACGTCCGGTAAAATGTCTTTGAAATCGCCAAATACACTGAGCTGGAAATACACAAAACCCTATCAATACAGTATTATTTTTAAGGAAAATAAAATTTTCATCAACGATCAGGGGAAAAAATCATCGGTAGATGCAAAAAGCAAAACTTTTGAAAAAATCAATAAACTGATTGTGGGAAGTTCGAACGGAAAAATGTTTAATGACCCTGAATTTGTAGTTGCTTATTTTAAAAACGGAACCTCAAACATCGCAAAGTTCACTCCTAAATCTGCTCAATTATTGAAATATATCAAACAAATTGAGCTTTATTTTCCTAAAAATCAAACGACAGTTTCACAGGTCAATATGACGGAAGCTTCGGGTGATACAACGAATATTGTTTTCAAAAACACAAAAATCAATGCGCCGATTCCTGCTTCAGAGTTTTCTTTATAGCCTGATTTTTTTGCTGTTTGTTTCTTGCAAAACTTATCAGCTTACGGATGTAAAATCTATTTCAAATTCGGAGAAAACCGTTGAAAATCTATACTTTTCTTCCAACGAAGATTATGTGTATAAATGTCAAATGGATATTTATAATAATCACGTCAGCGGAATTTTAATTATCAAAAAAATCAACGAAAATTTTCACCGCGTCGTTTTGACTTCTGATTTTGGAAATAAACTGATTGATTTTGAAGTTTCGGAGAATGATTTTAAACTGAATTATGTTCTTCCTGATTTAGATAAAAAAATCGTCATTAATTTTTTGAAGAATGATTTTCAGGAACTTTTAAGACAAAAATATCCTGTGAATAAAAGTTTTGAAAATGAAAATTCTAAGATTTATCTTTCAAAAATTGAGAAAAAAAACTATTATTTATTTTTCAACAAAGAAAATAATCTGCTCAAGCAAATCATTTATACAAAGAATAATAAGGAAAAAATCGATTTTAGTTTTGATGCAAAAAAACATATCTTCGCAGATAGTTTGAATCTTCAACACAAAGATTTCAAAATCAATATAAAACTATTTCAAATCACTGAAACTGAATAAATAATGCAGACCATTCTTACAGATTTTTATATTTTAAACTCCTCTGAAAAAGCAGAAAACGGAAGTTTTGTTGCGAATATTTCTCTGAATAAAGATCACGAAATTTTCAAAGGACATTTTCCGGGAAATCCTGTAACTCCAGGAGTTTGTATGATGCAGATTGTCAAAGAACTGACTGAAGAGTTTACAGGTAAAAAATTGTTTCTAAAATCGGCCTCCAATGTGAAGTTTATGGCAATTATCAATCCTTTTGAAACACCTGATTTAATGCTTCAACTTGATATTAACGAAGGTGAAGAAGAAATTAAAGTAAAAAACACCACTTCTTTTGGCGAGACTATTGCATTGAAAATGTCAGTAAACTATAAAAAATAGATTATGAAATTGATATTCTCATTTCTGACCGCTTTTTTTCTGTTCTTTCAATCTGACCTTGATGCTTTGAGAAATAGCTATGAAAAGGCGAATTCGTCAACTGCAAATACTCAAAACTTCATTGATATTGCCGAAAAACAAACCGGTTCTGATGCTGTAACAAACGGCTACAAAGCTGCTGCGAAAATAATGGAAGCCAAAATTGTAGCCAAAAACAGAAAAGCTCTCGTAAAATCCGGCGCGACAAGTCTTGAAAGCATTATTAAAAGCAATCCGAATAACGCAGAATTGAGAGTTATAAGAATGAGCGTTCAGGAAAATATCCCGAAAATTGTAGGTTATAGAGGAAGCTTAAAAGACGACAAAGCTTTTCTTCTCAATAATTACAGCAAACAAAATGCAGCGCTGAAAACCTACATCAAAAAGTTTGCAGCCCAGTCTAAAACAATGACAGACGCAGAAAAAGCAATGTTAAAATAAAACAATGACCCTTCCTGAAGTGCAAAATGCAATTTCTGAAAAGAAAATCTGCTTTTTAATTCCTACTTATAATAACGAAAAGACTCTGAAAAGAGTAATTGACGGCGTTTTAGAGTACACCGAAAATATTATCGTTATCAATGACGGCTCTACCGATTCTACTTTACAGATTTTAGAAAAATATTCGATTACGGTTATTAATTTATCAGCCAATAAAGGGAAAGGAAATGCACTGAAAATAGGTTTCAGAAAGGCAAAAGAAATAGGCTATGATTATGCCATAACCATCGATTCAGATGGACAACATTATCCTGATGATATTCCTGTTTTTGTAGAAAATCTGTTGCAAGAAAACGAAGATGTCTTACTGATTGGAAACCGAAATATGTCGCAAGACGGCATTCCGAAAAAAAGCAGTTTTGGGAATCGTTTTTCTAATTTTTGGTTTTGGTTTGAGACCGGAATCAAGCTTGAAGACACGCAATCTGGTTATCGACTTTATCCATTACATAAAATTCCGAAAAAATATTTTACTCCAAAATTCGAATTTGAAATCGAAATTATTGTAAGAACAGCCTGGAGACACGTTCCGGTAAAAAATGTTCCGATAAAAGTTTTGTATGATCCTGCAGAAAGGGTTTCGCATTTCAGACCGTTCAAAGATTTTACAAGAATCAGTATTTTGAATACGATTTTAGTAGCGATTACTTTGTTTTACATTATTCCGAGAAATTTTGTGAATAATTTCAAAAAAAAAAGCTTTAAAAAGTTTATTCAAGAAGATGTTTTGGAAAGTGACGGAACCAATCGTATAAAAGCATTTTCCATCGCTTTGGGCGTTTTCATAGGACTTTCTCCGTTTTGGGGATTTCAGACTTTGTTGGTGATTTCTTTATCAGTTCTTTTCAAATTGAATAAAGTTTTGGCATTTGTGGCTTCCAATGTGAGTTTGCCACCGTTTATCCCCTTTATTATTGCCGCTTCATTGTTTTTAGGAGCGCCTTTCGTTTCGGGAGAATCTAATCTTTTGGATCAGGATTTGAATTTCGATTTGGTTAAGAATAATCTGTTTCAATACATTATCGGAAGTTTAATTCTAGCGACAACAGTTTCTACCGTTTCGGGAATTGCTGCTTTTCTTTTTCTGAATAAAGTGAATCCTGAGAATAACTGATTTTCATAAAAAAACTGCAAAGCCTTTCGACATTGCAGCATTAATTTAAATTTATAATTAAATTTTACTTTTTAATTATTTTCTGAGAATATGTTTTCCCATTTTTATCGATTAAAACCAGCAAATAATTTCCTGCATTTAATTGTTTCACAGAAATTGATTCTCTTTCAACTTTTGTCTGTAAAACCATTCTTCCACTAAGTTCATAGATTTTTGCCTCAATCGGAGCAAAGTTTTTGTTTGATTTAAAATTAATAATATCAAAAGTAGGATTTGGATACATTGTAAACAAATCTTGAATACTTTCGACATCTTTAGTTCCTAAATGCGTTCCTTCTACCACGTGAAGGGTTGTATTTGGCGTAACATTATCGATGACATCTACCAATCCGGAAGGCCACTTTACCACAACTTTTGTAATTGCCGTTGCCTGCCCAATCCCAAAATGCGTATTCAATGTATTCATATTTCTGAATCCTACTCCACTTTGTACATCGCGAATCTGTTTTCCCCAAGCGCCATAAATTTCTACTCTTGCCCCAATTCCGTTTCTGTTGCTTTGAGTTCCTTGCAGAGTTACCTTTAATCATTTATTGGTATTTCCGGCATTCAGCATGATGGTATTTCCATTCTGAATATCAAGAAAACCGTCATTATTAAGATCTCCAACCGGTCTGTTGTTGTAATTTAAATTATATGGATTTGCATTGGGAGTAAATTTAAAATTTCCATCTCCAAACATAATATTGTTTCCAGCTCCTAAAATATCCAAGAACCCATCATTATCAAAATCATAAGCAACATATTCTCTGCTTAATCCATTGGCTGTATCATAACCCGAACCGACTGAGACATCTGCAAAAGTTCCGTCACCATTATTCTTCATCACCTTGCTGTATCCGTTTGCCGTGGAATTCATTCCCACTACAGCATCCATCCAACCATCATTATTGAAATCTCCCCAAGCTGAAGACCAAGTCTGCACAGGGTTTGCCATATTTGCTAATGCTGCTACATTGGTGAAAGTTCCATCGCCATTATTCCGATGAAGCTCATCAATATTTCCGCCTGGTCCGGAACCTCCGCCACTGCATTTTGCGATAAATAAATCCATGTCGCCATCATTATCATAGTCAATCCAAATTGATCCATAATTTCCACCCGAAGGAAAATCTCCCATTCCGCCTTGATTATGATTCATATTGGTTCCGTCATTCATATAAAATCTGTTGGGAGCATTATCATCACAGACAAAAGCATCCAGTTTCCCATCTTTATTAATATCTACAAAATTGGTACGCTGAGTAAGATAAAATTCGGGTTTTCTTTCTGATGTATAACCTGTTCCTGTTGCATTGGCTTTTACAAAAGCAATTCCGCTGCTAGAGCCATAAATAAGATCATTAAACCCATTATTATCGTAATCTCCGGCAGCAATACTCCAATACGGTAAAACTACGGTATTAGGAATGGTATAAGGGACTTCATTAAAAGTACCGCCTGGTTGCTGATATGCAATTACTATCTGAGTATTATTTACCACCGAAACAATATCATCTAAATAATCGCCGTTCATATCTACTACACAATGGTTATAAATTCCCGGAGCATTTACATATTGTTGATTAAAAGACAACCTATTCGGCGCAGGAACAGTTTCGGAAACAGAAAAATTAAATACTGAGCTTGTCCATCTATTATCAAAAGTGATATAATAAGTAGTTCCAGCCGTTACCCCAAAAGTGACCTGAGAAGCATATCCCGAAAAATCATCATTTGCAGCAACGCAAGTTTGACTCCCGCAATTGCCTGTAAAAACAATAAGTCTTGTATCTACATTTTGTCCTGATAAAGCTGTAGAAACAGTAATATTACTATTTTGAGTTGCTGTATATTTGTACCACAATGCTGCATTTCCGGCACTTCCAAGTGTACAGGCTGTCGTGAGGGCTGTACCCGTAATTGCAGGAGCAGTATGGGTTCCAAGCGAAAGATTCACTGCTGTAGCACAGGTTAATTGTGCATTTCCCCATGTTATACTACATAATACAACAAAAAAGGATAGTTTTTTTTTCATAGTTATTTTTAGTTTGGTTTTATTTTTATGGACAGTTTTGATTCAAAGAATTGATCCATTGTTTTAACAGATCCACTCCTTCATCATGAACCACCGTTCTTCCCAACAAAGGCATTCTCATACTTTCATCCACAGAATTAAGTCTATAGTTCATTACAGATTTATTATGATTTCCAGGAGTAATTATCCTTTCCAAAGATTGATCGATAGGCTCATCTGCAGTTACACAAACTCCCATATTTGTCAAATTGGAGGTTTTATTAAAACTCAATCGTATTGCTCTATAATCACAACGTGCATTTTGCTGATGGCAATGTGCACAATTAATATCAATATATGAACGCAAACGAATATCTAAAGGTTTACTTGTATCCCTATAATCTACCGTAGAAACAATACTTGAAGGATAACTTTGCAAATAACCTTCATCAACGAGCTTTTGTAACTGATTTTTCAGTCCGTTTGGATAATTATAAGAAACATTAAGATTTTGAGGTTTTACACCAATCGGAACTGGTTGGTTATCCAATTTATGACATGCATAACATTCAGATTCAGAAGGAATTCTGTAAGCCGTAGTAATAACATCATTATTACTTTTCTTAAATGTTATATTTTTTGAACTTCCGCTTGTGAAATCTGCTCCTGTCACCAAATTTGCTTCAGTTTGGTCATCATTCCACAGATATTCAGCAAATATCCAGCCGCTTGCTTTTTTTATCATTAATCTCGTCTCAATAATTTTTGTAGTATTATTGGGCTGAACAGTATTATAATAAAAGTTTTTAATTAAAACTGTTCCCACAGGAAAATTCAATGACTGATCATCTGAAACATAACTTGCTTTGGTAGATTCCGGCATCCAGATAAATCTCTTTTTGAGAGCATAATCTGTAAAAAGAGAGCTTGCCGGTTCATAAGGTATCACTTTTTTTGAGGGATCTAAGTTTTTTAAATCTCCCTTAAAAAAAGAATAAGTTGAAAGTTTTGCATAGGGAACTGCGTCGATATTAAAGTTAACAAACGAACTTTCTGTTTCTACAGCTTCCATTTTTTCATCACTTTTACATGAAATAAGTAGTAAAAAAGATAAAACTAAAAAATAGATTTTTTTCATTTAATTCAATGGTATTGGAAAAACGAATATAAATATTTAACACAATCACCACCAAACATTTTCACATAAAATAAATAATTTTAACTATTTTTTTTTAACAAAACAAGCAAATAGCAATACATTTATTAAAAATATTAAAACAACAAAACAATAAACACAATTGTTTGTTAAACTAAAAAAACTATAAGAATTGGTTCTTATAGCTCTTTTTTAATTAAACACTTTATTGTAAAAACAATTTACTTCAAGTACTTATTAATTTTTTTCAAATATTTTTGAATACTTTCCCTATCAGGAATGGTCGTAATTTCTTTCGTTAAAGCTTTTTCAAATTCAATTTTTGCTTTTGAATATTCTTTTTGTTTAAAATAATATTTCCCGGATTGATAGTAAACCAACCAAAAATCAGGATTTAAAGACTGATAATGATCGATGAATTCTTCCGAAAAATTTTTCTTTTCATCATCAAATTGAGAATTGATTTTTTTAAATTCTTCATAATTTTTAAAATCCTGAGAATCAACAAAATAATCCTTTGTAATATTTAAATCTGACTTTGCAAATTCACCACTTTTCAATCTTTTATCCGAAAAAATTTCATTCAAATCATAACAGACAAATTCGCCCAGCTGATAAGGATTTGAAGAAACCCAAACCAATCTTTTCTGTGGCGAAAAAATCACTGCGTGATGTGCCAAAAGCTGATTAATCGCTTTTTCATTTCCATAACCGATTTTTTCATCTTTTAACCCTGATTTATCTCTTAAAATGGAAGCCATTTTTTCAGGATTCAGTTTTTTATTTTCCTGCAAAAGTTCCTCTAATTTTTCGTAACGATATTCAGAATGGCTTTCTGCAATTTGTTTTTGGTTTCTTTTATCATTTTTATAAGCATCTGACTGAAAATGATTTGTACAAAAAACACGGCTTGTGTTTTCTACTTTATAAACTCCGAAATTATCCGGCGAAACTTCAATAATTACCGCATTTTTATCATTTGCGCTTCCCACCAGAATAGATTCCGAAACAAAAACTTTTCGCTTTTTGGCAATCGCAATTGCTTGGTCAATATTTTTTGCAAATTGCAGAATTTCCCTTGTCACAAACGAAATCGGAGTTTTCGCCGACCACGGAATTTTCGATTTTCCCGCATTAATCGTTACCGTAATTCCTTCTTTATTCATCCCCGAAACTACGCCGATCATTCCCGGCCAACTTACAGATAGATATGGAATTCCGTTTTCTGGTTCTACAAACTCTATTAATTTATTTTTCGCAAAATCATCACCAACATAAAAATCAAAATTTCTTCCGATCAACAAATCTCCGTCTTCGGTATTTTCGTTCCAAACGGCGAGAGAAGTACAGCCAACCATCATCAAATCCTGCATTGCGTGGCCAATATCGTGTGCTCCGTGCAAATACAAACTTCGCAGATATTTTGGTGCAATAAAATCATATTTATCCGAAGAGTATCTCGACAAACCGTATAATTCGGCTTGATAATCTTCTCTTACATTCAGATACATTTTTCGGTTATACCATTTCAAAAAACCTCGTAAAAGTTTTTGCTTGAATTTCGACGGAACAAAACCTTCCACTTTCGAAAAGAAAATTTCTTCCTGTTTTTGCATTAAATTTTGTATTAAAGCTCCGTTGTTGTAGCCCAGCTGCAAAGGATTTCCTTTAATATACAATTCCCAAAGCTGCTGTTTATTTTTCGTTAAATAATTTTGATTAAAGCTAAAAGTAGAATCGTTGATTTTATTAACTTTCGGGATTTCTAAAGAATATTGACTTATATCGGGAATGTGTTTTATCGACTTTCTGATTCCGCAAGAAGTGAGGTTGAGAATGAAGAAAAGGCTTAAAAAGAGAAAAAACAAACGCTTGTCATTTCGACGAAAGGAGAAATCTATTCTCCATATTCTAGATTCTTCATTACGCCTTGCTCCATTCAGAATGACAGACCGCATATTAGCTTTACTATTATTTTTCACCTTCATTTTTATTAATCATTTGTGTTAACCTTTTATCAATCAATTCTTTTCCTAAAATTTCGGCGCAAGTATTGAAAGATCCGATCGTGCAACCCAAAATTCCGTGCATATTGACGGATTGCCCTGTCAGAAAAAGATTGTCAATTTTTGTTCTCGGAGAAACCATTGTTTTTAAAGGATTCTCCGAACTTTTCATATAACCGTACATATTTCCCTCAAAACTTCCGATGTAATCGCGGTAAGACAAAGGCGAAGAGGTATAAATATTTTTAATCGAATCTCTTAAATTCGGGATTTTCTTTTCCAGAGCATCAATTATTTTTTCTGCTTTTTCTAGCTTAAATTTTTCATATTGTTTTCCCCTTCCGTGTTCTTCAGCAACTGTATTTACGGTAGTTTCCCAAGCTTTAACCTCATCAAAATTCATATAAGAAATGGCGGTTAAGCTTTCTGCAAATTCAGGATGATGTTTTGAAGGTGTAGAAGAAAGCATATAAGTTTCGGGCCACGATTTTTTATCGTAACGATAGGCATTCCAAACTAATTTTTCCGACGAATAATGGTAAATATTATAATTGAAATTGGAAATTGTCTGAGGTTTTAAAACCAAATAAACGCTGAAACACGAAGAAACCGGCTCCCAACTCAGGATTCTGTTTAAAAAAGATTTCTTCAATCTTTCTTCACCGATTAATTTAGTTAAAGACCGAATTTCAATATTTGAAATAAACTGTTTTGCGAAATATTCTTTTCCTGATTTTGTTTTTACCGAATTTAAAATATTGTTTTCATTAAAAACAAATTCTGAAACTTCTGAATGTTTGTGAACATCAGCTCCATGTTCTCTTAATTTTCTGATTAAAAGTTTTGAAATCTGACTTCCGCCTTTCACGCATTTGTAAGCACTTTGAATGTAAGAATTTACCGTTAAGGCATGAACGTAAAACGGAATATTTTCAGAATCGCCTGCGTATAAAAAATTGGAACCCAATAAAACAGATTGCAATTTTGTATTCTGAGTAATTGATTCGATGAATCTTTTGGTATTTAAATGGAGAATTTCTTCGTTGTAATTATCTTTTCCAATCACATTATATCTTGGAAATTGATTGCAAACCCGCTGAATTTCTTCGCAATAATTCTCCAAATTTTCTTTTTCTTCTGGAAAATATTTCGATAATTGTTCAACAAAATTTTCATAACCCTGAGCGTGCGGATATTCAATTTCATCATCTCCGAAAGTGATTTTATCGTAACCATTTTCATCCATTTTCTGGAGCTCTAAATCATCCATAATTTCCAGATATGAGAAAAATTGATGTAGGTTTTGCCCTTTTGAAAGTCCGCCCAAATAGTGAACTCCGGTATCGAAAATTAATTTATCACGGGAAAATGTCTGTAAGTTTCCGCCATATTGATTATTTTTCTCCAAAACACAGACCTTCAAGCCTTCTTTCGCCAAAATAAGAGCCGAAACAAGACCTCCTATTCCGCTGCCGATAATCAATATGTCGTATGTTTTTTTCAAGGAAATTAATTTTCATCAGCCTTGTCAAGGTTTAAAACCTTGACAAGGCTTTTCTATTGCTGTATTGTTTGCAGCCCGACTTGAGTGGAAATCCTTTTTTTGCTTTGGTAAAGCTTTGGCAAAAAAAGATTGGGAGCGGAAGGCGGAAATAGCTGCCATAAAAATATTAAAATTTAGTTAATAAAGGATTTAACTTTAAATCTAAAAACCTTAAATCTTACTTTATCAATCTAAAAACTAATAACCAAAAACTATCAACTAATTATCATCGTCCCAAAAATCGAAATAGTTGAACCATTGAAGCGGATATTTCTGAATCATCGATTCAAGATTTTTGGTATATGAGTGTAAAAGTCCTTGTGAATCGCGTTTTTTGATGTTTTCAGCGACTCTTGCATACAAATGATAATGAAGATTTTTTTCTTTCATTACATATACATAAACCACAGGAACGCCCAATCTTGAAGCAATAAGAAACGGACCAGCCGGAAATTTAGCGCTTTTCCCAAGCAAATCTGCTTCAAGGAATTTTGAACCTTCAAAATAACGGTCGCCGGTAAAACATATCAATTCGTTTTTAGACAACGCTTCGTTGATGTCAAAAATATGCGACATATCGTCTTTCACGTAAATGAATTTGATGTTGCTTTGTTTTACAGAAACGCTTTCGAGGTATTCTTTAATGACTGTAACTTCCTGATCTGTTGTCACTAAATTAATTTGACAGTCGAAATCAATTTCAGCAAAAAAATGTTCTGCAATTTCGAAGTTTCCGATATGAGCACTGATGAGAACGCCACCTTTTTTTTCAGCTAAAAGATTTCTGAGATTTTCTATTCCGTCGAATTCGTAGGTGTATTTATTTCTTAAACCAGCTGAAATAGCAGTCTTATCAATCAAAATCGTTCCGAAAGTAAAATAACTTTTAAACAAGGAGATTTTTGTTTTCCAAAAACCGTAATTGAGTCTTTTCTGGAAGTAATATCTGTAGTATTTATTGCTGTTTTTTTCGAACAAAAAGTAGTAAAAGGCAACAAAATAAAGAACAAAATAAGAGCTTCGTATCCCGATATTTCTAATACACCAAACGAAGATTCTGTAACCTAAGATGGTACCTTTAGATTTGCCTTTCCACTTGTTCATAAATTTTTATTTTTAACGTAAAGTCCGCAAAGATTTTTTAATAATTGAAAATATTTTTAAGTGCGCAAAGGCGTTTCACTCAGCAAAGGTTTTTGAGTTTAAACTTTCGTTAAATTGATTAGAAAATATAAATTTTTAATCGATAGTTATGCGTTTTTTTGAGCGATCTTGTTTTCTATTGTCGAATAGAAATCATCAAATGTGATAATATCTTTAAAGTCTGTTTCGCCTAATTTTATTCCAAAATTAGACTCAATTACCACCACCAAGTCTATATAATCTAAACTGTCTAAGCCCAAAGTTTTCTTGAAATGGGCGTCATTACTGATTTCGTCACCATCTACCTCAAACTCATTGATTAAAAAATCATTAGCAATGGCAACAATTTTTTCTCTTTCCATGTTTTTTTATTCAAATTTTTTAACGATTAATGCGGAGTTGGTTCCCCCAAATCCGAAAGAATTCGACAAAAATACGTCAATTTTTTGATTTTTAGTTTCGGAGATTAAATTTATCTTTTGAGCGTCTTCATCCGGATTTTCTAAATTGATATTCGGAGCGATAAAATCGTTCTGCATCATCAAAATGGAATAGATCACTTCACTTGCACCTGCCATCCAACATTCGTGACCCGTCATTGATTTTGTAGAGCTTACAGGAACTTCGCTTCCGAAAATTTCGTGAATTGCTTTGGCTTCATTCGCATCACCAATTGGCGTAGAAGTTGCATGAGCATTAATATAATCGATATCTTTCACGTCTAAACCTGACTGTTTTAAAGCACGGTTCATTGCTAAAGCCGGACCATCTACATTTGGTGTAGAAATGTGTCCGCCGTTTGAAGAAAAACCGTAACCGACGATTTCCCCTAAAATAGTTGCTCCTCTTTTCTGTGCAGATTCAAGGCTTTCGACAATTAAAGTTGCCGCGCCACCGCTCGGAATCAAGCCGTCTCTTTCGGAATCGAAAGGTCTTGATGCTTTTGTTGGCTCGCTTTCTCTTACCGAAAAAACACCCAAACCATCAAAACTCGCCATAGAATATTTGTTGGTTTCCTGTGCTCCACCGCAAACAATCATTTCCTGAAAACCATTTTTAATCATCATATAAGCCAATCCCAAAGAATGAGATCCGCTTGCGCAAGCTGCACTGATTGTGAGATTGATTCCTCTTAATTTAAAAATCGTAGAAAGATTCATCGTTACCGTGGAGTTCATTGATTTGAAAATCGCTCCAGAGCCCATCAAAGTGGTATCTTTTTTTTCTCTTGCAATATCAATAGATTCTACAACCGCTTTTGAAACGCTGTCGTTTCCGTATAAAATTCCGACTTCGTTTTGGTCTAAAAAATCCTGATCGATATTTGCCTGCTTCAAAGCATCCAATGTTGCAATATAAGCGTATTCGCTTTCTTCGCCCATACTTACACGTTGACGTCTGCTGAGAAGATTCTTTAAATCAGGTTTTGGAACAACTCCCGTAAGACCTGATCTGAAGCCAAATTCTTTTCTTTCATCGACTAAAACAATTCCCGATTTTCCTTGATACAGGGATTCTTTCACTTCTTCCAAAGAAGTTCCGATGCAAGAATAAATTCCCATTCCGGTAATGACTACCCTATTTTCCATCTAAATTTTAGGTTATAGGCTTCAGGTTTTAGGTTGCAGCTAATTACTGTCACCTATTATCTGTTACCTAATTTATGAGTAAATTCCTCCGTTAATATTAATAATTTCGCCTGTGATGTATGAAGATTTTTTTGATGCTAAAAATGCAACCAGATCTGCTACTTCTTCTGCTTCACCAAATCGATTGGCTGGGATCATCGCTTTCAATTCATCTTCGTTAAAATCCTGCGTCATATCTGTTTTGATAAAACCCGGAGCAACTGCATTTACAGTAATATTTCTTTTTGCTACCTCTTGAGCTAGAGCTTTTGTCGCACCAACCAAAGCACCTTTCGCAGCAGAATAATTGGTTTGTCCGGCCGTTCCTTTTACTCCAGAAACTGAAACCATATTGATAATTCTACCGTATTTGTTTCTCAATAATTTCTGAATAAAGAAATTCGTCACATTATAGAAACCATTTAAACTCGTATTAATCACAGAATTCCAATCTTCACTTGGCATCCACATAAATAATCCGTCTCTTGTAATTCCGGCGTTATTTACGATAATTTCAACTACAGATTTTGGATTATTTTCCTGCCATTCATTTAAAACTTTTTGAGTTTCTTCAGCATTTCCTACATCAAATTTAAGAATTTCTCCTGTAGAACCCAATTCTTCCACTTTAGCTAAAGTTTCTTTTGCTGCAGCTTCGTTTGAAGTATAATTAATTAAAATATGATAATTCTTTTCTTCCGCCAGTTTTATGCAGATAGCTCTTCCAATTCCTCGGGAACCACCTGTTACAATTGCACATTTCATATGTGTTTCAGTTTATTTATATATTGACAACTAAAAGTAGCCAATAATTACATTGTCTTTAAATATTTTTTCACTTCCTCCAAATAAGGATACATCACCATATCATTTGAAAATGCAGGAATAATTTTTCTAATCTCATCGTACAATTCTTTTGTTTTTGATGAAATTTGATCTTGGTAACCCAGATATTCTATAGCCTGAACAACAGTAATCGCTTCAATAGCCAAAACTTCAAAAGCATTTTCAATTACCTTTCTGCAAATCACAGCAGCATTTGTGCCCATGCTTACAATATCCTGATTATCATTATTGTTCGGAATACTGTGAACATACATAGGATTCGACAACATCTGGCTTTCTGCCGTTGTAGAGGTCGCTGTAAACTGAACACCCTGCATCCCGAAATTAAATCCTAATTTACCTAAATTAACAAATGGAGGTAAAATTTCATTAATTTTTGAATTTAAAAGATAATTCAATTGTCTTTCAGCCAACATGGTCAACTTCGTTACAACGATCTTCAACTTATCCATTTCCAAAGAAATATAATCTCCGTGGAAGTTTCCACCGTGGTAAACGTGCTGGTCTTTCACATTGATAATCGGGTTATCGTTTGCAGAATTGATTTCGTTTTCAAGAACTTTTTCAGTAAATTTCAAAGTATCTAAAACGGGGCCCAAAATCTGCGGAACACATCTCAAAGAATAATATTCCTGAACTTTTTCTTTGAAAACCTTTTCCTGTTCTTCAAAGTGGGTATATAAATGGTCCGCTCTTTTTCTGATTAATTTACTGTCAGCTAAATGATGACGCATTTTTTCTGCGATTTTCTGCTGACCTGCGTGAAGTTTTGTTCCGTTCAGGACTTCTGAAAAATGATCATCATACGCCTGAACAATTTCGTTGATAGCACAAGATAACTTTAAGGAAATTTCAGTTAATTGATTGGCTTTGTATGCGTTTACAATTCCAATTCCTGACATTACCGAAGTACCGTTCATTAGAGCTAAACCTTCACGAATTTCAACCTGAATTGGTTCTAAACCTTCAATTTCAAAAACTTCTTTTGTAGATTTTCTTTCACCTTTATAAAAAACTTCGCCTTCACCAATTAAAACTAAAGCCAAGTGCGCCAATTGCACCAAATCACCACTTGCTCCAACTCCGCCGTGTTCAAAAATAAGCGGCGTAATATCTCTGTTAATTAATTCTTTAAG
The DNA here is from genome assembly GCF_026163565.1 of Chryseobacterium sp. YIM B08800. Taxonomy (GTDB): domain Bacteria; phylum Bacteroidota; class Bacteroidia; order Flavobacteriales; family Weeksellaceae; genus Chryseobacterium. The sequence goes on from NZ_JAPDKN010000048.1 coordinate 42,809, forward strand.
TAAATTTACTACAGATTCATGAACTCCGGAATTCCCTAATGATAAAGTATTCAATCTTGCCAACATACAAGCTTTCACTTCATCAGCAGGAAGTGGATTTCCAATACCCGAAGAATGGCTTCTGATCAGATTATATTGAAGTTGGTGTGTATCTTCATCACTGATCTTAAATTGCGCCATTGGCCCAAAACCCGTATTTACTCCATAAATTACTTTATTTTTTGAAAATTCTTTCAGAAAAGAAAAGCTCTCATTCACCCTCTGGAGAAGTGATTGATCTAATTCAATGCTTTCATTTTCAATAATAATTCTCTGAAAATCTCTCAGTTCTAAAAAGTTATTTATTTTCATCAATTAAAAGTAATAATATATAATTTTTGTAAAATGTAATTAATTGTCACTAATTTTGCGCAAAGATAAAAAGTTTTATTAAACAAATGGACAAAGAAATTGTTGATGTTTTAGTAATTGGAGCCGGACCTTCTGGATGCGTATCTTCTGCTTATTTAAAGAAGAATAACATCAATGTGAAAGTGGTTGAAAAAACAAAATTCCCAAGACTTGTTGTTGGTGAAAGCCTTATTCCCAGAGTGATGGACCATTTTGATGAAGCCGGATTGTTTCCTGCGTTAGATAAAATGGGCTTTGAAAAAAAATTGGGAGCTCGTTTTATGCGAGGAAATGAGGTTTGTATTTTTGATTTTAGCAACAAATTCGGGGAAGGATGGGATTGGACGTGGCAAGTTCCAAGAGCTGATTTCGACAACACTTTAGCCCAAGAAGTCATCAACAAAGGTATTGACCTTGAATTTGAAACAGAAGTTATCGGAATTGAATTTAACGGAACAGATTCTATCACAACCGTTAAAACTAAAGACGGAAAAACCAAAGAAATCCATGCAAAATTCGTAATTGATTCCAGCGGTTATGGAAGAGTTTTACCAAGACTTTTAGATTTAGAAAAACCTTCAAAATTATCTCCACACTCTGCAATTTTTGCTCATGTAGATGATATCAACAGAGAAGAAGGCGTAGAAGGAACTTTGATTTCTTTTGACATTATAGAAACTGAAGTCTGGCTTTGGGTAATCCCTTTTTCGAATGGAAATACAAGCATAGGAATTGTTGGTCCGACTGATTATATTGAAAAATTATCTGAAAATGGAGACCCTACGGAAGCTCTGAGAAAAGCAATTTCACTTTCGGATTATTATGTAAAACGTTTTGGTGATGTAGATTTTCTTTTTGAACCAAGACACTTGAAAGATTATTCTTGCTCTGTAAAAAGCTTATTCGGAGACGGATTTGCTTTAACAGGAAATGCTTCTGAATTTCTTGACCCTGTATTTTCTTCAGGAATGGCGTTTGCAACCGAAGGCGGAATGACAGCCGCAAAACTGGCAATAAGACAATTGAACGGCGAAACAGTAGATTGGCAAAAAGAATTTGCAGATTACATTTTATACGGCGTTGATGTTTTTACAACGTATGTAAAAGAATGGTACACCGGAAATCTTCAGGAATTATTTTTCTACCAACCTGAAAATCCTGATGTTAAAAGAAAAATTTGCGCCGTTTTAGCAGGTTATGTTTGGGACAAAAAAAATACGTTTGTGAGAATACATGATACTGCAATTGTGAATCTTGCAAATTTCATTAAAGCAGAAAAGCAACAAGCATAAAAAAAGCGGACTGAAAATTTTCAGTCCGTTTTTGTTTTATTTTAAAGCAGTTTTAATATCTTTTCCTAATTTTTTTCCTAAAATTTCGTAGACAGCTGCAATTCTTCCGTATTCCCAAGAAAAATCTTTATTCATCTGTCTTCCCAAAATTTTATTTGCTTTTAATTTCATAACAACATTTGAAGGATTATCTGTTTCTACAAAAGTTAGATCGGCATCAAGTTTTCCTTCCTGAGAACCAATCATTCCGCCATACCAACCTGCATAAACCCATTTTGCATCAATGATTAGAGTATATTTTGCTTTAACATCATTTCTGAAAAAAAGTTTTTTAGATCTATTATTAGCCCCTTTAAAGAAGTATTCCTGAAATTCTGTAGATTTAAATCTTTCCCATTGATATATCCAGTTTTCCCAAACCTTTTCATTCTTTTTAGCAGTGATATCTGCTTTTCTGTTTTCAATATACTGTTCTTCAGTAAAATTTTTCTCTTGGTAAACAGCATTATCAAATTTCAATTGAACATTTACCTCAGTCTGATCTTTAAGAAAATCAAAATTTCCTGAAATAACATCTATTTTGTTTTGGGCAAAAACTGTTGTTGCAACTACCATTAATAAAAGCAAAAATATTTTTTTCATCATTAAGAATATTTATAAGTTTACAAATATAATACTTCTGAAAACATTATCATTAACTTAATAATATTTCCAACTTATTTGAATAAAACTTAAAATTTATCTTAAATCAATAAATGTAATTGGCTTTCTGCTGTTTGGGTTGAAAACGGTTTTAGATAAAACATCAAAATCTACCATTTCAATTTTCGGGCTGACTCTTAATTTTGCACGGAAATGATCTCTAACTTCTCCTTCAAAACTTTCCTCTTCTCTTTCTGTACTTAGCTTAATGATAATTTCATCTAAACCAATTTCATTGGATTGAATAACGATTTGATAGCATAAAATTCCTTCGAAATCATTCAGAATATCATTCATTGCAGGCGGATACAAAGTTGTTCCTTTATATTTGATCATTTGCTGTTTTCTTCCGACAACTGGCCCTAATCTCAGTGTATTTCTACCACATTTACATGGTTCATAATGAGCTCTAACTAAATCTCCCGTTTTAAATCTCAACAAAGGAAGTGCTTCAACACCTAATGTTGTAATGGTCAATTCTCCGCTTTCACCATCTTTTACTGGATTTCCTTCATTATCAAGAATTTCGGTAATAATTAATTCCGGATGTTGATGCCCTCCAACTTGATGTTCACATTCGGTAAACGCAGTGCTCATTTCAGTGGAAGCATAAGTGGAATACAATTGAATATTCCATTTCTCCTTAATCTTTTGCGAAAGAATATTATCTGTGAAATCCTGATTTTTGATGCTTTCACCAATGCAAACCGCACCAAAAACGCTGGAATTTTTATAATCAATTCCGTGTTTTTCGGCATAATCAATCATTTTCAACAGAAATGACGGAACAGTTATCAAATATTTTGGTTTGTATCTAAAAATAGAATCCCATTGAAGTTCGGGAATTCCAGGCCCCATTCTCACAACACTGGCGCTCATTTTTCTCAATCCTAAAAAATAAGCCAAACCAGCCATGAATCTTTTATCAATTGTCGTAATCATTTGTACAACATCACCTTTTTGGATTCCTGCGCAAGCGAAAGAAATTGCTTCATTGTAAGCTAATCTTTCAAGATCTTGATCAGATAAACCAAAAGTTACAGGATCCCCTAAAGTTCCGGAAGTCGTGCTATAATCAACAATTTGATTCTGTGGAATACAGAAAAAATCATCATTATTTTGCTGAATATCGTTCTTAGAAGTTGTTGGAATTTTCTGCAAATCTTCCAAGGTTTGAATATCAGAAATTTGAATATTGTTTTCCTTAAATAATTTCTGGTAAAAAGGCGAATTGGCTTCAAGATATTGTAAAAGCCTCTGAAGTTTTTCTTCCTGAAATATTTTTATATCCTGAATGTCTGCTTTTTCGATAGATGGGAAAAGTTCCAATAGTTTAAAATTTAGAAGACAAATTTAATTAAAATGAAAAGATTAAAGGATTTAACAATTAAAAATCTGTGGGTTTTATATCTCCTGCTGATTACACAGATTTTCACAGATGATTGTGTTGAAAATTAAATTAAAATCTTTAAAATCTGCGAGAGAAAAATAAGTTTTGGTTAAAGCCGATTTCGTCCATCAAATTTGAAAGCGGACTAAAGCCTACTCTATTAATAAAAGCTACACCTATTAAATTTCACAAATTTTAAAAATTCACATTTCATCATTGAGAATCACAATTTAAAACACTCTTAATTTCTTCCAACTTTTCAATAGATGGAATCAAAATAAAACATATATTATAAACCGACAAAAATCACTAAATTTGCCAACTTGATTAATCAACGAAATTGAGAAATTACAATGAGCCAATTTAAAGAATATAAAAACCTCAACCTTATAGATGTAGCCGAGAATGTTTCGGAATTCTGGAAAGCAAACGACACTTTTGCAAAAAGTGTGGAAACACGTCAGGGAAATCCTGAGTTTGTGTTTTACGAAGGTCCGCCTTCAGCCAACGGAATGCCCGGAATTCACCACGTTATGGCCAGAGCGTTGAAAGATATTTTCTGTCGTTACCAGACGCAGAACGGGAAACAGGTTTTCCGTAAAGCGGGTTGGGATACGCACGGACTTCCCGTAGAACTTGGAGTTGAAAAAGAACTCGGAATCACTAAAGAAGATATTGGCAAAAAAATTTCGATTGAAGATTACAACAAAGCTTGTCGTGAAGCGGTAATGCGTTATACTGATGTTTGGAATCACCTTACCGAAAAAATTGGATATTGGGTAGATCTTGAAGATCCATACATCACGTACAAATCTAAGTATATGGAGACGGTTTGGTGGCTGCTTAAACAATTGTATGACAAAAGCTTGTTGTATAAAGGTTACACGATTCAGCCTTATTCTCCGAAAGCAGGAACCGGACTTTCGTCTCACGAATTGAATCAGCCGGGAACTTACCGTGATGTTACCGACACAACAATTGTTGCTCAGTTTAAAGTTAAAAAAGATTCTTCAGAATTATTCAACGATGTTGATGGAGATATAAACGTTTTAGCTTGGACGACAACTCCTTGGACCTTGCCTTCAAACACGGCTTTGGCGGTAGGAAGAGATATTGAATATGTTGTCGTAAAAACTTTCAACCAATATACTTTTGAGCCTGTAACAGTTGTTTTGGCAAGAGTTTTATTGGAGAAGAATTTCGGTAAAAAATTCGTGGAAGGAACTGATGAAGATTTGGTAAACTACAGTTCAGACAGCAAAACAATTCCCTATAAAGTTTTAAAAGAATTTACGGGCGAACAACTTGCAGGAACTCAATATGAGCAATTAATTCCTTGGTTTACGCCGAATGAAACTCCTGAAAAAGCCTTCAGAGTAATTATCGGAGATTTTGTAACCACAGAAGACGGTACAGGTATCGTGCACATCGCTCCTACTTTTGGTGCAGATGATGCGAGAGTTGCGAAAGACGCAGGAATTCCGCCGATGTTGGTGAATGACGAAAATGACAATTTGGTTCCGTTGGTTGACTTACAAGGTAAATTCATCAAAGGAAACAATGTTCCGGAAACTTTCTCAGGAAAATATATTAAAAACGAATATTATGATGAAGGAACTGCACCTGAAAAATCTTGGGATGTAGAATTGGCGATTTTGTTGAAAACAGAAAACAAAGCCTTCAAAGTAGAAAAATATGTTCACAGCTACCCTCATTGTTGGAGAACCGATAAACCTGTTTTATATTACCCTTTGGATTCTTGGTTTGTAAAAATGACGGCTGTAAAAAAACGTTTGGTAGAATTAAACGAAACCATCAACTGGAAGCCAAAAGCTACCGGAGAAGGTCGTTTTGCCAACTGGTTGGAAAATGTAAACGACTGGAATCTTTCCCGCTCAAGATATTGGGGAATCCCATTACCGATCTGGAGAACTGAAGATTTAAAAGAAGAAAAAATCATCGGTTCGGTTGAAGAATTATACAACGAAATCGAAAAGTCTATTTCAGTAGGATTGATGACTGAAAACCCTTTCAAAGGTTTTGAAATCGGAAATATGTCTGAAGAAAACTATGATTTGATCGACTTGCACAAAAACATTGTTGATAAAGTGATCTTGGTTTCAGATTCAGGAAAAGCAATGAACCGTGAAAGCGACCTTATCGACGTTTGGTTCGATTCAGGTTCTATGCCTTATGCACAGTTGCATTATCCTTTCGAAAACAAAGAATTAATTGATAACAATAAAGCTTTCCCGGCAGATTTCATCGCAGAAGGTGTTGACCAGACTCGTGGATGGTTTTACACTCTTCACGCTATCGGAACAGCGGTTTTTGATTCGGTTGCTTATAAAAATGTAATGAGCAACGGACTTGTTTTGGATAAAAACGGTCAGAAAATGTCAAAACGTTTAGGAAATGCAGTTGATCCGTTTGAAACTCTTTCAGTTTACGGACCAGATGCAACGCGTTGGTATATGATTTCAAATGCAAACCCTTGGGAAAACCTGAAATTTGACATCGAAGGAATTGATGAAGTAAGAAGAAAATTCTTCGGAACGCTTTACAACACTTATTCATTCTTTGCATTGTATGCAAATGTTGACGGATTCAATTATTCTGAAAAAGAAGTTGAGAACAGACCAGAAATCGACCGTTGGATTTTATCTGAATTAAATCTTTTAATTAAGGAAGTAAAAGCATTTTACGAAGATTACGAGCCAACAAGAGTTGCAAGAGCGATCAGTAATTTTGTAAATGACAATTTGAGTAACTGGTACGTAAGATTGTGCAGAAGACGTTTTTGGAAAGGAGATTATTCTGATGACAAAATTTCTGCTTATCAAACTTTATATACTTGTCTTGAAACTGTTGCCAAATTATCTGCGCCGATTGCTCCGTTCTTTATGGATCAGTTGTATCAGGATTTAAACAAAGTAACAGGAAAAGACAGCGCAGAATCTGTGCATTTAACGAACTTCCCGGTTGCGGATGAAAGTTTAATCGATCAGGATTTGGTGGAGAAAACACATTTAGCACAAAACATTACAAGTATGGTTTTCTCATTGAGAAAAAAGGAAAATGTAAAAGTGCGTCAACCGTTACAAAAAGTTTTAATTCCTGTGTTGGATAAGAAAACTGAAGAGCAGATTTTAGCGGTTGCAGAATTAATAAAACAAGAAGTTAACGTTAAAGAATTGCAATTAATTAATGCGGAAGAAGCATCTCATTTAATCGTAAAACAAATTAAGCCCAACTTCAAAACTTTAGGTTCAAGACTTGGAAAAGACATGAAAGTGGTTGGTAACGAAATCAATAATCTTTCTGCCGAACAAATCTCATCTTTAGAAAAAGAAGGAAGCATCGAAATTCAAGGATATGAAATTACATTAAATGATGTAGAAATTTCAACAAAAGATATTCCTGGATGGACGGTAACTTCAGACGGAAAAACAACTGTGGCACTAGATTTGAAGATGACTGATGAATTGAAATCTGAAGGTATCGCAAGAGAGTTTATCAACAGGATCCAAAATCTTAGAAAAGAGAAAGATTTTGAATTAACAGACAAAATAAGCATCGTTTTGGAAGAAAACACTCCGTTTTTGGAGCAGATCAAACAAAATGAAGAATATATTTCATCTGAGGTCTTGTCAAATAAAATAGAAATTGTATCTTCACTTTCAAATTTTAACGAAATTGACATCGATGAGATTAAATTTAAAGTGAATGTTGAAAAAAATTAATATTTAACTATTGTTTTTTCAATTTCCAAATCATAAATTTATTAAAAAAGAAAAAGACAATGCAAGACGAAAGAGTAAGATACAACGACGCTGATTTACAAGAGTTTAAAAAGATAATTAAAGAAAAGATTGAGAAAGCAGAGAAAGATTTGCAACTAATCAGAGAAAGCTTTATCAACGATCAAAATAACGGAACCGACGATACATCGCCTACTTTCAAAGCTTTTGAAGAAGGTGCAGAAACGCTAAGTAAAGAGCAAAACTCTATTTTGGCAGGAAGACAGGAAAAGTTTGTAAGAGATCTTAAAAATGCTTTAATAAGAATAGAAAACAAAACGTACGGTGTTTGCAGAGTAACCGGAAAATTGATTCCGAAGGAAAGACTTTTGGCAGTTCCACACGCTACTTTGAGCATCGAAGCTAAAAACATGCAGAGATAATTATTTTTATCTTATTTTTGTAAATAATTAATTAGGTTTATAATTTGTTTTACGACATTTTATAAACCTAATTTGTAATATATCTATGAGTGAGTTTTTGATTTTAGGAATTATCCTCATTGCCGTTTTATGGTTTTTTAATAAAGATCGAATCAAAAACAGATTCTATCCGGATAAGCCTAAAAATCTGACAATCGATCAGCAATTCAACTCAGACAAGAGAGAAAGAGAAAAAGAAATCGACAGACTTCTCAGTAAAATGGGTAAAAACGGCATCAACGATCTGTCTGCAAAAGACAGAAAAAGACTCGACGAACTTTCTAAACATTAAGTCTTTGATAGTTCTAAGACTGACAAAAAAATAATTTAAAATGGAAGCATTAATTGTACACCCAAAAAACCAAATGGAGCTGAATGCACTGAAAGGTGTAATGAAGGAAATGGGAATTCGATATGAAAAATTTCATACAAGAGGCGCTAAAACTCAAAAATTTGAGCCTAAAGCTCCTGTAAAAAAAGATAAACCTGTAAGAAATTTTAAAGACAATCCAAAGAAAGACAAGTAATGAAGAAAATAGCATTAATCACTTTTCTTATTTTATTAATAGATCAGGCTTCAAAAATTTATATCAAAACAAATTTTAATCTGAATGACAGCATTCCTGTTTTTCCGGGTTTTAAACTGACATTTGTAGAAAATCCGGGCATGGCTTATGGTTTTCATTTTGGAGGAATGCTTGGTAAATATTTTTTAGTGATTGTTCGTATTTTTCTGATTGGCGGAATGATCTACCTTTTCAATAAATGGCTTAAAAGAGGCGAATCTAATTATCTGATTATCCCAATGTCGATTATTTTTGCCGGAGCTATCGGAAATCTTATCGACGGAATGTTCTACGGTTTAATTTTCGACAGCGGAATGGTTTACGATGAAAACGTAAATCAATGGATTGGCTATGGCGGAGTTTCCAAAATAGTTCCTTTCGGAGAAGGATATTCTACTTTTATGAAAGGCTGCGTTGTCGATATGCTGCATTTCCCTTTGGTTGATTGGTACGTTCCTGAAAGTTGGCCGTTAATCGGCGGAAAACATCTTGAATTTTTTAAATATATCTTTAACGTTGCCGATTCTGCAATCACTATCGGAGCTGCATTACTTTTAATTTTCAGAAAAAAAGCTTTTCCAAACGGACTTGAGTTCTAAAATATTTAGAGCCTGTTTAAAAAAGAATAATAAAAAAGAGTAAGGGC
>NZ_JAPDKN010000049.1 GCF_026163565.1 Chryseobacterium sp. YIM B08800
ATTTCTTAATGTTAAAAATAAATATCAAATTTAAACAGCCTCTTAGTTTTTACATTTTTTTATCTTTGAAAAATAAAGCACATTGAAAATACAATTTAAATGAAAGAAGAAAATGTAAATAAGCTGAATGCTCTGTTCTCAAACCTAAAAACGGAAGAACAAAAGCTGAAAGAAAGTCTTGAGAAGAAAAAAAGCGAAGATGATTTATTTATTGAAGGTTTTAAAACTTTATGCAAAAACTTCATCGATCCAAAAATGCAGGAATTCAGAAGAATGTTGAGGCAAAACGGATTTGGCTGTAAGGTTTCATTTAACGAAGAAATTAAAAATGGATTAGGAATTAATGCGCAGACCAATATTAAGCTTCAGATTTCAAGAAATGTAGATTCTAATTTTTATGCGAATGATAAGTTTCCGCATATTATGTTTGTTGCCGATAAAAATCTAAAAAGAATCGTTGTACATCAGGATAATATTTTCCAAAACGGAACAGGAACTGCCGCTTTAAAAGAACGAAACTATACTCTTGAAAATCTTCACGAAGACGATATAGAAAAAGAAATTCTGGAATCTGTGGAAAATATTTTAATGAATAAATAATTTTAAAACCTATGCTATTGCAGGTTTTTGTTGCTAATCTCCGTCACCACCAATACTGTTGAACTCTTTTGTTGAATAATGCAGGAAAAGTAAGATGAGTAAATCTTCAACTGATTCGTCTGCTTCGATGTAAAAAACAGTCTCTTTTGATTTATGGTTTACTTCCTGAATTTCTATGAGTAATTTTCCTTTTTCAAAAAGTTGATTGGTTTTAGCTAATTTAAAGTAATATATTCTGACATCTTGCCCTGACTTAATGATTCTGTCTTTTGCAAGATCTGTAAAGTAAATAACTCTTTTAGAAAGACTCAATTCTATGTCATTCTTCAGAAAGCCTACATTTTTAATATCATAAGTGCGCGATTAATATTCTATACAATGACGGATTCTGAAAAAATGAGATTCATCTACAATTTTTCCGATTTCCTGGCGGGTTTCCGAAAATAAAACGAAATCTTTCTTATCATATTGAGCAGTATAATTTTTAAAGAGATGAATGTGCTTGATAGGGTTATTATCTTTCATTTTAATCAATAAAAATTATTTCTTCTGAAACTCCGCATTAGAAACCAAAACAGAATCATTTAAAGCTCCTAAAAAAGCCAGCAAATCTTCCTTTTCTTTCGAATTAAAAACAATCGGTTTTTCTAATTGTCTCGCTAAAGTTGGGCTTTTAACAATTCCATTTTCATAATGATCCAAAACTTCATTTAATGTTTTAAATCTACCGTCATGCATATAAGGATTAGTGTAGGCAAGATTTCTCAAACTTGGAATTTTAAACATCATTTTATCTGCAGGCTCAAAAGTTTTGTTCCATTTCCCGTAATCTTTTAGTTCGAAATTATAAGAAAGTCCATTATTGGCAAATTCATAGGTTGAAAACAAAGGTTCTGTATGACAAGAACTACAATTTTGTTTAAATAATTGGTAGCCTTTATTTTCCGATTGAGTAAATTTTGCTTTTCCCTGTTTTACTTTATCATATTTCGCATTAGCAGAAACAATCGTTAACTGAAACTGTGAAAGTGCTTTCATAAGTCGTTCAGAGGTCGCTAAACTGTCACCAAAACTTTTGTAGAAAAGGATTTTGTATTCTTTTGATTGATTCAATTTTCTTACAACAGCATTAATATCCTCTCCCATTTCTTTTGGATGATTAATCGGCGCTAAAGCCTGAACATCGATATTCACAACCGAACCATCCCACATAAATGTTTTTTGCCAAGCCAAATTAAAAATTGCAGGAGAATTTCGGTCTCCGATTCCGTCTTCAATTCCTTTGCTTAAATGATTTCCGGCATGCGAAAAAGCTTGGTTCGACAAATGGCACGAAGAACATGAAATTGTATGATCTCTTGATAAAACAGGATCATAAAAGAGCTTTCTTCCCAACTCAACAGTAGACTGTTTTAGCGGATTTTTCTTAAAATCATAAATCGGTTTCGGAAAATAATCAGGATAAATCAATTGAATATCCTGAAGACTGTAAAATGCCATCAGAATAAAAAATGAAAGGAAACCTAACTGTTTAAATTTAGAATACACAAGAAGGTTGATTAGAGGAATTAATCTTTGCTTTCTATTTAAAATTATTTAGACTTTTTATTTTTTAGTTTCTTTTTTGAAGTAATGACAATTGCCCCGTACTTTGCTTTTTCACCATAAATAGTTGTTGCTGATTTTTCGTCTAAAATATTGATTGATGCAATGTTTTCTGTATTTAGTTTTTTCATTTTGTCTTCAGAAATTCTAAATCCATCTAAAAAAATTCTTGGCTGTGTAGATTCAATATCTTCTTTTGAAGGCATTCCTAACCAATGAGATACTCCAATAGTATCATTAACCTTTCTAAATCCATAAAAGCCCTTTTTCAAATCAATTTGTTTAAACTCTTCGTCCGTTTTTATTTCTTGGGCTTCAGCTGTATTCGAGATTCCTACTGTGGTAATTAATCCTAAAGCTATTTTCCCTAAAACGGATAATGCGATATTTCTATTTAACTGATGAGTTCTAAAATTTCCGCAAATGTTGGAGTTAGACTTTACTTCTTCATAAAGTTCTTCGTCTGAGCTATTGGTAAAATCTCGTACAGTTTTACTGCAGACTTGGCAGAATTTTCCTTTATCACTGGAAGTCATTTCATCCCAGTTTTCGAAACAAGGGTTTGGAATATTTAATTTCATACTGTATTTTTTATGTTTAAAAGATAGTAAAGAATTAATTACAAAACAACCCTACAAATGAAAATACCTCGGATCAGGATATTGAAACTCAAAATTTAATTCTTCAATTAATTTGTTTGGGGAAATCGTTCTTCCGATATCTGTTCTTTCACCCGAGTAAGGCAAATCTTTTTGCGCATTGATTACCTCTTCTTTGTTTGGATGAATCGGGGCAACTACATTGTACACTTTGGATTCAGAATGATTGTCCAGCATTTTTTCTACTACCAAACAAATATCTGCATAATGAATATGATTCACCAGCATTTCTAAATTTGAAATATTATAATTCTTTAAAAGTCGCTGATCCCCCATTAATCCGGCTAATCTCAGAATATTAGCTTTTGGAAATTGATGTAAGATAAAATTCTCACTTTCCACCTCTTCAGCAGGCTGATCATCTTCTGTAAAATTTTTGTCAATCTGAGGATAAACACCCGTTGAACTCATTAAAAACAATTGACCTTTGTAATCTCCAAGAAATCTCAAAAGATTCTGCTGTTTTTCTTTCATAGAAACCTGTGCTCCTCTAATTCCTGAAAACGGAACGGTAATAATCACAGCATCTAATTGTGGCAAAACATCCCATTTTGTTATTGTTTCGGATGAATGATCGGGAAAATCAGCCAAAGTTGGATGATATCCTTTTGATTTAAATTCTGCTATTTTAGATTCGGATGTCGTGGTAGCGAAAATTTCATATTGATCAGATAATCGTTCTGCAATATGATTTCCGAGCCAGCCACAGCCGATGATTCCTAGGTTTTTCATGTTTAGTTTTGATTATTATTTTAATGATTCGTAATTATCATAAGGATCTTGAAAGTTTTGGAGGATTCTGTGAATATACAAAACATCATTTTTGTAATTATAAATAATAGTATTGTGCTTAGTCAAAAGAAATTGATGAAAATGAGTATCCTCATACTTTTGAAAAATCACTTTTTTGTCAAGTAAAATATTGATTGCGTTTTGAAATTTTTCAAAGAAATCTACCAAAATATCAATGCCCCATTCTTCCAAAAGATATTCTTCAATACTTAGTAGATCCTGTTGCGCTTTTCCAGATATTTCGTAACGCATCTTCTTTATATTTTTCAATACGTTTTTTCATGTTCTCCAAAACAATTTCTCCAGGAACTCCTTTTCCATTTTTAAAATCTTGTTCAGTTTGTTTCAAAGATTCCAAAATTTCTTCTTTCGTTTCGTTGCGCCATTGTTTAGGTTCGATGGTTTTTGAAATCACTAAAAGCTCTTCCGGCGTGAATCTTTTTTCTTTTAGTTTCTTGAAAAAAGTAGGTTTCTTAATTCCTGATTTCTCAATAATGTAAGACATTTTGAAAGGAGAATTTTTCAGAATCTCATCAATATTATTTTGAATCTCGATGTATTTTTCTATTTCCGCTATCATGTTTTTAAAATTTTAGATTCTAAATTTTATATTTTAAATCGATAAAAAAGATACTTTTTGTCTCATTATATGATACAAATATAATCAATTTATGATTCCAAATTATAGAAATAAATATCAAGAACATTAAATATCTTTGAGTCTGTCGTCATTTTTTTCTATTCCGTTTGTCATCCTGAAAGGATCTCAGCACGAATCATATTATTTTTCTTATGATATACTTAAGTTCTCATTGGAATGATAAACATTGAAAGCTTTTTTAATCAGCCAACAAAAAACTCAGCAATTCTGCTGAGTTCTTGATTTATGGTTTATTGTCTTGAGATGGCTCCGGTTTGATATCCGAATTTTTCGCTGCTTTTACCAGCTCATTCGTATCGTTGTAGAGCAATTCCCAACCCGGAACGTCTTTCATTGCGGTTAAAAGGTTGAGGTAAGTTTTTAGGTTTTTCTCAAGATCTTTGCGAATAGCTGATGCGCTGGTCATCTGCCGGAGATCGGCATTCGCTTCCGCCTGATCTGCAAATAGAGCTTCAAAATCCTCATGCTTTGTTTTCATTTCCATAAAAGCAGGATTCAGGGAAAGAAAAGCTATTTTCTGTTGATTTTCCTGGCTTTCTAACGTTTCGATCAGCTTTTTCATTTGTGCTGATTGTGAAGAATAGCTTAAACGGTCGAGGTTCAGACCGAAAGTTTTGAAAACGCTGTACAGATCTGCCGCCGACTGATAATTAGGTGCCGTCTGAAGCTTTCGGTAACCATTCAGAAAGGCTTTCAGATTAGTGTAAGCTACATCTCTTTCGTGGTCTGCTGTGGCAACATCTTTTCCTTTTCCGCTGTAGATCTGTTTGGTGTAGACCATATCGTATTCGGTGTAGGAAGTCTGCAAAGTTGCGGTTAGCGGATGGTTGGAAATTACAGGATATTTTCCTGACTGAATGTTGCTGATAATTCTCTGAGCCAAAGTCGCAAGATCTTTAGTACTCAGTCTTACTAATGAAATTTTCATCTTTTAAATGTGTTTTAATTATTAATTATTCATGAAATAACTAAAACAAATATAAATAATTCTGCATTTAGTTTAAAACATTTTGTGGGAAATAAAATTCAGTTGCAAGAAGTTCTCCTCAACTTGTGGGAGACTTCCTGCAATTGCAGAAGGTTACAAACAAGGTTGTTTTAAACAAAATGCGGATGCAGGAGGTTTGTTTTAAGGGTGTTTTTGAGGTTCTGCGGATGCGGGAGGTATTCACTGGATCAGCTTTGGAATTAGTATTCCCATAGTGAACTTCACTAAAGTAAACTTCAAGTTTACACATTAAATTAATCTTTAATACGAGCAACAATCCCACAATAGCGAGTCTATAAATTTAAAGAATTTGAGATTTTCATAGTTTTACGAGAAACAGTAATTGAAAATTTACAGTATTTTATATATTTGGTAATTATAATTTGTTTCACCTATTATCTAATCTAAAACTTAGCTAAACAATAGCTTGTAAAACATGGGAATAAAAAAGATAAAATTAAAAAACTTTAAATGTTATAAAGAAATAGAATTGGATATTGCCAAAGTAACTCTCTTAACAGGCGCAAATAGTAGTGGTAAGAGCTCATTACTATATAGTATATTAGGATCAATTCAATCTAGGGAATTTCCATTTTATTTTTCTCCAAATGGGAAATATATAAATATGGGAGATTATACAGAAATAGTTAATAATCATAATACGAATGAAACAATAGAAATTGAATTTACGATTAATGAAGATTTTAATGAGAAAGTTTTAACACAATGGAAAATTGATAAATTAAGAGATTTGCCTGAACTTTATTATTTGGAGGCTTCAAGTGATTTTTATAATCTTAAAATAAAAAAGGTTAGAAAATATTCATTAGATTTTGAATATTTTAAAGATAAGGATCCCCAAAAAGAATTTCGTTCTCCAGAGATTCTCTCAAAAGTTTTGTCAAATGTAAGTAATTTGGTAAACGAAATGATGATTAAGCAATTTGGTAAAAAAGAGAAGGGGAAAGATAGAGATGAAAAAAAAAGATATGGATCAGTTAAAGAAAAATTAAATTTTAGATTCACTGATTTAAATGAGCTAAAAACATTAATTAAGGATGACGGAAATTATTATCTTGATAATATAGTATCATCAATAACAAACAATTTCAAATCATATGACGATAATATAAATTTCATAAGTTCTTTTAGACTATATCCTGAAAGAACCTACTACGAAGCTTCAAAATTTGATTTAAAAGTTAGAAAATTTGGAGAAAATTATGAGGATCAAATTATTGCATGGGAAACAACAAAGGATGAGAGATTTAAAAAATTATGTGAAATTCTTATTGAATTAGGATTATTATATAGTATTAAATCAAAAAGACTTTCAGGTGGTAGATACGAAATTTTAGTTCAAATTAAAAAAAATGGAATTTGGTCTTCAATAACAGATGTTGGATTTGGTATAAGTCAATTTTTACCAGTAATTGTCGCTGATTTACAGCTTAAAAAAAATTCAACATTATTTATAGCTCAACCTGAAATACATCTCCATCCGAAAGTTCAAGCCCAATTTGCTGATTACATAATTAATAGGATTAAAAATGATAATAAAAATTATATAATTGAAACTCATAGTGAATATTTAATCAACAGATTAAGACTTGCTATTTGTGAAGAGCGAATTTTAGAGGATGAAATATCAGTCATTTATATTGAAAATGAAGATTTTGAGACAAAAAATTATAAATTAGAGTTAAAAAAAGATGGTCAAATTATTAATGCTCCAGACAGTTTTTTTGATACCTATATGTTAGATACTATGAATATTGTTTTAAACGCTAAATAATGAAAGACATATTTATTGATAATAACATCGCAAAAAACTTTGTAACTCCAATTGATGATGAATATAAGAATCTTATAAAATGGATTTTGGAATACGATACTAATAAAGTATCAATAAATCCTGAAGAAAAAGCTAATTATGCACATTTAGTAGTAAATCAAAAGATATTAGTGGAATATATGAGGAGTTCATACAATTGTCATAAGTCTACCGCAATTCCTGTTTTAATTTCAATCCTTACAAGGCAAGGCAGAGTTATTAAATTTGAAAATAATTTGATTAAAGAAATAAAAAACAAGCTTTTTACAAAGCAAATTCTAAGAAAAATATTATCGAATGAAGAAGATCATTGTCATATTTGCACAATTTTAAATTCAAATAGAAAAAAAGTTTTAACAAATGATGAAAATTTAACTAAAGATCTCTCAAATTTTCCAGGTGCTCATATTCAAGTTACTGATAGACCAGAAAAAATTAATTACCGGGAATAGTAATATAATAGTCAAGCTTATTACAAACTCAAATAAAGAAAAACCAATGGTGATAAATTACAATCAGTAAGCAAAACAAATATTAATAAAAACCTGCCTCGCAGCAGGTTTTTCCATACTTTCTAAGGTTTTTTGAAAATGAATATTTCTGCGTTATACTTCGCTGCCGCGAGCTTCAAGCTCGTGCCATAAACTAAATTGAGTGAGTACGAGCAAGATGCTCAATTCGGACTGAACTGAATATTGAAATTCTTTAAATAATCCTCTATTGGTTCCAATCCCATTTCTTTTCTTCTTTCGTTTACAGTTTCAGGATTTTCTAATTTATACAATTTACCATTTTCTATTTGTGAACCATATATTTGGGGGTTTCCTTCGTCCATTAACATCCTATCTTTCATCAATGCGTATTGTTGTTTAGATAAGTCTCCATTTTCAACCGCTTTCTCTATGTGTGGAAAATATTTTTTTCTGATTTCTTTAGTACTATGTTGCAGTCCCAACCAGATTGCATCCATTTGTCTTTGATCCACCTCCTTTAATGTTGGCATACCACACTTTTCAATAATGCTAATCACTAATTCTTGATTCCTATGATCTTCTTTAGCATATTTGATGGGTTCATTTGATTTTCTAATCCTTTGGTCACTTTCTAAAACTTCGCTCAGGATTTGACGTTTCTTGCTACAATCGACTTCAATAATATCTACTGAACCTACATAGACAAATTTATCCCTATTCATATAAAGGAATATTGATATAATTAAAACAATAGCGGTTAATATGCTAAATACTATTTTTTTTATTTTCATTTCTATTTTTTGTGTCATATCCCAAAATAGGTTGACCATTTTTGGTTAAAAATCAATTGCTCCCAAAAGTAGGAATTATTTTTAAGTATCGGAATAAAGTATGGATAATTTTTTCCCGATCTCGCGGATTTGCAGTACGTGAGCAAGAATAAAGCACGGATTAAAGATCCGAGCTATCATAAAAAGAAAAACCTGCTGTGAGGCAGGTTTTTCTTTTTCAATACAATAACTTCTCGATACGCTTTTTTCAAAAGCTACTCGAAGTGACGGATTGCTTTATCATTTTCAAATTAACTCATTTTCAAATTCTAAAATTAAAAAAGACTCTCATCTACAAAATTAGGCAACGTTACTTTCAGATTCGGTTCAACTTCCATCGCCCTTTTAATCGCGAAAACAGCCCCTTCATTTCTTGCCCAGCTTCGTCGGGAAATTCCGTTGTTCACGTCCCAGAAAAGCATTGACTTTAATCTTCTGTCTGCATCATCGCTTCCATCCAATAACATTCCGAAACCACCGTTGATCACTTCGCCCCAACCAACGCCTCCTCCATTGTGGATGGAAACCCAGGTCGCCCCACGGAAACTGTCGCCAATCACATTGTGAATCGCCATATCTGCCGTAAATCTCGAACCGTCATAAATATTGGAAGTCTCTCTGTACGGCGAATCTGTCCCCGAAACATCGTGATGATCTCTACCCAAAACTACCGCTCCGATCTCTCCGTTTTTAATAGCTTTGTTGAAGGCTTCTGCAATTTTCATTCTTCCTTCTGCATCGGCGTATAAAATTCTCGCCTGTGAACCCACCACCAGTTTATTTTCCTGTGCCCCTTTGATCCACTGGATATTATCTTTCATCTGTTGTTGGATTTCGCCTGGAGAATTTTTAATCATTTCCTCTAAAATCTGGCAGGCAATTTCGTCTGTTTTCTGTAGATCTTCCGGTTTTCCGCTGGTACAAACCCAACGGAACGGCCCGAAACCATAATCAAAACACATCGGCCCCATAATATCCTGAACGTAACTTGGATATTTGAACTCTCTTCCCAACGTAGGATTTTCAGACATTACATCGGCTCCGGCTCTTGAAGCTTCCAATAAGAAAGCATTTCCGTAATCGAAGAAATAGGTTCCTTTTTCTGTATGTTTATTGATCGCTACAGCGTGTCTTCTTAATGTTTCCTGAACTTTTTCTTTGAATAATTCAGGGTTTTCAGCCATCATCGTATTAGATTCCTCAAAACTTTGTCCAACAGGGTAATAACCTCCCGCCCAAGGATTATGAAGTGAAGTCTGATCTGAACCGATATCAATTCTTAGATTTTCCTTATCAAATTTTTCCCAAACTTCAACGATGTTTCCAAGATAAGTCAGAGAGACCACTTCTTGATTTTCCTGCGCTTTTCTCACTCTCGCAACTAATTCATCAAGATCTTCATGGATCTCATTCACCCATCCCTGATCATGACGAATCTTGGTGATCTTCGGATTCACTTCTGCGATCACGGTAACACAACCTGCAATATTTCCTGCTTTTGGCTGCGCTCCCGACATTCCGCCTAAACCAGAAGTAACGAACAATCCGCCTTTTGGCTCTTTATTTATTTTTCTGAAAGCATTTAAAACCGTAATTGTAGTTCCATGAACAATTCCCTGCGGACCGATGTACATATAAGATCCTGCTGTCATTTGTCCGTATTGCGTCACACCCAACGCATTGAATTTTTCCCAATCATCAGGTTTAGAGTAATTCGGAATCATCATTCCGTTGGTCACAACCACTCTCGGTGCGTCTTTGTGCGAAGGAAATAATCCCATCGGATGACCTGAATACATTGTCAAGGTTTGTTCGTCTGTCATTTCAGACAAATATTTCATCGTCAAAAGATACTGTGCCCAGTTGGAGAAAACAGCACCGTTTCCACCGTAAGTAATCAATTCGTGTGGATGTTGTGCTACAGCATAATCCAAGTTATTCTGAATCATCAACATAATCGCTTTTGCCTGTTCAGATTTCCCCGGATATTCAGCAATATCTCTCGCTTTCATCTCATAATCCGGACGGAAACGGTACATATAAATTCTTCCGAACTCATCGAGTTCTCTTTTAAATTCTTGAATTAATTCTGAATGAAACTTTGGTTCGAAATAACGCAAAGCGTTTTTCAGAGCGAGTTTTTTCTCTTCATCCGTTAAAATTTCTTTACGTTTCGGAGCGTGGTTGATATTCGTTTCGTATGGTTTTGGCTGAGGTAATTGATTAGGAATACCTTGTTGTATCTGTTCTTGGAAAGTCATTATATAGTTGATGGTTTTTTGTTGATCGTTGATTGTTTTTTTGTGGTTTTAAAGATATTCAAATTAGAAAACTCGTGCAAATCAAATGAGAAAATATGTAGAGCGACGGGAATTACCCTCCTTTGGAGGGGTGGCGAAAATTCGGAAGAATTTTTGACGGGGTGGTTTCTAACAGCATATTTTTAGAAAAATTATTGCTTGGCTATATTACCACCCCGTCTTAATTTTCGAAGAAAATTAATCCACCCCTCCAAAGGAGGGGAATAATTTAGAACCGAAAATTTTCAATAATAAATTCTTCAAGGTCTTTCATTACAACAGACAAGTTATTTTTCACATCAAAATCTGTAGTTCTGAAAACTTTTAAACCTAAAGATTCAAGATATTTTTGTCTTACTTCATCATAAATTATTTTGGTATTATGGCTCCAACCATCAATTTCAATGGCTAATCCTAGATTTTTCACATAAAAATCTACAATATAGTTTCCAATAATTCTTTGACGGTCAAAATCTATATTGTGAAATGTTTTTGCCCGAACTTTTTTCCAAAAAACTACTTCGCTTAGAATTCTGGCTTTTCGTTTTCCTGATAAGAGTTTATTTAAATTAGGATTATAAGGAAGATTTTCTACGAAATTCCTGCGGATGAAAACTCCATGGATTTCTGTTAAAATTTCATTCATCATTTTTGTGTTTATGAAAAGATAGTAATATTTTTTAATTGTGTGAAATATAGAAAAAGAGGTATTTTTTTAACCACCTCGTCTCAATTTTCTTTGAAAATTGATCCACCCCTCCTTTGGAGGGGAATTTAATACCTTGAAAACAAAATGATTTATATTTTAAATACAACAAAAACCTCACTGAAATTCAGCGAGGTTTTATCGTTTTAATTATTTTTAAAATTAATTATTATTCTTCACTAAAACCCATCCCGTAAATGTTCTTCCATCCGGAAGAGTGATTACATACCAATAACTTGAAGTTGGTATTGGTCTTCCGGCAATCGTTCCGTCCCAAATAATCTGGGTATTGGTGTTTTGTTCGAAAATTAAATACTGATAACGGTCAAATACTTTTACGTTGGTCATTTTATTTCCGAAAACATGTAGATTTCTAACAATCCATTTGTCATTAAAGCCATCTCCATTTGGTGTAATTGTATTTTTAATGTCTAAAATAACACCATCCTGTTTTACAATACATTTTCCTTCAACATATTTCACATAGAATGTTGTAATTCCTGTCGGTAGATTATAGAAAACATTCGTTTCCTGCCAATTAATACCGTCAATTGAATAGAGAATCGGCTGTGAACCAATAGCAATTATGGTATAGGTATTACCACTCGCAATCATATTCTGAATAACCGGAACATCGTAATATTTTGCTTCAAAAGTGGTTGTGTAAGAACATCCATTGTCTGAAATCACCGTTACGGTATAGGTTCCTACCATTCCAGCATTAACGAGAGTATCTGTAGTCGAAACTATTTGCCCCGCAGGATTTGTCCAGACATAACTTATAATGGTATGGTCTTTTACGTCTAAAGTATAGCTAAATGTAGCATCCGGACAGAAATATTGGGTAGGAATTTCAAAAAACGGAACTTTTTTAAGAGAAATTTTAATGGTTGCTATCTCAGGACATAATCCGGGAACGCTCACTTTTATATAAACTATATCTGATCCTAAATTTTGATTAAAAGAATAATTCGCAGGATTCGAAATCGCATTTGTTCCTGAATTTAAATCAGCTAAAGATGTATAATATGTAAACGTAACATTACTGCCTGTGAAAATCTGTGATTCATATTGGGTAAGATTTACATTTTCAATTCCGTCATTTAAGGTATCGCAGACATTGTTCAAAAGGAATGGCCCTGAATTTTGAAGTACCACCTTTGTTCCAATAATAAAATTAATCGTTGAGATATCATCACACCCAGGAATATTCATCACTTTTACCCAGATCTGCTGTGGAAAAGGGTTTGCCGTAAAGCTTTGTGGATTTGTAATTGGATTCGTTCCGTTTTGTGCATCACTTTGGGTGAGATAAAAAGTGAAAGTATTAATTGTATTCGGAATATCTACATAAAGATTGGTATAATTCATCAGATTGACCTCATAAACTCCATCAAGATTATCATCACAAACTGTTATGGTTGAATTAATTGCTTTTGGAGGAAAATATGTATTCAATTCAATCGGCGCAACTGAAAAACAACCGTTCGTTTTCGATTGAAATCTAGCCCAAACCTGCACCGTAGAAACTGTTGTTACAATACTGTTCCCGATCTGGGTGGAAGGAACTCCTGCATTAGCTTCTGCTAAAGTATTGTAATAAGTAATCGTCATATCAGAAATCGGATATGTATTCTGAGAAGGTAAAAACATCTGTGAAATGGCATCATTTAGCTGAAAAGTTTCATTCAGATTAAAATCTTCGTCACAAGTATTTAAAACCGCATTTTTTAATACAATTACCGGTAAAAAGGTCATCTGAATATTTAATTGTGATGCAGAAAAACATTCATTATTATTAAATTTCACTTTCACATACACCGTTGCACTTCCCTGAACAGGAAATTGTCCAGGATTATTAATTAGCCCTGAAAAAGTGTGTGTCGCAGAATTATATGAGGTATAATAAGTAAATGTGACATTCGAACCACTATAAATTTGAGGCTGAGCCAGCAAAAGATTATACAGTTCTACCCCATCATTATTGTTATCGCAAATATTAGTAAGATTAATATTGACAACAGCATTCACAGCCGGAGTTGATACCAAACTAATGGTAACCGGATAGATCTGAGTACAATTGTAAGAATTAATTTTCACAAAAACCTGTCTTGTACCAACAACATTTACACTGGTTATAGGATTAGTACCATTTTGAGCATCAATTTGTGTAAGATAGAAAGTTGTAGTTGCATTTTGATTTCCGATAATTGCATTAGAAAATTGAGCAAGCGGAACAACTTCTGTATTATCATTATTAAAATCACAAACACTAAAATTGGAATTTACAATCACCGGATGAACCAAATGTACATTAATCGTTCTAATTGTATAACACGTTTCGCTTTGCTCAAACCGGACGTAAAAGGTTTTGCTTACAAAGTTTCCGTTTTCTGTAATTGTTTGAGTGGGTGAAATAGGGCTTACTCCGTCTAATGCAGCTAAATAATTGTCATAAAATTCTGTAATTGGTACTGTTGGTGGTGCAACAAGCATATTTGCAGAAAGAGTCTGAAGATTCACAGTAATATCATCGGTACCATTGAAGCAGATATATTCATTTTTATTATTAACCAAAATCTTGGTAAATATGATATTTAAATTAACAGTAACCACTGCAAAACATCCTCCCGGAATCTGAACCCTGATGTAAACTGTGTACTGCCCTTCTTTAATCGTTCCTATTGTAGTTCCGGAATTATTATACGCTTCTGCAAAAGTCTGATAAACCGTAAAAACAGCTCCCGGTTGTGTCGTAATTAGAGGGCCAATGTTTAATGCAAAATCAAAAGGTTCATTATCATCTGCATTAATATCACACATCGTATACGAAAAATTAATCGGTGAATTGGCATTCACTCCCGGTTGGAAACTGAAATTCACAGGTCCAAGAACATAAGTACATGTCGCATCCTGTAATCTTACCCAAACTTTCGTGTTTGTTGTAATATTTGCCGTCGTTACAGCATTTGTGTTATTTTGAGCATCAGACTGAGACAAATAATATGAAAATCCCGATGTTCCCGCAGGAAAAAGCAGATTGTTTAAGAAACTTAAATCATAGTTCTGTTCGATTCCATCATTGTTGGTATCACAAAGTAAAATGCTATCAGTCAAAAGATTTTTGGTAAGAAAATTCAAGGTAAGAACCGCTACTCTGAAACATCCGGGAACATTGGGGTTTTGAATTCTTACATATAAAACCTTATTAGAATTGAGCAGATAACTCGTAGAAATACTGTTCTGATTATTCTGCGCATCAGCTAAAGACTGATGAAAAGTAAAATTAAAACTCGCCGGATTTTGTGAAGTTACATTAGGTTTAAAATCATTCAGATTAAGCTGAATTGGTGCATTTCCACAAAAATTTTGGGTATAATTTCTTGAAATCGGATAAGATGGATCAAAATCAAGAATAAAATCATCAGTCAGCGTGAGATTGCTATTTCCACAAATATTAAAAACAACATTGGCGGTATAAACCTCATTCTGCGTAGGACACAAAGTAGCCTGAATTCCTGAAGCTACAGTTTGTCCTGCTGAATTAGTCCACGTCACCGTTGGCTGAATCGTGCTTCCATTAGGAGTAAACCTCCATGCTTCCTGCAAAGCCTGCCAATTTCCGGTATTTCTTGAAGCCGGAGAATATCCTAAAGTTCCTGTATCATTTATAATTCCGATCAAAGCATTTTCAAACTTTCTGGTTGGGCACGGCGTGAGTTTTTTATCTACAAAAACTTCTACAATATTTGTTGTTTCATGCAAAACAATTTGTGACGAAGACCGATCGGTACAACCGGCAACTCTTCCGTCATAATAACTGATTACAAATTTGCGGTAAGGCGCAGTTCCTATTGTAGAATAGTAAATTTCAGAAGCGTCTGAGGCAGAAAAAACCATATCGTGGTACACTCCAAAAATAGAATTCTTAGGTAAACTCTGATTTGGATTTTGCCAAAGAACATTGGGATAATTGATATTTCCCTGCTGATTCAAATCAAAAGTGACCATTCCGTTTGAACCGATCACAACAGATTCAAAATATTGATTAAAAAAACAAAATTTAAATGGTAAATCTACTTTTGGCGTAAATAAATCATCAAAATTAGCATTCAGCGCCGTTCCTTGGTTCAGTGGAATTGACGGATCGTACGTTCCCTGAGTAAGTTGGTACGTTGTAGCTTGTTTCAGCTCTGGGTATTCTACATGAAGCGGAATACAACCATTAGCATCGAGATCATTTGTACATGTTACATGAAAATTCTCATTTCCCAGAGCGTCTTTCACCTTCACACTTATGGGAATTTGGGAATAAGCACAACAACTGACAAACAACAAGAAAGTTTGTAAATATTTTGTCATGTAAATTTGGTGTAAATAAAATTATTAATTAATCAAAAACAAATTACTAATAAATATATTTTAAAAATAATACTTTTTAATTAATAAATACACAATCATAATAAATTATTAATGATTGTTAATATTTTATTAAAATCACAACAAAAATAAAGCCACAGACAATTTTTCTCAATCAAATTCTAATGTACGGCACTTAACTTATTTTAAATCAAATAGATTTAAAATTTTCATTAATAATTACAAATACAAAAAAAATGATAACCAATTGATTGATTATCATTTATAAATATTTTAATTTTAAATAAATTTAATCTCCGTCGGAAAACATCGAATTAGCAAGCGAAGTCACTACAGAAAGTGCTATACTGAAAATAAATGCCCACCAAAAGCCATCTACAACCATACTATCAATAAAATAATCTGCGATAAGGATAATAATAGCATTAATTACTAAGGCAAAAAAGCCTAAAGTAATAATCGTAAGTGGCAAACCAAAAAGACTTAAAATAGGTTTTACGATAAGATTTAAAAGCCCTAAAACAATGGCAAAAATAATCGCAGTTGAAAAACCTTCAAAATGTACACCCGGTAAAATCTTGGTTAACAAAAAAGCTACAATAGCTGTAACCAGTAGTCGAATAATTAAGTTCATAGTATTTAATTTTATATTATTGGTTTTTATAAACAAAACTTATTCCAATCATATTCAATCGATGATGAACACTAAGTTTTCTTTGTTTTAAATTTATTTAATTTTCATCATTGTAACCAAAGATGTTGCTACATGACTTTCCGAAGTTCGGTTTTCATCAACTGTATAAATTTCAGTTCTGATAACACTGATTTTGGAACCTCCTTTTACTACATAAGATTTTGAAACCAAGGCATCTCCTATTGCAGGTCTTAAATAATTTACCTTCAATTCCACTGTTACTACATAACAATCTTCCTCATAATGACTTACGGCAGAATATCCTGAAGAAACATCAACCAAAGAAGCAATCATCGCTCCGTTGAACATTCCGGCTTTTCTGGTCATCAACTCCATTTTAGGGATTTTGATGGATACAAAATCAGTTTCTACTTCTAATAATTCAGCTTTGTAGAATTTTAAAGTTTCAGAACGGCTGAAACTATCGGTCATGAGTTTTGTTTTTTCTGGAGTCATGTTTATGTTTGAGTGTTTATGCAAATTTCTGTAAAATTTATTTTAAATAGTTTCTTTATTTTTGTTGAAACACAAAAATTTGTTTTAATTTAATAAAACTTCTAATGAAAAATTTACTTTTATTATTTTCAATATTCATTTTTATTGGTTGTAAAAAAAATCCAGATAGAATTGAAGAAATGAGTGCAAATAATGGTAAGAATTATATTAAAAAACATTTCAAAAATAATTCAAAAATAAAGATGGAAGTCTTTGATAAGGAATCAGATTTATTACTAACTGAAACTCATTTTAAAGACAGTCTTATCACAAAACTCATTGAATATTATCCTAATAGAAAACCGAAAATCATTGCTAAAATACTTGAGCATCCAAATTTCTTTAATGGAGAATGCTACTTAGAAGATGGAAGAAAAGAAAGCGAAGGCTCGTTTTTTTATAATTACAAGAAAGGAGAATTAGTAAGAGTAAGTGACTGGATTTTTTATAATCCGAAAACATTAAAAGCAGATTCAATCTGTAATTATTTCAGCAATGGTGACATTTCTATTCTAAGAAAAGTTGATAGAATATATCAAGACAAAATAGTTACAATTCAATATTATAAAATTAAAAGTTCTAAAAATTCTAATGAATGGGAAATTGAAAAAGTACAATAGTGTAATAAAAAGATGATAGCCACCAAATGCAAGCTACAACAAAATCCCCTACCTTTGCAAAATGGAATTAGAATCTATTTATAAAAAACTGCAGATTCAGGATATGAATCAGATGCAGAAAACAACATATAAAACGACAGAAAACAACACCGATGTTGTTTTACTTTCACCAACAGGATCAGGAAAAACACTTGCTTTTTTGTTTCCGGTTCTTAGAAGTTTATCAAAAGAATCGACAGGAATTCAAGCTTTAATTTTGGTTCCGGCAAGAGAATTAGCTTTACAGATTGAGCAGGTTTTCAAATCGATGGGAACAGATTTTAAGGTAACTGTTTGCTATGGAGGTCACGATAAAAAGATTGAAATAAACAATCTCAAGGAAGCTCCTGCAATATTGATCGGAACTCCGGGAAGAGTTGCCTATCATATGAGAAATAAAAATCTTGATGTAAAAACAATTAAAAACCTGGTTCTGGATGAGTTTGATAAAGCTTTAGAATTCGGTTTTCATGACGATATGGAATACATTATTGAAAACATGTACAATCTATATCAAAGAATGCTGACTTCGGCAACATCGATGGATGAGATTCCAAAATTTACCGGTTTAAAAGATGAAAAAGTAATTGACTTCTTAAAATTAGGAGAAAATAAACCTGATATCCAATTAAGAAAAGTAATGACAATTTCTGAGGAAAAACTGGATACTTTGTTCCACCTGATTTGTAAAATCGGAAACAAAAGAACCCTTATCTTCTGTAACCATAGAGAAACGGTTGACCGTATTGCCGATTTGCTTTTAGATAAAGGAATTGCCCGAGAAACCTTCCACGGCGGAATGGAACAGGATGAAAGAGAACGTGCTTTGCTTAAATTCAGAAATGATACAGCGAGAGTTTTAATCACCACAGATTTAGCGGCAAGAGGTTTAGACGTACCGGAAGTTGAATCGATTGTTCATTATCAATTACCGACAACGGAAGATGCTTTCATTCACAGAAACGGTCGTACCGCAAGAATGAATGCAAAAGGTTTTGCTTATCTGGTGATGACCGAAGATGAGAAATTTCCATTCATTAAAAAAGATACACCTGAAGAATCTGTAAAAGAATTTTCTAAAGTTCCTGCAAACCCGCCATTCCAAACAATTTATATCAGTGCCGGAAAAAAAGATAAGGTCAATAAAGTAGATATCGTAGGATATTTATTGAAAAAAGGAGAATTGCAGAAAGAAGATTTAGGTCTGATTGAAGTAAAAGATACAACTTCTTATGTAGCAGTTTCGAGAAACAAAGTGAGAGATTTACTTAAAAAACTAAGCACTGAAAAGCTGAAAGGCAAGAAAGTGAAAATGGAAGTTGCTTATTAATTTGAGGTTGAGGCTAAGGTTGAGGCTAAGGTTGACACTAAAAAAATCAACCTTAACCTTAACCTTAACCTTAACCTTAACCTTAACCTTAACCTACTTCAACCCTTTTGTCTTTGTCTGCAAAGTATAAACCGATTTTGAAGCGGTAATAAACAGAATATTGTTTTTCTCCCCTCCGAAAGTTACATTTCCTGTCCAGTCTTCAGGAATTTTAATGTGATAAACTTTTTTACCTTCAGTATTAAAAACAGTAACACCATCTCCTGTAATATAAAGATTTCCATCCTGATCAAGCGTCATTCCGTCTGATCCCATTTCACAAAAAAGCTTCTTTTCAGACAATTTTCCGTCGCCTAAAATATCATAAACATAGGTTTTTCCTGCATCAATATCTGAAACGTAAAGTTTTTTCAGCTGTATACTTCCGATAATTCCATTGGGCTGTACAAAAGTTTCAAGTTTTGAAATTTTGCCGTCTTTATTTCTGTAATACAGATTTTTCTCTGGAATTTCTACTTTAAAATTTTGCCAATACTCTCTTTTATACAAAGGGTCAGTGAAATAAATTCCACCATTACCATCAAGCCAAAGGTCATTGGGTCCATTTAATCTTTTCCCTTCAAAACCTTTTGATAAAACCTCAATCGATTTGTCTTTGCCAATTTTCCAAATTTCACCTTCGTTGTCTGAACAGGTAATTAAATTATCATTCTCATCGAAATACGTTCCGTTGGCTCTTCCGGTTTTGTCTAAAAACAAAGATACTTTATCGGTTTTCCAGTCCCAGAAATAAATTTTATCGTTGGGCTGATCTGTAAAATAAACATTTCCGGTTTTATCTGTTGCCGGACCTTCGGTAAATGAAAATTGATTTGATATTAATTTTGGTTCGGTGTTTTCAAGCATTGCATTGTAATTTGGTGATTTGCAACTGAGAAATACCAAAACCAAACCAACAAGACCCGCATTCAAAATATTTTTCATTTCTATAAATTTAAGGCCTACAATTTACGATTTGTAAAAAGCTTAGCCAATTTTACGAAACCATTTATTTGGTTTAACAATAATTAGCAAAATGTCCTTTTTGTACTATTCTATAAGTGTTTAATATTATTTATTGAATCTTAAAATCAAGAGCTTTGTATCATCTTTAATGAGGGAAATTTAGACTAAAAATTATTTCAGAAATGATTGATAAATTCTCTAAAAAAGTCCTTTTAATTCAATAAAATTCAAAAAATGAGCATTCAGCAAGGCAATATAAAAATTCCGGGAAGTGATGGTGAGGCATTCAGAGATTCTGTAGGAACAATGGATGATACAGGAAAACGAAAATGGGTTTTCCCAAGAAAGCCAAAAGGTAAGTTTACCAATTACAGAGATTATACAAGTTATGTTTTATTAGCTTTATTTTTTGGAATTCCGTTTTTAAAAATTAACAACAACCCGTTTCTTTTAATCAATCTTATCGATAGAAAATTCTTTATTCTTGGTCAGTCATTTTACCTTCAGGATTTTTTTATTTTAGCTTTAGGAGCAGTGATCTCTGTCATTTTTGTGATGCTATTTACGGTGGTTTTCGGAAGAATATTTTGTGGATGGTTGTGTCCTCAAACTGTTTTTATGGAAATGGTTTTCCGAAAAATAGAATATTGGATTGAAGGCGACCGTAACAAACAGATGAAACTCGACAGACAAAGCTGGGATTCTGAAAAAATAAGAAAAAGAGTTTTAAAATGGTCAGTATTCTTTATCATGTCAGTGATTATTTCCCACTTTATGTTTATGTACATTGTTGGGTACGAAAATATTTTTAAAATCATTCAGGAAGGTCCGGTTGAACATCCTTTACATTTTACGGCAATGCTGTCTTTTTCCTTGGTCTTTTATTTTGTTTTCACTTGGTTGCGTGAGCAAGTTTGCACCTTGATATGTCCTTATGGAAGACTGCAAGGTGTGTTAATCGACAAACAGACCATCAATGTATATTACGATAAAAAAAGAGGAGAAAACCGCGCTAAATGGAGAAACGGAGAAGACAGAAAATCTTCAGGAAAAGGCGATTGTATTGATTGTGGACAATGTGTCGTAGTTTGTCCAACGGGAATTGATATCAGAAACGGTCAGCAACTAGAATGCGTCAACTGCACTGCCTGTATCGACGCTTGTGATGAGGTAATGGTAAAAGTAGGTTTACCAACCGGATTGGTACGTTATGCCACAGAATCAGAAATTGAAACCGGAAAAAAACTTGGAATAACTTCAAGAATGATCATTACCACAATTTTTCTGACGTTATTGATAGGGTTTTTAGGATTTTTATTAAACGACAGAGGTTCTATGGAAGCAAAATTTATAAAACCTGCGGGATCTACATTTTTTGTGAGAGACGGAAAAATCATCAATAATTTCACCTATACTTTTTTAAATAAAACCAATGAGAAAAAAGTAATTACCATAAAAGTGACGCAACCTAATCATGCCGAAATTATTTCATCAGGACCGAGCAAAATCACATTAAAAGGCGACCAAATTCTTAAAGGCTCAATTAGCATCGCTTTCCCTGAAAATGAAATAAAATCGTCCAAACAAAATTTAACCATCGTTGTTTTAGATGAAAAAAATGAAGTTTTAGATACTTTTGAAACCACCTTTGAAGGACCTTTTAAGCTCACATTGTAAAGTATCAATGTTTATGGTCTTTAATAAATTGCGAGGGTGTAATTCCTGAATTTTTACGGAACATCCTCGCAAAATAAGAATACTCTTCATACCCCAATCTAAAAGCAATTTCCACAAGACCTTCATCAAGATAGATGAGCATTCTTTTAGCTTCCAGAATCACTCTTTCGGTAATAATCTCAGAAGCAGTTTTCTGCATAACAGTCTGTGTAATTCTGTTAAGATGCTTTGCCGAGATATTCATTTGTGATGCGTAATAAGCAATTGATTTTTGAGAGGTAAAAAGTTCTTCCAATAAGTTTTCAAAATCCTGATAATGCTTAAAATAAGACACACTGGTTGCTAAAGTTTTCTCATCATCTTTAGCAAACTTTCTTACCGAATGAATATAAATTTGAGAAATAAGTGAAAGAATAAATCCCTGTTTCATTACATTCTGAGACTCATGCTCACTTCCAATAGCCTCAAAAAGGCGAATCATATTTACCAATTCATCAGATTCAAGCTGAAGCTTTCTCGAAAAACTCGGAGAGTTAAAAAATGGAAAATTTTTCAGCTTCTGATTAACGTAATACATTTCGTAATAAGGCTGAGAAAAAAAGAAAATATAACCATCGGTATCCGGAGAAAGTTCCCAACTGTGAACCTGTCCCGGAGAAAGAAAAAACAGACTTCCTTCAGAAACATCATATTTTTGAAAATCTATTTCATGAATTCCCGTTCCTTTAGTGAAAATAACGGTGACATAAAAATCATGACGATGCGGTTTTTCGATATGTTTATGACTTGAAATCAAATGATTTTTCAACGTATTGAAATAAAAATCCGGAGCATTTTTCTCTGACTGAAAAAGATTGATGTGCAATACCGAGATAGAATTCATCCTGATTAATTAAGTGTGAAAGAGAACAAAAATACGCTTAAACTGCACATTTTACAACGTGTATTTGTAGTAAAGCTTAAAAAATATTTATCTTTGATTTTTCAGGATTTTATAATGAAGACAAATTTACCCGACAAACTGTATTATTCGATAGGAGAAGTTGCGAAAGCTTTCGATGTAAACGCTTCATTGATAAGATATTGGGAGCAAGAATTCCCAATCATCAAACCTAAAAAAAACAAAAAAGGAAACCGCTACTTCACTCCCGAAGACATCAAAAACCTTAAAATCATTTATCATTTGGTGAAAGAAAAAGGTTATACGCTTGATGGAGCAAGAATTGCGTTAACAACCAACTCAAAAATTTCTGAAACCGTAACCTTAATTGACCGTTTAGAATTCGTAAAAGCAGAGTTGCTTAAACTAAAAGATTCTTTGGTGGAAAAAGATTCTGAATAATACTATCCACAAATATCAGTAAAACAACTGATATCCAAAAATCTGTTTAAAAATTATTTTCATTTTCATACAGTTTTGAGTTAAAATAATTCTTAACTTTATTCTGCGATGTTTCAATTTCGACAATATTTTCTTTAGAAATAGTATTGATTGTAATATCTCACCAAACAAAAACACAAAATGACAGATGAAAAAAAACTATTACCAGCAAATGGTATTTCTAGGAATACTCTTGCTTACGCTACTTGGATTTCAAAAATATGCCAATAAATCTGACGAACCTTTTCCTAAAATCACATTCATTTCTGAAAGTTTACCTGCAGAATCATTTTCAGAATTTGACCCAAACGATTTAGATGAAAATCAATGGCAAAAACTCGGATTTTCTGAAAAGCAAACCGCAACAATTTTAAAGTACAAGAAAATTGTTGGCGGAAAATTTCTATCAAAAGAGCAATTCAAAAAATGTTATGCTGTTTCTGAAGAAAAATATTCTCAGTTGAGTTCTTTTATTTTATTACCTGAAACCAATCTGGAAGCAAAATCCAGAAATTCAGGTTTTAAAAGTTATGAAAAGAAATCTTTACACATCACAAGAAAATTTAATCCTGATCAACTTTCACAAAATGATTGGGAAAATATGGGATTTTCTGAAAAACAGGCTGTGGCAATTCTTAAATACAAAAGTTTCTTAGGCGGAAGTTTTGTGAGCAAAGAAAAATTCAAAGAATGCTTTATCATTAATGAAGAAAACTATGCGAAACTTGAACCTTACTTAATTCTTCCAGAAAAAACTCCGGCTAATTTTAATGCTTATGCTGGAAAATCGAATTCATTTAAATCTAAAACTCTGCAAACTTATTTTGACCCAAATACTTTAGATGTGCAAGGTTGGATAGCTTTAGGTTTCTCAGAAAAACAAGCGAATGTTATCGTTAATTACCGTGACAGAAACCTGAAAGGAAGTTTTAAAACTTTAGAAGATATTAAAAACTGTTTTGTTATTTCCGCAGAAAAGTTTGAAGAATTAAAACCTTTTATCAGACTTAATGCTTCTACAATGGCGAAAAACTCTGAAGAGAAAAAGCCAGAACTCAAACAGGAAAAAACTGATTTTTCAAAAACAGATATGAATTCTATAACGTTTAAACAGCTTTTAGAGTTTGGTTTGGATGAAAAAAGTGCAGGTTCAATGATTGGTTTCAGAAAAAAACTAGGCGGATTTATGACGAAAGAACAGATTTTGGAAACCTACAATATTGACAAGGAATTGGTGCAAAAATTATTAAGCATTGCTCCACTCGATAATTCAAAAGTTGAGCGACATACTTTGGTGGATGCACCCGAAGAATGGCTGAAAAACCATCCTTATTTCAAATATTCCGCAGACAAAATTATTTATTACCGAATCAGCAATCCTGATGATAAAAAAATCTGGAAGTTATTGAAAACTAAGCCTGAATATGAAGCGAGGATGAGACTTTATATAAAGTAGGATGATGGAAGCTTGATGATGGAAGTCCGACAAGTGCCATTTTCTTAGATAGGTAAAACTTTCACTATTTAGACAATTTCTGATTTGATGGCTAAATAAACCTCCAGCTTCAGACATCCATCTTCCAGCCAATTAAATTAAGACTGTTAAAAATTCAGGTGATAGCGTAACAACTCCTTCTGTCAAACTTTCAGGA
The DNA here is from genome assembly GCF_026163565.1 of Chryseobacterium sp. YIM B08800. GTDB lineage: Bacteria > Bacteroidota > Bacteroidia > Flavobacteriales > Weeksellaceae > Chryseobacterium. Next base: position 24,722 of record NZ_JAPDKN010000049.1, read on the forward strand.
TGAGTGGTGAATCCTTTTAATTTTGAGGTTTTTCCTTTTAAAACCAAATCCATCAATTGTTTATCTGAAAGTTTTTTACCGAAAATTTCAAATGAAACTTTAAAGCCGCAGTTTTTAAAATCGGAACATCCGACTGCGGTTTTTCCTTTCATCAGATTGTGTGATTTACATTTCGGACATTGTGTTTCTTCCCAAGACTGTAATTCTTTTTTTACAGCCGGTTCACGTTTTTTCTTTTCTTTAACCTCTTCTTTTTCTTCATGCAACGTGAAAACTTTTGCCTTTCCGTCAACAACCTTTTTGGTCAATTCGGTCACCATTTGTATCAATTCGTCCTTGAATTGATTCGCTTCGTATTCACCACTTTCAATTTTTCGAAGTTTTAACTCCCACTCCCCTGTTAATTCCGGGCTTTTCAGCAATTCATCTTCAATGGTGTCGATTAGCTGAATTCCGGTTTGGGTAGCAATCAGATTTTTTCTTTTCTTCTCGATATACTTTCGTTTGAAAAGTGTTTCGATAATGTTTGCACGAGTTGACGGTCTTCCAATTCCGTTATTTTTCAACATCTCACGAAGTTCTTCATCATCCACTTGCTTTCCGGCAGTTTCCATTGCTCGAAGCAAAGTTGCTTCCGTGTAGGGTTTTGGCGGCGAAGTTTTTCCCTGATGAATCATCGGTTCGTGTGGTCCTGTTTCCCCTACTTTAAATTCAGGGATCGTCTGTTCTTCTTCCTTATCTTTTTCTTTATCCGTAGGTTCTTCTTTGGCATCTTTTGCATAAACCGCTCTCCAACCCGGTTCGAGGATCTGTCTTCCGCTTGTTTTAAAAGGAATTGTTCCCACCTGAGCTTCAACCAAAGTATTTGAAATTTTACATTCAGGATAAAAAACGGCGATAAAACGCTTCGCAATTAAATCATAAATCAATTTCTCTTCTCTAGTCAAACTTTGAGAAGGCGGAATTTCGGTCGGAATAATTGCGTGGTGGTCGGTTACTTTTGCATCATCAAACACCGCTTTCGATTTTGGAATCGGTTGTTCCAGCAAAGGTGAAATCAAATCTTTGTAAATAACCATACTTTGAAGAATCCCTCCGATTTTCGGGTATAAGCTTTCCGATAGATACGTTGTATCAACACGCGGATAAGTGACGTGTTTTTTCTCGTAAAGACTCTGAATATATTTTAAAGTACTGTCTGCAGAGTACCCAAACTTCTTATTGGCTTCAACCTGAAGTCCTGTTAAATCAAACAATCTTGGATTTTTTTCTTTTCCTTCTTTAATTTCAAATGAAAGAATTTCAAAAGCATTCAGCTTCAGATATTCCAAACCTTTTTCAGCTCGGTCTAATGTTTTTAAACGGTCAATCGCTGCGTTGAAAATAACGTCACGGTATTTTGTTTTCAGCTCCCAATATTCTTCGGTTGTGAATGCATCAATTTCTTTCTGACGCTGAACCAACATCGCCAAAGTCGGAGTTTGTACTCTTCCAATCGATAAAACGGCTTTATTTCCTCCAAATTTTTTAGTGAAAAGTCGCGTTGCATTGATTCCCAACAACCAGTCTCCTATTGCTCTTGCATTTCCTGCTAGATAAAGATTTTTGTAATCTTCGGCTGGTTTTAATTTTTCAAAACCTTCTTTAATCGCTTCTTCTGTCAATGATGAAATCCACAAACGTTGTACAGGTTTATCGCATTTTGCTTTCTGCAAAACCCAACGCTGAATAAGTTCACCTTCTTGACCGGCATCCCCGCAATTAATGACCTCATCACATTCGGCTACCAATTTCTCGATTACCTTAAACTGATTTTCAACGCCTTTGTTTGGAATTAATTTGATTCCGAAACTTTGAGGAATGATCGGCAACAAAAACAAATTCCAGGATTTGTATTGCGGGCCGTAATCGTGAGGTTCTTTCAGGGTGCAAAGATGTCCGAAAGTCCATGTCACACAATAGCCGTTTCCTTCCATATAGCCTTGTTTAGGCATGGTTGCGCCCAATACTTTGGCAATATCTCTGGCAACACTAGGTTTTTCGGCAATACAAAGTTTCATGAATAGTCGGGATTTTTGAAGAAGGGCAAAAGTCGGGATTTTTTTTGGAATTGTAAGGTTTATTAGAAATAAACTCAAAATCTATCTAATAGTTAATTTTTTTAAAGATTAATATTCCTATAACCGCAAAAAGAATTAATAGAATAAAATAGATACTTATATCAATAAACACTAATTTATATTTATCCATGATTGACCAAATCATGGAACCTAATCCAAATACCAATCCTAGAATAGAAATATACGGTGTAAGCTTTTGGTTTTTCAAAGTAATTTCTTTCAATTTATAATCTAAAGCTTTCAAATCTTTTTCTTTCTGTTTTTCTAAATTAAGTGAATCTTCATACTCGTCCCAACTATTAAATCTAAGGATATTTTTTCCTTTTTCTGAAATGCCTGTGACTGTTGTCGTCCCCGTATTATTTTTTGATGTGTATATTAATCCCTCATCTTTCAAACTATTAATAGCTTTCCCAAAATATTTTTTATAGTCTTCATAATTCTCCATTACACTATAAAGTTTCGATTCAAATTGAAATATATTATGTGTTTGGCTCATGTCTTTTACAAATACTAAAATTTTAAATTTTAAATAATTTTCCTCCATAAGATATATTAATTCTCAAATCTAAACAACTTTATGTAATTGAGCATAATCAATTATACATCTAAAAAACGCCCGAATTTCTCCGGACGCTAACAAAGGCAAATAACAAGGAATTAATAATAAATTTGCTAATCTATATTTCCAAAATATTGAATTGCTCCAACATCTGAAACATGCATTTGATCTTCGTTTAAAACATATTCTTTATTCTGAGCATTTTCCAGAAAAGAATGACTGTACAAAGCGTAAGAAGGCTCTTCGGTTAAGCCGTTTTTCAGCATTTGATGCGCTTCTACAATAGGTTTTCCATAGAGTTTTTTGAAACTTCCAATATTATATTGTGAAAATTTTCCGTAGTGAACAATGAATTTTAATGACAATTCAATGGTTGTATTCAACATTTCGCTTAATTTCTGAATTTTCATATTGAAAGCATTTCTCATATTTTTCAGCATTCCCGAAATCTTTTTGTACGAAGGTTGGTTGTCGTAGCGATAAAATAAAATCGCATCGCCCTCAATTTCTGAAATATTAAAATACTGATTGTTTACATCAATCAAAATAGAAAGTAGTTGTTTTACAATATATTCTCCGGTATAAAGTTTTGTATTGAACACAAATTCAGTAAATCCACTGAAATCAGGAATCAAAATAATTCCGCTGTTGATGTTTGTATTCTCCATAATTTTTTGGTTTTGAAAACCTTTACTTTTCTAGACGGAGAAGACTTTCTTTTACTTTAAAAATTCTGTGATTTTCTGTTTAAAATTAAATTTCAATAATCAATTCTTTCTCATAACCATTATATTTTTCAGTAATATAGCCATGCGGATTGCAAATAATTTCGGTCTCTCCTATTTTGTATCTCGTAGGCGTGTGAATATGACCGTGAATCCAGTAAAGAGGTTGATGTTCTGAAATAAAATCTTCAAGATTGGAAGCATACGCCGAAGTAACCGGATCTTTTTTAAAGTGCTCAGGAACCGATTGTAAACCTGGAGCGTGATGCGTAACCACAATGTTTTTTAATCCTTTTGAATTTTCCAGACTTTCTTTGAGCCATTGTCTTGAAAACTGATGAATTTTAAAAGTATCAATACTTCGCATTTTTGAATAAGAAGGATCTCTTCTTATCATTTTATAATCATTCATTTGTGTCTGACAAAGGCTTCCATAAGCCATCGGACTTCCAAATAACGAAAAATCTGTCCATAAAGTAGCACCGTGAAATCTTATGTTTTCAATATCAACGAAAGAATCTTCCAATACTTTTACATTGGAATTTTTTGAGGCTTCTTTTATTTTGTTTAAAGTTTTCGGATAAGAACCTTTGTAATATTCATGGTTTCCTAAGACATAAATCACCGGTTTATCGGGAATTTTAGCTTTAATCCAATCAATTCCTTTCATACCTAAATTAATATCTCCTGCCAATACAATAACATCTGCTCTATCAAAAGATAAATCAGACAATCCGAATTCTTGGTGCAAATCGCTGATGATTTGAATTTTCATGAATCTAAAATAATATTATTCTAAGAATTAAAATATTTTTCAATTTGATTAAATTAAAATATAAAATAACGCACTGATTTACAGTAAATTAAATACATATTTAAAATTAACACTTAAAAAGTCTATTGTTTTGGTAGACTAATAAAAATATATGTTTTATATTTGCAACCGTATTCAAGTTAGGAAATGGAAATGAAATCAAAATTCACCTGCAATTTTATGTCGAAGATGAACATCAATTATATGATGATGTATTGCTGTATGCCTTTGTGTGGGAATTTTAGTGGCTGACCTTACTTTTATTATAACATATTTTTAAAGGCTTTACCACGTTGTAGAGCCTTTTTTTATTTAAAAATTAGAGAAAAATGATAGAAATAAAGAATATTTCAAAAACATTTCATCAGAAAAAACAAGCTTTTAAAGCTTTACATAATATCAATTTAACTATCGAAAAAGGTGATATTGTCGGAATTATCGGTTTTTCGGGAGCCGGAAAAAGTACTTTAATCCGAACTGTTAATTTATTGGAAAGACCTGATGAAGGACAAATTATTATTAACGGAAAAGATTTTACAAAATTAAATTCCAAACAGTTAGCTCATGAAAGGAAAAAAATAGGAATGATCTTTCAGCATTTTAACCTTCTTTCATCACGAACAGTTTTTGAAAACATTGCACTTCCGCTTGAATTGGACAATTTAAGTAAAGATGAAATCAGAGAAAAAGTAAATGAACTTTTAAAAATCGTAGGTCTTGAGGATAAAGCTCACGATTATCCTAAAAGTCTTTCAGGTGGGCAAAAACAAAGGGTTGCTATTGCAAGAGCTTTAGCCAATGATCCTTATCTTCTGCTTTGTGATGAAGCGACAAGCGCGCTCGATCCTGCAACAACGCAATCTATTTTAGAACTATTGAGAGACATTAATCATCGTTTAGGAATCACCATTTTACTGATCACCCACGAAATGGAAGTTATCAAGACTGTGTGTAACCACGTTGCCGTCATCGACAAAGGACAATTAGTATCAAAAGGAACTTTGAGTGAAATTATTTCCAACAAAGAAAATCCTATTATCAAACAATTTTTAAACTCAGGTGTTATGACCATACCGCAAGAACTCAACAAAAAACTACAGAAAGAGCCACAAGATGGTTTGTTTCCGTTGATTGAAATCGAACTGAACGAAAGTATCAGCGTAGAAAAATTACTTTCTGTGATCTACGATCAATATAAAATTCCATATAAACTTCTGAAAGCTGATGTAGAATATTTGGGAGATTCCAATTTCGGAAAACTTCTTTTACAGTTACAGGGAGAAGCTGATGAAAATCAAAAAGCGATCTATTATTTTAATCAGAATAACATTCAAAATACAGTAAAAGGTTATGTTTAGTGATACAGTAATCTCGCTTCTGTCAAAAGGAATTTGGGAAACGGTTTATATGACATTTGTTTCAGGATTTTTCGGTTTTGTTTTGGGTCTTCCTGTTGGAGTTCTTCTTTTTGTAACCCGAAAAGGACAGCTTTTAGAAAATACAATTTATAACAGAATTCTGTCAATTTTAGTAAATATTTTCAGGTCGATTCCTTTTATTATTTTGATTGTCTGGATGATTCCTTTCACAAGATCTTTGGTGGGAACTTCTATCGGAATGAATGCGGCACTCGTTCCTTTAAGCATTGGAGCTGCACCCTTTATTGCAAGATTGGTTGAAAACAGTCTATTAGAAATCCCGAATGGTTTGATTGAAACCGCAAGAGCTTTAGGAGCCACTCCGTTTCAGATCATTAAAAAAGTTTTGTTGCCCGAAGCTTTACCATCATTAATCAATAATGCGACAATCACTTTAATAACTCTTGTAGGATATTCTGCAATGGGCGGCGCTGTCGGAGCCGGTGGATTGGGACAAATTGGTTATCAGTACGGATATATTGGTTATGATGCATTAATCATGAATCTCGTTCTTGGTTTATTGGTCGCTTTGGTTTTTATCATTCAGTTTTCAGGTGATCGATTGGCGAAAAGATTTGACCATAGGTGAGTTTGAGTGGGAGGGTTTGAGAGTTTTAGCGCTTTAGAGTTTGAATCAACAAGAACAGATTTATAAAATTTAATAATAGAGATATCTAATTTATAACTTCTCATTATTCAATATTACTGAATAAGCATCCAGCTTCCATCATCCAACGTCCAACGTCCAACGTCCAACTTTTAAAATAAAAAAATAATTTACAATGAAAAATATAAAAATTTTAGGATTAGCAGTAGGTTTGTTGTTGCTTGGAGCGTGTAATTCTCCTAAAAAAGATGACCCAAATTTCATCAAAGTAGGAATCACTTCCGGCCCTGAACAGCAGATTGCCGAAACCGCTAAAAAAGTAGCTAAAGAAAAATATAATCTCGAAGTAGAACTCGTTTCTTTCAACGATTACGTTATTCCTAACGAAGCATTAAATAATGGGGATATTGATGCGAATGCTTTTCAACATGTTCCTTATCTCAACGAGCAATCGAAACAACGTGGCTATAAATTAGCAGTAATTGGAAAGACTTTTGTTTATCCGATTGTGGCCTATTCAAAAAAAATTAAAAACATCAGTGAACTTCAAAACGGAAGCACAATTGTAATTCCAAATGATCCGACCAACGGCGGCCGTTCTCTCCTACTTTTACAAAAAAATGGATTATTAAAATTAAAAGACGGAATTGGCTTACTACCCAAAGTAACTGATATTGCCGAAAACCCAAAACAACTGAAAATTCTTGAAATAGAAGCTCCACAATTACCAAGAGTTTTGGATGATAAAGAAGTGGTTATTGCTATTATCAATAATAATTTTGCTGCTCAAGCCGGATTGGATGCCGATAAAAACGGGATTTTCAAAGAAGATAAAGATTCTCCTTACATGAATGTTGTGGTTTCAAGAGAAGACAATAAAAATACAGATAAAGTGAAAAATTTTCTGAAAGCTTATCAGTCGAAAGAAGTTGAAGATAAAGCTAAAGAGATCTTCAAAGGCGGTGCTGTGAAAGGTTGGAATTAATGGAGCTATTAGTTGATAGTTGTCAGTTGATGGTTAAATTCCCCTTCCCTGAAGGGGTGGATTTTTGCGCCAGCAAAAAGACGGGGTAGTTCAGATTTCCTATTCCTACAAAAAAATTCTATTATTATATGCGATGCCGCTTCGGAAAACCTTTGCCTCCGGAGCGGTATTTTTTTATTTTGAAGTGCTCTGAAAAATGATAGAAATTTAGAGTCTGTTTAAATTTTTATTAAATGTTTTTCTATTGCCTTGTCTTAATTTTGACTACGTCGAAATAGCATTCATCGACTGAAAGGAGATAATCTTCGATTTCTAAATTAAAATAAACTTTGTTTATTCTTATTTTAACATTAAGGTATTTAGTTATTTAAGCAGGAAATGGTTAAGAAATCAACACGTTGATTTTGTATTAAGTTTTTTTAAGACAATGATCTTAATTTCTTAATGTTAAAAATAAATATCAAATTTAAACAGCCTCTTAATTGTGTAAAATAAATTAATGCTTGTCCGCAATTTCTCTTATTTTATT
>NZ_JAPDKN010000005.1 GCF_026163565.1 Chryseobacterium sp. YIM B08800
TCGGGCGCAGCAAAGCTGCGCCCGACTCTTTATTTAAAATACCAAAATATTACTTTCCTAAAACCTCAGTAATCGGATTACCCACATTTCCACTTGGAAACTGAATGTGTAACAAGGCTGAAACCGTCGGTGCAATATCGGTCATGTGATATTCTTTGTTGCTTTCGCCATGCTTAATTCCCCATCCCATAAAAATCAAAGGAATGTGTGCATCGTAAGAATTCCAAACACTGTGTGTAGTTCCTGTTTTCGAATAAGGAGGAAGCATAGAATCATGAGAAATCAATTGAATATCGCCACTTCTCTGTCTGTTGATCCCATTGATAATTCTTTGTTTTATCGGCTCAGGAATTGTTGCTTCCTGTACTTCTGTTGTAGAAACTGCGTATAAAACGGTAGGATCTTTTTCCAATTCGTGAATTGCAAATTCTTTAATATCTTCAAGCTCAAGCTTATTATCAGCCATTAATTTTCTGTCGAAATAAATTTGATAATTATCAACTCCGTTAATTAATTTATCAACTCCAAACTTAGCTTTCAGTTTTTCATTTAAGCTTTTTTCCATTCCTTCGCCAAAAAATCCGGTATTGATCTTATGTTCTTTCAGAAAACCTACAGAATGCGCTCCACCATGATCCGCAGAAACAAAAACCGTATATTGATTTTTCCCTACTTTTCCGTCCAAATATTTGAAAAATTTGGCTAAATCCTGATCTAATCTTAAATAAACATCTTCTACTTCAATAGAGTTCGGACCAAATTTATGTCCGGCATAATCTGTTGAAGCTAAATTGATGGCTAAAATATCAGTGATATCATCTGCTCCTAAATTTTCACCTTCTACAGAAGCTTCAGCCAGTTTTAAAGTTAAAGTATTTCCGAAAGGAGTGTAACGGATGTTGTCTTTTTTAGTTTTATAATCTTCAGCCAAATTACTATAAGGAAAAACAGGCGTTTTTGAACTTCCTAAAAGTCCTTCCCAAGGAGAATTGTCTGGCGAGCTCTCTGTGTATTGATTGATTGGCAATAAAGTATTCCAACCGTTTGCTACCAACTGGTCAGGAAGATTTTGAGAATTGAAAGACTTTACCCATTGTGGCAAATCATTCATATAATAAGTACTCGTAATAAAATCTCCGGTAGAATCGTCAAACCAATAAGCTCCATTTGGCGTGTGACCAGCCGGAAGAATTGAAGCTCTGTCTTTCAAAGAAACTCCAACTACTTTTCCCTGAAAATTAGTCGCTAATCTCAGTTCGTCTGTAACGGTTGTAGACCAAAGATTTTTCGGAGAATGACTTCCTACTTTTACATTGGTTGTACCAACAGGCTGTACGTTCTCATCGGTTGTGCAGTAAACATTTTTACCGGTTTCTTTGTCTGTCCAATCATTTCCGGCAATCCCATGAATCGCTGGAACCGAGCCTGTATAAATAGAAGTATGCCCTAAAGCTGTGACCGTAGGAACATATGGAATATGTACATTATTTAAAGAGTATCCTTTATTTAAAAGTCTTTTAAAACCATCATTTCCGTATTTGCTATAATATCGGTAAAGATAATCCCACCTCATCTGATCAATGACCAAACCTACGACAAGTTTGGGTCTATCAACCTGATTGTTTTTATTTTTCTGAGCATTGATTGTAATTACAGACAGCAATGCAGCTGCAGCAATTGAAATTTTCCTAAACATTGAATAACTTTTTAGTGACCACAAATTTACGGGTTTTGAAAGTTTTGGTGTGTGAAATTTTAATTAAATTTAATGAAACACAATTGTATTATCTATGCAAAGGGCAATGTAGTAAGATAAAATCTTTTCGGAAATTATCTTTTAGAATTTACAGGGAATGAAATTTTTATCCCGACAATTCGCAAACACAACAAACTGGAATTAGGATTGATGAATTAATTAAATATAAAGATCAGGATTTTTTGGATAAAAAAGATTTGGAATTTGAAAGGGTTTTAAATGCTTTAAAATAATTTCAACTTAGTTCGATTATTTACAATTTAACATAATTTTAAACTTTCTTCAAGCTCTTTAGCACCAATTTTGCTACCACAAAAAGGCAGAATTGCATCTCTCAACCTATTGAATTATGAAGAATACGCTTTTAACAAGTGCTTTGGCAGTGCTTACTTTGTGGTCGTGCAATAATAAGGATCAAACTGTAGCTCAAACAGAAAATACAAACTCTGATAAACATCAAAATTCACCCGAAGTAATTTCAGATACAGGTTATAACATCAGCAAAATTCCTGTTACCGATAAATTCCATGGGACTTTCCCTTACTTCCAGCTTCCAGAAGGATATACGTTCACCGACCCAAATTCTTATCACGGAGACGGACAAATCAAAGATTTTGACAAAGAATATTTCTACGATCACGGCTCATATACTTCAATGGAGGGCAAAACTTTCAAAGCCGAAATTCGAATTTCTGAAGAATTTAAAGACAAGAAATTTTCACCACTTGAGATCCAGAAAAGTTTTGATGAATTAATTAAAAACGTCGGAGGTGTAAAAATCAATACTGGAGAACCTTTACGAGACCGCGAAGAAGAACGCATAAAAAGAGAAGATCCAGAAGCTTATAACTTAGGTTATATGCATTCTTGCAACAACTGGAAAAATGTAAATACCTACATCATTCGATCTGCCGAAAAAACAGTTTTTGTACAATACAATCTCGGAAAAGACCAAACTAGCATCACCGTTTTAGAAACTAAGCCTTTTGAAAATAAAATGTCGATCGTGGGTGAAAAACCTAAAGCGGATTCTTTAAATAAGAAGAAAAAGTAACTTTTTAAAATACTCAAACATAACCTATATATTTTTGCAGGGGTTTTTATTTCATGCACAATCTTTACAAATCCCAGTCAAAATACAATTTACGCTTTCTACCAAATAACCTTTCTCCAAGGAAAACTGAACTTCATTCGGCAGACATTCTATTGTTTCGCATTTTGTACATCTGAAATGAAAATGATGATCTGCCAGTTTTTTTTCTTCATATTTTATACAAACGGCAAAATACTGCTTTCCGTCTTCGGCAACGATTTTATGAAGAATTCCGTCTTCGCAGAATCTATTGAGAACACGATAAATAGTTGCACGATCAATACTGATATCAACTTTTTGCATCACTGCATCTGAACTCATCGCTTTTCGAGAGCCTGCTAAAACATTCAAAACTGCTTCTTTGGTTGGGGTACTTCTTCTTATCATTTTATTAATGCGATTGTGTTGCAATAATAAAAATTTATTCTAACTTTGCCAAACATTCAAACAAAAATATTTTTGCAAACCTCTTAAAATCAGAAATTATGAACGAAACAGAATACGAAGTGATCATTATCGGCGGAAGTTACTCCGGGCTTTCTGCAGCAATGGCTTTAGGAAGATCATTAAGAAAAACTTTGGTGATTGACAGCGGAAAACCATGCAATGAACAAACACCACATTCTCATAATTTCCTGACTCAGGATGGAAAATCACCTAAAGAAATCGCAGAAAGCGCACGAAAACAGGTAAGCGAATACGAAACCATACATTTTTATAATGGAAAAGCAGTCGATGCTAAAAAAACTGAAACCGGTTTTGAAGTCACCACCGAAAAAGAAGAAAAATTTCATTCAAAAAAACTGATTATTGCAACAGGAATTGTAGATGAAATTCCGAACATTAAAGGTTTTAAAGAATCTTGGGGAATTTCTCTGATTCACTGTCCTTATTGTCACGGTTACGAGTACAAAGGCAAAAAAACAGCAATTATTGCCAATGGCGATAAAGCCGTACATATTTCTTCGCTTGTTAAAAATTTAACCGAAGATGTTACACTTATCACAAGAGAAGAAGCCAATTTAACCGATGAGCAAAGAGAAAAATTAAAGCGAAACAATATTCAAATTATTGAAACTGAAATTTCAGGATTGAAGCACCATAACGGAATTGTTGAAAGCATTGTTTTCACAGACGGCACAGAAATAAAATTTGAAGCAGTTTATGGAGCTTTTCCTTTTCATCAGCATTCAGAAATTCCTCAAAATTTAGGGTGTGAGTTTACAGAATTTGGTCATATTAAAACCGATCAGTTTCAGAAAACAAATGTTCCAGGAGTTTTTGTTTGTGGTGATAATTCTTCGATGATGCGCTCGGTTTCTAACGCAGTAATGACCGGAAATGTAGCCGGAGCAATGGTAAATATGGAATTGGTGACGGATTGTTTTTAAATAAATGTTAAATCTTTTTATCTAAAGATCTATATTGAATATTGAGCTTAAAAATTATTTATATTTAAGTTCAATATTCAAAAAATGATGAATAAAGATCTTTGGACTAAAATTGAGCAGTTTGATTTTGATCAACCTCCAAGTGAATATGATTTTACATTGCGGTTGGCTCATGAAAATTACTAGACTCAGAATTTCACAAAGCAGGCGGTTTTAGAATATAAAAAATTCATGTATCTGGCTGCAGTTTCAGATATGATGGTTTCTCCTTCAGAAACTGTAGATACGGTTTGGCATCAACATCTTATTTTCACAAAGTCTTATTCAGATTTTTGCACGATTTTAGGAAAACAGATTCAACATATTCCTTCCACGCACAATAAAGAAGATTTTCAAAAATTTAAACTCGCCAAAGAACGTACTACAAAATTATATGAAAACTTTTTTGGAACACAACCAGAAAACATTTGGAATCATGCAAATCCATTTGAAAGTTTGAATTTAAAAAAATCAAAATTTAAATTGAGAACTTCATTAATTATAGGAATAGTTGCATTCATAATTCTAAGTTTCCCACTCTACTTTTTACTGAAACCTTTATATCTCAGCATTAAAAATCCTGATTTTATTTTTTTATTTTTAGGATTAATCATCGTTTCCATTCTTGGATTGGAATGGTACAATCGAAGAAAATTTGCACAAACTATTCATTTATTCGACAAAGATTCTTTTATATTTGATCTTCAGCCTTATGAATTAATTTATCTTAAAAACAAAAATATTTCATCTGTCATCAACGGAGCCGTGAACGAATTAATTGATAATGGTTCGATAAAAACAAATGAAGACCAAACGATCAGCACTAACAAATTAACGTTTATAAAATCACGAGAACATCAACAGGTTATTGACTTATTGAATGAGCTTGGAAAAACCTCTTATCCCAATTTTTTAATTCAGTTGATTACAAAACCCGTGTTTTCAAACATTATTAAATCAATGGAAGCTGTTAAAAAATATTTTAACCGATCGAAAGCTTTCTCTAATTTATTCGTTCTAAATTTTGTTATTTTTCTAGCATTAATTATGCTTGGATTTCTAAGATTGGTGACTGGAATTTTACGTGATAAGCCAGTTTTACTGATAAGTTTTGCTGTTATTATTCTAAGTTTTATGATGATAGGATATTTATTCAGACTTACCACTTTATTTAATTCTAAAGTTTTACCCTATTTATACAAAACCGTGATATTGCCAAAGAAAGACACCAAAAACGATTGGCAATGGAGCTATTTTCTTATGGGAACGGCAGTTTTAACAACTTCTTTCGTTCCTTTAACCAACCGATCTGTATCAGTCAATTCGGATGGTGGTTGTGGAACCTCATCTTCATCATCAGATTCTTCATGTGGAGGTAGTTCTTGTAGCAGTTGCGGAGGTTGTGGTGGAGATTAATTTGAATATAGGGTTGAAAAATTTGAGTTAGATTCTTAAAACTACTTCCTTAATTGAGATTAAAGTTTTTCTTGATTTGAATCGTCATACAAATTATAGATAGTCTATCAAATTAAAAAAACTAATAATGAAATATTTAAAGATATTCTCAATTATCTCTTATTCTCTAATCATGCTGATAGGACAAATGATAGCAATTCCTTTTATTTTTTGGTTGGGTTTTACTGTTTTTGACTTTGGAAATATTGATCAGCTTTTTGCATTTTTAGGTCTTGTAGGAATGATTCTCAGTTTTACAAAAAGTAAACATCCTATTTTAATTTCATTAATCAGTTTTACACTTATGATTTCTGCAGTTGCAAGCAGATTGATTCACGTTTCTATTGAAGCTTTAAATTATTCAGCTTTTACAATTCCATTTTTTATATTTATTGCAACTCAAATATTATTTATATTCTTAAACATAAAAGCTAAGAGAAAATCAAATCTATTTTACAAGATTTGATTTCACATAAGAAAATAAACAAAGAATCCGCGCCCTTCGGGCGCGGATTCCATTTATGTAAAATCTAATTAATTAGAATTTCAAATCACCATTTACTTCTCTTACCGCTTGTGCAGCTTCAGCAAATTTAGCTTGCTCTTCTTCAGTTAAAGAAATATTTACGATGCTTTCAACACCGTTTTTCCCGATAATTGCTGGAACACCTAGACAGATATCGCTTTGTCCGTATTCTCCGTCAAGCATTAATGAGCAAGGGATCATTTTCTTTTGGTCACAAGCAATTGCCTGAACCATTACAGAAACTGCAGCACCTGGAGCATACCAAGCTGAAGTACCCAATAATTTAGTTAATGTAGCACCACCAACTTTAGTTTCTTCGATTACATATTTTTGTTTAGCTTCGTCAAGGAACTCAGTTACAGGAACTCCGTTTCTTGTTGCTTTGCTCAATAAAGGAAGCATTCCTGTATCACTGTGAGCAGCGATTACCATACCATCTACATCAGAGATTGGAGCTTCTAAAGCTTCAGCCAATCTGTATTTGAATCTTGCAGAATCTAAAGCACCACCCATACCGATGATTTTGTGCTTAGGAAGACCTGAAGTTTTGTGTACCAAATAAGCCATAGTATCCATTGGGTTAGAAACCACGATAATGATTACTTCAGGAGAATTTTTTACTAAGTTTTCAGTAACTTCTTTTACGATTCCCGCATTGATACCGATCAATTCTTCTCTGGTCATTCCCGGTTTTCTTGGGATACCAGAAGTGATTACTGCTACATGAGAACCTGCTGTTTTGCTGTAATCTCCTGTTGTTCCTGTAATTTTTGTATCAAATCCGTTCAAAGATGCAGTCTGCATCAAGTCCATTGCTTTTCCTTCAGCAAAACCTTCTTTGATATCCACTAAAACTACTTCTGAACAGAAGTTTTTCATTGCGATGTATTCTGCACAACTTGCACCTACAGCGCCTGCACCTACTACAGTTACTTTCATAATATATTGATTTATTGTTTTTAATGGTATTATGGAACTTTACAGTTTCATAATGTTACTTTTTATTATTTATTTGTTAGTCTAATTTTTTGCTTCCCAAATGTACAAATTCCCGAAAAATTGAGCAATCTTTCGGGAATTTTAATTCTTATTTAAGGAAATTAATTAACGTTTAGTAAAAACGTATATAATTTTTTAGCTCCAGATAATACTTCGTTGTAGTTTTCTTCAGTCACTTCAGTGTCTAAAACCTCTTTAAAGTTTTTCCACATTGGTCCTGTATTTTCCTGATAACATCCGAAAAAATTGAATGTTACATTATCAAAACCTTCCGTTTTAGAAAGCTGTTTTGCAATAACATTTCCACCTAAAGTAGAACCTTCAATGACATACATTGCTCCCAAAGCCTCATGCTCATTCGCCAATTCAAAATCGTGAGAAGCTGTTTGGTTTTCTAAAGCTAAACTTGCCAGATCTTTTTCGATTAAAGGAAGCTTTACTCTTTGATCTAACTGAAGTTTTTCAGAAAATCTTTCAGAAAGGTTGCTGAATATTTTGTTTTCACTGTGAAGAAGCATCAAATAATTGGTATTGATGATTTTTTTATAATCTTCTAAAGTGAAAGTTTTATTAAAAATTTTTTCAGAATTAAAAAGCTTTTCGGCAGCATCATGATACTCCGCCGTATTTTGTTTTAGATATTCAGATACCATATTTTTGTTTTAAAGTTTCACAAATTTAGGTTTTTGAAACGTCAAAATAAAACAAGTTCCTTCTTTATTGCTTTCATAATCTACATTTCCACCCAATCTATTCATAATTCTGTGAACGATTGAAAGCCCTACTCCATTTCCTTTAAACTTTTTGGCATTATCCATTCTGTTGAAAATTTTAAACATTCTATGTTTATTTTCTTCAGGAATACCAATACCGTTGTCTTTAATTCGGTAGATAATCTGATCTCCGGCTTCCGTACCTTCTATTTCAATAATCGGTTGCTCCTGATCTGAAGAATATTTTACAGCGTTATTGATGATATTTAAAAATACCTGATGCAACATCGTTTTATCGGCCAAAACTTCCGGACATTCTTTAATCACTACCATACTTTTCTGGCTGTCGTAGGTAATTTTAGCATTCTCGGTAATTTTCCGAATGGTAAGATTGGTTTCAATGGTTTCAAGCTGTATTTCACTGTGTTTTGCACGGCTTAGCTGAAGCACATTTTGCATCATTTCTGCCATATTATCGATCTCGCCGATAATAGAATTGATTTTATTTTTATCCTTGTCTGTAATATCTCCTAAACTGTTGAGCAACATTTGCGCATTTAGTTTCATCACGGTAAGTGGCGTTCCCAAATCATGCGAAATTGTGTATGAAAAACTGTCTAATTCTTCATTTACTTTTTTCAGCTGGTCATTCAGCTTTTTTATGGTAATATATTGTTTATGCGAAGTTTCAAGAATCAAATCGCGGATAAGGTGTACTGCAATAATGTTTTTCGAACTCCATCTTTTAGAATTACCACGAATATTTTCTGTAAAAATCTGAAAAGAGGTACGCGGAGAAACAAATTGCGTTTCTATACCATCTTTTGAAATCACACCGATGTTTTTCTCCGGATTTCCTGCCCAATTGATATGTTCATCAAATTCTTTTCGGAACCAGATTAAAATCTCTTTTTTACTTCTTTCAACAAAATAAATGATGACACCTGCAGTATCAGAATTTAATCCTAATTCTAAACCGTAATCTTTCAGAAAGCTATTGCTTATAAAAATATTGTCTGAAGTATTTTCATACGCCCAGTTTACAATATTATTGATAATTTCTCGCTCCGGAGTTGCTCCGTCGGTTACAATTTCAGTGTCTGAAATAATGGCCAAACCATCTGCTTTTGGCATTAATCTTAATTCAGATTTGTTGAAATCTAACGACTCAAACAAAGTCCCGTGTTTTAAAAACTCAGACTTAAGCGCATACAATTTTTCATTAAGATCAATCCTGTATTCTAATTCTTTTTTAGATTTAAAAGAAGAATAAGCGTTGGATGCCAAAACAGTAAAAATTCCCGCCTGTACACGATCTTCGAGGTCGATATGTTTCGCTTCAGAATTTTGGCAGGTTACTAATCCCCACAATTGGTCATCAATAATAATCGAAATACTGAAACTTGATGAAGCTCCGGAATTTTTGATGTATTGACCATGAATAGGCGACATTGCTCTGGAAGCCGCAAAAGTAAGATCGATATTTTTTTCATTGCGACTCAAGATGCGTACTGGCTCTGAATACACATTAGAAAAGATTCTTTTTCTTTTCTTTTTATAAAGTTCACGTGCCTGTCTTGGGATATCGTGTTCAGGATAGTGAAGTCCCAAATAACTCTCGAGGTGACTGTTTGTTTTTTCTGAAATTACCTTTCCTGAACCGTCGTTCATAAATTTATAGACCATAATTCGGTCATAATTGATGATCTTGGAAATCGTATTGAGGAGTTGATCCCAAATTTCCTGTTCGTTATCGATAATATAAAAATTATCATATTTATTGGTAATTCTTTTGTTTGGGTTTTCATAAACCGCTTCAAACTCTAAGAAAATATAATCATTTGCCCTGAAAACCGAAAAATGGTATTGTTTTTCGGCAATTATAATTTTGTCGAAATAGGTTTCATTTTCTCTTTTAGAAAGAAATCCTGCATCTTTGAAAATATCAGAATCAATCACAGTCTGAAAAACTTCAGGAAATTGTGAAAGTTTTTTTCCTAAAAGATCCTCACAACTTTCTATTGGGAAAACATCAGAGATATTTTCGCTAACGAAAGAAACGGTAAGAGAAGTTGTCTCGATGCCAATCAAGTATCCGAAACTTTGTATGTAGCCCGGAATATGAATGGGCTCATCATGACATTCAACAAAATTCATAATATGGTAATAATAATCAAAGATAGTTAAATATTATGCTAAATCCCTCTTCCTGTGGTACGCAATGTGATATTTACATTATTTATTAACAATAATTATGATTTATTAAAAATAATATTAGAATAAACCAATCTCAACATCTTTTTTATTAATATTTTTTAACATATCAATTAAAAAATATATAAAAATTTTTCCTTATTTTCAAAATCACTTCTGCTCAGTTACTTCTGCCTGCAAACCATTGGTTTTCAACAGATAGATATGTTTTTGCTTTAAAGAATCCAAAACTTCAATTCTTGAAATATTTCTTTCACCTGATTTAAAATTTTCTATCGGAATAACTGTTGGATACTGCACATCATGTGTTATTTCTAACGGAAAAGAAGTATTCCATTTAATATCATTATTGGTGTTTTTTATACTTAGTATCGTTCCGCTTCCACCAACATTCTGAAAATAGACAGATGCTTTATTATTACCATAATCGCTATTTTCACGGCTAATTGCCACTTCAAAATAAGGTGCGCTAAAATTGTAAACATTTTCAATTCCGTAGCGAATTCCGGGTTCAAAAAACTCTAATGTTTTTACCGGACGGTAAAGCTCATCCTTATTGGTCGGAAAAATATTGACCAGATCATTTTTTCTGATGACAAATGTTTTTGCAGTATCTTTCTGCTGCTCATAAAGATATTTTGCCTGTGCAAAGTTAGATTCAGACAGAGATTCACCGGTAATTCTTTTAATCGTTATTTTATTGCCTTCAATTTTTTCAATTTTAAAACCGTAATTGTTTATGTTTCCGTAATAATCAACATCATTTACTACAAAAAACTGATTGGTATTTGGATTTTTAATTTCAGATGTTAAAAAGTCTATCTTTTCAGACTTCATATTATTGTATTCAATATTGGCTTTGTATTCCGTATAATATCGTTTTCCGAAATACATTACTAAAAGATAAATTGCTAAAACCGGTAAAATCCATAATAATCTGTTGGTTTTAAAGCCGGTTCGTTTTTCTTTTACCACATACGTTTCAGAAAGCGAATCGTGCCATCCTCTTTTTGAGAAAAAAGACAGCGCATCAAAAGGAATATTCCTGCATAAAGTTCTTAAAAATATTGTGGAAGAATTGGGAGATTCTGCTTTTGAATTTACAACTCTTGATTCTGTTAAAAATTTTGCAGGTGTAGATCCAAAAAGAATTTCGGAAAGCGGATAATAGATAAAAATGAAAAATATAACAAGAAAATAAAGTGCCCATCTGCTTTCTAAAAACATTGCTAAAGCCTCATTTTTCATTAAAAAATCAGATTTCATCAGTGAATATCCTAAAGCAATTATTATTGGAATAAATATCAATGACATTACCGTCACATCTACAATCCAATGAAAAAAACGCTGCCATTTCGGAGTATCTGTAACGGTAATTTTGTTTTCAGTTTCTAAAATATCAATTTCTTTCTCGCTTTTAATTATTTTTAAAATACGAAGACTGATGAAAATAAACATAACAAGCGTAACAGTACCAAACGTAGAATAAAATATCTGTAACGAACTAAGCTCTCCCCATTTTATTATAAATATCTTATAAAGTAAGCTTTGTAAAAGTATAATGATAGAATTTAAAAAAATAACAGAAAACACAAAACCTACTAAACGTGTTTCACGTCCTTTAGTCTTTATGAACCGAAGACCACCAATAAAAAGCAAAACATAGAATACGAAGTTCCAAATTTCAAGATGATCAAAATTATTAGTAAAGTTGAGATTAAGAGGTGTGAAAAAAAAGAGAAACTGTATGACATCCGGAATTGTATTAAATTCTGAAGAGCCTTTCCATGTACCGTAAAACATATACGAACAGCAAAATATGCCAATGAGGGAAATTGCCAGCGAAGAGATGGCAATAAATCTGTAGTTTTTTTCCATAAAATGATCGAAATTTATTTTATACTAATCTCTATACTTCTTTATCAAAATAAAGCATATAAAATTTCCCTTTCTCATCCTGCCCCTGCTCAAGCATTTTTCGATCACCATGAATGTAAATATGGAAATTTTTATCTAATTTAATAATACTTTTGAAATGTCGCTGAGTTTTTTTCACTGCCGCTTCACTGATCGGGAATTCTTCAGCAATATTGATCTGCATTTCCTGTTCGTAATCGGTTTTATAATTATTAAAACTTTCAATTACATGTTCGTCTTTTAAGACTTCAGCAGCAAATTCATCCAGTTTAAACTCTTCTTTTTCTTTGAAGAAATTAATAGACTGATTCAGAAAATCGGCCTGATCTGCTCTTGAAACTTCAAATTCCTGAGGAAGCTGTTTTGTGATATAGTCTTTGTAAACCATCAAAGCTTCCTGTGTGTGGAAATACTCATCGTCACGCTGTTTTACCTTTAAGAAATCTTCAAACCAGTAATACATATCTCCGTTTTTGTTGTTATCAACCACGGAAAGTACATAGCCGCTTTCTTTATTGTTATTGTAAATTAAGGCTGCTTTATCTATTTTTGAAAGACTGATTCCCTGGTCTTTTTCAATTTCGAAAGACTCGTTTTTAGGGAAAATCTTTAAGAAAGAATCTCTTTTTTCGGTTTTAAAAATTCCTATTTTATCTACTCTTTCGTCACTTTCTCTTTCGTCTTCAAAGAATATGATAAATAATTCTCCACCCTGAACTCTAGGATTTTCTGCAGCTTCGAAAAGATGTTTTGCAATATTTTCTGCTTCCCAAAGAAATTTGGCTTTATCATCAAAAATTTCAGATACCGAACTGAAAACCGGGTTGTTTACCAAATAAGAATCGCTGTAAAATTGATAGGTTTCTTCTGTTTTAAAAGAACCTAAAAAGTAATTTTCAAGCATTTCTACCGTGCCTTCATCCAATTGAAGCTCTTCCTGTGAAAGTATAAGTGATTCTCCGTTGATTTTATTTCCGACTCTGTGGACTACAATTTTTGTAAACATCTCTGATTTTTATGGATTGCAAATATATTTATTCTGAAAATTAAAATCGACTAATTGTATCTTTTCTTTAACTGAATATCTTTAATTGATAATCCTTTGTGCATTTTGAATCTTTGTCTTTCAAAAAATAAGTGAAATCACAGATTAGATGTAGTCAAACAGCTTTATATATCCTTGCATTTTTTACCGCCAAGGCAAACAAAGTTTTACAATAAATGCTTTTTTTTAAGATAAACAAAGGCATTTTATTTAACAAAGAAATACAATTGTTTAAATATCAATCATTAAAGGTACACACACTTAAAATCAAAGCTTTTTTCTAAAATTTTAATTTTTAGAATTTCATCAAAATCTTAATTAAAAATTTTCATTACATAATTTAAATGTTTCATTACAAAACAATAAAAATCAATCTCTATTAATTGTGTTAGAAATCAATTCATTATAAATTTAATCACTAAACAAAGAAATAAAATCTCATTAAAATAACTATTAATAAAAGACTTAGCAAAAGATATGAAATTAAAACAAAATTAATATGAAGAGCGATTTTTTAACATTTCGATGGAAAAATTGGTACGCTTTTAGCTAATACAAGAATGTTTTGAAAAAATATTTAAAATGAAAAATATTGAGAAGAAAGCAATTAATGAAAATGGGGCAATTGAACATTTAAAAGTATTCTATCCTTCACTACAAAAGGAAATCGTGCAACTTTCAGCACAAGATAACTTTGCAGGAATTATTCAGACAACGGTAGATCATCTAAAAAATCTATTGCAGGAATCAAAGATTAATATTGTAAATCACAACATCAAAATGATGGACTGGTTGTACAGAAACGGAACACAAAACGTAAAACAGATTATTGAGAATCTTTTTGTGAGATCATTCAGAAGCTTTAAAAAACAAACCGACACCCACCAATGGAATATTTTGTATCAATATATGCCGGTGAGTTTTCAGAAGATTTATGTAAAACAATCAAAAATGGACGAAATCTTATTCAAACGACACTAAATCACATCATATATCACGAAAAATCCCGGAGCAAATTTGCTCCGGGATTTTCTATTTTTATAAAGGTAAAATTGACTGATATTCATTTTTCAGAAACATCAATCAACTTTTAAAAAAAAATTAAGGATTCTGTTCATATCCCGCTATCTGAATTTGAGATAAAGGAATCTGATACAGATAATCATTGGTAGTAATGGTAAAGTTATAATTAAGACTTGCCGCAGCCTGATTAATAACATCCACAGCAGTATTCCAACGTACCAGATCGTGCCAATAAACACCTTCACCTGCAAATTCTACTCTTCTTTCTTTACGAAGCGCCGTTGTAAAATCATTTGCAGAAATAGAAGTAGAAACCGGAGTAAGACCAGCTCTTTGGCGGATTCTGTTTAAGTATAGAACAGCTGCAGCCGTATTTCCCTGATTGTTTAAAACTTCCGCATACATCAAAAGAACGTCTGCATAACGTATAATCGGGAAATTAATTGGCCAGTCGTAACGGTTACTGATTACCAACCCCGGCTCACGGAATTTAATAAAATAATTAGCATTGTCGGGCTGACCATTCTGTGCAATAAATGATGTTTTTATCGTAAGGTTTTTTCTTAAATCACCTGTTTCGTAAGAATTTATCAGTGAAGTAGAAACTCCCAATTCGGCAGAACTGTAAAGACTGCTCTGTGCATTATAAAGAGGGTCGCTTACACCAAAGTTTGGCGACACATAACTTGGTAAATAAGATCCCTGAGAAACTCCTCCGCTGATATGCTGGATTTCAAATAGGTGATACTTATTATCGTTAGTACTTTTGAAAAGATCTGCATAATTGGGTGCGAAGGTGACATATTGCCCTTCCGCCTGGATAACCGCAAATAAATGATCTTTAGCTTTGATAAGATAAGAACTATTATTTAAAGGATAACCATAGCCTGTAAGATACATTCTTCCTAACATCGCATGAGCCGCTGATTTGGTGATTCTTCCTTTATTTTTTGTATCATAGGTATCTTTTAGACCTACAACAGACGCTTCGATTTCTGATGTAACAAAATCATACAAAGTTTGAAGATTAGTTCTGGGAACTGCTGCCGCTTCTGTCGGAGTCATCGGATGATCTATTAAAGGAACTTTTCCGAACATTCTCATTAACTCAAAATAAGCATACGCTCTTAAAAATTTAGTTTCTGCACGATACTGTTCTTTCGTCGCATTGTCAGCAAAAGGAACCTCATCGATTCTTGCTAAAATATTATTGGCATAACTTATCAATTGATAGGCATCATCCCAAAGAATTGACATTTCTTCGGTAGAAGAAGTATCCTGAAAACGGTTGATGGCAAAATAATCTCTGTTTCCGTTCTGAGAAATAGCATTAAAGTTATTTGAACGAACCTCTGATGCCAAAAGGTAGATATTTACATCATACCCACCTCTTGAGGAAGAATTGATCATCGCAGAATAAACTCCTGAAACCGCCTGCTGAATTTGTAATTCTGTGGTGTAAAAAGACGTTTGTGTGATATTATTTTCCGGCTCGAGCATCAAATCTTTTTCACAGCTAACTGCTGACATCGTAAGTGCTCCAAAAATCAAAGCTTTGCCTAAAGTTTTAAAATTCAATGGTAAAAGAAATTTATTTTTAATATGTATTGTTTTCATTATAATAAAATTAGAAGTTAAAGTTTAAACCCATCATATAGACTTTTGCATTAGGATATGCTCCGTAATCGGTTCCGTCTGACTGTACAGATTCTGGGTTGTAGCCTCCATAATAGTGATCTTTTCTCCAAACGTTTTCTAAACTCACATAGAGTCTGAGGTTTGAAATTTTAAGTTTTTCAGTAAGTTCTTTATCGAAACTATACCCAAGTGTAATATTTTTCAACTGAATATAAGTGGCATCATACAACCATCTTGTGTCTAACAAACCTCCTGTAGTACCATCCAGTCTCGGTGTTTTTCCGTCTCCTGGGTCTGCATCAGAACGCCAACGGTTTGCCCAGTTCCCCATCACGTTTTGCGTAGTTCCCATACTTGTACGGTCGATAGCTCTCCCTAATAATGCGTAGCTGTAGCCTCCTTTCTGCCCTTGGAAAAATACCGACAAATCGAAATTTTTATAAGAGAATGTATTGGTAAAACCCCAATAATAATCAGGAGTCGGTCCACCGATAATGTGACGGTCGTTCTCATCAATTTTACCATCACCATTTACATCTCTATATTTAACGTCACCTGCAATAGCTCCTACAGTTTTTGCAACACCTGCATTAGCTATATCAGCACTTGAAAGCACCCCGATTGCTTCATAAAGATAAAAGGAATTAAGCTCCTCTCCCACCATAATAATATTAGTAAGGTCGCTGAAACCCGTCGGAATCGGCTTGTTGTTATTTCCTAATTTTGTAACTTTATTATTATTAAATGCGATGTTGGCAGAAGTATTCCATTTGAATGCGCCCACTAAGTTTTTTGTACTTAAATCTAGTTCCAAACCTGTGTTTCGTACAGAACCTACATTCCTCCATATTGTGTTATATCCGGTAACTGAAGCAATAGGTTCCTGAAGAAGAAGATCGTTGGTATTTTTGATGTAGTAATCTGCGGCGAAATCTATTCTTTTAAATAAACCTACTTCTAAACCAAAATCAGAAGATTTTGTTTTTTCCCAGGTAAGATCCGGATTTGCAATGGTATTAGGAATAAGACCTGTAGAAACTGCCCCTCCAAACGAGTAATTACCTCCAGATAGTGTTCCGAATGCTCTGTAATCTCCGATAGAATTGTTTCCGTTTTCACCCCAACTGTATCTCAGTTTTAAGTTGCTCAGCCAAGTCTGATTTTGCAAAAATTCTTCTTTATCGATTTTCCAACCTCCGCCGAATGCGGCAAAAGTTCCCCAAAGATTATTCCATCCAAATCTTGAAGATCCGTCTCTACGAATACTCGCAGATAACATATATTTACCTTTATAATTGTAGTTTACACGCCCAAACATGGAAACCAGCATCCATTCTGAAGCAGTATACTCTGAATTTAAAACAGCCACCGACTGTGTGAAGTTGAAGGTTTTTAAATCATCATTAGGAAAACCTTTGTTCCTGTTGTACTGAGTTGTTGTTCTGTAATTTTCTGCACTATATCCTGCAATACCATCTAACTCATGATTTCCAAAAGATTTTTTATAGCTTAATAAACCTTCCCCTAAATATCTGTTGTAGTTTACCGTTCTTCTGCTTCCAATACTTACCTGCCCCGGAACGTTGGTAATTAAATTAAACGTTGGCGTATAACCTGTGTTTGTATTAAAATTGTTGGTTGCCCCTCCTAATAATTTGAAATTTAAACCCGGCAAAATATCATACGAAACGTACAAAGTTGATAATAATCTGAATTCGTTGGTATCGTTGGTTGTGTTTTCCATTAACCCAATCGGACTTTGAGTAGAACCCGCCCATCTGTATTGTAAATTTTTCCAGAAATTGGTATAAACGCCTGCTTCCAATTCGGCAACAGGAACCATCGACAACATTTTGTGAGCAGTGTTATCTTTTCCGTCAACAGTAGCTCCATAACTTTTAGAGTAGCTTGGTCTTAAAGTTATTCCTGCTTTTAATTTATCTGAAAGATTTACATCAATCGCTGCACTCAGATTAAATCTGTTGAAACCTGTATTAATAGCTAAACCTTCCTGATCAAAATAAGCTCCTGAGATGGCATATTTTATTCCTTTACCACCTCCTCTTACAGCAAGCTGATAATTCTGAATGGCAGCCGGACGATAGAATTCGTCCTGCCAGTCGATGTATGCTAACTTATCGGTTCCCCATCTTGGGTCAATCATGTATTGAATGTTGGCTAAATTATAATCTGTAGTATTGGCTAGATTAAAATATTGTGCTCTTTTCTCATAACTGTCTGAAGCCGAATTTCCGGGTGCTAAAGCTGTCCATCTTTTATTGATCGCTTCAGTCGCAAAATCAATCCACTCCGAACTGTTCATAATATCTAGTTTTTTCTCAATAGTCTGAACTCCATAATATTGTGAAAAACTAAAAGTTGGTTTACCTGAAGCCCCTTTTTTAGTGGTAACAATTACAACTCCGTTTGAACCTCTGGATCCGTACATCGCTGTGGAAGCAGCATCTTTAAGTACATCAATCGATTGCACATCATCCGGAGAAATATTTGCCATATCGTCAACTACCATTCCATCTACAACATATACCGGTGAATTGCTGGCCGAAATGGATGCCGTACCACGAACTCTGATTTCCAATGGCTCTCCGGGTTTTCCTGAAGTAGCACGGGTTTTAACACCCGCAATCTGACCAGTTAATGCCTGATCAACTCTTGCAATCGGACGATCTTTAAAAGTTGATGTATTTACTTTACCGACAGCACCTGTAACCTCTCCTTTTTTTTGGGTTCCGTAGGCAATAATCACAACTTCCTCGATCTCCTTTGTTTTAGATTTTGTACTATCAGTAGCCTTATTGGTAGTTTCTTTTTCCTGTGCGAAGATAAAACTTGTGGTACTTAGTAAAAGACCAAGAGTTATAATAGATTTCTTCATTTCGTGACTGGTGATTAATAATTATTATTTTTATACTTTCTCGTAAATTAAAACGTAAGAAAAGTTAAATCTGAAAGACATGATATTTCTCATATTTTTATTTTTATAAAAGTATACTTATCGAAAATTTCTGCTATCCTGCTGTTACCTGCTCAAATCTCATTAGAAAGAAATAATGGTAGAGTAATTTATTTACAGCCAACTTTTAAGCTTTATTTTTTCAAAAAATAAAAGATATAAATTTATGAATGTCGATTTAATAATGATTTGTTTCGAAATATTTCTTTACAATCTCAATGTTGGCTTTGTTTTTGCCAAGCAAGAGGTATGAAAACAATTTTTATCGTAGAAGATGAGACAGGCATCAGAGATGCATTACAATTGCTCCTGTCATTTGAGAATTATGACGTACGTTCATTTGCTACCGTTGAAGCTTTCAACAATAGAGATCAATCGGTCGTTCCGGATGTTTTTATTTTAGATGTAAGATTACCTGATGGTTCAGGAACCGATTTATGCAATCAAATAAAAGAAAACGAGGCTACCTCAAAAATTCCTGTAATGATTATCAGTGCTCATGCAAAAGCCGAAAATGTAATCAATTCTTGTGATGCCGATGAATTTATTTCTAAACCATTTGACATTGATGATGTTCTTGTTAAAATTGAAAAATTAACAGCTTAATATTCTATCAATTATTATAAATAAAAACACTCTGAAACACTCTGTTTTGGGGTGTTTTGTTTTTTTTAAAAAGATAAATTCAACAGTTTACAAAATTTAAATTTTCATTTAATACTTGTTTTTCTAATTTTTGAATAACTTAATTTCATCATAAAATCTTTTGTCGTTTTTTATGGTTTTAAAAAAATATTTTTCAATACTTTTGTGTACGCTTTAGGGGTATTCTGAAAAGAATTGAGAGAGTCCCTTTGAACCTGATACGGCTTACACCGACGTAGGGAAAAGCAATATGTCATATTCTTAACTATGACTGTTGTTCCGGATTTATCCTAAAGCTTTTATTGAAAAAATATTAGAATGGAAAATAATCTGTGGAATAACATCCTTCAAGTACGAAGCACCTCTCCCCTTGTTCACAGCATCACCAATTATGTGGTAATGAACAACACGGCAAATGCTCTTTTAGCAATTGGTGCCTCTCCTATAATGGCTCATGCAAAATCTGAAGTGGAAGAAATGATAAATATTTCTCACTCATTGGTCATCAATATTGGTACAATCGATGAATATTGGGAAGAAGCAATGCTTCTGGCTGCAAAAAAAGCGAATGAATTAAACAAACCCTGGGTTTTAGATCCAGTTGGAGCCGGAGCGACCTCTTATCGTGATTCGGTTTTAAGCAAGATTCTTTCTTTAAACCCAACTGTCATCAGAGGAAATGCATCTGAAATTATCGCTCTTTCAAAAACCAGTAATACGATTACAAAAGGAGTCGACAGTACTGCAAAAAGTGATGAAGCGATAGAAGCTGCCAGAACATTAGCACAGCATCACAAATCGATAGTTTGTATTTCAGGTGAAACTGACATTATTATTAGTAAAAATCAAGAGATTCATTTAAAAAACGGCCATCCGATGATGACAAAAGTTACCGGATTAGGTTGTACAGCAACTGCGATTATCGGTTCTTTCATTGGGGTTATTGAAAACAAAACTGAAGCGGTTGTCTCTGCAATGAGTTTACTAGGTATTGCTGGAGAAATAGCTGCAGAACAAAGCGCAGGTCCGGGAAGTTTACAGCTTAATATTACTGATAAGCTGTACAATATTACAGAAGATGAGTTTTATGATCATTTAAAAATAATAAAACAATGATCTTAAAACCATCATTTCCTTATCAGCTGTATTTAGTTATTTCCGAAAAAGATTGCTTAGGAAAAGATATTCTTGAAGTTGCAGAAAAATCGATTCTGGGTGGTGTTGATATTATTCAGTTGCGCGAAAAAAATACCTCAACAGAAGACTTTCTTCGAAAAGCATTTGCTTTAAAAGAGGTTACCGATAAATACAATATTCCGCTTATTATTAATGACCATTTTGAGGTTGCTGAAAAAGTTGGTTCAGCAGGAATTCATGTCGGGAATAACGACAAATCTCCGGCAAGTCTCAGAAATGAATTGTTCTTTAAAGATAAAATGATTGGATATTCCATTGAATATTTAAGTCAACTTGAAAGTATAAACACAGAATTGTCAGATTATCTGGGAATCAGTCCCATATTTAGCACTAATACAAAAAAAGACACAGTGACAGAATGGGGATTGGAAGGTTTATCAAAAATAAGATATCTTACAGACAAACCACTCGTGGCTATCGGAAATATTAATTCCTCAAACGCAGCCTCCATTATAAAAGCCGGAGCAGATTCATTAGCTGTTGTATCTGCCATTTGCAGCGCCAAAAATCCGGAGAAAGCAGCTTACGAAATTAAAAATGAAATAGTAAAATGAAAAAATATACTTATCCTACTGTTCTTACGATCGCAGGTTTTGATGGCAGTGGCGGCGCAGGAATACAGGCTGATATCAAAACATTTTCAGCTTTGGGATGTTATGCAACATCGGTACTTACTGCACTTCCGGTTCAAAATACAATGGGTGTGAGAAAAATATATCCTGTTGCAATGGAAGCTGTTGCAGATCAAATAGAAGCTGTACTCGAAGATATTTTTCCTGATGCCATTAAAATTGGAATGGTTCACACTTCTCAATTGGTCGAAACCATTGTGAAAACTTTAAGTAAATATCCAAAAATCCCTATCGTATTTGATCCTGTAATGGTTGCTACAAGTGGACATCGCTTGATTGAAGAAGAAACCATTCAAACCATCATTGAACAATTATTTCCCATCGCAGAAATTATTACCCCGAATATGGATGAAGCTTCTATATTGGCAAAAATGGAAGTTAAAACGTTAGAAGATATGAAAATTGCGGGTGAAAAGATTTTAAGATCAGGCTGTAAAAATATTCTTCTTAAAGGTGGACATCAGGAATTACCAACTGTCACCTCATTACTTTTTGAAGAAAACGGCAAACAATCTAGTTTTGAAACGATTAAGTTTGCAACGAACAATACTCACGGTTCCGGCTGTACACTTTCTTCAGCAATTGCAGCTTTTATTGCACAAGGCGAAGATTTGTATCATTCGGTTGAATTGGCACAGCAATATGTTTTTGAAGCTATTAAAAATGGAAAAGATGTTGTCGTCGGAAAAGGAAATGGTCCTCTTAATCACTTTTTTGATCCTCATAAAATAATTAAAAATGAATTGGTCTGAATTAACCTGGAAACAAACTGAAGAGCGCTATCAAGCCATTCTTACCATGCCTTTTGTTTCTCAATTGGCAGACGGAAGTCTTCCCAAAGAAAAATTTCAGTTTTACATGGCTCAGGATTCTTTATATCTCGAGCATTTCGGAAGAGCATTGGCGCTGATTGCAGCCAGAGCGCATGACATCAGTAACACTTTGCAATATCTGAAATATGCAGAGACGGCAATTATTGTAGAAAATGCTCTTCATGAATCGTATTTTAAAGATTTTGGCTTAAAAGATAAAGGTACAATGCAGCCTGTCTGTCATCATTATGTACACTTTCTTAAAAGTACAGCTGCCCTAGATTCCGTAGAAATAGCGATGGCGGCAGTATTGCCATGTTTTTGGATCTATAAAAAAGTAGGAGATCATATTTACAATACCTTACAATCTGAAAATAATCCTTACCAAAAATGGATTGAAACGTATGGCGGTGAAGAGTTTGCAGATGCCGTACAACAAGCTATTGCAATTTGTGATGAGGTAGCCGCTTCTACAACTCCTGCGATTAGAGAAAAAATGACAGAAGCATTTCTGACCTCATCCCGAATGGAATATTATTTCTGGGAAGCAGCTTACAACAATAAAACTTGGATTTAAATGTAAAGCTGTTTAAACTAATTTGAAATTCAACCAGTAATTAAACCCTATCAATAATCTTCAGAAATAATATGCTCTATACAATATTCTGCCAATGCCGTAATCGTTAAAAACGGATTAACACCAATTGTTCCGGGAATTAAAGAACCATCAATAATGTAAAGATTTTCAGATCCCAAAAGTTTGCCCTTCATATCCGTTGCTTTTCCCAAAACGGCGCCACCTAATGGATGGTAACAAATATCAGCACCAAAACCATTATTGAAAAGCAAATGCGCTCTTGTTCCGCCGTTTGCTTCATTCATTGTTTTAATAAAAAATTCGGCATTTTTTCTGGCAAGAGCTACGTTATCTGCAGACCATTTTAAATCTATTTTTCTAGAAATCGGATTAAAAAACACAGCACCTTTTTTAGGCACCGGATTAATCATTAAATAAAGTGAAGTTGCGACATTCATTCCCATTGGAAGCGGTGCAATTTCAGCAAAAAATGGATGCTCTTTATCTTCCCAATTATCAATTCCACCAACAGGAATCGTAGAATGATTTACGCCAGTTCCGCCAGAAAATGTTTTGACAAAATTTCTGCCCGTCATGAAGTTCCCGTTGTTGCCCCAGTTTTTTCCAACTTCAGAATTTAGGATTAACTTATTATCGTTTGATGATTTTAAAAGCAACTCTAAAGTTCCCATTGTACCGGCGCATAAAAACAGTTTTTTGCCTGTGATATTCTTTTTCGCAACTGTTTCACCAAGAGTATCTGTCTGGATAACTTCTAGAATGTAGGTGTTATCTGAAGATTTTGTTATGCTTTCAACTCTATGCAAATCATGAATTTGAACTTTACCCGTTTCTTGGGCTTTTTTAAGATAAGTTTTGTCTAAAGATTTTTTACCATGATTATTTCCGTAAATCACTTCACCCGCCAAAGCAGAACGGGGAACTTTATTTTCGTACTCAGCTTCCATGTATTTAAAATCGTAAACATTGGGAACACGCACGGTTTTAAACCCAGCTTTGTGAGCTTCATCTTCACCCACTTTATTGAATTTATAAAAACTGCAGTTTTTGAGAAAATTTTCATCAGCAGAATTCACTTCAAGCTCCTTTTCAGCCAATGGAAAATATTTATTATAAAAATCTTCAGTACTCAGTTCGGGAAATATTTCTCTGAAATAATCTTTTTTGGGTAAAACAGCCATTCCTCCGTTGACAAGAGAACCGCCACCAACTCCCCTTCCCATCCATATTTTGATGTTATCAAAATCCCATCGGTCAAGCGTTCCTGTATATTTTGGGGTATTGAAAATATTAAAAAATGGAGCAATCGTTTTCGTTCGTAACCAAGCTGCAGATTTGCCGGGACTAATCATTGGAGAAAACTTTTCACCCGACTTTTCCCAATTAAGACCCATTTCAAGAATCGTTACCTCATGTCCGGATTCAACCAAACGCAGCGCAGCAACAGCTCCACCGTAACCGGAGCCGATAATAATATTATCAATTTCTAGATTTTCCGTCTCGACTTTAACTTCATTATTTTTTGCAAACAAAACTGATGAAAAGCTTGTGAAATACAAGGCTCCCATACCTAAAAGTGAATGTCTGAGAAATTCTTTACGGTTCATAAAATGGTCTTTTGATTTGCTATAATTTTTTTTAAAAACTATGGTATCTTTAGTAACTACTTCTTTTTGCAAAATCAAGACCACTCTGAGAAATCCTTTATAAATAATAAAATCAACTATTTTTATAAGTTTGTTGTACTTAATTTATGCAATAGTTAAATTTAAAACGTATGAATATATCAGACTTAATTTTAGAACAAAAGCTTCTGAATATCAAAATTGGAGATAACATAAATCATATTTCAAACCTGGAATTAATTTCTGATCAACAAGGAGATATTCCCGCATTATTCGGATATTATATCGATTATTTGTACTTTGAAATTACTGTTATAGAACATACTGTTATCGGCATACAATTCGATTTTTCGTATGATATCGGAAAAATTTCAATAGAAATACAAGGGAACAAAATTGAACTTGATAGAAAAACTACAGGGTCTGATTTAATTTATTTTTTGAAAAATATAAACTGTGATTTTGAGAATATAGAATCAGAAACTGAACCCAAAAGAATTGTTTTGCCTCAAACTAAATGTTGTTTTTATTTTGGTGATGATGACAGGCTTTTAAAAATAAATAATTTTGATATGAAATTTTATAAAAAACTAATAACCTGAAAGAATAGGGCAAAAATAAAAGCCTGCAATTAGCATTATTTATTACATTTACAAAAAATGAAAAAGAATTGAAACTAATTTCCTTTGTTCTAACAATTTTTATTGAGTTTTTACTCATTGTAACCCTAAAACTATTAGATAATTATTCTTTAATAGTATTGATAATGGCATTTTGTGGTTTAGTGGGACTTTTAATTACTTTAAATCGCCCGAAAAAATCAAAAACACAAAAGTTTGGATGGGGTCTTTTGTACGGATCATTAACCTCTTTAATCCTGACAATATCCTTTGTAACCTGGTTATCAAATAACTTTCCACAATAATTACAAAAACAATTATGTTAGAAAGTTTATTATTTATTTTGTTGATTTTAGTGAGTGTATTATTCATTATCATTGCTTTAATCACAATGTTAATTGGTTTTTTAAAAAAATCTTCTGCATTAAAAAAAACTGCTCTTACCATTGCCATTATTCCCATTGTATGTTGGGTATTAATTGCTTTTTGGTATTTGGTAACACTACCGTCATTCAATAAAAGTAATATGAAAAATTTTGCAGGAACTTATACTTCGAATATTTCAAAAAATAAAATAAATAGTCCAAAATTAATCTTATCTGAAGACGGAAATTACCAGTTTGACGGACTTGAAGGAATTGGTCTAAAAAAACAAGGAACATGGAAAACAGGTGGTAATGATGGATTAATAGAATTTTATGACAAAAATGGTAATCTGTCTGAATGGGCAAGTCCTTATGACAATGACGATGGATATAGCTTATCATTTGAATATCGAGGAACGCAAGATTTTGAAACAATAATTTTTGTAAAATCCAAGCATGAATAATCCAACTTAACAATCTATCTTTCAATATTTTAAAACAAAATTAAAATTACTAACTTAATACTTTAAAATCAGAAAAAAATTTAAATTTTAAAGATTTCATGAAAGAACTAAAACTAATAACCCAAAT
The DNA here is from genome assembly GCF_026163565.1 of Chryseobacterium sp. YIM B08800. Taxonomy (GTDB): domain Bacteria; phylum Bacteroidota; class Bacteroidia; order Flavobacteriales; family Weeksellaceae; genus Chryseobacterium. Next base: position 25,869 of record NZ_JAPDKN010000005.1, read on the forward strand.
TCTAATAATAACATTCGTTATTCTATTTTCATTATCATTCTTAGCCATGATCATTGTATGTATTGCTATGATGGCTTCTTATTGGGGGAAAACAATGGGCAATGAGACCTCCGGATTTTTTAATGCAGCCCTCTTGTTAACATTCTTTATTGGGATAATTACATTTATTTTATGGACAATCTTACTTAAGCAAAGAAAAAAAAACGATACGAAATAACTAACTAATACTACAATGAAAATCATTATTTCTTCTTTATTCATGATAGTCACCGTTCTATTCTTTCCGAAAAAGGAAATAAAGAAAGATATTTCCGGGACCTGGAAACTGAATCTCTATACAATGGATTCTGACACCATTTATTATGAAAATACCGAAAAATACACCCTCAATTATTTTGAAAAAACGCTGGGTCACGTTAAAGATTCAGACGAAAAGAAGAAAATAGGTGAAAAATTGTATAATCAGTTTAAATCCACCGAACTTCGTATCAATAAAAACACCATTACAACCTATACGTATGATGGAAATCAAACAGAAATCAACTTAAAATATAAGCTTGTGGACGGAAAAATTGTTCTTGATGAAAAAGCCAACCGCAAATACAAATACACCGTTAATTATAATCAAGAAACAGATATTCTGACAATACACCAAGGCGATGCTAAAATGAGTGTGGTTAATAGATATTCGAGAATAAAATAAGGAAAACAATCTTAAAAAATATAAACCAATTGTAATCAAACTGACTGATAAAAAAATGACCGTATTTTCGTATCATCTTGTAAAACTACCCTTCATTTCTGCACTCAAAATGATGTTTTCTCCTGTTAAGTCTAAACAGGTAAAAGGATTAATGTATGCGGAAACAATGTCTGCTATGGTTTTAGGCTCACCGATTCTCTCTAGATCTAGGATTTTTAACCGAGAAATTGTGTTTTTTGCTCAATGGGAAAATGAAAATTACCTGAATGATTTTTTACAATCAAATGCTAAAGGACAAAAAATAGCAAAAGGTTGGCATATAAGGCTGGAGTTTTTAAGACAATGGGGAAAAATTTCAGGATTTCAAATTCCTGACAAAAAATTAGAAATAGAAAACGAAAACATTCCTGTTGTAGCTGTCACCATCGCTCGAATGAAATACATCCAAATACCAAGATTTCTTCGTTGGGGAAGACCTGTGGAAAAACAAGTTCGAGATGATGATGGTACCACTCTATCTTTGGCATCTATTCGATATCCAAACACGATTTCTACTTTTTCCATCTGGAAAACGCAAAAGGCAATGACAGATATGGTTCATGGTCACAGTAAAATGCCACAACCCAAAAGACATATTAATGCAATGAAAGAACGGGATAGAAAAGATTTTCATTTTGAATTCACAACATTACGTTTTAAGCCATTAGCAGAATATGGTGAATGGAAAAATCAACAATATTTAAAATACTTATGAAATTTTTCGTCTTCAAATTGCTATTGATTTTAATTGTATTTTTTTCATCTTTTTCTGAAATCAACGCTCAGGAATCGCATTTTTTCGATTTTGACCAAGTAGATTATTATTCGACAGATATTAGTACCCAAGGTATTTCTAAAATAGAATATCAGAGAAAGAAAAACTCATACGAGTATAAAAAAATAAGTAAGAAAGATGCTTTGTTTTTATCAATATTAAGAAATAATTATCCTGAAAAAATAGAAGAAGATTTTCCCAAAAAACTTATAAAATATGGTTTTAAGAAAAATAATATCAATAAAAAACTGTACCCTGAAATAAATGATATTTTCAGCGAAAAGAACTGTAATGATAATTTGGAAAGTTTATGCATCCCTACATTTAGAGATATTTTAGTTTTCAGGAAAAAAAATAAAATTGTCGGCATCGCCAAGATTTGCTATAGTTGTCATCTTGCAACAATAATCGGAACCGAAAAAAGCATCAGGAATTTTGGAAGTTGCGGAGATTTTATCAAGCTGGAAAAAATAATGGGAAAATAGACTTTAATTTTCTAATCGACCAATGTAAAAATACGCCAAACAATGGCAAGAATACCAAGAAAAATAAAACTTGCAAAGCATAAAAAATTAATTTTACACTATTATCATTATTACTTATTAAGTCAAAAAAAAAAAGTTTATTCATAAAAATTCAGATTGACTAAATTATATATTTTTCAATTATTCAAGACTTTAACAAAACGACGCAACTATGAAAAGTATTATTAAAACCATTTTAATTGTAAGTATTGTAATTGGCGGAATTTTAGGAATTCTATATTACATTTATACACAAATTGATTTTGTCGGGCATAAAGATCCAAAAATTGTAGCAGAAAATGTAAAACGCTGGAATAACACAATCCTTTCTGCGGAATACAGAAATGGGACAGATTATTGTAACGTAGATCTTTTAGACTCTGTTAATATTCAAATTAATACTGGTAATAGTTCTTCCGGGGTAATATTGGATAAAGAATATAAAATATCAGGTGATACTATCATTATTGTAGGAGGAATTGAAGATGCTGCAAAATATATAAATAGTGACAAATTTTTAATACAAAAGAACAAGCTTCTTTATAAAATTAAATCTCCCGGTAATTTCGATACCATTCAGGCAATGACAATAAAATTTAATAAAATCAAGAAATAGAAATCTAAAATGATTGAAGAGTATGATATAGCGATTTTCGGAGGCGGAATATCAGGGTTTTCAGCAGCATTAAGACTACAAAGTAAAGGATTGAAAACAATCGTTTTTGAATCTCACGGGCAGTTGGGAGGATGCGCCGGTTTTTTTACCAAAAAAGGCTTTTCATTCGACGTGGGCGCTACAACTTTAGTAGATTTTACAGAAGGCGGAGTAGGAGGAAATTTTTTCAAAGATATTAACTTAGATATACCAAAAGGAAAATACATTGATTATATAGCATGGCTTCCTGACAGACAAATTACGCTTTATCAGAATACTGAAAAATGGAAAAAAGAAAGACTTGATAAAATAGGCTCAACCCAAAATCATATAGAATTTTGGAAACTTATGGATGAGGTAACAAAAGTGTTCTGGGCAGCAAGCAGAAAAAACATTAAACTCCCCGTTCGTACTCCGAAAGACATTTATATTCTAATAAAATGCATTGGAATTAAAAACATTTATTTAGCCAAATATCTGAATTCAACAATGCTGGATATTTTAAAAAAATATAATCTGGAAAATGACAAACCTTTAATTGGGTTGCTCTCAATGTTGATAGAAGATACCGTTCACAGCACTATTGATAAAGCTCCGTTTATTAACTCAGCTTTGGGGGTTACCATCAGAGGAGCCGGATTAATGAGAGCGGAAGGAGGGATGAAAAGTTTTTGGAATCATTTATCAAATCATTATTTAAAAATAGGTGGCACTGTAAAAAAGGGAAATAAAGTTTTAAATTTTAAACAGGAAAACAACGGTTGGGACATCAAGACGAGCAAAGGCTATTTTAAAGCAAAAAAAGTAATCAACTCTTTACCTATCGACTCACTACAAACAATTTGTCCTGATTCAATAAAAAATAAATTACAGCCATTCATTATAAAAAATGAAAAAAATCTAGGAAGTGCAATCGTTGTTTTTTTAGGAGTTCCGGAAGAGGAAGTTTCCAATCAGATTTTAGATCATCATCAGGTTTTAATTGATTATGAATCGAAATTAGGCAATGGAAATAATATGTTTATTTCTGTTTCTGAAAAAGATGATCTTATTTCTGCGCCACAAGGATTTCGTTCAGTAATGATTTCAACCCATTGCGAACTTGCAGAATGGCAGAATCTTTCGGAAAAGGAATATCAAATAAAAAAGGAAAACATTGGAGAGTATTTAATAGAAATTGCAAGAAAAATCTATCCAAACTTAGGGAAAAATTCTGTTATTTATGAAATCGGAACACCGTTGACCTATCAGAAATTCACCAACAGAATCCATGGAAGTGTTGGCGGATTTAAACAAACTAAAGAAACTACCAACCTTAAAGCAGTTCCTCATGATATCGGAGTTAAAAATTTTTGGCTTACCGGCGATAATACCTGGCCCGGATTAGGTACAGTCGCAGGATTAATTTCAGGACGAATAGCAAGTGAATATGCAGAAAAATAATAAAATTTAGACGAAAAACTATCCTATAAACTAAAAACAAAAAAAAATCCCCAAGCTTACACTCGGGGATTTCTATTTATACTGACTCTCTGAGTCTTATTTTCTTCTTCAAAAATAACATATATTGAAAATCAATTATTTATGATTTTACGGTACAAATAAGATACCGATTATTAGTGTAGTTTGTTGATATATAGATAAAAATTAACATCTCTTTCATTAGTAGATTCTTTTATTGCCATCTAAAAAAGAATTATTTTTCTCGACGAGATACAAAATCAGTACTTTCTCTTCCAAATTGGAAAAAATCATTTTCTCTATAACCTTTCACTTTTTGAGCAATTAACTTTGAATATTTTAAATTGAGCACATTATTCGGATTTGCAAAATTATTCAAATACAAATCATTTTTCTATCAAGCTATTTGCTCAAATCAGTTTTAATAGCTGTTAAATTGCCCTTTTATTAATTGTGAAGCATTTTATTTAGCTTTAAACTCAATTCCAGGAAGTTTAAGCAAGCAACTTATATTTCTACTTACATTTTGATTTTTAAAATCTAGTTGAGTTTTACTAGCAGAAAAATATACTTGTTTTCTTGCTCTTGTTACTGCAACATAAAAAACACTTAACTCTTCTAAAAATCTATTTTCAATTTCTTTCGTGACATTTAGATTGCAATTTGTTCCACAACCGCAATATCCACATAGTCCATAATAATTGGGAAAAGAAAAGGCCTCCATGTCAGGCAATATTACAAAATCCCATTCTAATCCTTTTGAACCATGAACGGTTGAAATAATAATTTTTGCTTCAACAAATTCTACATATTGTTTTAGACCATAACTTTCAAATGTATCTTTGATTAAAGACACTTTTTCATCGTTTGATAAAAAAGAAAAATCAGTAAAAACTTTAGATAAAAAAATTTCTAAAAGGATAAATAAAGAATTTGTTAAAGCATCCGAATTAGTTATTTTTGATTTAATTTTATTAATTAATGACGTTGTCATTTTTTTAGTCACTTGATCTTTAATTCTAATAAGTTCAATAAATTCAAATAAACATTCGCGATTGAATTTCAAATAATTTGGGTCATCATCTGTAAATAGTCCATAAAAAAATGCAACCTCTTTGTCGTTAAATTCGTCAATAATTGCATTTATATTATTTCCTCGTTGTTTTACAAGTATTGCTATTTTTGAATCTGGATTTTTTTCAATTAATTCTAAGGATTGATTTATCAAATACTCTGCTTCTAATGATTGGCTATCAAATACTGAAAATTCAATTTTTGCTATTTCCGAAATATTTGGCGATGTTGGTGTTTCTGCATTCTTCCTTATATTACTGTCTAACAACAACATTTGTTTATTATGTTGGAATCTATAATTTTTATTTAATTCAATTTTATTTAGTTTAAATTGTTCTTCGGAATGAGAGATTAAGTTTGGAATAGCACCTATAAAGCCATAAATGCGTTGTAATGTATCACCCATTAAAATTATTTTCGATTTTTCTGTAAATAATGAATTTAGAAGCACATAACTTAAAATATTTGTATCTTGATATTCATCGACTAAGATTGTACTATATAATCTTTGATAAAAATTTCGAATCACCGAATTATCGGTTAATAGTTTAAAAGCTAAAGATAATATTGCATTGTACGGAATTATTTTTAATGGCAACAATTCTTTAATAACAGTTGTGTTATACGAGTCAATATTTTCCTTAACATATTTTCCGCTTACATTTTTTACTGCTGTATTAAAATTTGAGAGTATTTCAGCATTTGCATAACTTAATCCTGATATTGATTGCATTAATTTTTTTGTATCACTATCATCAACTGATTGTAATTTTTCAATTTCAATTAAACTTGTGTGAATTTTATAACCATAACGTTTTAAAATTCTTCTGGCAAATCCATGATAATTTGTAACTAACATTTTATCTGAAATACTAAAATCTGACTTTGTCCCTTCTAAAATAATTGGTATATTTTGAGTTACATCTTTTTTAATTTTATAAGCTGCATTTACACTAAAAGTAAGGGCTAATAATCTTTTTGGATATGGAATTTGGTTGGAGGCCAACATATAAGCAATCTTACTTACCATTGTTTTTGTTTTTCCATAACCAGCAGGGGCTTCAATTATCAATCTACTTTCTTGAGAAAAGATTATTTCTAATTGTTTCTCATCTCCAAAGTGACTTTCTCTAAGTTTTTCTTCTATTATTGAATTATTCATTATTCGGAAAGTTCGACTGCTTTTGCAATAACTGTTTTGTATACTAAAGGAATTTCGTCAATTAACAATTTTTCACCAATTAATTTCCCTAAGGGATATGATTTTTTACCAGCAAACCATGATAAATAAAATGCTTTAAGGCTTAAAATATCTGTTTTTAGGATATCCAATAACCTTAAGTCGGAAATGAAATTTGTTGGTTGAATATTGTAAGCTTTTACTGCATATTTGTTTAAAGAATTTATTTGAACAATTGCATTATCACTGTCAAACTCTTCTACAATTTCAGATAAAACACTTTCTTTACCATTATCAATTAGTGAAATTAGTTCCTCTTCAAAATCCTTTTTTGTAGTTAAATAAAGAGGTGGTAAAACAGGACTGTTATTATCTCTATCGCCTATCCCTGTTGATGGTATATCAAATTTACTTACTAAGTCAATTAACAATTTTATGGCAGCAACTTCTCCTCCACGTGATTGTATTACACTAATTCCCAATTCATCAAAATCAATTGACATTTTTTCTGCAAAATGAGAAAATGAACTTTCTTCAGAATCACCTTCTACAAAAATAACACATCTAGAAAAAAAAGCTTCCTTAATTGAAGGAAAATGCATGTGCAGTCTTTTAGAATGTTTTTCAGTTAATATTACTTGTGACCCCGATTTTATATTTGTTATGCCATTTTTAGGATAAAGTCTGATTATCTGAGTATAATCATCTAATAGAATATTTGGAGAATGTGTTGCTACAATTATTTGTCCGTTAAAACCATCAATGTCAAATAGTTCTTTTACAAGTTTCTGGAATTCGACGTTTTTATTTGAAATAATATTGTTTAAGTATTTTATAAGAGATCTTTGCATATAGGGATGTAAATGAATTTCCGGTTCATCTAAACCAATAATTAGAGATATATGTTTAGTATGATTGGTATCATGTTCAAAAATTCCTTTTTCTTTTCTTTGTTCCTTTATAGATTGTATGCGTTCTAAAATTGACAATGTAATAAGAATTAAGAATTGTACACCGTATCCTGATTTCGTTAGTGAATTCCCTTTGTCATCTTTTAAAACAATAATCTTTGAAAGTAAGCTTTCTAAATCACTTTCTGATGTCGCATTTATTTTAAAATCATTAAATGTCTTTAATTTTGAAATTTTACCGTTAAGATTTCCTAATAATTCATTTAGTTTCTGCTCATTTATAAAGTCAGTGTCTTTTAATTTTTTCTCTGCTAAATAATTAGCAACAATATTAGATAAGAATTTACCAACGCCTCGACCTTTGTCAAAATTGATTTCTGAAATAGGATTGCGTAAAGAATCATAATGAATATAATTGACGCATCTGATAACAGTTGGATGAATATATGTGTTAGTTTCTGTGTGATAAAATTCAATATTATCATCAGTAGTTATTTGCCTACAAGAAATATTGATTAAATGATAATCATTAGTATCGAAAAGGTCTTCAAAGTGTCCTATTTCAATATCTTCCAATTTTACTTGAAGAGAAATTTCTATCGGTTTTGAGATATCCGTAAAATCATTAAATTTAAATGCTCTGTTAGTAAATAATATTTGTAAAAGATTTAGAAGGTTTGATTTTCCTAGATTATTTTCACCAACTATAAAATTACAATTATCAGCGAATGATACAGATTGACAATCTAGATTTCTATAATTGTTGATAGTTAGTTTTTTTATTTGCATTGTTTTTTTTTATTTACGTGAATTATTTGGTTAACTTTTTCCGTCTTTTGTAACTAGGGTTGCTAGTACCCTTTATATACCCGCTATATTATTCAGTGTACTCACCCATACTCGACTTTATATAAAAAAAAGTGAGCGTTTGTCTTTTTATAGTTTAAATAACCTGCTCAAAGATAATTGATCTAATATAGTATCAATTACGTGTTACCGTAAATTGCTTAAAATTCAAACTCCAGTTGTTGTTTTTTATTGAGACAATCTTCAGCAACTTTTTAAAAAACGGAATAAAATACATCTGTTTATTTCTTGTTCCCAAATTCCTTATTTCTTCATCTGTATGATTAGCAAGAATCTTGGCAATCGGTAAAATGTTACCCGCCTCAATCCTAAATGGTTTGTAAATATCTTTTGGACGTTTAGTAAATTTTTTGTTAATAGCACGAAGCAGCAGCAGTTTGGAAATTGTTTCAGCAGTATAATCTTTCGGTGTACATCCCTATCTTACGCTTGTTCTAGCAGATTGCAATCCTACACTGTCTCTTTTTCTTATTAATTCCTTTTCCTAGTAGGCAAGAGAAGCCATTAAATTTCAAAATAGTCGCCATCAATAGTTACAGTATCTATATCCTTAACAAGACATTTCATTATGACCTTGATCACTTAAACTTAAGATTAGATCAATTATGCTTTTCAAACTTCAGCCTAACCTCCTATATGATTTTAAACAAGGAAAAATAAATATGATCTAACGTCCTTATAATTTTCGATACGATACAATATCTAAAAAAATTTTTATTAATTTTTGTTTATATAATAATGTCGTACAGAATTTAGATGCTGTAACATCTTTTATTTCTATCTTTCCGCTAGAATCTCTCCTTCGCAAACACCTTTAAATAGAAGGTTATAACTAACTTAAAGTCAAAGTAAAAGTAACATTTGTACTACTTTTGTATACCTGTAATCTTGTAATTCAATGTAAATCATATAATTAAAATTTCCCAACTAACCCCTAATAATTGATAATTCCGTTTGTACAGTTTCATGTACAGATACTTTAAGATAAATAAAGTTTACATTTCTAACAAGTAAAGTTAGGATATTATTTTTGTAGATAACGAGCGCAAAGAGGAGAGTTATAGTTTAAAATAATTTTGTGATTTTTTGAAAATTTTGTAATAAATGATCTATATTATTATCATCAACCGATTTTGCAACAATCAATTCTTTTGTATTTGTTAAAAAGCATTTACCATTAAGTTGTCTGAAATTATCATTTACAAAAATTGCAACATGTTCTTCACTTAAATTACATTTATAGAACGAGTATTTGCATTCAGTTTCATTATTAAAGTAGTTTAAAAAATTATTTCTAAAGGTCTCTTTTATTTCGTTTCTAAACTTTTCGATATCGGAATTGTTGAATGTAGTGTATGATTTTAATACATAAAGAAAATTTATCTTATATTGATGTACAAATAAGGTATCTCTATCGAATAATCGATCTTTAAAATGGTATGAAGTTATAGGTTCCCCTTTCTTAATAATTGAATGCTCATCGTAGTTGTCAACATTGTCAATATAACCATAAATGAAGAAATTTGGTGAAATATTGTAGCCTTCAGTTACTTTATCTCTATATCGCAGAGGTTTTATATGCTCTTCTCCTTTCTTATTTAAAAGGTCAATATTGAATTGAATTACATTTTTTGCATAAGTGAACTGCTTATACTTTGATATTTTTCCAGCCTGACTATTAGATTTATAATATTTAGAATCTCCTATGTAAAATATATCGCTGGTGTCAATTAAGGATTTATAATCGTAAATATGGTCAATGATTTTACCATCGTCATTATGTTTCAACTTATCGATTGTAACCCCATCAACTTCGTATTTTTTAAGTTCATCTGAGAAAAGCTTATCTACCATATCTTCAAAAACTAAGTTGTAGTTGGTAATTGCCATATAATCCTCTCTTTTTCGTTTAATGCTGCTAAAATCATATTGAGAGAAATACATTTCACAAAGTCCGTACATACGTCTTAATACATCACTAAAATAGCGGTACTTAATCTTTCTTAATTTCGATAAACCCGTTGTACAAAGATACTGGAAAGCAGTACCTGATATGATTTGGTAGGATTTATCAATTTTTAAATTAAGATGGTGCTCGTGGTTAAGATGGTTGAGAATACTAAAGAAATAAGTAATCAATTCTTCTTCGGTATTTATGACTTTCTTTCTATTTGCAATCTCAGTATAAATTGGCGTTTTACCCCCAATAAAAATAGGTAATGATTTTCTTATCGTTTTCTCCCACTTTGGTTTCCTAGCTTGGTTGGAAGTGAATTCAATATGTTTAAATAAGATTTGCTGCTTGTTTTTCTTATAGAAATTGACAAAACTTAAAAGTATATCTAGAAATGAATAATCCTTTACTCCTAAATTTGTATTCAGTTCAAAGGTTTCAGTTTCATGGATAATTGAAGTATCATTATATCTTTTGCGGTATTCAATTAAACTATTGTAGAAATACACCGAAAGCTGCCTTACCCAATTGTATTCTGTTTTATGCTTTATTGATTCCTCTTTAATTAAATTAAGCAAATTGTCCTTATGTGTTCCCAAAACGGTTTCTTCGCCATCTTTCATAAACACTTTTGGAAGCATGAATACCAATTTGTTTTTATCAAAAGAATGATAATAACCCACGGACGTAAGAGTTCCTTCGAGTCCGTTAAGTTTATAAAACTTTGGATCCTCGAATAAATCTCTTAAAAGATCTTCGGAGTAATTTTCGCCTTCAATCAGAATATGCATTTCTATTCTATTATCGGTTGATTTTCTTCTGCAACTTGACCTAAATCTTGCTCTTCCTCTCTAGAAGGATAAGCTGTAATTGATGCTAAATCTATTCTTTCGAAAAGTTCCTTTACTTTGGTTAAACCATTGGTAAAAATCGGAAAAAAATCTTCGTAAGAACCATTCGATTCAAACACTTTGTTATCTTCGTCTTTAAATACATCGTTCCATAGGTAAAAAATAACTTTATTGATAAATGGCTTGAGCGAAATGTTATTGGCGTCATCAGGTTTAATAAAGTAGTTCCCAATACATTTATCCATTCCTAATGCCTGATTGTTTTTGATGTGATTGTTATTGATTTTTGCAATAAAATCTATCCATTTGTATTTTGAACCATCGCCCAAATCAATTTCAAAATTGAAAGACTCGTTACTTTTTCCTTCTTCATTTTGTACATCATAACAAATTGGAACATACTCCCATTCCCATCTTCTTTTAAAGGCAGAATCCATCGGGAAAAGCGATTGGTCAGAAGTATTCATTGTTGCCAAAATATGCAAATTAGAAGGTAATTTTAAACCTTTAGCAATGCCTTCATGTTCTTTATTATTATCAAACTTCTCAATTAAATGATCATTAAGTTCTTTTGATGGAGTAACCGTATAATTAGAATTACGGTCTAGTAATTGGAAAATTTCACCGAAAATTTCGGCACAATTTCCTCTATTTATTTCTTCGATTACCAAATAGTAATCGTTATCCAAATCTTTCCACGCTTCTGTATAAATTTTAGCAAAAGCTTGTGGTACAAACTTATAACTAACTATATTTTCCCTATCATCTTTTTTTTCTGATGAAGGTTTATAGCCGCCAACAAAAGACGCGTTGTCAAATTCAGGATGAAAAGTTACTCTCTGGTAAAATTTAGGATCTAATTTTTTTATTATTTGGTCAACCTTGTAAGATTTACCTGTACCTGGAGCACCGTAATAAATAGTATTTGATGCTTTTTTCGCTGTACTGATTAGTTTAAAAAGATCTCCATCTTTTATTATCTTTAACTTATTTAAAGAAATTTCTGCAATATACTTATTAAAATTTTCAAGTCTTAAAGCTCTATCACTTATTTCATACCATTGATTATTTAAATAGTTGTTATCTTTATTTAATAAAGTAAATTTATCTAAAAAGAAGCGACGAGTATCAGATGATTTTAAATTTTCAATTGATTGCTCTTCATTAAATTGTCCAAACACAATTTCAAAACCAAAATATTTGGGAATTGTAATGCCTACATATTCTCTGTCTTCAATTGTTGCATTTTTTGTTTGGTAGCCTGACAGTATTGTTGCTTCATCGTAATTATTAAATAAGTATTTAAAACTATCACATATTGCTTGACGTAAATTTTTATTTTCAAATAAAACAATTTCCTTTTCTGATAGTTCTGCTTCTTTAGTTTCTTGATTAGATATACTAATTTCCAAGAAATCAAAAAAACCTTTTTTATCACCTCTTGTTGGAAGAGAATAATCATAAATACATGATTGTAAATCTTCGTATACAATGCCTTCTTTTAGTTTTAATTTATTATTTTTAACTTGATAAAGCTGCGAATATGTATTTATAACATTTATTAAAATATCATCATTGCCAATTGCTTCTCCGAAAAGTTCCATTTTAACTACAGACCAATCTAATTCGGTTTTGCTTTCAAATAAAAGTTTAGAAATTTCAACATTAAGTATTTTAGGTTGGATGTTTTCAAATCCACGAGCAGTATATGGATTAGGTACATAATAATTCTTAAACCAATTGTCAGAATACTGTATTATTTCGAAAGGATGAGGGTTATAGTGAAACCTAGTGTGTAAAATAAGTTCATCTTCGTAATATAGACCAAGTTGAGCAGCTAATTGATAAGGAGTACGAAAAAAATCTTCAGAGCCGAATGCGCTATTAGTTTGTTGTCTTGCAATGTTCTTTACTAAATCTTCTTTTGGTAGAACAGTAATTAATTCTCTTACAGTTTTAAAATATGGATTTCTCCATCTACAAATTGGGTCAGCCATTATTATTAGTTATTTTACAAAATTAAAATTATTTAAATATCCGAAAATACTTACAATAATCAATTATAACTTGTTTTTTTTTCTCTTGGTGAACTTTTCTTTTTATCAGCAAATTGTGTAATATCCATTTGCTTTAGTAAGGCAATTAGAACATCAACAACGATACTATTACCTGCTTGACGATACATTTGGGTATCACTAACAACTTGAATAAAATCGTCCCTAAAACCCATTAATCGTAGACATTCTTTAGGTGTAAGTTTTCTTATTCTACCAGTGTGTGTAACATAATTATCTACACCAGCACGATGCATTTTATGCATGGATTGTAGCAAAGGCCTAGCAACTTCCAAATCAGTTTTAATTGACGTTTTAAAATTTTTAGTACCTTCACTTAAAACATAATCTCTTACTTTGTCTGATAAATAATATTTTTCTTCGACTGTATTAACATCAAATATGAATTCGTCAAATTCTTTTTCCTCTATTGATTCAAAAATAAAATCGCCATGCCAATTAAACTGCTGATTTGCTTTTTGACATAAAGCAATATCACCATTAATTTGTGTATAGCGTTTATTTCTGTTAAATGTACTTGTTACAAACTTTACCCCCTTTTCCTTTAAATAGTATTTGCTTTCGGTATAATCTTCAAGAAAATCCTGCATGCGATGTTCTAAACTTATAGGTTCAGGGAATGTAAATTCAATATTATGATCTCTAAACCCAACTACGAATATTCTCTCTCTATGTTGGGGCATACCATAATCTTTTGCATTCAAAACTTGATACGAATATTTATATCCTAATTCATCAAAAGTTGCCTTAATAGTTTCAAAAGTGTTTCCGTTATCATGGTTAACAAGTCCTTTTACATTTTCGAAAATAAAAACTTTTGGTTGAGTCTCCTTTATAATCCTAGCAAATTCGTAAAATAGTGTGCCTCGTGTGTCCTCAAAACCTCTTCTTTTACCTACCATAGAAAAAGATTGACACGGGCTTCCACCCACTAGCAAATCAATTTCATTATGATATTTTTCAGCATTTAACTCACAAATATCGCTATACCAGTTTTCATCTTTGATTTTATAATTTGCGATGTAACTTTCTTTTACATGTTTATCAATATCACAAGCAAATTTGATTTCAGTATTAATGTTAAGTCTTTTAAAAGCATACTCTATTGCACCAATGCCAGAGAATAAAGTGCCAATTTTGATAGTGCTATTGGGATTGCTAAAATTTTTATTTCTCCAATCTGTATCAAATTTGGCACTTTGTTGAGCAAATTTTTCTACAACAATATTAAAAAGATTATGTCCCTTAAAATTTTCTGATAGTTTTTCTTTGCAAAAAAGATTAATCAATATATCTTTATCCAAATTTAAACTGCTTGATACCTTTTCCAACAGAATGGGGTTAAGTTTCCTCTCATTTTTTTCTATTTTGGATAAGGTTGAAGTACTAACATTTAATTCCGCAGCTACTTTCCTTAAAGGCAAGCCTAATTCTGTTCTTCTTTCCTTAATAAAACCACCCACAGTACGCTCCATACAATTATACAATTTTGTCCAAAAATATGGAATATTTTTTGAATCTCAATAACAGATTATATATTATGATATGACAGATAGACACACTCCTGCACAAAGAAAATATAATATGCAGCAGATCAAGGGAAAAAACACAAAACCTGAAATATTGTTACGGAAAATTCTTTTCTCCAAAGGTTACAGATATAGGATAAACACTAAAAATCTACCGGGAAAACCCGATATTGTCCTAAAAAAATACAACACAGTAATTTTCGTTAATGGATGTTTTTGGCACGGACATAAAAACTGCAAATATTTTGTTATACCAAAAACTAGGACAGCTTTTTGGACTGAAAAAATTATTACAAATATTAAGAGGGATCAAAATAATATCGAATCATTATTAGATCTAGGATGGAATGTTATTACTGTTTGGGAATGTAACTTAAAGAATAATAAAATTGAGGAAACGGTTGACAAGTTGATTAGTAAATTAAACAATAGTTCACCCATTTTTTAAAATTTTATTTCCTATATTTAAAAAGGAGAAGGAATTTGAATTCTGAACTCCCTTATAATAAAATACCGATTTTCGTCGGTATTTATTCATTTATAAGTTTAAAAAATTGTTCAAGAGTAAGCTTTCTTGCCTTGCAAATTCTATAGAGTGTTTCAACAGGAATTCTATATGTATTATCACTCTTAATTTTTCGTACAGTACTTTCTTCAATATCATGACTTTTAGCAAACAAGTTCTGTGACTTATTTTCTTTAAGCCAAGGAATCAACCAATTTTTAGTTATATACGAACAGATTTTCTCGTTTATGTCAATCATATAGCAAAAGAAATATTTTGACATTGAAATATTACGGTCGTTCGACCGTAATTAAATTATTTTTATTATATTTGGAATAAATTATTTATAAAAGTAATTTTGCGATAGTTTAAGGAAATATAGAAGCTATTGCTTAGATTCTCGACTGGAAAACTGGCACTTTTCAAAAAGCAACGAGAGGATAAGTAAATGTGCCCACGACTTCGGCGTGGGCTCACTTATCGTTGCTTGGTATGCCAGTACCACCGGTCGGTAAGTTGAGTTCCACGCCTTTCTTTTGGGCAAAATGTAGTGGCTGAGTATTTTCCAATGAAGTATACAGTTCGACTTATTTAATCAAAGCAGTTCTTCAAGCAATAATTAGCTCAAATACACTGCTTATGAAAAGAACAAACTCTCTGCCCCGAAACCTCACCGATTTTCAGCTATACAAACTGTTGAAAGAAGGAAACCCCGTTGCTTTGGAACACATTCATCTACGCCACAAGAGACTTCTTTTCTGGCTTGGATGGCAGGTGTTGAAGGATGATTTTGTAGTAGACACTATTGTTCAGGATACCTTTCTAAAATTGTGGACACACCGTGAAACCATTGAATCGCCTGATCATATTATAGGCTTTTTACGTTTTGTTATGAAAAGGGATTGTATGGCATATGTCAGTGCTCCCAAAAATAAATTCACCCGCCTGATGCCTTCTCTTGACAGTTTTGAGAACTATCAGGATTATCTTGCAGGTTACGACCCCCTAAGAGATAAAGAGCACTTAAATATCCAGGAATCCGATCAAAACAAATTCGATGAAATCGTAAAGGTGTTGCCCGTCTTAAACCCAAAACGGAAACACCTGATAGAACTCTGCCTTGAATACGGCTTTCAGTACAAACCCATCGCAGAGGCTATGGGAAGTAGCGTGACAGGCATCAGCGCCGAGGTAAACAAAGCCATAGATAATCTTAGGAAAATTCTTAAAGTCGCTTCTTTTGAGAAGCCGGAGGAAAAAGCTTTCCATTATAACCAGCAGTCAGAAAAACTCAGCAGTCAGCAACGCGAAATCATCAAAAGAAGGTTTGAGCAGAAATCCTCTTTTACGGTAATTGCAAAAGAACTCAAACTGTCTGAAAAAGAAGTCCACCGCGAATTTCTTTACGCCTATCAGCAACTGCAAAATCAAAACCGATCTCAAATACTGCTTTAACATGGAAAAATCCACCATAACCCTGACCCGGAAAATTCAGCTGGTGATTGATGTTCCATCTGAAGATAAAAGCCAGATGTGGGAAAAACTCTACCGGTATCAGAACCGCTGTTTCCGTGCGGCTAATCTGATCGTTTCCCATCTGTATGTACAGGAAATGATCAAGGATTTCTTTTACCTCACAGAAGAAATCCAATACAAGTTAGCTGATGAAAAAAAAGATAAAATGGGAATGTTTGACCGCTCCAAAACAAACACCACAGCACGCCTGGTCTTTGACCGTTTTAAAGGCGAAATCCCCACCGACATTCTTGGATGCCTGAACAATACGATTCAATCCACCTTTTCCAAAAACAAAGCCGACTATTGGCAGGGATCAAAATCCTTAATGAATTTTAAAAAAGACATTCCCATTCCGCTTCCTGTCAAGTGTATCAGCAAAATGAAGTATGATCCAGAAAAGAAAGCTTTTTGCTTCAATATGTTTGCGATCCCAGTAAAAACATATTTGGGAAAAGATTTCTCTGATAAACATTTAATCATGGAACGCTTTTTAAAAGAAGAGATCAAGCTGTGCACATCCCAGATCCAGCTGAAAGACGGTAAGATTTTTTGGCTCGCGGTCTTTGAATTTGAGAAAGAAGACCACGGTTTAAAACCTGAAATCATTGCTGAAGCGTCTTTGTCTTTAGAACACCCAATCGTGGTAAAAGCCAGCAATGTGCGGATGACTATTGGTTCGAAAGAGGAATTTCTGTATCGAAGGTTGGCAATACAAGCCAGTAACAAAAGAATTCGAGCCGGAGTCGCTTATTCCCGTTCCGGAAATGGAACCAAACGGAAACAGAAGGCACTGCACAAAACAGAGAATCTGGAAAACCGTTTTGTCAGTCATCGACTTCATCTTTACAGCAGGATGCTGATTGATTTCTGCATCCGGCAACAGGCAGGCACCTTGATTCTTAAAGATCAGGAAGACAAAATAGGGATTGCAAAAGAACAGGAGTTTGTGCTTCGCAACTGGAGCTATTATGAATTGCAGACCAAAATAAAATACAAAGCAGAAAAAGCCGGTATCGAATTGATCATCGGATAACTAAAAAAAACGAGGGTGCTTGTAAACCCGTAGGGTGAGGTTTTGAACACTCACTAAATACTGGAAACTAAATACTTTTTCCGGTGTATACAACGGCGTGGGTTTCTTTTTTTTCAAAATGAAGAAAGCATTATCAAAAAGCAAAGTATTGCAAGTGGGATAATCCTACATCATCAAAGGTGTCATCTATCAATCTAGCGACATTGCCTGCTTGATTGGTTACTTGCCTGCATTCTTGCTTTACTGGCTTCTTGCTTCCTTGATTGCTATCAATCAAAAGAAATTACTTTGCAATAAGTTGCGGTTATCAGAGTCTTTTTATCTTTCTTTTATTTTGAATTGGAATATCCTCGATCTCATAATTTGTACTATTATTACCGAATTGCAACAAAGAGAAAAGCTGATATGTAATCTCAGTATCTTTAAAAATCTCATTGAAGGCAGCAAATGGAACCGTATTTTCTTGCGAAATTTTCTGTGCTATTTTTTCCATTTCCGATATCAAATTTTGCTTATTTGTTCTATCTAAGTTTGGACTTCTATATCTTGAAAATTTTATCTCTCTTTCAAGAATATATGTGACAGAATCTAAATATTTTTTCTTTTCAGAAGCAAAAACGGTCGGGTTGGACAATAGAACAGCGTTTTTGCTTTTGAATTGATATACTTGTTTTTTTAAATCATCAACCTTTGTATTGAGCTCAACAATTTGTTTTGACTTAGAATCTAATTCGGTTTCATTTTTAAAAATTGTACTTTTGTAAGTTCGAAATGCTTTTTCATAATTCGCAATTGTTTTGTCAGTCTTAATTTTTTTAAAACCTAAAAAATCATTTTCCTTTACTATCAGCTCTTCCGATTTTCTAGAACTCATCTCAGACTTCATTGAATTGAATCTTTCCTCCAAAACTTTAAGATCTTCTTCTCTTTGCTGAATTTTAAATTCGATAGCCTCTAATCTTCCTTTCGATCCAGAAATACCCCTTTCCATATTCAGACATTCAGCTGTCAGATCCTGCATTTTTGAATAGTGGTAAGATTGGTGTTTCAGTGTTTTACCAGTTTCCAAATCTTGCCAGTCAGCCACCAAATGAGCGTGGTAATTGGGTTTCCATTCTTTCGTGTCTTTATCGGTATGACCTTCGTCTTTATGAATAGCAATTTGAAAAACACGAATTTTCATTTCTTCTTCCAGTCTCTTCGCCAAGTTTTGAAGTTCCAACATGGTTGTGTCTTCTTTAATAACAACTACAGCTTCCCGAACTGGCATTGCATTCTTCTGCAATTTCCTTCCGGACTTTTCTTTACAGTATGCTTCGATTTGTTGGATTCGGTCTACTATTTTCTGCTCCATCCAATATTCATTCTTTGATGTCAGATCTTTACGGATATAGTCGAAAGTCTTCTTTCTGAAATTATGAGTTTCAGAATCCGATTTGACAGTTTTAAAATTAATTGAAGTCTTCATTATTTTTCATCTTTAAAAGTTTATCAAAGATTTCTTTGATTAAAATTGCTGTAAAATATTATGCAGAATTCCAATTTACCTGTGCATATTTTACGCACCTTTGAAATAGACCTGTGTGTTTTTTACACAGGTTTTCACCAGTCAACCTTAGTCTATTTAACTCAGGTTAGAAGCCTCGCAGAGCGTATTTGAAACTTTGTTGGGAGGAACGACCTTCAAAGTTGCGAATGCGCTCCTAACTTCTGCGGGTAGTTGGTAAAAACATACAGCACGATTTATCAACGTTTCATTTTAAAACCATTTGATTTTCTAATTTCTGGTTCCGGCTTTCTCTCTTCTGTTTTATCAGCTTCAGGAAATTTTATAGAATTCTTACATGAGTTAATCGAGGAATCATTGTTTATCCGATGCATCAAAAATTCGTTCAGATCTTTATGGTTTGAATAGACAATGGAATGATCTTTTGCTTCCGGAAAAGATTTTATGATTTCAGATTTACATTTAATTCCAGCATTATCGTTGTCCAGAAAAAGATTGATATCAGAGTAGTTTTTCAAATATTCTATGGACTTATTTAAAAGAGCAATGGAATTCATTACTAGAATATCTCCTGCAAAAGATTTCTGCATTTCTATAAAAGACAGGGCATCCATAAAGCCTTCAAAAACTGCTACACTTTTGATATTTTTATCTTGAAGATTTGATATATTCTGTACATTACTATTGAGATTAAGTATTGAAATATCCTTTTTCAACAATGAACCTTTATAAAAAGAATTGCGAAGCTCAAAGCCTCCGGATAAATTCTCGAAGCCAATTGCGTAGAGTTTCTTTTCTCCGATTGTAAATCGTACTTCTTTTATATAATCATAGATTTTAGGACTTAATCCACGTCCCTGCAAATATTGTTTTAGGTTTTGATTTTGGAGACCCAGTATTTCATCAATTCTGTAATTTGGTTCTGACTTTTTCACCTGTGCTTGCTGATGAAAAGAAGAAAAATTTTGTTTTTTCGCCCAGTCCAAAACTTCATTTACCGAGGTCTTTAAATATTTCTTCATAAAATCGGTGTTATTACCGCCTATTCCTTCTGAATGAAGATACCAAGCATTAAGTCTTTTATTTAATTTAAATGAGGCTTGGGATTCGCTGGCAAAGGGGTTGAGATACCAAGCTTCTTTTTCATTTTGTTTCGTGGGAAGGTGTCCGAGAGAAAGGAGGACTTCTTCCAACGATATGCTGTTAAATTGTTTGCAGTTCATAGAATTAAATTTTCGTATTGTGAATGAGATATTTTTTGTTGAATTGTTGAGTAAACATTGTAACCTATTGATTAAATACAATTTGGATATTCAACAAAGTCTCAACGATTCAACAAACTAGAGTTTCAGCACTCAACAGACATTCAACAAAAAGTTGGATCTTAAAGTTTGTTGAGGATTTTGTTGACTGTTAAGTATTTGATTTTATTTTCATTATCAGTTAATTCAACAGTTCAACATATTTACCAAGGATAAAATCCTTTTTTATGGTGAAAAACCGACCAACTGAATTGTTTTGGTAAAAGGTTCCAGCAAAATCAATATCGTATCTGATATAAGTCAAACCATTAGTTTGTGGAACTAATTTCCAAGTTTCTTTGAGTAGATTTCGAATATCATTTCTTGTCCAATATGTTGGTCTGAACATTCGATTCATCATATTCAGCAAATCTTGTGGAACAACATTGATCTGTTCATCATTATTGCTTTCAAAAAACTCATATAGCAACTCAATAATCTTAGATTCCAGTTTATTATTATTCTTGAAAACTAATTTTTGAAGTGCTTTAGTTCTTATTTCATCGGCAGAAAACCACATTCTGGTTTTCTTCTCCGTTGAAAATGATCGATCAATTAAAAACCGAAGAAAATAGGGGATCTCTGCAATGAGATTGCTTAGAAACTCGGTATTTTCAGTTTTAATAGGATTAATTTTTAGAATCCAGAATCGAATTTCATTTTCATCAATTTGAATGAAATTTTCTTCGTTATTGGAACACAAAATAAACTTGGCGAAAAAGTCGATTTCTTCTCTGTCTCTTCCTTTGGCTTCGAGTTTATCTTTATTGGTTGTCGATAGATATTTTAATCGTTCAGTAATTTCTTTTTTATCGAAGAAAACTTCATCAATAGCCACCACTAACATTGCTGCCCAATCGGAATTAAATTGGCTTCCAAAAGAATCACCTTTGATGTAGGTCATGTTCAAACCGAAAATCTCTTTCAACCATTTGATGAATGTAGATTTTCCGGTTGATCTCTCTTTAGAAACCAAACATAAAATTGGTAGAATTTGCGTTGGAAATTGTAAAAGAATTTTCAAGTAATCCAAACCCATTTCCAGCTGCTCGCCGAAAATATGGTCTACAAATTTTAGCGAAAATGAAATCGAGTTTTTTAAATCTTCCTTTTCACAAGAAGGCGCAAAAGGAATTTCATTGTAAATATTATAAAAACCTTTAACGATTTGTTGATAATCTAAATGTTCAGGAATACAGCAAAACCCATCATATTTCGGAATATCACCAACAAAACTTTTTCCGTGGTCGTTGATAATTGTTTCCCGATTCCAACGAACCAAAACCGAAGTTGTATCACCAGAGATTAAGGGCTTTTCTATGTTTTTATAGTAAGTGGTTCCAACTCTCAAATAAGGGGATTTCTTGCTCATCTTGACAGATTTTGACTAGAACCAATGTTTGACTGTCGTGAATTTTTCTTAAAGCTGGCTTCCGCTTCCGATTGAATTTCCTGTAACGTTTTCTTTTTACCTTTGGAAATCCAGTCTAAAAGTTCATCTTCAAAAAAATACAGTTTCTTTCCATTTTTATAGCAGGGAATTTTTCGGGTTCTGACCAATGTGTAGACAGTTGGTTTTGCTTTGCCAATTAATTGACAAGCTGCTTCAATGTCAATTGGAACTCTCTTTTGAGAAATCACAGGAACTTCTTTTCTTTCTACAAGAAACTTAATCTCTGCGATTTCGCTAACTAAATGTGCCACTGCTCGTGGCAGGTTTTCAAATGAAATTTCGTTACTATCCATAACTAATTGTTTTTAATTGTTATGGTGCAAAGAAAAAAAGTGATTCCTCCGTGATATACGTAAACATGCAATCACAGAGGAATCACTTTACAAACACTATGTTTTGTAATTTTTTATAAGTTTTATTAGTATGCCAAATTTTCTTGAATTTTGATTATGCCTTTTTTAGGTTCGTCCTTTAAATGTGACTTGATGGTATCAGCATCAATATCATCAAGCGAGACAAAAACAGTTTTTAATAATTTCGAAACCCGTTCTTGTTTTATCGGTTTAAAATGATTCCAAATATTCCAGCCAAAATGATAGAGATCAAGATTTGAAAGTCCTTTGGTAACGACTGAAGTGTGAAGTGGAATTTCTTCTTGTTTTGCATAGAGGCTTATTGAATTGCAAATTGCAGCAAGATCTTCGTCAGTTACATATAAAGCAAATTGATTGCGGGTATAATCAATAGCTATTTGTAATTTTTGATTTTCAATCTGTTGCTTTTCTTGAAGTTGAACTTTTCTTATAGACTCCAAATTTACCAATACAGAAGTTTGAGCTAAATTATTTTCCTGTGAATCTTCATTGAAATGAATTGATGAATTTTTGTTCATTATTGTTTCTTGCTCTTCAATTTTTCCATCTAAATTATTCGCTGGAAGTGATTTTATCACGTTGTTTTTTAAATTCTTCCGTTTCTGTATAAATTTTTTAATACCTACTAAAATTACATCCAGAAATAAAATAATAATGCCATAAATCAAAACACTGAAAGCGGTAATTGACCAAAAAACAATATTCGCAGTATATTCATCTCCTCCTTTATGAAGAAAAGAAAGTCTTGCCAAAGTACCTGCAACTACACATACGAGCAGAACAGAAAGATAAATAACTATATATTCGAAATATTTCAGATTCATTTTTGTAAGTTCTTTAGATGAATGGCTTGTGAAGCTTTATTTTTCTTTTCATCTACAACTTTTGCGTAAACTTGAGTAGTTTTTACATTTGTATGTCCAAGCATTTTACTCACGGTGTAAATATCTGTTCCACTCGAAAGCTGCAGAGTAGCAAAAGTATGTCTAAAATTATGAAAAGTTATTTTTTTGGTAATTCCTGCACTTTCAATCCACTTTTTAAGTGGCCGAGAAATCCAAGCTGGATTAGTCAGATTTTTAAAAATCAAATCAGTCTGAAGACCTACTTCACCACAAAGCTGTAATGCTTGTTTAGAAATCGGCATGTATTCTACACCTTTTGTTTTTTTCTGCGTGAAATTGATTTTTGCTTGCTCATTTTCGATAGTTATTTCGTTCCATGTTAGTTTTTGGATATCAGAATGGCGTAGACCGGTTAAAGCTGAAAATAGCGCTGCACGTTTAAGAACATCAAGTTCGCAAGGCGTTTCAACCAATGTATTAAGTTCTTCCAGAGTTAAATATTCTCGTCTTGATTCCTCATGTGGAATCGATTTTACTTTAGCAGAAATATCAGATGTAAAGTAACCATCAATAAAAGCTTCTTTTAACGCAGCTTTAAAAACAGAAAAATATGTTGAAGCAGTATTCTGAGAAATAGTATTCTCCTTATTACTTCCACTTTTTGCAGTCAAAAGATATGATTTAAATTTTTCACAGAATTTTGTATTTATCTCTGAAAAGGTAATTTTTTCACCTCCAAAATCTTTTAGAAATTTAATGGAGCGATACCAATTTATTTGTATAGATTCGGAACTGTTTTTATGCCGCTTAGTGACTAGCAAATCAAAATATTTGACAAAATCCTCCTGAGATTTTTCTTTTTCTTCCGCCTTTATTGCGTCGAGTTCACTGTAGAGTTCTATATTATCATATTCTCTTTGACGTAATTTGCGAAGAGAATCTGCGTAGATCATTGTTTCTCGGTCATTTTCACTTTTACAAACTATGATTCCGTTATCATCTCTTTTAGGTTTAAATGAAACTGAATCTTGCGTAGTTCTTGCAGGCCTTTTTTTGTCAAAATCTACAGTTGTGACACTTCGGTTCAAATATTCCCGAACTCGTTGTGCTTTCTCTTTACCAGGCAAAATCACAGGATAACTTTCCAAATAAATGAACCATTCTTTTCGGAACTCGGCCTTTCGCAATCTTACTGTAACTTTAGTTTTCAATAATTCTTTCATTTTCCGTCAAAAATTTTATCGATTAAATTTTTAGGCACATACACGAAACTTCCAACTTTTTTTGTAGGAATCTTGTTTCTTTTAATAACATTTGAAACCGTGCTAGGATTAGCATTGAACTTCTCGATGACTTCTGAAATCGTATAGCAATTACCGACTTCAAAATTGGGTTTCTCAATTGCTATTTCTTTTTTCTCAGGTACTTCAACAGCTGAAAACAAAGCTTCCAAATCTGACCGCTTCACACGGGTCAGTCTTGTTCCTAAGTTAGTTCCAGTAATTATTCCTCTTTTTATATACCTGTGAATAGTATCTTTAGAAATTCCAAACATAACTGTAGCTTCAGCAACAGAAATAAATTCCCTTGTTTGTACTTCAGCAATCTTGTTTTTATATTTTAGTAAAAGAATTTCTTTTTCAACTTTTTCTTTTTCAAGTTTCTTCTTTGCCTTTAACGATTTATTATTACAAGAAGTAGAACAAAAACGACTTGTAACTGTCTTTGCTTCAAAAGGCTTTGAGCAATGCTCACAGACCCTCGGTATTTTTAATTTACTAAATCCCATTCTGAAATAACATCCTGCACATTTTCTGTTTTTTGGCTTCTAAAATAAAATAAGACGCATAAGACGCACATATTATCCAAATAACGATTGGTACAAATAAGAGACAAAAATACAATAAAAAATGATTAAAATCAACTATTACCAAAAATTACAAAACAAAAAAAATCGCTGTAAACATTACATTTACAGCGATTTGCTAATTTATTTCAATCGATATTAATCGATGATAATTGCTACTTATTTGACTTCTTCGAAGTCTGCATCCTGAACATCTTCTGCTCCGTTTGCGTTACCTTGAGTTTGTTGAGCTCCTGCATCAGCACCTTGACCTTGTGCGTACATTTCTTCTGAAGCTGCCATCCAAGCCGCATCTAAAGCTTCAGTTTTAGCTTTTACATCATCTCCGTTTTTAGCTTCAAAAGCTGCTTTCAATTCTGTGTGAGCAGTTTCAATTGCTGCTTTTTTGTCTGCAGATAATTTATCACCAAACTCTTTTAATTGCTTTTCAGTTTGGAAAATCAATCCGTCAGCTTTGTTGAAGATTTCAACTTCTTCTTTCTTCTTAGCATCAGCTGCAGAATTTTCCTGAGCTTCTTTTTTCATTCTTTCGATTTCTTCGTCAGAAAGACCAGAAGATGCTTGGATTTTGATAGACTGCTCTTTACCAGTTCCTTTATCTTTAGCAGAAACGCTCAAGATTCCGTTTGCATCGATATCGAAAGTTACTTCGATTTGAGGAACTCCTCTTTGTGCTGGTGGAATATCTGTAAGGTCGAATCTACCGATTTCTTTATTATCGTTAAACATTGGTCTTTCACCCTGTCCTACTCTGATGCTTACAGCTGGCTGGTTGTCTGAAGCTGTAGAGAATACTTCAGATTTTTTAGTTGGGATGGTAGTGTTTGCTTCAATTAATTTGGTGAAAACTGAACCCATTGTTTCGATACCTAAAGAAAGTGGCGTAACGTCTAACAAAAGAACGTCTGTAACGTCTCCAGTTAAAACCCCACCTTGAATAGCTGCACCAATTGCTACAACCTCATCCGGGTTAACTCCTTTTGAAGGTTTTTTACCGAAGAATTTCTCAACTTCTTCCTGAATGATTGGGATTCTTGTAGAACCACCTACCAAAATCACTTCGTCAATATCGCTGATAGAAAGACCTGCATCAGAAAGCGCTTTTTTACAAGGCTCCATAGAACGTCTTACCAAATCTGCAGATAACTGCTCGAATTTAGCTTTAGTTAAAGTCTTCACTAAGTGTTTAGGACCTGTAGCTGTAGCTGTGATATAAGGAAGGTTAATCTCAGTTTGAGGAGAAGAAGACAACTCAATTTTTGCTTTTTCAGCTGCTTCTTTCAATCTTTGTAATGCAATTGCATCAGATTTCAAGTCAACACCTTCTTCAGCTTTGAATTCGTCTGCCATCCAGTTGATAATTACATCATCAAAATCATCACCTCCTAAGTGTGTATCTCCATTTGTAGACAATACTTCGAAAACTCCGTCTCCTAAATCCAAGATAGAAACGTCGAAAGTACCACCACCTAAATCGTAAACTGCAATTTTTTGGTCTTTGTGAGATTTATCCATACCATAAGCCAAAGCTGCTGCTGTAGGCTCGTTGATAATTCTTTCTACTTTAAGACCTGCAATTTCACCAGCTTCTTTAGTCGCTTGTCTTTGAGCATCGTTAAAGTAAGCAGGAACAGTGATTACCGCTCTTGTTACTTCCTGTCCAAGATAATCTTCAGCAGTTTTCTTCATTTTCTGAAGTGTCATTGCAGAAATTTCCTGTGGTGTATATTCTCTGTCGTCGATTTTTACTTTTACAGTATCATTTGGTCCGGCTACTACTTCATAAGGTACTCTAGAGATTTCCTGAGTATCTTCTTTGAAGTGAGTTCCGATGAATCTTTTGATAGAATATACTGTTTTCTTTGGGTTGGTTACCGCCTGTCTTTTTGCAGGATCACCTACTTTTCTTTCACCATCTTCTGTAAACGCTACAATAGAAGGTGTAGTTCTTTTACCTTCTGCATTAGGGATAACTACAGCATCTTTACCTTCCATTACTGCAACGCAAGAGTTGGTTGTACCTAAGTCAATTCCGATTATTTTACTCATAATATTTATATTTTTTCTAATTTTTAAATTTAATTTACATTCTCAATTTCTCAATTTCTGTACCATTAGAATTTTTGTGACAAATTGACATAAAAAAACAAAAACTCCGATTATATCGAAGTTTTGTTTTAATAAAAGCTGGAAATATTTTCACTTATTTTTTGATAAATTTCATAGATTTCACAATATCTTTTCCGTTATAAGTTCTTACATAATAAATTCCGGAAGCAAAATCTTTCACATCAATTTTATCTGTTTCATTTTTAATGAAGGCTTTTTTAACCAATCTTCCTTCAGCATTAAATATTTCTATTTCATTAATCTTCGTTAATGGTGATGCTATTGAAATATATTGTGTTGTAGGGTTTGGGAAAATATTAATTGCTTCTACCTTTTCAGTTTCATTAACAGATAAAAGAGAACAACCATTTGCATTCAACAGACTTGCTCTGGGACCAATCATTGTATTACTTGTAATCGTTTTCTGATCATTCGTAAACATTGCCATCTGATAATCAGCCACATAATCCATATAATTCATAAACATTGCGCCATTTGCACTTGAAGTACAAGTATACTGATTATCAGGGAAAACAGGATTGTCCTGCTCATAGTAAGGACCATTAGTTGCTGGTGTATCTGCACAACCGTCACTTCCGCCGGAAGTTCCACAAACACCGGTATTACCCCAAATATGATTCAGACCGAAATAATGGCCAATCTCATGAGTAGCAGTTCTGCCTAAGTCATACCCTTGCCAAAGAGTACCTACTGTACCCATATTAAAACATCCTATAACTAATCCATCAATTGGCATTCCTGCAGCACTAGGTAAATATGCAAACCCTAAAGTACCATCCCATGGCTCACCTTGCGAATCAAAACCATCAAAATATCCTACCCAGATATTCAAATATTTTGTAGGATCCCAAGCTGCCAAACCGCTTGATGTATAATAACTGTTTCCTAATACAAAACTTTGTGGTACTGATTTTCTCTCAATCCCTGTAGTAGCATTACCGTTCGGGTCTCTTGTTGCCATACAGAATGCCAATTCTAAATCAGCAGCATTTGGTTGAAAAGCAGCCGGTACAACTGTATTAAAATCTGTATTTTGCTTTCTGAAATCTTGATTAAGTGCAGTAATCTGAGACAAAATTTGTGCATCAGAAATATTTTGCTGCGCAGTTTTGTACAAAACGTGTACTACAACCGGAATTGTCACTACAGCCTTTTTTTTCTGAGTTTTGTAATCATTATTAATTAAAAAATCTCTCAAATCTGCTTCCTGAAGTTTTGCTTGTGGGTTTTTTGCAAAGAAATCTGTCATTACTTTGTCTGTTGCGCAAATTCGCTTCACTTGTGGAGCTACGGGTGCTTGCTGGGCTTGTAAAGAAAATCCAGCAGCAGCTAATAGAATAAGGTAGAATTTTTTCATATGAATTATTTTTCTTACAAATATAATGATTACAAAAATTAATTAAAGATTAATATTTACATCTGTTGAAGTTTACGTTTTTTAGCTATTTTTGATAAATTTTACACAAAATATGTCTTTACATTTTAATCCCAGAGATGTTACCTGGTTAGCATTTAACGAAAGAGTTTTACAAGAAGCAATGGACGAAAACGTGCCGCTTCATCTCAGAATTCGTTTTCTTGGGATTTTCTCAAATAATCTGGATGAGTTTTTCAGAGTGCGTGTTGCCGGTTTGAAGCGTGCGATGGATTTTAAAGAAAAAGTAATTGCCGAATCATTTTATCAGCCACCATCGAAAATTCTTCAAAGAATTAATGAAATTGTTATTACCCAACAAGCAAACTTTGATAAAA
The DNA here is from genome assembly GCF_026163565.1 of Chryseobacterium sp. YIM B08800. GTDB lineage: Bacteria > Bacteroidota > Bacteroidia > Flavobacteriales > Weeksellaceae > Chryseobacterium. Next base: position 54,752 of record NZ_JAPDKN010000005.1, read on the forward strand.
CCTGGAAAAAAATTCAGGTTGAAATGGCAGAGCAAAAAGTTTTTATTAAAACTTCAAAAAATCTTAGCGCCAAACAGAAAGAATTTGTACGACAATATTTTGATGAAGTGGTAGAAGCCAATGTTATCCCTATCCTTCTTCACGAAAACACACCTATGCCATACATGAGAGACAAAAGTTTGTATCTCGGTGTTGCTATGAGAAAAAAAGACTGGAATTACCACAGCAACTATGCAATTATAGAGATTCCTTCACGTTTTGTTGGGAGATTTGTTTTGTTACCTACCGAAGATCCTGAAGAAAAAAATGTCATGTTGCTTGAGGATGTTATCACTTTCAACCTACCGCATATATTTTCTTATTTTGGGTACGATGAGTTTTCTGCCCATGCTTTTAAAGTAACAAAAGATGCCGAGATGGATATTGATAACGACATCAAAACCAACTTTGCCGAAAAAATAGAAAAGGGACTTAAAAACCGTAGAAAAGGAAAACCTACCCGTTTTGTTTTTGATAAAGACATGGATAAAGCAATGCTTGAATTGCTTATCCGAAAATTAAATTTAAGCAAAAAAGACAGCATTATTCCCGGAGGAAAGATTCATAATTTTAAACATTTCATGGATTTTCCTGATGTCATTGAGTACAGCCAAAAACCCGTAGAAAGAACATCTTTTACGCATCAGGCTTTTGAACATGGCGAAAGAGTGACAGATGTTATTTTGAAACAAGATGTTTTATTAAGCTTTCCGTATCATACTTACACGCCGGTAATTGATTTATTGCGTGAAGCTGCAATGGATCCGGATGTGAAGTCTATTCAGATTACCGCTTATCGTTTGGCAAGTAATTCAAAAATAAGTAACGCATTGATTTATGCTGCCAGAAATGGTAAAGAAGTAACGGTAATGCTCGAACTTCAGGCAAGATTTGATGAAGAATCGAACCTGATGTGGAAAGAAATGTTTGAGCCTGAAGGAATCACTGTTTTAATAGGAATTCCGGACAAAAAAGTACATGCCAAATTGTGCATTATCAAAAAACGGGTACACAATAAAACCCTTCAATATGGTTTTGTAAGCACCGGAAATTTTAACGAAAAAACTGCCAAAATTTATGGTGACCATTTGATAATGACTTCCGACAGAAGCATAATGGCAGACATCAATAAAGTTTTCACTGTACTAAAAAAACCGAAAGAAGATTATTTATCTGTTCTAAAAACCTGTAAAAATCTGATGGTTTGTCCGCAGTTTATGCGTGAAAAAATCGTACATCATATCGATAAAGAAATTGAAGAAGCCAAAGCCGGAAGAAAGGCAGAAATGATCATCAAAGCCAATTCTGTAAGCGACCGGGCTTTAATTAATAAAATGTATGAAGCTGCGCAAGCCGGAGTGGTAATCAGAATGATTGTAAGAGGTATTTACTGCGCAATCAACCAGAAAGAATTTAAGCAGAAAATTAAAGCAATAAGCATTGTAGACGAATACTTGGAACATGCAAGAGTGATGTATTTTTACAATAAAGGTTCTGAAGACATCTATATTTCTTCTGCCGATTGGATGAATAGAAACTTAGATTACAGAATAGAAGCAGCCGCAAAAATATCTGATAAAAATCTTAAAAAAGAACTGAAAGATATTCTTGATATTCAGCTAAAAGATAATGTAAAAGCGAGAATTTTAGACAAAAAGCTGAGCAATGAATACATCAAAAACGGCGAAAAAGAATGCCGTTCACAAATCGAAACCTATAAATATCTGAAAGCAAAAACTACAGGAAAATAACCTTAACAAAAAAGGCACAAAATAATATTTCCGTAAATTTGGCTTTTAAAAATCGCCCAATCACAAATTAAAAAACTAAAATTCAATAAAATACATTCAAAATGATCATTGCAGCGATAGACATAGGAAGTAATGCAGCCCGACTTTTAATCAATGAGGTAAAAATTCAAAACGGGAAACCTGAGTTTATTAAACTCAACCTTCTCAGAATACCTTTACGATTAGGAATGGATGTTTTCACTCTTAGAAAAATCGGTGCAGAAAGGGAACAAATGGTCTTAGATTCTATGAAGATTTTCAGTGATTTGATGAAAATTTACAAAGTAGAACATTACAGAGCTTGCGCAACGAGCGCCATGCGTGATGCCGAAAATGGTAAAGAAATTATTGAAAAAGTAAAAAACCACTCCGATATTACCATCGAAATTATTTCAGGGGACGAAGAAGCAACTTTAGTCTATGAAAACCACGTTGCTGAAGGTCTTGACAAAGATTTTGCCTATCTTTATGTAGATGTTGGAGGTGGTTCTACCGAGCTTACATTCTACGAAAACGGAAAAATGGTTTACGAAAGATCTTTCAACATTGGAACCATCAGATTGCTTAACGATCTGGTAAGCGAAGACAACTGGAAAGAAATGAAGGAAGAGATCCGAAAAAACATCAACAGCAAGAAACCTATTGTTGCTATTGGTTCGGGAGGAAACATCAACAAAGCCTTTTCGATGAGCAAAACCAAAGACGGAAAACCTATGTCTGCAACTTATCTTAAAAAAGTCTACAAAGAGATCAACGCATTGACTGTAGATGAAAGAATGAGCAAATATAATTTAAGACAGGATCGTGCAGATGTTTTGGGTCATGCTTTAAGAATTTACAACAATGTAATGACTTGGTCTGAAATCAGCAGGATTTTTGTGCCGAAAATTTCCGTTGCGGATGGTTTGATTCATAATATTTATGAGAGGGTTTCGGGGGAAAAGTAAAAAATATCATTCCTTCTATGAACACAAGCTATTATTTATATGGTGAAATTTAAATTTCTATTTTTTGCTCAGTCCTTGTTCTTGTGACAAATTCTTGTGACAGACAAAATAAAAAATTGCAATCACCGAAAAACAAAACCGAAAAGATGGAAAATGAAAATTCAATTGATAAACCGAATGAAGAAAATAAAATTTCTCTTCTGAAGCAATCAATGTTTGAATACATAGAGATAGCACAACCTTCTTACACAAAAACTGATGTAGAAGAATGTGTAAATATTCTTAATAAATACCGCTCAGACTTAGCAAATTCAACATCGAAAGACGAAGGCATGAAAATCGTACAAAATACGATTGAAAGTTTAAATAGGCTTAATGAAAAATGTAATTTTGAATTAATTGAAACTTCTGAACGCGAACAAATTGCAGAAATAATAATTTCAGAAAGTGTTAAAAAAGGCTACAGCAAAGCTGATGAAGATATTACCGAAGATTGGAGAGAGTGGTAGATTAAACAAAACCATTTCTTTCAATATTTTATTTTTGAGTTAAACAAACAACAATTAACAGTAACTTAAAGAATCACCCCTTTTTAAAACAAATTATTAATCAAATCTTAAAATTCGCTTAAAACCCTCACAACGTACAATCTTCATTTTTGCACAAATAATAAATTAGTAAAAATGAAAAACAAATACCTTTTGAGAGGCTTATTACCGATTGCCGCTTTATTTCATGGCGCAGTTTCAGGGCAAAGCACATTAGTTCACTATTGGAACTTTAATAATAATGCATCTGTTGCTGCCATCACAACACCTACTTCAACACTTTTGAATGGTTCTATCACAGCAACTTCTACAGGAACAGGAAGTACAGATACTTTTATTGATTTTGCTGGCGGAACATCACAAAACTTTAATGTAGATAATTTTAATGCAAGAAACGGAGATGCTTCCGGAACGCATTTGAGATACAATTATCCAATCAACGGAAATGTACAATTTAATTTGCCAACGACAGGTTATAACAATGTTGTGGTGAAATTTTCTACAAGAAGATCAGGTTCGGGTGCAGGAAATCAAAACTGGTCTTATTCTTTAGACGGAACTACTTTTGTACCGTATCAAACGGTTACTTCACAGGATGCCAATCCGCAGCTCATCACATTTGACTTTTCGAATGTTACAGGAGTTTCAAATAACCCAAATTTTAAATTAAAAGTTGAGTTTACTCAAGGCAGTGGCGGAGCTGTTGGAAATAACCGCTTCGATAATTTCACGCTAGATGCAACTTCAGTTGGCGGAACTGATACTACTCCACCAACTGTTGCCTATTTGCCTGCAAACAACGTCAATAACGCTTCTACAACAGTAAATCCAACGATTACTTTTAATGAAAACGTAAGATTAATCGACAACTCTGCAATTACTTCTGCAAATGCACAAAGCTTAATTGAATTACGTTTAGGAAACTCTACAGGAAATGCAGTTCCGTTTACAACAACATTTGCCAATAATGTAATTACGGTAATTCCTACGGGAGGTTTAGTTCCAAATCAGGCTTATTATTTAGCTTTAAAGCCAAATATGGTGGAAGATACAAGCGACAATGCGATAACAACGGCAACTTCTAGTATTTTCACAACAGCTGGAACAAGCATCTCTTTAGATAAAACTTTAATTAAGGTTAATGAAAATGCAGGAATTTTAGCATTTAAAATAAATGTCACCAATCCTTCCAATGCAACCGTAAATTTGGTTGCGAAACCGGCTTCTTTCAACACCGCAAACAGCAGTGATTTTACCTTTACAAGCCAAACAATCAACATTACGCCTTCTACAACAAGCGTAACTGTAAATATTCCAATTCTTGATGATACTTTGGAGGAGCAACAGGCAGAATATTTTGTTTTAGGTTTAGAAAATCCAGTAGGAACAACGATTTCAGGAGATACTTCATCAACAGTATATATTATTGATAATGATAAAGCGGCTCCCGTTCCTTCTAACCAAATTTCATTAAATTATATAGGAAGTTTTGATCCTTCAGGAAATAATAACAGTTCAACAGAAATTGTAGTTCATGATCCTGCAACTCAAAAATTATTTACCATCAGTTCTTTAACGGATGTTTTTGATATTATTAATTTTGCTAATCCATTAGCTCCGTCAGTAATTAATACTGTAAATATGGCTCCTTATGGCGGAATTACAAGCATCGCCGTGAAAAACGGACTTGTTGCTGTAGCTTCTCCAAACGGAACAAACGCACAACAAAACGGATCGGTAGTTTTCTTCGACATCAATGGAAATTTCTTAAAACAAGTTACCGTAGGAGTTTTACCGGACATGATTACATTTACCCCGGACGGAACAAAAGTAATGACCGCAAATGAAGGCGAACCAAACGATGCTTATACGGTAGATCCTGAAGGTTCAATAAGTATTATTGATATTTCAGGTGGAATTAATAATTTAACTCAGTCAAATGTTACTACGCTTGGTTTCACAGGCTACAACAGCCAGGAAGCTGCATTTATCAGTTCAGGTGGAAGAAAGGTAAAGTCTACAAGCACTTTGGCGCAGGATCTTGAGCCAGAATACATTGCCATCAGTCCAGACAGCCAGAAAGCTTGGGTTTCTTGCCAGGAAAACAACGGAATTATCGAAGTAAATCTTAGCAACAATACTTTAGGAAATATTTGGGGATTGGGTAAAAAAGATATGAATCTTCCAGGAAACGGCTTTGACGCTTCAGACAACAACGGAGAAATTCTTATCGCAAACTGGCCTGTAAAAGCGTATTACAATCCTGATGCAATGGCTTCTTTCAAAGTTGGAAACACCAATTATCTGGTTACCGCAAACGAAGGTGACGAAAAAGATTTAGGTGGATTCAGCGAAAGAACAACCGTTGGAGCAAATGGTTATACTTTAGACTCAACCATTTTCCCAAATGCTTCTGTTTTAAAAGCTTCACATAATTTAGGAAGATTCAGAGTGACCAATGTAAACGGAAATACAGACGGAGACGCAGATTTTGAAGAAATTCATGCTTTGGGAACAAGGTCATTCTCAATTTTCAATGCAGATACCAAACAAATCGTTTACGACAGTGGAGACAGATTTGAAAGATATATCGCAGCCAATCACCCTTTGATTTTTAATGCAGATAACGAAGCCAACGGAGCGAAAAACCGAAGCCGCGCAAAAGGTCCTGAACCGGAAGGTGTAACTTTAGGAACCATTGCCGGACAAACTTTTGCATTCATTACTTTGGAAAGAACCGGAGGTGTGATGGTTTACAACGTAACCAATCCAAACAACGTCACTTTTGCAGATTACAAACACTCAAGATCAACTTCTGCATTTGGTGGAGACAACGGTCCGGAAGGAATTATTTATATTGCTCCAGAGAATACGACGACCAACAAAGGTTACGTCATCGTTGCAAACGAAATCAGCGGAACTTTATCGATGTATGAAGTACAACCTTCTGCATCATTAGCAACAGGTGAAGTAAAACCTGAAAAAGCAAGTTTCAACATCTTTCCGAATCCTGTAAACAAAGGAAACACTCTTTATTTCAACAGAGCTCAAGGTTATGAGTTGTACGATATGAGCGGAAAACTTATTGGAAAAGAGAAAAACGCATTAACCATCGATACTTCAAAACTAAACACCGGAGTTTATTTAATTAAAACTTCAGAAGGTGAAGTGAAGAGATTCATCGTGAAATAATTTTTTTTACTTAATAATTTACTTTCGTAGCCTCGGATTTTTTCCGGGGCTTTTTTGTTGGTTTAAATTTCATTATTTTTACATAAAGTCGTTAGTAAATACATGAACACTCCGGAAACAATCAAATTATTTGAAAAAGCATATAAAGCAAAAACTGATAATAATTATTGGAATCAAATCTCACAACTCAGAAAATTTGCCACTCAAGAGATGATTTCCGAATGCATTCTTCTCATTGATTCTGAAGATTTAAAATCTAAACAAATTGGAATTGATATTTTATCTCAGCTTGGGAAAAATAGAAAGAGTTTTATTCACAAAATGTTTGATAAAATCTTTAATTTTTTTGAAACATCTAATAACGAAAATTTAATTCTTACAAGCCTATTCGCCATAGGACACAATAATGAATATTTAAAAATAAAACATATTAAAAGTTTAGAAAAATTTAAAAACTCAAAATCAACAGATGTGAGATATGCTTTAACGTTTTCTTTGCTTGGAGTTGAAAAAAAGATAGCAATTGATATACTCATAGAGCTGGCTCAGGATAAAAGCTTAAAAATTAGAGATTGGGCAACTTTCGGCTTAGGAACACAGATAGAGACAGATAATAAAGAGATTAGGGGTATTTTATATAAAAATTCTTTATCAAATAATGATCAGATTAGACAGGAAGCAATAAAAGGTCTTGCAAATCGGAATGACCAGAGAGTCGAAAAATTAATACTTTCCGAACTTTATAAGGAAAATTTCGGCACTTTATTTTTTGATACTTTACTCAATATTAAAAATGGTGAACAATATCTTCCACTCATTATAAATATTTATGAAAAATATAAACATGACCAAGATATTAATACTGAATGGTTATCTGATTTGAAAAAATGTATTAAAGTCTTACAGGAAATATAAATTAATAAATTAGCTATTAAAAAACAATTATATGTTTGCATTCGCTCTTGATACCCTCGAAAAACCACAAATTATTTCTTTAATTGAGAATGTAAAAAATCTCGAAAGCAATAAAACCAATTTTGGTTTTCGCAAACTTAGGTTAATTAATGTTGAAAATCCTACCCGATTAAAATTAGAAATAGAAAAAGCAATTGATAATTCTGACAATCACGGTTGCATTTATCTTTTAGATCAGAATAATTCAATTCTTACAGGAACATTTATCAATAATATTAAAATTTCAAAATCAGATAAGAATAATCTCAGTTTGAGCGGCTATGTTTGGCATCAACCAAAAGGTTATTATAAAGCCTGGAAAATGAAGATGAATAACCAAATTAATGATAAAAATATTTGGAAAAATTTTGAAAAGAATGAATTACAAGGTTGGTTAGTTTTTGCTTTAAACAATATGAATACTGAATCTTCAAAAGAAGATCTAATAATAGAAATCAACGGAGATCATTTTAATAATCTTGATGAGTTCTTTTGTACGCTTGGTGAAGAAATCAATGGAGTTGCAGGATATTTTGGAAGAAACATTCCGGCTCTTTACGATTGTATGAGAGGTGGTTTTGGAGTTAACTCAATTGAAAAACTCACTTGGAAAAACCATCAGAAAAGTAAGAAACTTTTTAAATCGAAATTCTGCAAATATTTGAAGATTTTGATGTTGAAATAAACCTGCAATAAGTTTTGGCTAAAGCCAAATGAATTTTTTGATTTTTGAGCGGGCTAAAGCCCGCTCCTATTGATTTAGAGGCAACCTTGTCAAGGTTAACTTTCATGTGGTTAATAACCTTGACAAGGTTTAAAAACATAAAAAAAAGGCAGACCTTCAAGATCTGCCTTCAAAAAATATATTGTCTTATTTTTTACTCTACATTTACTACCTTCTCAATTTCAGGAGCGTGCTGTTTGATAGTATTTTCTACGCCTAATTTCAAAGTTGAGAAATTAAGAGAGCAACCAGAACAGTTTCCTAAAAGTTTTACAAAAACAGTATTGTCTTTTACATCCAAAAGCTCAATATCACCGCCGTCTTTATTCAAAAACGGACGAATGCTTTCCAGAGCTTCCATTACTCGGGTTACAGTGTCTTCGTGTGTTGTATTTGTCTCCATATTTGGGTTTGGTTTTCAAAAATGTATTTGAAATTATTTTAATTATTTTTTTGGTGAACAACCAGCCATTGTTGATATTTTCACGGCTTCAGTTGGCGGAAGAAACTTATTTCTTTCTACTAAACTCTCTACCATTTTCTTCGCAGTTTCTGTATAGATCTCAGCGATTTTAGAACCTTCCTGTAAAGCTGCTGGTCTTCCTACATCTCCAGCTTCTCTGATGCTCTGAATCAAAGGAATTTCACCTAAAACAGGAATATTTAAATCTTCAGCTAAATATTGCGCACCTTGGTTTCCAAAGATATAATATTTATTGTCAGGTAATTCTTCCGGTGTAAAATACGCCATATTTTCTACCAATCCAAGAACAGGAATGTTGATACTTTCCATATTAAACATGGCAATACCTTTTCTAACGTCTGCCAAAGCAACGTGTTGAGGTGTACTTACGATTACTGCTCCTGTTACCGGAACTTCCTGAATGATAGACAAATGAATATCACCCGTTCCCGGAGGAAGGTCAATTAATAAGAAATCTAATTCTCCCCAAGCTGCATCTCTGATCATTTGGTTCAAAGCTTTTGAAGCCATTGGTCCTCTCCAAACTACCGCCTGATTGGCTCCTGAAAAATATCCGATAGAAAGCATTTTCACACCGTAATTTTCGATAGGTTTCATTAAGCTTTTTCCGTTTACGTCTACAGAAATTGGTTTTTGACCTTCTGTATCAAACATTGTAGGAACAGATGGCCCGTAAATATCGGCATCTAATAAACCTACTTTAAAGCCCATTTTTGCTAAAGTTACCGCAAGGTTTGCAGAAACTGTAGACTTACCAACTCCTCCTTTTCCGGATGCGATGGCAATAATATTTTGAATTCCAGGAATTTGTTTTCCTTTGATCTGACTTAGCTGAACCTCACTCGGCTCCGGAGAAACTATTTTAAGTTTTAAATTAATCTCTTCACCAAATTCACTTGCAAACGCCTGTTTCATTGCTGCCTCAAGCTTTTTCTTTTCGTGCATTGCCGGTGAATGAGCCGTCATATCGATATAAACGTCATTCCCCATCAACTGAAAATTAGTTACCAAGTCATCTACTTCTATTTCTTTAAGGAAATCCTGAACCTTTTCTTTAGTCAACATAAAAATATAAATTGAATGCAAATTTACGGAAATTTTAGCTATTTAGAATCAATAAACATGGTGATAGATAAATTCTTTTGCAAACCTAAATTTTATGTATTTTAGGGGCGATTTTAAATTATATCCATGAAAAAAATAATATTCGTTCTTTTAGGATTAGTTGCTCATAATTCATTTTCACAAAATTATTCGCAATATGTAAATCCTTTTATCGGAACGGGCGGTCACGGACATACTTTTCCCGGTGCGATTGTACCCTTCGGAATGGTTCAGCTTTCTCCGGACACAAGAATTGACGGAAGTTGGGATGGTTGCAGCGGTTATCATTATTCCGATTCTGTAATCTACGGATTTTCTCATACCCATTTAAACGGAACCGGAGTTTCAGATTACGGTGATATTATGCTGATGCCTACAATGGGGAAACCCGGATTAACACCAAAAGAATATTCATCAAAATTTTCTCATAAAAACGAAAAGGCAACAGCGGGTTTTTATTCAGTAAAATTAGATAAACATAATATTGATGCTCGTTTGACGACCACCGCAAGAGTCGGTTATCACGAATATAAATTCAACAAAGCCGGAAATGCAAATATTATTTTAGACTTAAATCACAGAGATAAACTTCTGGAAGGTGAAGTAAGAATTATTGACAGCAAAACGATTGAGGTTTTCAGAAGAAGTGAAGCTTGGGCAACCAATCAATACATTTATGCGAGAATTGAGTTTTCAAAACCGATGAAAGTTTCAAGCAAAAGCTTTAACGGTAAAAACGAAAACAATACTTTTTCTGGAACTAAATTAGCTTTAGCATTTACTTCATCAGTAAAAAAAGGTGAAAAAATAAGTGTAAAAGTGGCGATTTCTCCGACAGGTTATGAAGGAGCAGCAAAAAATATGTTGGCTGAAGGAAAATCAAATAATTTCAGTGAAATTCAGAACCAGGCAATTGCAGACTGGAATAAAGAACTTTCTAAAATTGAAGTTAAATCTAGCGATAAAAACAAGCTGGCAATTTTCTACACTGCAATGTATCACGTTTTCACGCAACCGAATATCAATATGGATGTTGACGGAAAATACCGTGGTAGAGACAACAAATTTTACACAGCAAATGATTTTGGATATTATTCTGTTTTCTCACTTTGGGATACTTTCAGAGGAGCGCATCCTTTGATGACTTTAATCGACAGAAAAAGAACCGCAGATTTTGTGAATACTTTCATCAAGCAACGTGAACAAGGCGGAAGAATTCCGGTTTGGGAATTAGCTTCTAACGAAACCGAATGTATGATTGGCTATCATGGAGTTTCTGTAATTGCAGATGCAATGGCAAAAGGAATTACCGGTTTTGATTATGAAAAAGCTTTTGAAGCTTCAAAAAATTCGGCGATGCAGGATATTTTTGGTTTAAATGCTTACAAACAGAAAAATTACATCAGCATTGATGATGAGCACGAAAGTGTTTCTAAAACTTTAGAATACGCTTATGACGACTGGTGTATCGCTCAAATGGCGAAAATTTTAAACAAGAAAGAAGACTACGAATACTTCATGAAACGTTCTCAGAACTGGAAAAATCTTTACAATCCAAAGAACGGTTTTATGCAGGCAAGAAAAAACGGGAACTGGTACGAACCTTTTGACCCGAGTGAAGTCAATAATAATTACACTGAAGGAAATTCTTGGCATTATTCATACTTTGTTCCACAGGATATTCCGGGATTGATTCAGGCTCATGGCGGAAAAGAAAAATTTGAACAGTTTATCGATGCTATTTTCTCAGCTTCAGATAAAACAACAGGTAGAGAACAGGTAGATATTACCGGATTGATTGGACAATACGCACAAGGAAACGAGCCGAGTCATCATATCGCTTATCTTTATAATTTCGTTGATAAGCCTCAGAAAACAGAAGAAAAAATCAAATTTATTCTTGATAATTTCTACAAAAATACTCCAGATGGGTTGATCGGAAATGAAGATTGCGGACAAATGAGCGCATGGTTTATTTTAAGCTCAATGGGAATTTATTCTGTAACTCCAGGGAAAGCTGAATGGGAAACAGTAACTCCATATTTTGATGAGGTTAAACTGCATTTAGAAGACGGAACGACAAGAATCATCACAAAAAACACTCCGAAAAGTGAGCTTAAAACTTTAGGTTTTGAAAACGTGAAACCGATTAAAGACCTAAAATATGCAGAACAGACTGCTTCACCTGTTATCAGTGCAGATCGTCTTTTTGAGTTTACCACTCAGGTAAAAATCACTCCGCTGAATGAAAAAGATAAAGTGTATTACATGACTTTGGATGATGATGATAAAAATGTAAGAAAAACTTTTAAAGTGTATAAAGAACCGTTCACTATCAACAAAACAACACAGGTTTCCACGTATGCTGAAAGAAATAGTGAGAAAAGCGGAATTACTACATCCAACTTCAACAGAAGACCAAATCATTGGGATGTAACGATTAATTCAACCGTAAATCCACAATATACAGCAGGCGGAAAATTGGCAATTATTGACGGAATCAACGGAGATGTCAACTGGAGAAAAGGTGAATGGCAAGGTTACCAAGGTCAAACAGTGGAAGCAATTATTGATTTTAAATCTCCACAGCAGATCAATGAAATTTCTTCAACGTATTTACAGGACAGCAGAGCGTGGATTTTAATGCCTAAAAAAGTAGAATACTACGCTTCAATGGACGGAAAAACGTTCATTTTACTGAAAGCTTTAGAAAATAACATCGATCCTAAAGATATCAATGTTCAGGTAAAAGATTTCAGAACAACGGTTCTTCCAACTGAAGCAAGATATGTAAAAGTAAGAGCGTATCACTTCGGAAAACTTCCGGAATGGCATCAAGGCGCAGGTGGTGAAGCTTATGTTTTTGTGGATGAAATTTCTGTGAAATAAAAAGTTTAAGATCATTTTGAATTATAAAAAATCCGCTCCATAACTGGGGCGGATTTCTCCTAAACTTAACTGAACATAAATCATTCTAATCCTTCATAATTTTCTGAGAAACAGATTGATTCTCTATTATTCCGGTGATGATATAATTTCCTTTTGGTAAATCGGCAACATTAATACTATTTGTTTTTAAAGAAACAATGGTTTTCACCAATTGACCAGACATACCATAGATTTGTACACGATTTACTTTTTCTCCAAAAACAATCTCATTGTTTTTAACCAGAGTATTTTTTATAAATGATGATTTTACATTTTTAACATCTGAAACGCCTAATGTAGCACCAGAAGAATTCTGTGGACTTGGTGTTCCCGTAGCAAAATCTGCAGCATTATTATTGGTGTCGCCAGAAATTCTTGAAATAGACAGCGCATTAGATGGTGCAGGTGCATAACTCGCTCCTTCAAACTGATTAGCACTGGTTCCGTAACCTACAAAATCTAAAACATTAGTACTTGTAGGGGAAGTAGGTGCAGTAGCATCAGATGTAAGTGCAACTTTCCCTGTTATCGTTGATAGATTTAAAGTTCCTATTAAATCTGGTGTTATTGGCAAATCTGTTCCTTTTGTTCCTGCATTACCTTCCTGAACCAAATAAATTTGTCCGGGAGCTAAAGTTATAGTTGGTATTGCATGGCTATCTGAAAAGCTTCCCGTGCTGCTTGCATATTTTAAGTAAGCACCAGTAAGTGTCACACTTGTAGCACCTATATTTTTCAACTCTATGAAATCATATTTATATACCGATGTAACAACAGCCGATCCGCCTCCTGTATAAATTTCATTGATTACGACTTGAGCTTTTGAAGTCATAGCTAGGGCAACTACCCCTAAAATTGTAAAGATTTTTCTCATAGTTTTTGTATTATTAATTTGATAAAAGTATGATTTTTCAAGGTTAATAATTAGCTATTTATCGGCATTTCTACGAGATAGGTGGTAAGTAGGTGTTCTTTTTAAACGATTTTTACATTGATAGGTGTGATCAGTGAATTTTTTTGTGACCGTTTAGTATTTTTTTGAAATACTTAAAGACTTATTAACAATATTAATTCATTCTTTCAGACCAATTTAATTCCTTAGGAAGTTCTTTATCTGAAAATTCTATATGTATTACTCTTCTTTTCTTTCCGTTTGTTGTTCGGTTTGAACCATGAAGAAGCAAAGGTTTCATAATCATAATCCCACCTTTTTCTACGTTGCAGATATTTTCTGTTTCCACATTCCAATCGATAGTTTCGGGTCTGTAAATTCCTTTTGAATGGGATTTGGGAACAACTTTTAAAGCGCCATTATTTTCATCGGTATCATCTAAATGAATTCTGATGGTAAAGATATTTTCAAGAATATTTAAAGGCGGCTGTACAGCAAACTGATTCTGTTTGGTTGTCCATGGTCCGAAATTTTCTAGTTCAATCTTTTTATCAATAGAAATGGTTAAATCCTGATGATAGGCAACATACCAGTTTGATCTTTCAGGTTTGTCGAAATAAATACTTTTTACGGCAAAATACTCTTCTCCAAAAATATTTTTAATGATCTCTTTTAAATTATCATTAAAAATGAAATCTTTTACTTTAGGAATTTCCTTTAAAAATTGTCTGATTGCAAAAAGGTCTTCCGATTTTCTGAACGTTTCTTTTGAAGTATCAATATTTTGAATGACTTCGCTTATTTTTTCAATTTCTTCGTCTGAAAAAATATTGTTGATTACTGTGAAGCCACTTTCCTGAATTAGATTTTTATGATTTTGTAAATTCATTATTATAAGTTTTTATTTCCACATGTTTATCATTTTGAAAGAAGTATAGCGGATTGAAGAATCTATTTTAAACGCAAATATCGCAAAGATTTTTTTTAAATGTTTGAAAATATTTTTCGTTCGCAAAGGCGTTCCACTCAGCAAAGGAATACAATATTTATCATTACGGAGAAATCTTAATGATAGTATTAAAGATTCATGGTTGGATTCTTTCAGAATGACAAACTTTGTGTTTATTTCTATACTGAAAAATAATGACTGCAACCCTAGCCTCGATTGGAATGACATCCTTTTTGGTTGCGGGTGGAGCGAAGCGGAACCCGTAACCAAAAAGATACAATGGAAAGCGGGAAAAAGCTTCAAAATAAAAAAATGGTCAATAATGAAGATTAAAAATTCACTATTGACCATTTATTAGCTTATCTAAATTGATACTTTACATATCTCCACCATGACTTTCAAGCTGCCCTTCCCATTTTGAAACGGCAGAAGTTGCCAAAGCATTCCCTAAAACATTGGTCATACTTCTCGCCATATCGCAGAAGTGGTCGATAGGAAGAATTAAAGCAATTCCTTCTGGTGGAATTCCAAACATAGAGCAAGTGGCAACAATAATTACCAAAGACGCTCTTGGAACTCCGGCAATACCTTTTGAAGTTAACATTAACACCAAAAGCATAGTAATTTGTTGTCCGATAGACATTTCAATTCCGTAAATCTGAGCGATAAAGATCGATGCAAAAGTCATGTACATCATACTTCCATCTAAATTAAATGAATATCCTAAAGGTAAAATAAATGATACCACTCTATTGTTACAGCCAAATCTTTCTAATTCTTCAACTAATTTAGGAAAAACAGCTTCCGAACTTGTTGTAGAAAAAGCAATCAGCAAAGGTGATTTAATTCTTTTTAATAGATCAAAAAGACGGTTTCCTAAGATTAAATATCCTACAATCAATAAAACAAGCCACAGAACGGCAATCGCAAAGAAAAAGTCTCTCAGATAAATGGCATATACCTTAAATATTTCAAAACCATTCGTTGCGACAACGGCAGCAATTGCACCTAAAACTCCAAGTGGTGCAAACCACATGATGTAACCCACCATTTTTAGAATCGCATGAGCAACCACATCAAATAATTTAATAACAGGCTGCGAATATTCGTCACCCAAATTAGCCAAAGCCACCCCAAACATAATCGAGAAAACTACGATTTGAAGAACTTCATTTGTTGCAAAAGCTTCAAAAATACTTTTAGGCACAACGTGTTTTACAAAATCTTCCATAGAAAAACCTTTACTTGATTTTAAAAGTTCTTCTGCAGACGCAGCATCCTGTATCGGAAGTTTGGTCACATGTCCCGGTTCAAGCCAGTTTACCAAAATCAGACCTATGAAAAGAGAAACTAGAGATGCAGAGATAAACCAAAGCATCGCTTTTGACCCTACTCTACCAATCATTTTGATATCGCTCATTTTGGCAATTCCTACCACCAAGGTTGTAAAAACCAAAGGCGCAATGATCATCTGAACCAGTCTGATGAAAATAGTTCCGAGAAGTTTGATCAGTTCAGAAAATGAAACAATATTGTCAATTGATGTTTCCCTACCTAGTTGAGTTTTTTTCACAGAAAGTAAATCTACATCAGATTTATTACTGATAACCTTAGGTGTAAAAACAGTTTTTGCTCCTTCTACAACAGGTTGAATATCAGTTTTTGGATTGTTTTTATAAAATAATTTAGCCTCTGCTTCATTTTTTACAATCGTTATTTTCTGTTTATATTGTATGTTGTCTGTTCCTACAAAAGAAACAACATCAAAGTTTGAGTTATCATTATTTATTTTTTCGGTGTTCATTCTAATTTCATTCCCTCTACCGAAATTGTGAACGTACCCTCCAATTATTACACCCAAAATAAGTGAAACAATGATGGCAATAAATAGTTTATTTTGTCCTTTCATATCTATTATCAATTGCCACAAATATAATAGTTTTATAATTGAGGTTAAAAGTTTGTTTCGAGGCGTTACAATTTCATCATTCAAAAAAAATTAAACCTCAGATTATGAAAAAATTAAACCTCAGATTATGAAAAACTTAAAACAAAATATTTTTGAGAATTATTCTTTTTTTAGATAATTGGTATAGATTTTATTGTTACATTTGAGTCTAACGAAAACATTAAATTATCTTAATTATGAAAAAAACAATCACAATGTCTGCCCTAGCTTTGGCAGTATCATTTGGAGCTATTTCGTGTAAAAAGAAAGTTTCTGATGCTGATCTTCAGACTCAGGCAACAACTGTTGTAGCAGCAAGTCCTACTGCAACTATTGAGGTAAAAGAAGGAGTTGCCCATCTTGGCGGAACCTTTGCCACTCAGGCTGAAAAAGATGCAGCTATCAAATCTCTAAAAGAAATTAAAGGAGTAAAAGATGTGCATGATATGGCAACTGTAGAATCAGTTCCACCTCCACCACCGCCTGTAGAAACTGCATCAGCAGTAGATCCTATGATTCAGCAAAAAGTACAGGATGCTGTTAAAGATTTCCCTTCTGTAAAAGTAGAAGTTGTAAACAACGAATTAACACTTACAGGAAATGTATCTTCAGCTCAGGCCAGAAAAATTAAAGAATCTGTGGATGCTTTAAAAATCGGAAAATATAACAATAACTTAGTCGTAAAATAATTAAAGATGAGCACATTACAAGATAAATATTCAGGTGTAGTTTCTGCTGCTCAGTCTGCAGGAATTTCAAATCTACAAGTTCAGGAGCAGGACGGAATTCTTTATGTTTCCGGAAATGCATCAAACACCGCTGCAAAAGACGCAGTTTGGAATGCTTTAGGAGCAATTGATTCTACGTATTCTGCTTCAGATATTAATATCGACGTGCAGGTTGCAGGTCTTGCTGCAGGTGCAAATCTTACGGTTGCTACTGAAGAATCTAATCTGAACATCAGACAAGAGCCTTCTACTGAAGCTGCAGTTGTAGGAAAAGCGGCTAAAGGAGCTTCTGTAACTTTAGTGGAGCAAACTTCAGACGATTGGTGGAAAGTAAAAACTGCCGATGGACAGGAAGGTTACGCTTACTCAAGGTATTTGAAAGCTTAATTTCAATCGAAAAAATTTAAATATGAACATCTCCATTTTGGAGATGTTTTTTTGTGTGTTACTTTAATCATCCACCAAAAAAGAAGTCTTCAATTGACTTATTTTTAAGTTATACCATTAAATCTTAGAATAGACTTTTTTATAAAGTACTCTGGAGGAGCACTATCTGTGTAGTAGAAAATGATACCTCACACAGTGGAACTCCGTAGGAGTTCAATCTATTTCCAGTCAATTTAAAATAGAAATGGTATTACATTCAAATTTTACTCTTTTTTTCTCTCTAATGTCGAATTCTTTGTTGCTTTTACCAGCTCATTAATCTCGGCATAAGCTTCCTGCCATTCGGGAACTTCTTTCATAGCAGTGAGAATATTAAAATAAGATCTTAATGTTTTTTCTAAACTTCGGCGCACTGATGAGGCACTTTTCATTTGCCTAAGCTCCGCATTGGCTTCGCTCTGTTCTTCAAAAATATCTTCAAAATATTCATGCTTGTTTTTCATTTCTAAAAAAGCAATCGATAAAGATAAGTTGGCAATCTTCTGAGTATTTTCAGGACGTTCGAGTGCTTCAATCAGTTTTTTCATCTGTGCCGTTTGCGAAGAATAGCTCATCCGGTCGAGGTCTAGACCAAAATGTACAAAGACCTGATATAAATCTTCCGCATCCTGATAATTCGGTACCGAAACGACCTGTCGATACCCATTGAGAAAAGCTTTGATACAACTAAAGGCAACATCTCTGTCATGGTCTGCCGCTGCAACATCTTTTCCTTTTCCGCTAAAAGTTTTCTTGGTATACACCTCAGAATAATCTGCATAATGTGTGGTGAGCTCGTTCATCAAAGGATGATTGGTCAAAACCGGATATTTTCCGGAAGTAGAAACAGTGAGGGTTCTTTCTGTGAGGGTCGCCAAATCTTTGGTGCTCACTCTTTGTAGTGAAATTTTCATACGTCAAATGTGTTTTTGTTATTAATAATTAAAAAATTACTTCTATCAAATATAAAATAAATTGTATTTAAATACAAACACCTCTATTTTGATTTAAATATAAACCTACAGAAAGGACAAACACCCCTATTTTAATTAAATGTAAAATGTATTTTAATATAAACACCAGTGTTTTTACTTAATGTAAACTTGCAGAAAGGACAAACAAGGGTGTTTTAATTCAATGTAAAAATACAGAGAGGGGAAATGGTTGTGAGTTTTTTTTAATTTTTTTTGTGGGAATGTGAGATAGCGTAAAATTCATATGATGAGGAATTGTATATTTGAAAAAAAAATAGACTCGGAAAAATATTGCTTGCAAATATTTGGAAGTTAGTAAAAATTTTTATTCAATATATACTCACAATTTATGGACGAAAAATATTTTTCTAATTCAGAATTTGAAGAAACAGATAGAAGAGATATTGCTTTTCAGTTAGTTAATGCATTAAGGGAGGTCGTAAGTATCTCAAAAAAAATGAACCAGCCCATTTCATATGAACAAACACTTGACTTACTAAGTGATTTTTCTCCAGAAACTTATGATGCAATTGTTCCTTTAATGCAAAGAAAAAATGAAAGTGATTGGGTGAAATATTTTAAGGAGAAAGCCGATGCTTTATCTAGTGATGATAAAGTTGTCACGCCAATTGAGGTTATAAATGAAGAATTATCCGAATTAAAGAAAATAACTAATGGACGATATGATAAAAGATTTCTTAATAAAAGAGTACGAGATTACGAAAACGCACTTGATTATTTTTCACCAAGAAAAATTTCTGAACATAAAATATTGAACAGAGATTTCTATCAAACTGAAAGAGAAGACTTCGGAATTATAGAAACACTTTATGAAGATGAAGAGCATAAAGATTACAGACTTGATAATAATAAAATTCTAAGATTACGACTAATTCATCCAGATAGACCAGAACATATTATCGGAGCTGATTTAATTTACGAACATTTAGATACTAAAAATAAAAATGTTAGGTTTCTTCATATGCAATATAAAACTTGGAATAATAAAAGTTTAAATTTTAAAGCTGGAAGCTTAGATGAACAAATTAATAAATTAGAAAACATTTTATGCAAAGCCGGCTACTGCAAAGACTATGATGGAAAAAGAATTGGTAGATTTTACAGATTACCCTATTGTTGTGCATTTTTAAGACCAACAAGTAAAATGCAAAATTCAGACAGTAAAATGGTTAGCACAGGAATGCATATCCCAGTTTGTCAAGTGAAGGAATTAATGGAAACAGAAAAATCACTTACAAAAGACAATATTAAAGGAAAAAATATATCATATAAGATTTTTGATGAATTATTTAATTCAAATATGATAGGTTCTCGTGTTTTATCATTCGCTGAACATAGAAAATTCTATGAAGATAATGATTTATTGGACAATCGAAACATAGTAAGACTTCACGCTCAAGAAATTAGATTATAAAACTTCTTTAGCATCCCCACTGATGTGAGCATCATACTCGTACCCATTGATAAAGCGGACACAAGCGAGACACTTGCGCCAGCAAAGTGGTTGTTCATAAAAAATTGTTTAAAGCTTAGAAATCTTATCAAGGTTATTTTTATCATTAAGATTAACCTTGACAAGGTTCAGCAAAGTTCAATTCTAAATAAAACCGTAAAAGACCAGAATCCATTCCGGTCTTTTTGTTTTGTGTGAAGTCGCTGAGAAAAGCAATTTAATCATTAAATTAGCATCAAAATTTTTATCAATGAAGAACTACCTTTCAATGTTATTGATGTTTTTGTTTTTTGTGGGAACTGCGCAAAATACGCCGCCAAAAGACACGTATGTAAAAGACAATTACACCAAACAGGAGTTTTATATTCCGATGCGTGATGGTACAAAATTGTTTACGGCAGTTTATATTCCGAAAGATATTTCGAATAAAAATAAATATCCTTTTTTGATGCAGAGAACCTGCTACAGCATTGCGCCTTATGGTGAAAACGAATACAAACAGAGAATTGGTCCGAATCAGTTTTTAATGAAAGACAAATACATTTTTGTGTATCAGGATGTTCGCGGAAGATATATGAGTGAAGGGATCTTCACGAATATGACACCGCAGGTTGAGAGAAAAACCAAGAAAGATGTTGACGAAAGTACAGATACCTACGACACGGTAGAATATTTGGTTAAAAACATCAAAAACAACAACGGTAAAGTCGGTCAGTTCGGAACTTCATATCCTGGTTTTTACACTGCGGTAGGAACTTTGGCGCAACATCCGGCTTTGGTGGCATCTTCTCCACAAGCTCCGATTTCAGATTTCTGGAACGACGATTTCCTGCATAATGGAAGATTTATGCTCGGTTATTTTAAAACGTTTCCGGTATTTGGAGTTCAGAAAACAAAACCTGAAAATAAAGCATGGTATTCTGATTCTATGATTAAAGCGACTTCTGAAGACGGTTTAAAATTCTATAGAGATATGGGAACTTTAAAAGACGGTTACGAGAAATATTACAAAAATAATTTCTTCATGACCGAAATTATGAACCATCCAAATTATGATGAATTTTGGCAGAAAAGAAATCTTTTGCCTCATCTTAAAAACATCGATCATGCAGTAATGACCGTTGGTGGGTGGTTTGATGCAGAAGACCTTTCAGGTCCTTTAAATATTTACAAAACCATTGAAAAGACAAGTCCGAAAGCTAAAAATACCATCGTGATGGGACCATTTTCTCACGGAGGTTGGGGACGTGAAGAAGGAAAACATTTTCATAATCAAATCTATTTTGGAGACAGTATCGCAACGTATTATCAGAAAAATGTTGAAACAAAATTTTTCAATCATTATCTAAAAGGTGATTCTAAAAAAGATGCAGGATTGCCTGAAGCTTTAATGTACGATACCGGAGCAAAACAGTGGAGAGAATTTGCAACATATCCTCCAAAAGAAGCAAAAAAAGTTAACTTTTATTTAGCTAACGGAACTTTAAAAAACAATGCACAACAAGGATTTTCTGAATATTACAGCGACCCAAATAATCCAGTTTTAAGTTCTGACAACCTGAAAGACTTTAACGGATTCACGCCAAGAAATTATATGTCGGAAGACCAAAGATTCGCTGTCGGAAGACCCGATGTTTTGACTTTCACCACCGATGTTTTAACAGAAGACATGACTTTCGCAGGAGAAATTTTAGCTAAATTAAATATCGCTTCAACTTCCACCGATGCTGATTTCGCAGTGAAAGTAATCGATGTTTATCCTGAAGACTTTAAACCCATTGAAAAGAAAGACGGCGTGATCTACGGAAATTATCATCAAATGGTAAGAAGTGAAATAATGCCTGCAAGATTCAGAAACTCCAGAGAAAAAGGAGAAGCTTTGGTTGCCAATCAGAAAACTGCCGTGAATTTCAGATTGCAGGATGTTGTACATACTTTTAAGAAAGGTCATAAGATACAGATTCAAATTTCTTCCACCTGGTTTCCGCTTTTTGCCATTAATCCGCAGAAATTTTTAGACAATCCTAATTTTGCAACGAAAGAAGATTATACAAAAGCATTTATAAAGGTCTTTGAAGATTCTTCGATTGAAGTTGAGGTTTTGAAATAAATTTTAAAAGCTGTTCGGATTGAACAGCTTTTTTGTTTTAAACGCAAAGGTTTTTAAGATTAAATTTATTATTTTAAGGAGCAAAGAATGGCGACAAGTCGCTGATTAAGCTTGAATAAAGCGTTCGCTTATTCAAATCAACTCTGTTGATGTTATCTTTGCTCCTTAAAAAGATAAATGATCATCAATAAATCTTTGCGTTAAAAAAGTTTATTGCTCAATAGTTCTAAAAGTCAAATTTACTCTTGGAGTTTTTACTTTTGTCGTTGGCGGAAGCCGATGCAGCCAGTTTTCCTGTGTAATTCCTTTCATTACCAATAAACTTCCGTTTTCCAATGAAATATCAATTCTTTCTTTGGAAATTTTATGTTTGAACGAAAACTTTCTTTCCGCTCCAAAAGTTAAGGATGCAATCGCTCCATGTTTTTTCAGGTCTTTTTCGCCGTCACTGTGATAAGCCATTCCTTCGCTTCCGTCGTGATATAAATTCAGAAGACATGAATTGTAAGTTTCACCGGAAACTTCTTCACATTTTTGTTTTAATTGCAATAATTCTGGAGTCCAGGGTTTTGCATATTTTGTCCGGTTTGAATAAGTGTATTCAAATGCTTTTTCACCAAACCATGCCACTTTTCTTTTGGTATAGATTAGTTTTCCAAAGATGACCGCCTCATCATTTTCCCACGGAATTTGGTTAAATAAATATTGATAATATTTTACGCATTCTTGATCAGAAAAAATCTTTCCGTAATAGTCTGTGACGCCGTCTTTGGGAAGGATATTGATGGGGAAATCTTGAATTTCGTCGAACAAACTCATCAGTTCAAATAATTTATAGATTAATAATTTAAACACAAATTACACAAATACTTCTCACTAATGAACACTAAAAAAATCTGTGGAAATTCGTGCAATCTGTGGGAGAAAATTACTTAGAGTAAGATAGAATCATCAGAATAAACCTTCGCACTTTCCCAGCCAATTATCAGTTGTTTTCTATCACTTCCCCACATATAGCCACCAATTTTCCCTGAAGATTGTATTACTCTATGACAAGGAATTAAAAACGCTACAGGATTACTTCCAATCGCAGTTCCTACAGCTCTTGAAGCTTTTGGATTTCCAATTTTATCGGCTAAATTTCCATAGGTTGACAATTTTCCCATTGGAATCGTTAATAAACTTTCCCAGACTTTGAGCTGAAAATCTGTTCCTTTAAGGTGTAATTTGATGGTATTAAGCTTTGTCCAATCTTTATTGAAAATCGACAATGCGTTTTGCTGAAAATCATCCTGCTTTTCAAAAAAAGATGCATTGGGAAATCTACTTTGTAAATCTCTCAATGCATTTTCTTTATCTTCTTCGAAAGCCATATAACAAATCCCTTTTTCGGTGGAAGCTGTGATGATTTTTCCAAACGGGCTTTCAGAGAAGCTATAATTGATATTTAAATTTTTTCCGCCATTTTTATATTCTGCAGGCGACATACCTTCAATTTTCACAAACAAATCATGCAATCTGCTTGTGCTTGAAAGTCCGGTCTCTAATGCTGCGTCAAATAATGTGGCTTTTTCTTCTTTCAGTAAACTTTTTGCATGCTCAAGACTGATGAACTGCAAAAATTTCTTCGGACTTGTTCCTGCCCAGTCTGTAAATATTCTCTGAAAATGTGCCGGACTTAGATTTACTTTTTCAGCAACCTCATCCAAATTCGGCTGAAGCTTAAAATTGCTCTGAATAAATTCTATCGCTTTGGCAATTCTCTGATAATCTATTTCGTCTTGTGTGAACATTTCGTTTTGTTTTGTATCACAAATTTCAAAAGAAAAACTGAAAGAAAAAATCCGTTTCGTGCGGAATTTTTGAAACTTTATAAAGTATATTTTTAACACATAAGTCACATTAGTTTTAGCTTAATACTTTGAAAATATTTAGAACACATCAGAGAAAATCAAAGATTTTCAAAGCTTATATGTTCTAAATATACATAGTCAAATTAAAACTCTCTGTGACTTATGTGTTTAATCTTTTTGTAATTAAAATTAACTCAAAAAAAGATTTTAGTCTTTGTTGATGTGATAATAAGCCAACATTTTATAATACAGTTTTGCTGCTAAAAATGCGCTTGGTTTTGAATACGCAGAATCCATCAATTCAACGATATCAAAAGCAACAACGTTACATTTTTCGAAAACTTTTCTTAACAATTCCAATGTTGGATACCATTGTAAACCACCTGGTTCCGGAGTTCCTGTTGAAGGAGCAATTGAAGGGTCAAAAGCATCCAAATCGATTGTGATATAAACATTTCCTGAAACTTTTTCTAAAACATCGTTTACCCAATTCTCATTATTGGCAATTTCATGAGCAAAAAATACTCTTCCTTCTGGTAAATATTCAACTTCCTCAACATCCATAGAACGGATTCCAACCTGAACCAAATTATGCTTTTGATTCGCTTCAAAAACCGCACACGCGTGATTAGAAGTAGAACCGTGGAATTCAGGACGAAGATCTGTGTGAGCATCTAACTGAAGAACCGTAAGATTTTCAAATTTCTCTCCAACCGCACGAATTGAACCAATAGAAACTGAATGTTCTCCACCAAAAAGCGTAAACAATTTATCCGTTGCCAAAAGCTCTTTTGTTTTCTGATAAACAGCTTCCGTCATAGCTTCAGGAGTTGAATTTTCAGAAACTTCTCCAGCTAAATAAACTCCTTCAAGATAAGGTTCTGTACCTGTTTCTATGTCGTACAATTCCATATTTTCAGAAGCATCAAGGAATAATTCAGGGCCTTTGTCTGCACCTTTTCCCCAAGTTGAAGTTCCATCATAAGGAACGGTTACCAAAACTACTTTTGAATTTTCTAATGAAGCATTTTCTTCAGGAATTCCTGCGTATGTTTTCATAATTTATAATTAAAAAATTAAATGATTTAAAGATTAAAATATTTGCGGCAAAGATAAGAAGAAGTTAGGAGAAAGCTGAAAGTTGGATGATGGAAGCCGGAAGTTTTTACTATTATAAATTAAATATCCGGATTTCAACTTCCCTCATCCAGCTTTAGGCTTCCAGCCAAAATCCTTACCTTTGTGAAAAATTCAAAAATATGTCCTTAAAAGCTGTTCTTTTCGATATGGATGGAGTAATTGTTGATACAGAACCTCTTCATAGAAAAGCTTATTTTAAAACATTCAACCAGCTAGAAATCGAGGTTTCTGAAGACCTTTACACTTCTTTTACAGGAGCTTCTACCAAAAGAGTTTGTGAAACTTTAATTTCTGAGTTTAATTTAACACATACTCACGAAGATATCACCAATATTAAAAGAACCCATTTCAAAGATTATTTTTACAACGATGAAGAGTTTGATTTAATTCCAGGAGTAAGGAAATTAATCGAACATTATTACGAAAATAACGTTAAATTGATTGTCGCTTCTTCAGCAAGTATGACCACCATCAATATGGTTTTTGACAAATTTGGTTTAGAAAAATATTTTAGCGGAAAGATAAGCGGTGCCGATTTAAAAGAATCAAAGCCTCATCCTGAAATTTTCCAGCTTGCTGCAAAAATGGCCAACGAACCGATTGAAAACTGTATGGTGATCGAAGATTCTACCAACGGAATTTTAGCAGCGCACAAAGCGAATATTTTCTGTACAGCGTATAAAAGTTTTCACTCTCATAATCAGGATTACAGTTTGGCAAATATGGTTATTACAGACTATTCCGAAATTGAAGTTGATAAAATTTCTAAACATTTTTAAAATATGAAAGCTCTCCAAATTGGAGAGCTTTTTACTTACTTACAATTAAATGAGTTTTATTTGAAAAAATAATCTGGTCAATTAGAACAACGTTTAATTCCTTAATTTTTTTTCGATTGGCTTCACTTAAATACTCATTAATTACAGGATTATTATAAATCTTAATTTGCATTTTATAGTTTTTATTTTCAAGCAAATATCCTATACCAGTTTTAGAAATTTTATCATAATAATAATTTCTAAAATCAACTTTTGTATTAACTATTATTTCTTCAAAAGGTTTCAAGAAGATAATATTATCATTAATGTATTTAGCTCTTACAACCCAATTCAAGGATTTTGTTTTATAAAATTTGTCTTTATAAGTTTTCAAAACGTTTAAACTATCATCATCAATTTTTTCTTGAATACTTTGTAGCCTACCAAGTTCTTCTACTAAATAATGAATTCGTGGAATATTTAATTCTAATGTATCTCTTAAATTATTAGAATCGAATAGTAATAATCTTGGATTAAAAACTTTTTCGTCAAGAGAAAGTTTTGTACTTGCATTTTCACCAAAATAATAATGATTAGGCGTTGCAAAGACACCAAAACTATTTTTATCCAGAATAAAATAAACATTATCTGATGTATTATTCTTAATACTATATTTAATATTGATAGGATTATAAAAGTCATTTAATTTAAAAGCAGTTTCAGAATCCAAAATTTCTACACTTACTTTTTGAGCATTTGAAAAAATCCCAAGACAAAATGTTAAAAGCATTAAAAATTTCACTCGCATCATTAAATAATTTGATTTTTAAATCTACATAAAATAAAAAGAACAGCTCCCATATTTGAGAACTGTTCTTTTATAATTTTTGGCTAAAGCCCGTTCCTATTGATTGATAAAATTATTGATATCCTAATAATTTCAAAATGTCTTCAGGTTCCTGTCTTTCTCTAAAGATCTCATACTGGAATTCTCCATTTTCATCTTTCTGGATCAAGATATGTCTTGGTTGCGGCATCAAACAGTGATGAACTCCACCATAACCACCAATTGTTTCCTGATACGCTCCAGTGTGGAAGAAACCAATATACAAAGGTTTTGTATCACTAAAAACTGGCAAATAGATTGCGTTAGTATGCTGTTCAGAGTTGTAATAATCATCAGAATCACAAGTTAATCCACCTAAGAAAACTCTTTCGTAAGAATCTTCCCAACGGTTTAGCGGAAGCATGATAAAGTGTCTTGAAATTGCCCAAGTATCAGGAAGCGTGGTCATAAAAGATGAATCAATCATATTCCACTTTTCTCTGTCGTTCTGACGTTTTTGAGAAATGATTTTATACAAATTGGCACCGCTTTCTCCAACTGTAAAACTTCCAAATTCAGTATAAATATTTGGTTCTTCTACTCCTTCTTCCTCACAGAATTTTTTGATCTGAGAAACGATTTCTTCCACCATATATTGGTAATCGTAATCAAAATTTAATGAAGTTTTAATTGGAAAACCACCACCAATATTTAATGAATTTACTTCCGGAGCAATTTTCTTTAAACGTGCATAAACACGAAGACATTTGTACAATTCATTCCAATAATAAGCCGTGTCTTTGATCCCGGTATTAATGAAAAAGTGAAGCATTTTCAGTCTTGCATTCGGATGTTCTGCAATTTTTTGACTGTAGTAAGGAATAATATCTTTATATCCGATTCCTAATCTTGAGGTATAAAATTCGAATTTCGGTTCTTCTTCAGAAGCAATTCTGATTCCGATATCAAAAGTCGTGTCGATACTTTCAGTTAACTTATCAAGTTCCCTGTAGTTATCTAAAATAGGAGTGATATTTTCAAAACCACTGTTGATCATATCTGAAATTTTCGCCAGATAATCATCCGTTTTGAAGCCGTTACAAATCACTTCTATACTTTTATCTACTTTACCTTCTGTGTAAAGCGATTTTACAATATCCATGTCGTAAGCTGAAGATGTTTCGATAGAAATATCGTTCTTCAAAGCTTCTTCAATTACAAATTTGAAATGGCTTGATTTTGTACAGTAACAGTATCTGTAGTTTTTTTTGTAATCGATTTTCTCAAAAGCTTCCTTAAACCAGCCTTTTGCTTTCTGAATATTCTGAGAAATCTTCGGGAGGTAACTTACCTTAAGAGGCGTTCCAAACTTCTCAACAACATCCATCAAAGGAATATCGTGAAAAGACAAATTGTTCTCAGAAACATTGAATTCTTCGGTTGGAAAATACAATGTCTGATCAATAAGTTCCGAGTATTTTATTTTCATTTTCTAATGAGTAAATTAAGAATGCAAAATTGCTAAAAAAGTTTGATTTTTTAGCGTTAAATTTATTATAAATTTCTGCAGCTTTTCGACTAAAAAATTAGTCTTTGATCAATACGTGAACTTAAGAATATATTCGTTTCTTTTATTTTCAGAGATTCCCAAATTTTGATGAATATAAATATCAATTGAGCCGTATTTCTTATCAATTTCAGAAAAAGCAGTCTCTAAATAATTCTTTTCTACCCAGCTTAATTTTTCGATAACATTTAAATCCATTTTTGGATACAAAAAATGCAGATTATGAGCGAGATGAAGCCTATTTTGCACTAATTGTTTGCGGTAATTGTTCGAAAGAAGATAATCGTTCTCAATCGTTGCTCTGTCAAATTTTAAAATGGTTAAAATTAATGCTGTTATTATTCCGGTTCTGTCTTTTCCGGCAGTACAATGATATAAAACAGGATTTTCTGAATCTAAAATCTCATGAATAATGTCCTTAATAATTCCCGGATTTTCTGTGACATAGTTTTTATAAAAATCCAGCATTCTTTCGTCTGCATCTGAACCTTTCACTTTTCCTTTTAAAACAAGTTTTTTTGCCTGATCCAGCTGATCGCCTTCATCTTCAAATGCAGAATAGTTTTTATAAATAAAAGTATCGGAAAG
This sequence comes from Chryseobacterium sp. YIM B08800, assembly GCF_026163565.1. Classification (GTDB taxonomy): domain Bacteria; phylum Bacteroidota; class Bacteroidia; order Flavobacteriales; family Weeksellaceae; genus Chryseobacterium. Next base: position 83,695 of record NZ_JAPDKN010000005.1, read on the forward strand.
TTGATCCGGTTTTTGCGAAATTTCCTTTGAGTTTCTAAGATCAATAATCTCTTTAATTCCTAAATTTTCAAGAGTTTTAATTGATTTTTTCTTGAGTTGATGAAGATGTGCACTTCGATAAAGCATTCCTTCTTTTAAAATTCTGCCATCGATATTTTTGATATTTCCAATCGTTCTGAAATTGGTTACTTTCTTAATTGCAAATTGATTGTCAGTTTGTGAAATTCCGTATTCTGGCGTTGAAAAAGGCTGAGTTTTGCACGAGGAAACGCAGAGTAATAAAATGAACAGACTTATTATTTTAATTTGATTCTTCATCCTTTATTCCCACAGACTACTCTGTTTTTCAAAGTTTTTTCATCTTATTTTTATTGACTTCTACTTAAATATCACGCTTCTTGTTTCCTATAAAAATCAACAAATCTCCTTTTTCGTAATCAATAGAAACTTGATTTTCTACAGCCAAATTTCTCGTTAACATATCGGTTGTCATATTGGCGTTGACATTATCCAGTTCCCACTTCAGACCTTTTGTTTTAATATTTTCAACTACAGGAAAAGGATAAAGCGATATCATTTTATCTTTCACATCATTAATGATAAAACTTTCAGGAATAAAATAATATTCAGAAAATTCATCATAAAATTTAATATCCATTTTATCTTTAAATCTAAAAGCCACCGTAAGGTTTCCTAAAAAATGATCCTGCTCTCCTCCACTTCCACCAAAAACATCAACATTATGAAACCCTTTTTCTAAAATAATTTCTAAGGCTTTATGAAAATCTGTTTTCTCCTGATCAAGTGTAAGAATAAATTTATCCTGATACACATTTTCATCTGACCCAATATGAGAATCAAAATCTCCGGAAATAAAATCTAACTTTTCTAAAGGAAAATTGAGTTCCTTCAAATAATGAAAAGCACCATCAGTACAGGCAATCAGATTATAATTTTCTAAATTGGGAAAAGATCTCGGTGCATTACCATTGATAAAAAGAAGAACTTTCAATTTTTTTATTTTAATTTTACATTAGCTACTTTATCACCTGCCTTTACCTCTACAATCCTTATCAGCAAATCTTCATAATCATTACTGTAATATTTTTTTTCGTAATAATTTGTTACTCCTCCATTTCCATAAGCACTTCCAGTGTACTGGTTGTATGAGCCTGATAAAGTCCAAGGCAAATTTCCCATCAAAATATATTTTCCGGGTTTCATTTTAGGAAAAGTAAACTCTCCTTTTGAGTTGGTCTCGCAAGTGAGCCTATATCTGTACGCCTGAGTAGTCATATAAACCACAATTCCCTTTTTTAAATTTTCTTTTTGTGTTTTCAGGGTGTACCATTCTTGAAAATAAGGAGACAAAGGAAACAAATTTACCGTAATTTTATTAGCATAAACTTTTTCCGGATTTATTTTCCCAATAGATCTAGCCCTTGTAAAAGCTACACCGTGCATAGTAACATTACCTTCTGCCAGTCTCATTTTTGCGTCTAAAGAATCAAATTTTGTTTTTGGAAAAATTTCTTCTTTATATTCTCCTTGCTTATATTGTGCAGAAAACATTGATGTTAGTATCAAAAATACCAACAGTGTAAAATTTTTTTTCATTATTTATATTTTTTGTGTTTTAAAAATTATCTTTCATTCGGATTCCAATATTCTTCCGGCTCGTTATTTATTTTTGAAATATATCTTGCCAAAACAAACAGGTAATCAGAAAGACGGTTCAGGTATTTAATCAATTCAGGGCGCACTTCTTCAGATTCATTTAAGAATACCAGTGAACGTTCCGCTCTTCTACAAATAGTTCTGGCTGCGTGTAAAAAAGTCGCAGATTTTCCTCCACCCGGAAGAATAAAATATTGAAGTGGCTCTAATTTATCTTCAAAACCATCCATCCAGTTTTCTAACTCTTCAATTTCCGTACCAGAAATAATGAGAGGAAGACGAGATTTTCCGTTGGCCAACATCAATTTATCAACTGGAGTTGCTGCTTCTGAACCTACCGTAAACAAATCAAACTGAATTTTTTTTAACTGTTTCAAAACTTCTTCATCAGTGATATGGCTTTTTGAAATTCCAATAAAAGAATTCAGCTCGTCAATATTTCCGTAGCTGTCAACTCTTGCGCTAGCTTTTGAAACTCTTGTTCCGCCATATAAAGCGGTCTGTCCTTTATCTCCCGTTTTGGTATATATTTTCATAAGTAAATTTTCGTTGTTATTAAAAACCATTCATAATAATGGCAATTTCAAAAGACTAAATTACTTTTTTAAAATTATGCTGACAAATGTTTTAGAGTAAGTTTAAAGCAACATTGTTTACATGGAGCTTTTAATGATATAAACCGATTATTAAATCTTGTGAATTCATTTAATTGCAATGATAAAATAAATTTGATTTCGATATTTTTTATTTAATTTTAAATCACCAAATCATAAATAATAATTATGCAAACCAATCAACAGTTAAGCGACTTAATGGCGCTCGATTTAGGAATCAACCTAATCAACAGAAGACCTTACGCAAAAGAAGTTTTTAAATGGCAGGATATCGAGCTTCTTCCCCATTCGTCAACCGATACTTTACTTTGTGAAATCTACGAATGGAACGGTAGAAACTGGCGCACAACGAACAATAATCTTATTGGTTATTTATTTTCGGGTGAACAATTGAATACGGTAAAAAATCAATTATTAAACACTCCAAAATACACCGCATTAATCCCAGATTTTGAATTTACCAAAGACAGTATGATTGAATACGGCTTGTCGTTACCCTCTTTATTTAATATTGGAATTAATGGAAACATCAACAGTGCAAAAAATTTCTCAATTCGTGTAAATGGAGTAACAAAATCCAGAATTACCAATATCGATTCGCCAGGAATTGAAATTTTGAAAAGCTTTTCAGAATTTACACAGTCAAAATCTAAAACGTATCGTAAAAATATTAAGTTTAATTACTTGAGTATCTCTTTATTTTACGCTGAAAGTGTAGAAATTTTTCTTGAAAAAGAATCGGGAGTTGGTTTAGATGTCAGTTTTCAGACAACCAATGTGAATGTAGAAGCAAAAGTAGATACCGATACCAAAAAGCATTTTGTTTTAAAATATTCCGGAAATCAGGCTCCTTTTGCCGCAAAGTTTGTAAAAGGAAAAAACTTTGATGTGGAATAATTTTTTTTAAGTTATGAGTTAAAAATTATGAATTATGAGTTGATTGAAACCGAAGATTTCTTTGAAATCAGCTCATAATTCATAACTTATCATTTTAAACTTTTATTTGTTTAAAATCATTGCAGCTTCTTTTGCAGCATAAGTGAAAATCATGTCTGCTCCTGCTCTTTTGAAGCATGTTAAACTTTCAATAATTGCTTTATCATTATCAAGCCAGCCGTTTTGAGCAGCAGCTTTCAGCATTGCATATTCTCCGCTTACATTATAAACAGCAATTGGCAGATCGATCGCTTCACGCACTTTTGAAACAATATCTAAATACGGAAGACCCGGTTTGATCATAATAATATCTGCACCTTCTTCCACATCTTTGAAAACTTCATTCAACGCTTCACGCGAATTATGAAAATCCATCTGATAAGTCTTTTTATCTTTCGGAATTTCCATATTGTCTTTTGGAGCACTGTCTAAAGCACTTCTGAACGGTCCGTAAAACGAACTTGCATATTTTGCAGCGTAACTTAGAATTCCCACATCATGAAAACCGCTTTCTTCCAATGCTTCACGAATTGCCAAAACTCTGCCATCCATCATATCACTCGGTGCCACAATGTCAGCTCCGGCTTCAGCATGTGAAACAGCCATTTTTGCCAACGCATCATTGGTTGCATCATTGATGATTTTTCCGTTTTCTATAATTCCGTCATGACCGTAAATTGAGTAAGGATCTAAGGCTACATCGGGCATAATCACCATTTCAGGCACTGCATCTTTAATTGCTTTGATGGTATTTTGCATTAAACCATCTTTGTTCCACGCTTCTTTTCCGGTGTTATCTTTCAAATGATCTGAAACTTTCATATAAAGATTAACCGCTTTCACGCCTAAAGAAAATAATTCTTTACATTCTTTTACCGTAAGATCGATGCTTCGCCTGAAAATTCCGGGCATTGAAGCAATTGCTTCTTCTTTATTTTCGCCCTCCATTACGAAAATAGGCATTACAAAATCGTTCACTGAAAGACTGCATTCTCTTACCAAACCTCTCATCGATTCATTCACTCTTAGTCTTCTGTTTCTAGAATATATCATCTTTGGAATACTTTTTGAATAATTTATTGCAAATTTAATATAAGTTCTACAAAAAACTATTGCAGATGATTATAGAATTTATTATTTTTGTTAGTAATATTTAAGCAAATATATCGTTGATGAAAAAACTTTTACTTTTATTTATATTTAGTGGTGCTACCATTGGGTTTTCTGATAATCTGAAAGCACAAATAAAAGAGCCAACTTCCACTACTCAGAAATCAGATGACGGTGTTTTAACAGCATATCCTAATCCTGCGAAAGATTTTTTGATGGTGAAAGCGAAAGATTCTTCATTGAAAATTAAAAATGTTTCTTTTTATTCTATATTGGGAACTCAGGTTGCCAGTTACAATATCAACAGCAACAATGCTGAGATTAATATTCAGAAACTGAAACCCGGAAAATATCTTATCAGATATATTCTAAGCGACAATACACAAAAAGTTACTCAAATAGTAAAGCAATAATATTGAAATCCTGATAATCATCAGGATTTTTTCTTTTAGCACATTTTTTTTCAATTATTCCGTAACTTTCGGGATATTTCATAACTAATTGTAAAAACAATTTTAATGCTAAAAGCTGAACAAATTACTAAAACCTACAATGCCGGAAAAAAGACTGCATTAGACGATTTTAGCATACACGTTCCGAAAGGAAGTATTTACGGTCTTCTGGGACCAAACGGAGCAGGAAAAACTTCATTCATCCGAATTATTAATCAGATTACACAAGCCGATTCAGGAAACGTTTTCATTAACGGAGAAAAGCTGAATCCGAATCATATTAAAGATATTGGCTATATGCCTGAAGAACGTGGTCTTTATAAAAACATGAGCGTTGGAGATCAGATTCTTTACTTCGGGGAACTGAAAGGAATGACCAAAAATGATGCTCTGAACGAAGCAAAAAAATGGTTTGATAAGCTTAATATCGATCAATGGTGGAAGAAAAAACTCTCTGAACTTTCAAAAGGGATGGCTCAGAAAATACAGTTCGTTGTAACCGTTCTTCACAGACCGCATCTTTTAATTTTGGATGAACCGTTTTCAGGTTTTGATCCGGTGAACGCCAATTTAATTAAAGATCAGATTATCGAGCTTAAAAATAACGGAACGACCATCATTCTTTCAACTCACAGAATGGAAAGTGTGGAAGAAATGTGCGATTATGTAGCTTTGATTAATAATTCTAAAAAAATAATCGACGGAAGAGTTTTTGACGTACGTGAAAAATTTAAGAAAAATATTTTTGGAGTTACCTTGTCTGAAGTCAACGATTATCAATTTGATCAGTTTAAAAACAAATATGGAATTTTCAACATCAGTAATGAAAATAACCTCGTTTCTTTTGATTTGAAAAACGAAGCAGATCAAAATAATATCCTTTTAGATCTGGTTAATGTAGGAAAAGTAAGATCTTTCGACGAAAGAATTCCGAGCATGAATGAAGTATTTATCAATGCGGTAAGCAATCACTCTTAATTTTATGAACAATATTTTTTTAATTACAAAAAGGGAATTTCTTACGCAGGTTAAGAAAAAATCCTTCGTTATACTCACATTGTTGGCTCCGGTTATGATTATTGCTTTTGGAGCGGTTGTAGGAATGATGTTTAAAGCTAACCAATCTCACAATGTGATTGAAGTGGTTGATAACAGCGGGCTTTTTAAAGGGCAACTGAAGTCTGATGAAAAAATCAACTATGTATTTATTCCTTCTGCAGAAGAACAATCTAAGCTTAAAAATCTAAAAGGCAATGAAACTTTGGACGGAATTTTAATACTTCCGGCTTTATCAGGGAATAATTTGGATGATTTAGAGAAAAGCACCCGATTGGTTGTTAACACTAAAATCGGTTTCGACACCAAACAACAGATTATTTCAGACATTACCAATGTTATCAAAAAAGAAAAAATAAAGCAACTTGGAATTCAGGAAGCGCAACTTGCCAATCTTGATAAAAGCTTTACTTTAAAAACCATTAACGTTTCTGAAGATAATAAAGAAGATTCAGATTTGGCATTTGGTGTAAAAAGCGCTCTAAGCATGGTTTTGATGTATGTAACATTTATGTTTATTATCATTTACGGAGTTCGTGTAATGCGAAGTGTTTTAGAAGAGAAAAACAACCGTGTTGTAGAAATCATCATTTCTTCTGTAAAACCTTTTGAGCTGATGATGGGGAAAATTTTGGGTGTAACCATGGTTGCTTTAACGCAGTTTATTGTATGGATTATGATGTCTGTAGTTGGAGCTTTGGTTTTAAACACAGGTTTTTCATCACTTCAGAAAAATATTCCGGGAGGAAATGAAGAATTGATGAGCAAACTAGATATTGCGCAAATAGCAACACAGGTTTCTCACAGTTTATTAGAATTAAATTTCCCGTTGATTATTTTTGTATTCATTATATTTTTCCTTTTAGGATATATGTTTTACAGCTCTGTTTATGCAGCGATTGGTTCGGCGGTTGACAACGAAACAGAAACTCAGCAATTTACTTTATTTGCCATTCTTCCGCTTACTTTAGGAATGTATGGAAGTATTTCTGTACTTAATAATCCTGACGGACCGGTTGGTTTCTGGATGTCTATTATTCCGTTTACTTCACCCGTTGCGATGGTTGCAAGAATTCCGTTTGGAGTTCCGGCTTGGCAGATTGCTTTGTCGATTGCTTTATTAGCAGGGACTACTTTTTTTATGATTTTCCTTGCTGGAAAAATTTACAGAGTAGGAATTCTGATGTATGGAAATAAGGCGACTTTGAAGGAAATCTGGAAATGGATTAGAGGATAAAAGATGAAAAATAAAATTCAATTATTGAGGGAGGAAAACAGACTTACTCAAAAGGAACTCGCCGAAAAAGCTGGTCTTTCGTTAAGAACCATCCAGAGAATTGAAGCAGGAAATATTCCTAAAGGTTTTACACTGAAAGCACTTGCTGAAAGTTTAAATACAACACCTGAAAATTTAATTGAAAAAGAAAATGATAATGTAGAAAGGGCAAAACTGATAAACAGTTCTGCCCTTTTTGGTTTAATTATTCCGTTTGGAGGAATAATTTTTCCACTTATACTTACTTATAAAACACATGATGTTTACAACAAACTCCTCGGAAAAAATATTGTTGCTCTTCAAATCATTCTTTCTGTAACAATGTCTTTGTTTTTAATTGCAAGCCCGTTTCTTCAAAAAGAATTATCAATTAAATTTCCTGTTTTCTTGATTGTATTGATTACTTTTTTATTCCTAAAATTAATTGCTATCATTATCAATGGAATCGCTTTGAACAAAAAGAAAGATTTACATATAAAACTGAAATTCAATTTCTTGTAAAATAAAAAATGAATTGACGTAAAATTGTCGTATCATTTTTATCGCAAAATTCAGTTTTAAAACGGAATCTTGCATAAAAATAATATATGAAAATTTTAAAGAAAATTGTCTTAGCATTTTTACTTATCTTAACTCTTCTTTGCCTTGGTTTTTATTTTTATTTCGACCAAAAATTCAGTCCCGAAGAAAATTATTTAACCGTAAAAAATGAAAGTGGAAAAGTCAATATAAAATGGCTCGGCGAAAACAAAAATGTCTTGCTTTTACCAGTTCATCTTCAAAATGATTCTGTAACTTATTTTATGCAATTTGATACAGGATCTCCCACCACTCTATTTTATGAGAATTCATTAGAAGCTTTTAAAAATAAAAACCAAATCAAAACTCAATTTAAAATTGGAAATACTGACGTTTCTTCGGATCGATTTAAAATAATTTCAGTGGGCAAAAATAACGATAAAGATTCCCTTAAAATTATCGGAACAATTGGAAGTGATCTTTTGGATCAAAATAAAACCATGATTAATTTCAAAGAAGGTTATGTTGTTTTTAATATATTAAAAGAGCCAAAAAGTTTCAGCAATACAAAGTTGGATTTCAAATTCAAAAAGAGAAAAATAATTATCACGGGTACTTTAAATGGAAAACAAGAACAATTCTTATATGATTCCGGAACCAGTGCATATGAACTTTTGACTAATAAAGAAAATTGGGAAAAATTAAAATCACCAAATTCAAAACCTGTTGTAGAAAAAGCTCAGTCGTGGGAAAGAATACTTACAAGCTATACTGCAAAATCGAATCAGACCATCAAGTTTAAAAATAAAGAGCTTATTTTGAGTGAAGTTACCTACGTTGAAGGAATTTCACAATCCCAATATATGCTGATGAAATTTTCCGGAATGACCGGAATGCTGGGAAATAAAATTTTCCTAAACAATTCTTTATATATTGATTGCAAGGAAGAAAAAATTTCAATCAATTAAAACTTTACAGGCAACTTTATAAACAAAAATCCCGAAGTGTAAACTCCGGGATTTTTTATGCTTTGATTTTAAAAAATTTTATTTAAAAATATAGCTCAAAGTCAAACTAAGAACCTGTTCAGATTTCTTTTTAGCCGTATTGGGATCTTTGGTAAAATCCTCAACAAGATCAGGATACGTATTTGAAAGTCCTAAATCATATTTTAAAGCTAATTCTAACTGTCTTTTGTAGCTATACCCTATTCCTGCGCCAATGGCAAAATTAAAGCTGTTTGCTTTACCGCTAATCTTTGGGTACTCGGGAACAGTTACATCAGGATCATAATAAGGTCGTCCTGCAGGAGCATTTTTTACATTCTGACTAAGCAAGAAGTTGAATCTAGGACCAATTAATCCAAAAAACTCTGATTCTGCTTCAGAAAAATACCCCTTAAAGTAGATAGGAACACTTACATAGTTATTGGCATACATTGCGTTATAACCATCAGCTCCTTTCGAATCTTTATGTTTTCCTGACTCTCCGGCTCCGTAATACGTAACCTCGGGTTGCAAATAGAACTGATTTGCTCCACCCATTGGAATTAAAGCTAAAAACCCACCCTGAAAAGCAAATCTTGCTCCTGAAGGATTGTGTGCATTTTTAACTCTGGAATAGTTTGCACCTGCGGTAAGACCGAATCTTGTACTTCTTAAATCGATTTGTGCGAACGATAAAAAAGAAAAAGCCAATGCAGATGTTAATAAAATTTTTTTCATATCATATTGTTTTTATTTATCCTAAGATTTTTGCTACAGTAGCACCGATATCAGCAGGAGAATCTACAACGTTGATTCCGTTTTCTCTCATGATTTCCATTTTTGCCTGAGCTGTATCTTCTGCACCACCAACGATTGCACCAGCGTGTCCCATTGTTCTTCCTTTAGGAGCAGTTTGTCCTGCGATGAAACCTACTACCGGTTTTGTAGAACCACTTGCTTTGTACCATCTTGCAGCTTCAGCTTCAAGACCACCACCGATTTCTCCGATCATTACAACCGCTTCAGTTTCTGGATCGTTGATGAATAATTCTAAAGCTTCTTTAGTAGTAGTTCCGATAATTGGGTCACCACCAATTCCGATTGCAGTAGAAATACCGTAACCCGCTCTTACCACCTGATCAGCAGCTTCATAAGTAAGAGTTCCTGACTTAGAAACGATTCCTACTTTTCCTTTTTTGAAAACGAAACCTGGCATAATACCAATTTTAGCTTCTTCAGAAGTGATGATTCCAGGACAGTTTGGTCCGATCAATCTGCAGTCTTTGTCTGCGATATAAGCTTTTACTTTCACCATATCTGCAACAGGAATACCTTCTGTAATACAAACGATTACTTTAATACCCGCTTCAGCAGCTTCCATAATAGCATCTGCAGCAAATGCAGGTGGTACGAAAATGATACTTACATTAGCTCCAGCTTTAGATACAGCATCAGCAACAGTGTTGAATACCGGCTTTCCTAAGTGCTCGCTTCCTCCTTTTCCTGGAGTAACACCACCTACAACGTTTGTTCCGTATTCGATCATCTGACCTGCGTGGAAAGTACCTTCGTTCCCTGTAAATCCTTGTACAATTACTTTAGAATCTTTGTTTACTAAAATTGACATTTTATTGTTTTTTAAATTTATTTATTTTAATGCTCACAAATTTACTTATTTTTCTTTGATTTCAAATAAAACCTTACTGCGAATCTTTATACAACGAGTTAAAATATTCAAAATTTGTATTTATCGGTCTTTGATTACCTTACTGAAACTGAGGAAATATACTGCAAGGAAGCTGAGGTTCTGAATCTTTACAGGATTCTAAAGGAATGCCTTCTGTCTGCTTAGGAATATCATCTTACCACCTCGGAAAATCATCTGTCTGTATCGTAATACCATCTTACCATCTCGGAAAATCATCTTACTACTACGGAAAATCATCCTGATAGCAAAAAATACTATCTGTCTGCTTCGGAATACCATCTTACTACTACGGAAAACCATCTGTACACTTCGGAATGCTATCTTACCACCTCGGAAAGCCATTTTACTACTTCGGAAAATCATCTTTCTGCTTTGTCATTCCGCAGAAATAAAAGATTCGCATTGAAGTGTCTGTGAAACGAATGTAAAATACTCATTAATAGAACTTTTGTATTTAACTCAAAGTTTGATTTTTATAAATTTTATTTTATGGAGCAAAGATGAATCAATAAATTGATTTTATGAAGCGTACGTTTATTCAGGCTTCATCAGAGACTTTGTCGCTATTCTTTGCTTACTTAAGATAATAAGCTCATAATTAAAATCTTTGCGTTAAAAAAAAAAAGAATTTCAATTTCTTATTCCAAGTTCAGTTAATTAGAGAGTACAAAATACCTCCTTTAGTAAAATACAATAAATACAGGCGTACTATTCTTTTATCGAAGAATAATAAAGCAACGATTGAAAAAAACATAGCATTCACTTTCAATAAAAAATGCCCGATTAAAGAATCAGACATTTTTAGCTTTTATCCCTGTAATGGAATTTCATTATCGTGACGGGTTCCAAGATCAGATATTTTACGGGAAATTTTATAATTGCCGTGAAATGAAGGATTCAGAATATCATACTTTTTCATCAGCCTGTCGAGTTTTTTCAAGCATGCATTCAGTTTTTTGAATTCCTCTTCCAGAAATTTGGTCGCATTTTTTGTAGTGTCTTTGCTTAAACCGGCATCATACGCTTTTGCATCAAAATTATTAATTGCAGTAAGCCACTGCTCTGCTTCTGTAATAGTAACGTAATCGGGGTTAAGATTCCCTATATTATCATTCACCAATGTATAAAGCTTATTACAGTAAATTTTAGCCTCTACTCCACTCATATTTTTAATTTTAGTTTTATTGGTGGTAAGCTGTTTGCTCAACGGGCTATTTTTATCATCAAAATAATCAGCTGCCGAATTGGCGTAAGCCACAGTAAGATTAATCATTAATAATCTTGCATCTGTTTTTAAACTTGTATTAGCAGTGGTATCTGTACTTTGAACAGTCGCTAAAGATTCGAGATTATCTACAATAGAGTTAAATTCTGAAATTCTTGTGACAAGAGGGTTATTACCTTCATATTTTGTCTGTTCTGCTGAAAAAAGCTGCTTAAGGATTTTGGCCATGTTTACCCTGTTGGATTGTTTTGTCGTCATTGTGTTTTTATTTTAAGAATAATAACAAATGCAGAAAATATTTTAATATATGCAAATATTATTATCGTTAATAATAAAAAAAAACATCTTTTTATTATATTATCTAAAGAATTAATAAAATAGGATTTAAGAAACTAATTTTAAAGTGTTTTCATTTTGATCATTGACTGCAAGTAAACAAAAAAGCTCTTAGGTGAAATCGAAAAATTTTAAAAGATTCTTCATTTCATAATACTGCGTTTTGGTTTCACTTAATTTTCGATAATATAAAAACACGTCAAGTTCTGTCGTAATATTCATTTAGCTTTACACCACAAATGACCTATTTATGAGAATTATATCAATCATTTGTGATATGTATTAAAATATGTTAAATTAGCAAAAAATATTAACTAAAAACGCAAATCATGAAAAAGCTCTACACGAGTGCATTTTTCGTATGCACAACCGCTGTATCATTTGCTCAGAATGTGGTATGGCAAAAGGATATTAAATCCTCTACTCAGGATTTTCTTTCACAAGTCACCACAACAGTAGATCAACAATATCTTGTAACAGGTAGCAGTATTCAAGCAGGAAGCGGGAAGCTTGGTGCCGGAAGTTTACCATCTCAAGGTAAAGGAAATCAAAACAACGGTTACGATTTTCATCTTGTTAAATTGAATCAGCAAGGAGAAGAAGTCTGGGAAAAATATTTCTCAGGACAAAACCACGACTTTTTATCGGCAACGGTTTCAACCCAAGAAGGAGGATTTCTTCTGGCGGGAACTTCTTTTTCAGGAAAAGGTTTAGACAAAAAAGATGCTTCTAAAGGAGGATCTGATATCTGGCTGATCAGAATCAACGAATTTGGAGATGAGCTTTGGCAAAAAACTTTGGGAACCTCACAGGATGAAGAAGCAAGATCGGTGATTCAGACTGCGGATTTCGGATTTATGGTCGCAGGAAATGTTCAGAATGCAGCCAACGGATTCGGCTCGAAAGATGTAACGGTAACAAGACTCGATAAAAACGGAAAAGTACTTTCAGAATTAGTTTTAGGCGGAAGAGGATTAGATGAAGTGGAAAAGATGATTCCTACTCCGGATGGAGGAGCGTTGCTTGGAGTTTATTCGAGGAGTTCTGAGTTTCGGGTTTCGGGTTCCGAGTCTCATGGTTCGGGTTCCGGTAACGAAAACTCGAATCCCGTATCACGAAACTCCAAATCCAGCCCCAATTTCGGAGAGGGTGATTACTGGGTAATCAAGCTTAGCAAAGACAATAAAATAGAATGGGAAAAGAATTTCGGAGATAAAGGTGATGATCATTTGAGAACGATGGTTTTTACTTCTTCAGGATATATTATTGGCGGAGAATCGAGATCTGAGAAATCAGGAAATAAAACGGTTGGAATTGAAGAAGGAACAGATGTTTGGTTGATCTCCTTAAACACGAAAGGAGAAGAACAATGGCAGAAATCTTACAATTTTAAAAACCGGGATATTTTAATGAGTATGAATACAATCACCGGAAAATCATCAACCAACAACCATCAACCATCAACTAAAGGCATTTTGTTGGGTGGTTACACTCAGGTAGAAGGAAGAATTGAAGCAGATGATGAAACATTTTGGATGATGTATATCGATAATGAAGGAAACGAACAATGGAGAAAGCATGTAAAAGGAGAATCGAGAAAGAAAGAGGAACGGCTTTCTGACCTGAAAATGAATAAGGATGGTTCGATTGTTTTGGCAGGGACAAGCGCTGAAGAATTAGGAAAAGAGAACTGGAAGATTGTAAAATTGGGAGATTCTCAGATTGATCAGTTAATCGAGAAACAAAATATTAAGATTTATCCTAATCCGGTGTCTGATTACTTTTATGTTGAGATTGGGTTTGAGGATGGAAGCTGGAAGCTGGGTGACGGGAAGTCTGAAGCCGATATTACACTTTATGATATGGGTGGAAGACAGCTTCAAAGTCTGAAAACAAAGAATAAAGTAACTAAGATTAATACGCAGAATCTTATTCAGGGCGCTTATCTGATTGTAGTGAAAACGGATAATGAGAAAACTGCGAATGCTAAATTGATTAAAAAATAAAAACAAATGAGAAAAATAATTCTAACTACAATCTTTCCTTTATTAATTATAACCAATTATAAAGCACAGGATTCAAAAAACTATGCACCCAATATCATTCCACCTGCTCCATCAGTTAATAACCTGATGAAGTTTGAAGAAGTTCCGGTAAGTCATTACACGGGAGTTCCGGATATTTCGATTCCGATTGCTGCAATGCCTACAGGACTCAGCAATGTTAATATGAATTTGAGTTTAAAGTATCATTCGCTAAGTCTCAAACCAGAAGACAGAGCGGGTGAAGCAGGTATCGGCTGGAATCTTTTTGCAGGAGGAACCATTTCTAGAACTGTTGTAGACCTTCCTGACGATATAGAAACTGTAGTATCAACAGGGGCAGGAAGTAATCCTGCAGTACATAAATTTGGAATCTACCTGGATGAAACAACGGCTAATTTACCTGCAATAAACAGAAATCACACAAAAAAATTTATTGAAGTTCTTGAATCCGGTAATCCTCTGTTATATGATAACCATAACTACAGAAAGCTATTGTATGAAGCAAATTTTCACAATAGGTTTGATACAAGCTATGATTTGTATCAATATAACTTCATGAACTATACAGGGCGATTTATTGTTAAGAAAAACAGCAATAATGTATTGGAAGTGGTAAAGCTAGACCGCACTAATCTAAAAATTGTCTGTAATACGGATTCCAGTAATACCAATACAATTAACTCATTTGACATCACAGACGAATATGGAAATATTTTCACCTTTGATGTAAAAGAACTGTCTAATACGAGTGTTTTTTCATATTCTGCGAATATTTTTGAGGGAGATAATATTAATTATTCAAGTAATAATCAATACACAAGCAGTTATCATTTAAGTAAAATAAAAGACCCTTCAAATACCGAATTTGTAAAATTTAATTATTACCCTAAAAAAGAAATAAGCATCAATAATGTATCTGAGATTAACCGAAACTATTCGGGGGCTCTTGATTTCCCATGGGGTATAAAATCATTTGCCAATACTTCTCTTCCCAAGAAAAGAGAGATCATAAACAGTACGATAACTACTGAAACAAGGCAACTACAGGAAATAGAAATTAAAGATCGCGGAAAGCTTATTTTCGAATACGAATACGGAAGACAGGATACCAACTATGACGGTTCTCTACTTGGTAATTTACCAAGATTACAAAAAATAAAAATGTTTGATGCTTCCAATCATTTAATTGAAAGTAATGTTTTTGATCATAATTATACGAATCGCGACAGGCTTACCTTACAAAGTGTAAAAAAGTATGACAAAAATAACCAGTTTATTTCCGAATATACTCTTAACTATAATATGTATTACTCAGGAATGGTGGAAGATGAGTGGAAATACTTAAAATGTAAAGATTCTAACTATTCTTACAGGGATGATTGTGTAAGTGCAGGACAGCTAAGTTCTATCACACTTCCTACAAAAGGAAAAATTGAATTTAGCTACGAATCTAACTCTTACAGCTACCATCCAAATTCTGAAATTTTTTCACCCGAAACAGTGGAAGTTTCTAATTATGATGATAATGAATTGAATTGGGATCCTGTTTCGAGCAATGTAAATTTCACCAATTTTAATTCAGGATACAAATTAGCTTTTACAATTAGCAATCCCGTAAAAGCTTCCCTTAGTTTTAATTTTGATGCTTTATACCAGAGTAACTATTCATGGTATCTTACACTACTAAGAAAGGCAGTAATTATGTTACCGTTGCCGGAACCGGCCCCGGACTAAATAATGATGCCAATGCCTACAGTACCGGGCTAGAAACAAATGTACTTCCTGCCGGTGAATATTATTTAAAGCTCGATAATTATATGGGAAGCAACGCCGGAGTATTCAATGTTTGGGTAAATTCGTTCTATAAAATAAAAAACCTTAACGACTATCGTTTTCTACCCGGAGGTGGAATCAGGATTAAAAGAATAAAATATTATGATGCAACCGGCGGAAACATTATTCTTCCTGTTAAAATGACTGATTATAGCTATAACAGTCTGGAGAGCGATAAAAAAAGCAGTGGTGCATTGGTATTCCCCAAACCTATGTATCAGTATGAAGACCCTTATAATTATAAATTTATTTATACTGACGGAAGTTATCAATCAAGTTATAGTGGTAGCTATATCAATTCAACTCAATCCAAAAATAATTTTCTTGCCGTACAGAAAACAAAGGGAGGTGATGTAGGTTACCAATATGTGGTACAAAAAGAAATAGGAAAAGGTAAAACAGTATATAAATTTACTTCACCTATAGACTATCCCAATACTGAACTCCCAACCTTCCGTCCTACTTTTCTTCCTGCAGACAATTATGATTTCAGAAGAGGGAATATACTGAATAAAAAAGTGTACGCCGAAGGAAGCTCAGCTCCCTTAGCAGAAGAAAAATTTGAGTATTCGGAGCAGCTTACACAAACCGTTCCATTGGGTATTGGTTTGAAGTTTAATGCAACGTCTACCTTTGATGAATTCTATTACGGATCGGTATTTAAAAACTATGAAGAATATGAGTTTGCCCATGATAACAATAATATCGTTGTAGATGGTCAAGTTATGATGAATCATCCTTATCGTCTCTATTGCCTTGCCCTGACCAAAGATTCTTATAATTTTATCAACCAATTTATGAAAAAAGAGATTGTAGGTAAAATGAATCTTGTGAAACAGGAATCTATACAATATTTCGACAATCAGCAGCCTGCAAAAGAAATAACAAATTTCGAATATAACAGCAGAGATTATCCTACCAAAAAGAAAACAGAATTTTCTGACGGAACTATACAGGAAACAAGCTATCAGTATGCCCATGAGAAAGGAAATACAAAACTCATCAATGCCAATATGATAGCTATGCCATTAGAGACCACAATTATAACGAAGAAAAATACATCTGATCCGGGAGAAACAGTTTCTAAAACCGAAAATCTTTATGATAATGCTTCTCACAAATACCCCACTTCAGTTAAGTTATTTGATTTTCAAAATATTGCTTCAACAGAAGTTACCTATGATCTGTATGATTCTAAAGGTAATCTGCAACAGTATACGACAAAAGACGGTATTGTAACTTCAATAATCTGGGGTTATAACGCTACACAGCCGATTGCAAAAATTACAGGTGTACCCTATTCTACAGCCTCTGCATTAGCTTCGGGTATCATCACAGCTTCAGCTTCAGACGCAGCCAATCCTGCGAACGAAGGAGCATTGATTGATCTTTTAGATGTTTTCCGTAAGAATTCGGCATTCCAAAATGCACAGGTTTCTACTTACACGTATGATCCTCTGATTGGGGTAACCACCATTACACCCCCTTCAGGAATCAGGGAAGTTTACAAATATGACAATGCCAACAGATTGATCGAAATAAAGGATGTAAACGGAAAACTGCTTAAAGAATTCAAATACAACTACAAACACTAAGAATCATGAAAAAAATATTCATTCCGATAGGCGCAATCTTCATTGCAGGCTTTTCTCAAGCCCAGCTTACCAGTACAGAGAATTACGTTTACACCAAAACATATATCACAGATCCTACACAATCAAATCCTAAAACTTCAGAAACTGTACAGTATCTTGATGGCTTAGGAAGAACAAAACAGATAGTCAATATTAAAGCATCACCTTTAGAAAGAGATGTCGTTTCTCACTTTGTTTATGACCAATACGGAAGACAGCCCTTGGATTATCTTCCCGTTCCACAGGGAGCAACTACCAACGGTGCTATTGTATCTAACCCCTTAGCCAATGCTGTTATGCCCAATATTTACGGAGCAGAGAAAATCTATGCCGAAAAAATTTTTGAGCCTTCCCCATTAGACAGAATACTCGAGCAGAAACAGGTAGGAAATGCATGGACAGACAAACCCGTGAAATTGCAGTACAACACCAATGCAGATGGCGAGGTAAAAAAATATGTTGCTGCCTTCAATTATTCTACATTTCAATCTTCTGTTTCAATCTCATCGACTTCGTACACAAGCGGTCAGCTTTATAAAAATACGGTAACCGATGAAGACGGCAATAAAACCATTGAATTTAAAAACGGTAAGGGACAAATCGTACTCGTAAGAAAAATGCTTGATGAGAACACTAAAGTTGACACTTATTATGTATACAATAACTATGAACAGCTTGCTTACGTGATTGCTCCTTTGGCAGTGACAGCCAATTCCGTAGACAGCAATACCCTTAATAACCTTTGCTATCAGTACAAATATGACAGCAGAAACCGTTTGGTGGAAAAAAAGCTGCCGGGGAAAGGTTGGGAATATATGGTCTATGATAAAGCAGACCGATTAATATTCACTCAGGATGCCGTAATGCGACCATCCGGGAAATGGCTTTTTTCTAAATACGATCAATTCGGAAGAACTATTCTTACAGGAATTGTTGCAGGAACTACAGATAGAGCAGCTATGCAGAATATGGTTGGTAATCTTGTGATCACAGAAGCAAGAAACTCAGGCGGTTTTACCAAAAACGGACAGTTAATAGAATACTCTAATGCGTATTTCCCATATATGGAAACTGTGTTATCTGTCAATTATTACGACACTTATCCAAACGGAACACCGGGTTTTACACCCACTCTTCCGGGAAATACCGCCATTACAGACAATTCAAACCAAAACATCAATACCAAAAGTTTACCTGTAGCCTCTTTTGTAAAAAACATTGAAGACGATAGCTGGACGAAAAATTACACTTGGTACGACCAAAAAGGAAGAGCTATCGCCTCTCATTCTGTGAATCATCTTGGAGGATACACCCAAACAGAATCTCTGCTCGATTTCTCGGGAACGCCTTTACAGGTAATTACAAAACATAAAAGGCTGAGCAGTGATCCCGAAAAAGTGATTACAGAAACATTTACTTACGACCATCAGAACAGACTCAAAACCCACAAGCATAAAATCGACAACAATGCCGAAGAAATTTTAGCTCAGAATGAATACAACGAACTCTCTCAGCTGAAAACTAAAAAAGTGGGCGGAACAGTTTTAGGAAGCGGTCTTCAGACGATAGATTACCAATACAACATCAGAGGATGGATGACGCACATCAATGATCCCAATGACTTAGGGGGCGACCTTTTTGGATATAAAATAAAATACAACCAGGTGGAAGGTCTTACAAATCCTGATGCATCAGAAGCACCGTTGCAGGTGGTTCCGAAGTTCAACGGAAACATTGCGGAAATAGACTGGAAAACGGGAGCTTCTCCCAATGAATCTCTGAAAAGATACGGTTATGTTTATGATAAATTAAACAGATTATCAGCAGGATTTTACCAAAATTCTACCAACCCTTCATTGAGAGAATATTACGAAAAAGCAACCTATGACCTGAACGGTAACATTAAAACCATGGTAAGAACTGCCCAGAGAATAGGAGCAACTTCTTTAATGATCGATAATCTGACCTATCAGTATGAAAATGGCAATGCAAGTAACCGACTGCAGAAAGTAACCGACGCTGTTACCATTGCACAGGGATTTCCTTACAAAGCCAACCCAACCAATATAGGATATGACGAGAACGGAAACATGACTGCATTTCAGGACAAAAACATTTCTTCCATTCAATATAATTATCTAAATTTACCCAAGAAGATTACCCAGAATGCTCAGGTTACAGATTACGTTTACCGTGCAGACGGAGTAAAAGTAAAGAAGCTCTTTAATGGTTTGGAAACAGATTACCTCGATGGCTTTCAGTATAAGTTTACTAATGCATGGGAAGATGAATCAGGAAGCATGATAAATGATGAAATGAGATTAAGAATCATCCCAACTTCAGAAGGTTATTTTGATGCTTTAAGAAACAGGTATTTTTATAATTATACGGATCATCTTGGAAATGTAAGATTAAGCTACAGCGATGCAGACGGAAATGGTGAAGTTACAGGAGATATTGTGGTGAACAATTGTTATGATACTCCCGATGGACAGGTTTGTAATAATTACATCATCACAGGTGAGGCTGAAGGTGTAACGAATTATTATCCTTTTGGTTTGATGCATAATGCACAGACTCATAGTTTTGATAATGCTTATCAGTACAAGTACCAAGGACAAGAATTACAGGAGACAGGCTTTTACTCGTTTAAGTGGAGAAATTACATGCCTGATGTAGGAAGGTTCTTTAATATAGATCCTCTTTCTGAAAAGTATAGCTTTCAATCTCATTATAACTTTGCCGAAAATAAAGTTATTACATTTAGAGAATTAGAAGGACTTGAAGGAATACATCATACTCAGATTGACCAAAATGGTAAAAAATCTCATGTTATAGAAAAAAATTTAGTTGTTTTAACCCAAAAGAGTCAGGATGTTCCTATTTTATCTGCATCAGCATCTAAAAAAGAAACCAAAGCAAGAGACAAAATAGTTAGAAAAAATGAAAGAATTAGATCTGAAAACGAAGCTAGAATTAATTTTGCCAGAGAGGACACTGATAATTTCTATTCAGGAAATCATAAAAATAGTGATGGTGAAAATGTTACCTTTAAAATTAACATATCAGGAATGGAAGTCAATGATACAAGTGCTAAAAAAGGTATGATAGATGGTACGAAATTAACAACTATTGCGTGGAGAAATGGAATAGAATCTTCTTTAGTAGAAGGAGGAAAACCTGTACGTGCCTCAGCTTCAATTTGGACAACTGCTAAAACATCCGCTACAGGCAGTGCGCAAGTTCTAGGACCAATGATTTATGAAGTTTACAGTCGAGATGCATCTATTGGGAATTTCTCTCATGAATTAGGTCATAATTTCGGATTAAGTCATCCAGAAGGAGGAAGTAGATCTGGAGATTTAATGGATTATCCTCCCAATGGTTTGAGTACACAAAATATAGATACAATTATTAAAGAATCTTATCCAGCAAAATGAAAAAAATATTTAAAATCTTATTGCTTTTACTTACATTTTTATGCTATGGTCAAAAAAATTATTTTGTAATTACTATAGATAAAATTGATAAAAATTATCCTAACGAGCATCCTTTATATTTTTGGATTATCGATTTATCTGAAAAAGATTCCAAACCAGCTCCTCTTTATTTTTGGGACATAAATAAAGAAAATGTAGATGATTGCTCTAAATATAATGGAATATCTGTCTTTAATGAAGATCAAAGTATATCTTCATTAGATAATCTTTTAGAAAAAATTTATAAAAACAGAAAACAAGTTTTAAATCTTGAAAAGCAATGGATAATAGGAAGAAATAAAAAACCAATCAAATTTAAAGTCTTTATTACTCCTATTTCTGCAGATTTATTTTCATGTAATATTAGCCAAAGAGAAGGTGAAAAAATAAATTATCAAGGTAAAGTTTACTTTTTAAATGAAAAATTTATAATTAGTGAAAAATTATTAGAAACTAATACAAATGGTTTAGAATCTTTAAAATGGATAAACTTTAGCTTTGTTAAAACTTATCCATATTCCCAATAAATAACTTTAAATTTACCCAAGAAGATTACTCAGAATGCTCAGGTTACAGATTACGTTTACCGTGCAGACGGAATAAAAGTAAAGAAGCTCTTTAATGGTTTGGAAACAGATTACCTCGATGGCTTTCAGTATAAGTTTACTAATGCATGGGAAGATGAATCAGGAAGCATGATGAATGATGAAATGAGATTAAGAATCATCCCAACTTCAGAAGGTTATTTTGATGCTTTAAGAAACAGGTATTTTTATAATTATACGGATCATCTTGGAAATGTAAGA
>NZ_JAPDKN010000050.1 GCF_026163565.1 Chryseobacterium sp. YIM B08800
ATTGTGTAAAATAAATTAATGCTTGTCCGCAATTTCTCTTATTTTATTACTTTTTGTATTTCTTTGCTAAGTTTACACCTTTGTATAAGTTTAAAACGGTCAAATTTTAAAAATTCTTTGTATGCCTTTGCGTTAAATTATGAATTATTAGTAAAAACGAATATACATAAATAAATTACAGAAATTGTGCTTTCTAAAAACATCTTTAATGTTTCTTAATCAGTCTTAACAACTTAATATTTTTAATGGTTCAAAGTTAAAGCAAGTAATAAGCTTTCAAAGCCACCGAATTTTATAAACTATTAGTTAAATTTAATCATTTCTCAAAAAACACATTTTCTCAATTTGAGATAATAAATATTTTACCTATTTTTGTAAACAATCAATAAAAAGTTTTTTATGTTGAAGAAAACTGTACTTCTAAGTTTGTTTACGTTAATATCTGCCTCTGCAATGGCTCAAAACAATACAACTCCTGTTTATTTAGACGAATCTAAACCTGTTGAACAGCGAATTCAGGACGCACTTTCCAGAATGACTCTGGAAGAAAAGATAGCAATGCTTCACGCACAATCAAAATTCAGTTCTCCTGGTGTTCCAAGATTGGGAATTCCTGAATTTTGGACAACCGACGGTCCACACGGAGTTCGCCCCGAAGTAATGTGGGACGAATGGGATCAGGCCGGATGGACAAATGACTCCATTATCGCCTACCCTGCTTTAACCGCTTTATCAGCAACATGGAACAAGAAAATGTCTTGGAAATATGGTAAAGCATTGGGCGAAGAAGCAAGATACAGAAAAAAAGACATTCTTTTAGGACCTGGAGTAAATATTTATAGAACTCCTCTCAACGGAAGAAACTTTGAATACATGGGTGAAGATCCGTATTTAACTTCTAAAATGGTCGTTCCTTATATTCAGGGAGTACAATCTAATGGTGTGGCAACTTCTGTAAAGCATTTCGCATTAAACAATCAGGAAATGTTCCGTCATACAAGCAACGTTATTGTTGATGACAGAACTTTATATGAAATTTACCTTCCGCCTTTCAAAGCAGCCGTAACCGAAGGAGATTCGTGGACGATTATGGGGGCTTATGACATGTATAAAGGTCAATACGCAAGCCAAAACCAATATCTTTTAAATGATATTCTTAAAGGAGAATGGAAATACAAAGGGGTTGTGGTTTCAGATTGGGGCGCAGTAAATAATACCGAACAAGCCATTCATAACGGATTGGATGTAGAATTCGGAAGCTGGACCAATGGTCTTTCTGCAGGAACAAGAAATGCATACGACAACTATTATTTAGCAAAACCATATTTAGATCTTATTAAATCAGGGAAAGTAGGAACTGCAGAGCTTGACGATAAAGTGACGAGACTTTTACGTTTAGCGTATAAAACTACGATGAACACCAAAAAACCTTTTGGAAACATCGCTTCTGAAGAACATAAAGCGGTAGCAAAAGAAATTGGTGAAGAAGGAATTGTTTTGTTGAAAAACCAAAATAACGTACTTCCAATCGATATCAATAAAGCAAAGAAAATTGCGGTAATTGGTGAGAATGCGATCAAAGTAATGACTGTAGGTGGAGGTTCTTCTTCATTAAAAGTAAAATACGAAACCTTACCTTTAGACGGAATTAAAGCTAAATTCGGTAAAAATTCAGATATACAGTATGCAAGAGGTTATGTAGGAGATATTGGTGGCGAGTACAACGGTGTAAAATCTGGTCAGGATTTGAAAGATACCCGTTCTCCGGAAGAATTACTGAACGAAGCTGTTGAATTGGCAAAAAAATCTGATTACGTTATTTTCGTAGGTGGATTAAACAAAGCCGATTTTCAGGATAGCGAAGGAAACGACAGAAAAAGTTACGGACTTCCATACAACCAAGATAATGTGATCTCAGCTTTAGCAAAAGCTAACAAGAACTTTACCGTTGTTTTGATTACAGGAAATGCAGTAGCAATGCCTTGGATTAAAGACGTACCTTCTGTAGTTCAAGGTTGGTATTTGGGGTCTGAAGCAGGAAATTCTATCGCTTCTATTTTGGCAGGTGATGCCAATCCTTCAGGAAAATTACCGTTTACATTCCCCGTAAAACTGGAAGACAATTCAGCTCACACAATGGGAGAATATCCTGGAAACAAAGAAGAATTAGCTGCCGGAAAAGGTAAAGATCAGAAGAACCCGATTAACATTACATACAACGAAGGAATATTCGTAGGTTATCGTTGGCACGACACCAAAAAAATCAAGCCTTTATTCAGCTTTGGTCATGGTTTAAGCTACACCACTTTTGAATTTGGAAAAGCGAAAGCTGACAAAACGAGCATGAATCAGGATGATAAAATTACCTTTACGGTAACTGTGAAAAATACTGGTAAAAAAGCTGGTGCAGAAGTAGCTCAGTTATACATTACCGATGTAAAATCATCAGTTGAACGCCCTGCAAAAGAATTAAAAGGTTTTGAAAAAGTATTTTTAAATCCAGGCGAACAGAAAGAAGTAACCTTCACGATTGATAAAACTGCTTTAAGTTATTTCGATGCTCAAAAGCACGACTGGGTTGCAGAACCAGGAGATTTTGAAGCACAGATTGGTAATTCTTCTGATGCAATCAAAACAAAAGTAAAGTTTACCCTAAAGTAAATTCATCAAGAAAATAACACGTTTATTTTAATATTATTAGCAGAAATCCGCATTGTTATGATGCGGATTTTTTATTATTTGATTTCGTCGAATTATATTTTTATTTTTAGAAGCTATTTCCCGCTATCCACTCATACTCCTCACTCTACCAACTCTCCCACACCAAAACCCTCGAGCTTTCCCACACCTTGTTGCGGGGTAACCGTTTCTATCGCGGCTAAAATTTTGTCATTATTTTCGATGGAAAACAAAATTTGTCTTTTGGGGTGTAATAAAGAATATTTAAAATTTTATTTTTTGCTTGCTATCTAAAATCTTACCATAAATTGATTTAAATTCTTTATAAATTATAAATCCTGTAAGGATTATGTGTTAATAGATTTAGAATATCAGAAATCTTAAAAGCTCCGTAGGAGCGACCTGATAATTATATTTATTTACAGATCGCTCCTACGGAGCTTTTCTTAATTAATACCTTAAAATTCTATGACCAGTACTCTCCTACGGAGCAATTTAAATTTTTCAATTAAAAACTTTTTCAAAAAAACGTAACAGATAAAAACCTGTTACGTTTCAAGATTCGAAAATCTTATTTTCATTTACTTTTTATTAAGAAGAGATAGATAATCTCCATATCCTTTTGCTTTCATTTCTGCTTTCGGAATAAACTTCAATGATGCAGAATTGATACAATATCTCAAACCGCCTTTATCTTTCGGGCCGTCATCAAAAACGTGTCCCAAATGTGCGTCTCCGGTTTTACTTCTCACCTCGGTTCTTGCCATTCCGAATGAATTATCGGTTTTCTCGTCGATAACATTTTTAGAAATTGGTTTCGAAAAACTTGGCCATCCACAACCAGATTCAAATTTATCGGTTGAGATAAATAACGGTTCGCCTGTTGTAATATCTACATAAATTCCTTCACGAAATTCTTTGTCATATTCATTAGTGTGAGGTCTTTCTGTAGCATTTTCCTGTGTAACTGCATATTGTTCTGCGGTCAGTTTTTTCTTTAAAGTTTCTTTATCTTGTTTTTGATATTTCATTTCTTTTGTTTCTTTTTTTGGTGGATTTGCATTTCTTGCCATTTCAAATAATCCCGGTTCGATGTGACAATAACCTCCCGGATTTTTATCCAGATAATCCTGATGATAACTCTCGGCAGCATAAAAGTTCTTCAAAGGAATCGTTTCTACCAAAACAGGTTTGCTGTAATTTTTCGCTAATTTATTAACCTCTTCTTTAATAATCGCTTCTGTTTCTTTGTCGGTAGAATAAATTCCCGTTCTGTATTGGTCACCTCTGTCATTTCCCTGCTTGTTAAGACTTGTAGGGTCTATCGTCTTAAAGTATAAATCAATCAGAAGTTTAAGGTCAACCTGTTCCGGGTCGTATTTTACTTTCACGGTTTCGGCAAAACCTGTAGTATGACTTATAACTTCCTCATAAGTAGGATTTTTCTTATTTCCGTTGGCATATCCAACTTCAGTTCCTACAACTCCTCTGATTTGTTGAAAAAAATGCTCAGTTCCCCAAAAGCAACCGCCTGCAAAATAAACTTCTTTTACATTTTTAGCATTCATAGTGGTCTCATTCTCTTTTTTAATTGATGAAGATTGTTGTTTTGCGTCTCCGCAGCTTGTCGCGAAGACTGCAATTCCCAGAACCATTCCAAGAAATGTGAATATATTTTTCATTTTTGTTTTATTATGTGTGTTCATTTTTTCCATTTAAAAGCATTAAACCAAATCCTAAAAGCATCAAATCTTTAAGAATAAAAAAATCTGTAACCGGAACGCCATCAACAATATGCCAAACATTAGGTGTTGTAAAAAGATAACTTAATGTCACCAAAAAAGTAATCACCATTCCGATACCTGCAAACTTTTTAAGAGATGCAAATTTCACGCTAACGATTAACAACAAGGCAATGATAATTTCTATCATTCCGATTATGTTAGAAACCGCTTGGGCGCTCATAATATCATATACGAAAAACGTGAGAAAATGGTTTTCTACCAAAGGTTTTATTGCTGCTGCTTCGGTAGGTGTAAATTTGAAAGCCCCAATCCAAAGTAAAATAATTGCTGCCCCAAAAAGCGAAATATAATAACCGATTTTGTACGTTGGCAAACCTTTGTGTTGTGATGTCTGTTGCATTGTTCTTAGATTTTTTGAATTAATATTTATTATTTTCAAAACTATAGTCGCAACAATTACAAAATCCTGACAATCTTTATTCTTAAAAATCTAACTTTCTAAAAATTTTATCTTTAAATTCCTGAATATCTATATCATTCAAATCGGTTTTTTCTTCCCCGAACCATTTCTTTTTTAAAATAGAATCTAAAATTTTCAGTTTTTCTTCATACGCTTTACACCATTTGCAAATCATCACATGCATCGAAAGCTGCCAGTTTTCTTTTGGCGAAATATTTTTTGCATTACGTTTTTCCATCAGTAAAGTTGCTGTACTGCATGGTAAAAAGAAAATATGTATTATTTTTCTAAACATTTTTTATTCCTTATGATTTTGAAAACCAGTTAATTTCCAGGCATTCTCTCAGCTGCATTCTGGTTCGTTGTAAAATCTTCCAAAGATTAGTCGTAGAGATATCCAATTCCTGACTCACTTCGGGTGCTTTTTTTTCTTCGAGATAATACAATTTCATCGGAATCTTCCATCGGGAAGGCAAATCTTCGATGCAATCTTCTAAACTTTTATTAAAGTCCTGATTGTCCAGAAGTTCAGCTTCCGGGTTAGAAACATTCCAATCATTTAAAACTGTATCATTTTTCCAGGAGCCTGTTTCGTCAAAGAAATGGTCAAGTCTAATCTGTGGTTCCGATTTGTATTTTTTACGGTAAAAATCAGCGACTTTATTGTTGAGAATTGTATTGAGCCAAGTTTTAGGCGTGCTTTTTCCTTCAAAAGAATCGTACGACGAAAAAGCAGCAATGAAAACTTCCTGAACAATGTCTTCCGCTTCAATGGTATCCGAAAGCAGAAAAATTGCTCTTCTCAGCAAAGATTCAGAATACTGTTCTATCCAGTTTTTTAAAGCTTCGTTTTTCGTCATTTTTTTGATTGTATCTTACCCGTCGTACATTTTAAATTCTTTGTTTTTCAAAAAGTAAGTGAAACGCCTTTGTCTAACTTAAATTCCAACATATTATAGATAATTCTTTGTATTACTTTGCGCTTAATATCGCAAGGAAAAACAAAGTTTTTTGAAATAAAAATTAGTTTAATAAGAAAAACAAAGCCATTTCATTTAAGTAAGAAAAACAAAACCAGGATGTCTTTTCCTAATCAAACACTTGAGATTTATATTCAAAATGCACAACAGTATCTTTTCAGATACTAACGAAGGTAATAAGTTAAACGCAGAAGTGCAAAGTTTTTGGTTGAATTATATAAACGTATTAGTTTTAATTAAATGTTTTTTAAAAAATTTGGAAGCCTAAATTTGATTGTTATGAATTGCAGCTATTTAAAAATTAGAACATTGTGTGTTTTTCAATAGCATCGGGCTTTAGCCCGATGACGAAAAATGCCAGCAAATTGGCTTTAGCCGAAATTGATAATAAGTTTTGGCTAAAGCCAATTTGATTATTCTTTTTTTAACGGGCTAAAGCCCGTTCCTATTAATATTTGCAAATCTTTTTCAAGTTATTATTGTTTTGAAAATGCCCGCAAACCTAACGGGTTTCAAAAACCCGTTAGGTTTTGTTTATGACAAAGCGTTGTTAATAGCCCCGATTGAACGACCTGTTTGAGCTCTTTTTGAGAGTTTTAGCGGTGGGAATGCAGATGCTGAAACCCTCAAAAAAGCGAGTAGTGAAAGCGGGAAATAGCTACTAAAAAGAAAGGAAGTCAGAAGCTGGATGATGGAAGTTTACAAGATTGAGAATAATAGATTTCTCCTTTGTCGAAATGACAAACTCAAATAATATTTTACAAATAGATTAAAACACAAAACTATATTTTTCTATTGCTTTAAAAACATTAAATTTGCATTTTATCAAAAATTTGTAAAAAGCAAAGCAATATATAATTATGACATCACAAGAGATTCGTCAGAAATTTTTAGATTATTTTAAAAGCAAAGACCACCTTATCGTTCCTTCTGCACCGATCGTGCTGAAAGATGACCCTACTTTAATGTTTTCCAACTCTGGAATGACGCAGTTCAAAGATTTTTTCTT
Organism: Chryseobacterium sp. YIM B08800; assembly: GCF_026163565.1. Taxonomy (GTDB): domain Bacteria; phylum Bacteroidota; class Bacteroidia; order Flavobacteriales; family Weeksellaceae; genus Chryseobacterium. The sequence continues at coordinate 6,874 of NZ_JAPDKN010000050.1, forward strand.
AGGCTACAAAACGCCGACTGCACCAAGAATTGCCGACACCCAAAAGTGTTTGAGAGTTTCCGGGAAGCATAATGATTTGGATGATGTAGGTAGAGATACTTATCACCACACGATGTTTGAAATGTTGGGGAACTGGTCTTTTGGTGATTATTTCAAAAAAGATGCTATTGCTTTTGCCTGGGAATTGTTGACTGAAGTTTACGGAATTCCAAAAGAGAATCTTTATGTAACGATTTTTGAAGGTGACGAAAAAGAAAATCTGGGAAGAGATAACGAAGCATATAATTACTGGAAAGAATTTATTTCTGAAGACCGAATTATCAACGGAAACAAAAATGATAATTTTTGGGAAATGGGTGCAAGCGGACCTTGTGGACCTTGTTCGGAAATTCACGTTGACCTGAGAAGTGCAGAAGAAAAAGCTAAAATACCCGGAATTACTCGAGTAAATCAAGACGACCCTCAAGTGGTGGAAGTCTGGAATCTCGTTTTTATGGAATTCAACAGAAAAGCTGACGGTTCTCTGGAAAAATTACCTGCTCAACACGTAGATACGGGAATGGGCTTCGAGCGTCTTTGTATGGCGCTTCAAGGGAAATCTTCTAATTATGACACCGATGTTTTCACGCCTTTGATTGCTAAAGTTGAAGAACTTTCAGGCAAAAAATATACAGGAATTTTAGAAGACGAAAAAGATATTGCCATCCGTGTTGTGGTAGACCACATCAGAGCGGTTTCGTTTGCCATTGCAGACGGGCAATTGCCATCAAACGGAGGAGCTGGTTACGTTATCCGAAGAATTTTAAGAAGAGGAATTTCTTATTCTTACCGATTCCTGGATATGAAAGAAGCTTTCCTTTACAAACTGGTTGCTGTTCTTCAGGAACAAATGGGAGCATTCTTCCCTGAGCTGGAGAAACAAGGAAAATTGGTTTCTGAAGTAATTAAAAGTGAGGAAGAATCTTTCTTAAGAACCATTGAAACAGGATTAATCAGAGTTGAAAAACTGATTCAACAAACGATTTCTGAAGGTAAAAAAGTGTTGCCAACTCAGGAAGTTTTCGAATTATACGATACTTATGGTTTCCCGGATGATTTAACAAGAATTATTGCTGAGGAAAAAGGATTAACGATTGATGAAGAAGGTTTTAAATTAGCGCTAAGCGAACAAAAACAACGTTCAAAAGCAGACTCAGCTCAGAAAGTTTACGACTGGGTAACTTTGGAAGAAAGAGAAGAAAACTTCGTGGGTTATGACCAAATTGAAACTGAAACCTACATTACAAGATACAGAAAAGTAGAAAATAAAGACGGAGAATTTTATCAGGTTGTATTGAGTAACTCCCCTTTCTATCCTGAAGGTGGTGGGCAAATCGGAGATAAAGGCGTTCTTGAAAATGCGGTTGAAAGTTTCGAAGTTCTTGAAACTAAAAAGGAAAACGGATTAATCATTTCTTTAATCAACGGACTTCCGAAAGATGCAGGTGCTGTTTTTTATGCTAAAGTGAATGCCAACGAAAGAAAAAATTCTAAAGCAAACCACTCAGCAACACACTTGTTACACGAGGCTTTGAGAGAAGTTTTAGGAACTCACGTTGAGCAAAAAGGTTCTTACGTTGGTCCGGATTATTTGCGTTTCGATTTCTCGCATTTCAATAAAATGACAGACGAAGAATTGGCTTTGATCGAAGAAAAAGTCAATGCTAAAATCAAAGAAAATATTGCTCTTCAGGAATTCAGAAATATCCCGATTCAGGAAGCGATTGACAAAGGTGCGATGGCTTTATTCGGTGAAAAATATGGCGACAGTGTTAGAATGATTCAGTTTGGAAGTTCGAAAGAGCTTTGCGGTGGAACTCACGTGAAAAGCACTAGCGAAATCGGTCATTTCAAAATTAATTCTGAAAGTTCTGCAGCTGCGGGAATCAGAAGGATTGAAGCGATTTCGGGAGATAAGTCTGAGGAATATTTCAAAGGTCTGGAAAAGCAAATTACCGAGCTTTCTCAATTGCTGAAATCTAAAGATGTTGTACGTTCTATCGAGAAATTAATCGAAGAAAATGCAGCGTTGAAGTCTGAAGTTGACGCTTTGAAAAAAGAAAAAGCAAAAGGCGAAATCGGAGACTGGAAAAACTCTTACGAGCACAAAGGCGACAAACAGCTTTTGGTAAAGAAAACGTCTCTTGATGCAGGTTCTGTAAAAGATTTGGTCTTCCAGTTGAAGAAAGAAATCCCAACTTCGGTGACGGTAATTCTTTCTGATGCCGACGGAAAACCAATGATTACCGTTGGCGTTTCTGATGATTTGGCTTCAAATTATCAAGCCGGAACCATCATTAAAGATTTGGCAAAAGAAATCCAAGGCGGCGGCGGTGGAAACCCGGGCTTTGCAACAGCCGGAGGAAAAAATCTTGATGGTTTGGAAAATGCTTATCAGAAAGCTTTGAATATTTAAATTATTAATGAATATTACCGTTTTTGCGGTTTTTATATAAATAATCCCTTTCAGTTTTTGAAAGGGATTTTTAGGTTTATTGTTTTGATTTTTTAAAATATTGAAAAAAGACGAAAAGCAATTTTCTGATTATTTTGACTAAGTTTTCAGCTATCACAAAACCCCGCATTTTGCAAGATCTATGCTAACGGAAGTATTATTTTAACAGTTTTATGTCACTTACAAATTGATTTAGCCAATCTTCTTTTTTATGATTTCCTTCATAACTGGAAAATATGTGTTTATAATGATGTTCATTTAAATATTGAGACAAGTTTAAGTTATTTTCAATTAAAGGGAGAAATTCTTTATCTCCATAACGAATAATAAATAAAGGATAATATTTAGGATTCCAATTGAGATTAATATAATTTGCGCCTGCAACCGAATAAAGAATATATTTTTTAAACATTTTTGGATAATATTTGGACAAACTAACTCCAAAACCAGCACCGTTTGAAGTTCCATAAAAATACTTATTTTTTATCTTGAATTGAAGTTGGTTTTGAACATTTTGCCCAACTTCATTTACAAAAAAATCAAGATGTTTTTTAAATCTCATTCCTAATTCAGCATCTTTTGCTTTGCTATTGCTTTCCACATATTCGTAATTTCTATATTGTAACTGCGAATTTGGTATTTCTCTTTCATTTGAATTTATTCCAATTATAATAAACTGTTTTGTATTTTTTAAAGAAAATAAGCTGTCTAATTTACTTTTGAAAATATCATTTATAAACTGACCGTCTGTATTGTAAATTACATCATATTTTTTGTTTTGTTTAAAGTTTTTAGGTAGATATATTGTCAGTTTACGCGATTCATTCAGATACTTACTTTCAATATTAAGATGTATAATTTTCGAATTCTGACAATATGCAGAATAGGAAATTAAAATAAAGCTTATAAGAATTAATTTTATTTTCATTCTTGTTATGTTATTGAATACATAATGGTTTGGAAATATTTCCGCTAACATTTGGCTTACGCAATGCGTTAATCCAAACTATAATTTTGTTAAAAATAAATAATTATTCAATCTAAAACAATTTTATTTCAAACCTAAATGAAAAAATGGAACTCCTTCAAATGTCAGAAGTAGAATCTACGTTTAAAAAGCCTTAAAAATTCTTAAATAAAATCCAATTTATCATCCACCTGGGAATTGATTAATACAAAAACAAGACGTATCAAATTGAAATACAACCTATTTTATTTTTAACAAAAGATTATATTTTCTCTTATGGTTTTGTAACTTTCTTATCAATAGTTTTGTCTCATTAATAAAAACTCAATGACAAAACTTTTATCTACTCTACTTTTACTTTGTACGGTACTTATTTTTGGGCAAACTCAATTGAAAGTTTTCAATAAAACCAACAAAAAACCGATTGAAAATGCAGCCGTTTACTGCGACGATAATCTTTTGGGGAAAACCAATTACGAAGGCGTTTTATCATTTAAAACAAAATGTAAAAAAGTAGAAATTCTTGCCAGCAATTTTGAAGATGCTTTGGTTGATGTAAAAAAGTCAATGGATGTTGCGATGCAGCCTTTATCAGAAAAACAAAGTAACATCGATAAAATTATCATCACCGATAAAAGTGACCCGAAAGCGTTGAGAATTTTAGATGAAGTCAATAAAAGGGAAAAAGAAAACTCACCAAAGTCTTTAGATACCTATAACTTTAAATCTTACTCAAAGTTTTCGATCGATGTAGACAAAGATTCAATTGATACTTTTAAAAATTTCCTGGCTTCGAGAAAAGATTCACTTTCAAAAGTCGATAAAAAAGAATTTAAGCAAAAGGAAAGCGAAAAGAAAGATTCGTTAATTAACGAAGACTTTATCAATGCTTCACAGGAAAGCCAGATGTTTCTTTGGGAAAAGGCAACAGAATACAAATATTCGCAGAAATTTGGAGAAAAGACCAATATCATCGATAACAGAATGTCTGGTTTTAAAAATCCAATTTATGAGGCTTTGGCAATCAATATTTCCAATTTAAACAGAACTCCAAGGCAATTGCGACCTGAAAACAGAAAGCTTTTCAACTTTTATATGTCAGATACTTTACAATTGGACGGAAGGAAAACTTACGTTATCAAATTCAAGGAAATCACCGATAAAAAGAAGCAGAATCCGAGAAAATTTAATGGTAAAATTTATATCGATTCTGAAACGTATGCACTGAAAAAATTTGAAAGTGCCAACAAAAAAAGAAATGAAGGCGACATTATCTCTGTATGGAAACCAATAGATGGAAAATGGTTTTTGGATCATGAAGATATTAAACTGAAAATGGGCGACCAGACCTTCAATATTGCAAAGAGAGACAGTGTAAAGACCGATAGTTTAAAGAAAGGCGCATACATCAGCGACAAGCGAAAATACCATCAGAAAACCTTTGGAAATTACCTGTATGTAACAAACCGTTTCTTTGATTTCCAGCTGAATGAAGCTCAAAAAGCATCTGAATTTAAAGGATATTCTCTGGAAATGAAAAACTCAGACGGAAGTTTGCTTGAAAAGTACAGAACCGACAGTTTGACCGCAAGAGAAAGCGCAACCTATACTCAAATCGACAGTTTTGTACAGAAGCATGATTTTGAAAAGAAACTGAGTTTTTTAACCCAATTAATGAGAGGGAACCTGCGTTATAAAATGATTGATTTTGATATTACTAAGCTTTTCAGCTACGATAAATACCAAGGTATTCGTTTGGGAGCAGGATTAAAACTGAATGAGAAATTCAGCAAAACATTTTCTCCGGATGGATATTTCGGTTATGGTTTTAAAGATCACACCTGGAAATATGGTCTTGGTCTTGACATGAAGTTATCTGATAAAAGAACTTCTGTTTTTCGTATTGATTATGTAGATGACGTTTTTGCAGCAGGAAGATTTAGCAACAATATGTGGGATATGATGATGAAAGTGAATGATCTGAATCTAGATCTGCACAATGCCAATTTTTATAAAAACCAAAAATGGGGAGCATCATATTTGTATGATATTTCGAACTCCTTGAGCATGAAAATCGCAGTGAATAAAGAGAAACAGGAAGCACTTTTCGATTATCAATACAAAAATTTAGGAAACCGTTTCGATAATGTAAGCACAACATTATCTCTGAAATTCTCTCCCAACGATAAAAATATTATGACGCCAAGTGGAAAATATACTTATGAAAAAAGCTTTCCTCAAATTTATATGAATGTTGAAAAAGGAATTGATGGATTGGGCGGAGATCTAGATTATTACAGAGCAGATGCATTGATTATTCATCAGTTCAGATCAAAATTAGGCTACACCAATCTGAAACTTTTTGGAGGAATTTCATCAGGAACTGCTCCGATCTGGAAAAACTTTGAAATTACAGGTCAAAACGACAGAAACCCTGATCATTGGTATTCTAATATCAATACTCCAAACAATTTAGCATTTGCAACAATGCCTTCAGGAACTTTCTTTGCAGATAAATTTATCGCATTTAAAGTTTCACAATATTTACCGTTCAGGTTTAAAACGTTCGGTTCGAGATATTCAAACATCGAACTGGAATACCAGGCTGCAATTGGAGATTTTAAGAACAGAAGTGATCACCAGTTCGATTTTCAGGTATTGGATCACTACTATCAGGAAGTCGGCGTGATCTGGAATAGATTTTTAGGCAGAAACTTCGGTGTAGGCTTCTCTTATCGATTAGGATATTATCAAACCTCTCAATTCAAAGATAACTTTGGAATAAAACTGAGATTTAATGTTTTAAATTAATAAAACAAACTCTTTATAAACGAGATTTAAAAATAAAAAAACGTCATTAGCCTTTAAAGTTGATGGCGTTTTTTTTTAATCTGTTCTGTGAAATTTTATCAGAATATTCAGCACATAATTATTTATATAATGATCTTATTTTTCTCAGGAGCTTTTTCCGGCTATCCGCTATTACTCCTCACGCCTTGCTT
>NZ_JAPDKN010000051.1 GCF_026163565.1 Chryseobacterium sp. YIM B08800
TCTGTAACGAATAATCTTATCTAAAACAGTAGTTTCTATTTTTTTTGCAGATTTTTATTTTCTTTAATTTCAAAATATGTTATGATAGCAAGCTCATTTTAGAATTTGAAAGATTTAGTTAAGTAAATTTTTGAATGAAAAAATTACTAAAAACTCTGTTTATCTTCCATCTTTATTGTATACTTAATTTCTTAGCCAGGATAGAAGCGGTTACCCCAGAACTTGCGTTGGAGAGTTGGATGCATTTAGAGATGGAAAAGCAACGGCGTGAGGAGTATGAGCGGATAGCCGGAAGAAGCTTCTAAGAAATATATTTATTAAACTAAATTATTTCAACGTCACATAAAAATATATTTACAATACCTTAAAATTTACATTTAAGAAGCAGTTACAGTAGAATCTTTATTTTCTAATAATTGAAAATGAAACTGAATATTCGCAATATTTTTCCAGGTTGCATATTTAAATAGAAAAAAACCGATTAGCATTCCCAAAGTATTTAAAAAAACATCATCTATATCTGCAACGCCCCTTCCAGTAATATACTGTGCTGATTCGATCATACTTATAGCAATTAAAAAAAAGAAAGTAATTGGGATAAAATGGTTGAATTTTTTGATGAATAATCCCAGCCAACCAAACGGACTAAACAAGAATATGTTTCCGAAAATATTAATAATAAAAGCCTGATTGTCTATATTATTATCATTAAAAAAATGCTGAATAGTAATAAACGGCTGATGCTGAATATAAGAAATTTCAGAAGGTTCTCTTCCGGATGCATAAAACATCATGTATAATAAAACGACGGTATATAAGGCAATAAATACTGCAAAATATCTTTTCATAGGTTTCCTTTTGGGATTAGTAATTAAAAAGAGGTTGTAGTGCTTATTAGTTTTTAGATATATTATGTTAACAAAAATCTTACCTTAATAGTATGGTGTTTTGAAACTTTATAATTCTTTAGGATTATTTAACATAATATAAAAAACCCCACTTCTAAAAGTGAGGCCAAATATTGTAAAATCGAGTAAAATCACACTTGAATTACTCCCAAATTGAACTTTTCAGTAATCGGAGAGTGATTGGCTGCTTCAATCCCCATAGAAATCCATTTTCTGGTATCGATAGGGTTGATGATTGCATCAGTCCACAATCTTGAAGCTGCGTAAGTTGCTTCCGTCTGTTTTTGATATTTTTTTGTGATGGTATCTAAAATTTCCTGGTGCTCTTCTTCAGTAATTACTTTTCCTTGTTTTTTCAAAGTAGATTCTTGGATCTGTGCTAAAACTTTCGCTGCCTGAGCTCCTCCCATTACAGCTAAATCTGCCCAAGGCCAAGCTACTATTAATCTCGGATCGTAAGCTTTTCCACACATTGCATAGTTTCCGGCACCATAAGAATTTCCTGTTATGATCGTAAATTTAGGAACAACAGAATTAGAAACTGCATTCACCATTTTTGCACCGTCTTTAATGATTCCACCGTGTTCTGATTTTGAACCTACCATAAATCCTGTTACATCTTGTAAAAAGATCAAAGGAATTTTTCTTTGGTTACAGTTTGCAATAAATCTCGTCGCTTTGTCGGCAGAATCAGAATAAATTACTCCACCAAACTGCATTTCGCCTTTACCGCTTTTTACCAATTTTCTTTGGTTGGCAACAATTCCTACAGACCAACCGTCAACTCTTGCCGTTGCACAGATAATACTTTTACCGTAATCTGCTTTGTATTCTTCAAATTCAGAATTATCAACAATACATTTTATAATTTCTAAAGTATCGTATTGCTCTGCTCTGGAAACAGGCATAATTCCGAATATATTATCTATTTTTTCTTTAGGAGGAAAACTTTCTATTCTGTCGAAACCTGCTTTGTCATAGCTTCCTACAGATTTCATAATATTTTTAATACGGTCTAAAGCATCTTTATCGTCTTTAGCTTTATAATCGGTAACTCCAGAAATTGCACAATGCGTTGTTGCTCCACCTAAAGTTTCGTTGTCAATAGTTTCTCCGATTGCAGCTTTTACCAAATAACTTCCTGCTAAGAAAATAGATCCGGTTTTATCCACAATCATCGCTTCGTCGCTCATAATCGGAAGATAAGCACCACCTGCAACACAGCTTCCCATTACTGCTGAAATCTGAATAATTCCTGCAGCGCTCATTTTAGCATTATTTCTAAAGATCCTACCAAACATTTCTTTATCAGGGAAAATTTCGTCCTGCATCGGTAGATAAACTCCTGCAGAATCTACCAGATAAATAATTGGAAGTCTGTTTTCCATGGCAATTTCCTGCGCTCTCAGGTTTTTCTTTCCTGTAATTGGAAACCAAGCTCCAGCTTTTACCGAAGCGTCGTTTGCTACAACTAAACATTGCTTTCCGGAAACATATCCCATTACAACCACAACACCACCACTTGGGCAACCGCCGTGCTCTTCATACATTTCAAAACCTGCAAAAGCACCAATTTCTATGGAATCTGAATTTTTATCAAGAAGATATTCTATTCTTTCTCTTGCCGTCATTTTTCCTTCGTCACGAAGTTTCTGAAGTCTTTTTTCGCCACCGCCTTTTTTAATTTCTGTAAGCAAACGATTGATTTCAGATAATTTTAATTTATTTTGATCTTCTCTTTTGTTAAATTCAATATCCATGAAATTTATATTTTAATCTGGCTAAAGATACTATTTTTAGAAAAAGTGATAAAATATGTTTATTTTATTTTAATGATTTGGTAATCAGAAAATTATGATATTTTTAACAAATGATATGTTTTTTTTGGTGCATATTTTGCTAACTTTACAGTAGAGTAATAGGAATGAAAGTTTCTATATAAATACTCTAAGTTCCTAGTTTATTTTTTTAATAGTTTATTATTTGAAGGCCCTGAAAGTTTTATAGATTTTCAGGGTTTTTGGATTCTTATACTCATTTCTGTTAGTTCTTTAATATCCAAATTTTAATATTGAGAAGCTAAATTAAATAAAAACTTATCCTTGACAAGAAAGTTGATGTTATCATTAGAAATAATGATACTCATCTTATATTTTTTTAAATTTAATGAAAAGCTATTTGTAAATTTGTCTGTTTAAAATTCAGAGGATCTTATGCAGAAATTAGCACTTTTCAGATTACATTTAATTGTCTTTTTATGGGGATTCACAGCAATTTTAGGTAAACTGATTACCGCAAATGCCCAAATTCTTGTTTTTTACAGAATGCTTTTTGCTGCGATATTTCTTTATGCATTTATAAGAATTTATAAAAAAGAGAGCATTAAAGTTTCAAAAAAACTATTCTTTCAGTTATCGGGAGTTGGTTTTTTTATGGCGCTGCATTGGTACTGCTTTTTTTATTCGATAAAAGTTTCCAATGTTTCTATTGCTTTAAGCTGCCTTTCGTTATCTACTTTGTTTGCCTCAGTTTTGGAACCGATTGTTTTTAAACGGAAAGTTGATATTTCTGAAGTGGTGATGGGAGCGGTGATTGTAGCCTGTATTTTACTTATTTTTAAAACAGAGTTTCAGTACAAAGAAGGCATTTTTTACGGAGTTTTGTGCGCAATTTTCGGAACCGTATTCTCAGTTTTTAATGGAAAACTTTTCGGAAAAACCAGTTCAGGAAATATTATTTTCTATGAAATTTTTTCAGGATGGTTTATTTTAATGCTATTTTATTTGGCAACAGGACAAATCATGCAGATGGATGAAATAAATTATAGAGATCTTGCGTTAATAGGCTTGTTGGCAAGTGTATTTACAGCGTATCCTATGTTTGAATCTGTGAAGCTGATGAAATATATTTCGCCATTTACTTTAATTTTAACAGTTAATTTAGAACCAGTTTACGGAATTATACTAGCTTTTTTTATCTTTGGAGAATCAGAACACATGAGCCCGGTATTTTATGTTGCATCTTTGGTTATGATTTTGGCAATTGTTGTAAATGCGCTGATAAAAACTAGAAAACAAAAAAACATTAACTAAGCATCTATTCTACATGATGAAAAAATATCTATTATTAGTATTTTCCCTTTTATTTGGGTTTTCTCAATCTCAGATTATCAGAAAATATTCCAATGAATTTTTAAATATCGGAGCCGGAGCCAGAGGAATCGGGATGGGAGGTGCCGTAATGACAAGTCAGGACGATGTATACTCACCAATGTGGAACCCTGCAGGTTTGAACGGAATTACAAGAGATTGGCAAGGTGCGGCAATGCACGCAGAATATTTTGAATCTATCGCAAAATATGATTATTTGGCTTACGCAAAAGTTTTGGAAACAGGAGTTTTCGGAGTTTCTGTTGTTCGTTTAGGGGTTGATAATATTTTAAATACAACTCAGCTAATCGATACGGAAGGAAATATTGATTACGATAAAATTACGAAGTTCTCACAGTCAGATTATGCCGGAATTATTTCTTATGCATTCAATCCTGGAGGAAATCCGAAGTTGGATGTCGGTGTAAATGCTAAAATCGTTTACAGAAATGTAGGGAAATTTGCAAACGGATATGGTTTTGGTTTTGATGTGGGTGCTATTTATAAAGCAGATAACGGCTGGAAATTTGGTGGGGTTCTTCGTGATGCTACAACTACCGTCAACTTCTGGTCTGTCAATCAAAAAGAATTGTCTACCATTGTAAACGGTGAAGAATTTAACCCTGCTCCAACCGATAAAATGGAATTGACAATGCCAAAGCTAAATGCAGGAGCAAGTAAATTATTTAATATTAACAGCAGTCTGTATGTTTTACCGGAAGCAGGAATCAATGTAGATTTTGCTAAAACGGCTGCTCTTCTTTCAACAGATTTTGCAAGTATCACACCTTATGCAGGAGCTGAATTGGGATATCAGAAAATGATTTTTGTGAGATTGGGAGTTAACAGATTTCAGTCGATTACCGATATTGAAGATCTTCAGAGAAAAGTTTCTTTTCAGCCGAGTGCAGGTATCGGAATCCGTTACAGAGGTTTAACACTTGATTATGCCATCAGTAATTCCGGAATCGGAGGTTCTAATTTTTATTCTAATTTCTTCTCATTAAAACTAGATATGGGAGAATTTAGAAATGATTAATTATTATTTTATTTAAATAAATTGTATGAAGAAGTTATCAGTCTTAATATCATCTTTTTGTGTAATGCTTTCGTATGCACAGAAAGTTTCAGATTATAAATATGTAGTCGTTCCGTCAGCTTTTGAAAGTTTTAAAAAAGACAATTACGGACTTAGTGCGTTTTTAACTAAAAACTTAAAATCTAAACAGTATACAATAATTTCTGAAAATAGAGGTCAATGGCCGGAAGAAGCCAATGTCAACCCATGTAGTGTTTTGAATGCAAATGTTTTGAATGATAGTGGTTTTCTAAGAAATAAAGTTATTTTAGAACTTAAAGACTGCAACAGCAAAGTAGTTTCTTCTGAAAAAGGAAGTTCGTCAATAAAAGAGTTTGAAGAAGGTTTTCAGGATGCTTTGTCTAAAGCTTTGATCAATATTCCTATCTCAAGACCTGTTGAAAATCCAACTTTGAAACAGGAAGTTCAAGTTGTGAAAGAAACAACACAGGAAACTCCTAAAGTAAGCGAACAAAAATCTCAGACTTCAAAGGCAGAAAAATACAGCAACGGAAAATTAAGTCTTCAGAAAATTCAGATTGATGCCGCTCAATTTATTTTGGTAGACGGAAACAGTTCTGTTCCTTTTGCTACTTTCAAAGAAACGACCAAAAAAGATGTTTTCAGAGTTAAATTAGGTTCAGGCGAATCTACAACAGGATATTATGAAAATGGAAATTTAGTAATTGAAATTCCGAAAAGTAACGACGAATATTCTAAAGAAGTATTTGCTCCAGTAAAATAGCTTTAAAACTTTTCCAGAAAAATATAAAAAAGGCTTACCCGAAAATTTCAGGTAAGCCTTCCTTAAAATAAACCATAAAAACTAAAATTAAGGCATCAACACCGTATCAATTACGTGTATCACACCATTTGACTGATTAACATCTGCAATCGTAACTTTCGCTTTGTTACCTTTTGCATCGGTAACGTATAAATCTTTTCCTTTTGTCCAGAATGTAAGTTCTTCACCTTGTACTGTTTTCATCATTGCTTTACCGTTTCCTGCTTTTACCGCTGCCCAAACTTGTTTTGCGCTATATTTTCCGGGTAAAACATGATACGTAAGAATTTTTGTAAGCATTGCTTTATTCTCTGGTTTTACCAAATTTTCAACCGTTCCTGCAGGTAATTTTGCAAATGCTGCGTCGGTAGGAGCGAAAACGGTAAATGGACCTTTACTTTGCAATGTTTCTACTAAACCTGCAGCTTTTACTGCGGCAACCAATGTCTTGTGGTCTTTAGAATTTACTGCGTTTTCAATAATGTTTTTCGAAGGATACATTGCTGCTCCACCTACCATTACTGTTTTTTCTTTCATTTGCTGAGCAGCTGCATTTCCACTGAATGCGAATGATAAAGCCACCACTCCAAATACTGCGATTTTTGATCTTGTGTTCATTTCTTTAATTTTTTAAATTATTATTGAGTAAGTATTTTTGTTTGTTATCATCATCTACGAAGATCAGTTTCGTTTAGATTTAAGAATTTAAATTTTAACAATAATTAACTGTAATGGATTATTTTTTAATCAAATCTGTGTGGTATGTAATTTTTAAAAGTTTTTTCTCATTATTTATTTTATTTTATTACATTTGAAATGAAAAATATTCACCATAAAAACAAACTATTCAGAAGAAGAACTTATCGTTTTACTGAGACAGAAAAACGAAGCTGGTTTTCATCACTTGTATGATAACTATTCTGGTGCGTTGTATGGTGTAATCCTCAGAATTGTTCAGTCTAAAGAATATACAGAAGAGATTATTCAGGATGTTTTTGTGAAAATCTGGAATTCCATTCATCAATATGATGCTACGAAAGGTAGATTTTATACTTGGATGATTAATATTGCAAGGAACACGGCAATTGATTATCTTAAATCTAAAAGCTTTCAAAATCAACTTAAAAACCAACCCATACCAGATTTCGTATATGAGAATGCGGAACTTACAACCACCAATAATTCAGATTTTATTGGGTTTAATAAAGTGCTTGAAAGTTTGGAGTCTGATAAGCAGGAACTCATTGATCTTGCCTATTATCAAGGATTTACGCAGAGTGAAATATCAGAAAAACTGAATATGCCTTTAGGCACTGTTAAAACAAAAATGCGTAATGCATTGATTAAATTAAAAGACTTGTTAAAAGATTATCAATAAATTGGATAGTAAAGAATACATATCATCCGGAATTCTAGAATCTTACATTCTAGGTCTTGCTTCTCCCGAGGAAGCAGGTATTTTGGAGTGTGTGATGAAGAATAATGCTGAAGTAAAAGCCGCTTACGAAGAAGCGCAGAAAACTTTCGAGATGCTTGCAACAGCGCAAGCAGTAACGCCACCCAATGATTTAAAATCAAAAATCTGGGATAAAATACAACTTGAACAGGAAGTTGTTGATGAAAAACCTGTAGTTTCGATTAATCATGTTGAGCCAAAAGTGGAAGTTCAACAGTCGAGACCAGAAATAAGAACTGAAAAGAATAACAACTGGAAAAACTATGCAGTTGCAGCATCAGTCTTGTTTTTGGTTAGTATTGCCGGAAATCTCTATTGGATGAACAGTCAAAAAGAGATTAAAAATGAAATTGCTATTTTAAAATCTGAAAAACAGGCTCATAACCTTGCGATGCAAAATTTAGAACAAAAATTGCAGGTTACTTCCAATCCGAATATGCTTAAAATTGTTTTGGCAGGCGTTGAAAAACATCCCGAGTCTAACGCTGTGGTATATTGGGATAAAACTTCCAAAGATGTTTATCTGACTGCAAATAGTTTGCCAAAAGCTCCTGAAGGAATGCAGTACCAACTTTGGGCAATTGCAGACGGAAAACCAGTGAGCGCAGGAATGTACACTGACGAAAAAGATGCTAAAATAGCTTTGGCCAATATTCCGAATGCACAAGCTTTTGCGATTACTTTAGAAAAAGAAGGCGGAAGCACAATTCCTACCATGGAAAATATGTATGTAATGGGAGGAGTTTAAAACTTTTCTTTAACAATAAATTGAAAATCTCTTATCGACGATAAGAGATTTTTTGTTTTATTCAGCATTGAAAAATTCCCAGATTACTTTTGCTTTAGATTTTCCTAAAATTTCTTCTAAAGTTTCTAGGTTGGCTTCTTTTATTCTTTTGACTGATTTTAGTTTAGATAAAAGCAATTCGATTGTTTTTTCACCCACCCCCGGAATTTCTTCAAGCTCAGATTTTATCGTAGAATTGGTACGTCTTGTTCTGTGATGTTTTACGCCAAAACGGTGAGCTTCATCACGTACCTGCTGTAAAATTTTAAGCGTTTCAGATTTTTTATCGAGATATAAAGGAATAGGATCTTCGGGAAAGAAAATTTCTTCCAATCTTTTGGCAATTCCCACAATGGTAATTTTTCCGTAAAGACCAAGAAGTTTTAAACTTTTTACAGCAGAAGATAACTGTCCTTTTCCACCGTCAATCAGAATTAATTGGGGTAAACTTTCGCCTTCCTCCAACATTCTTTTGTAGCGTCTGAAAATGACTTCCTCCATGGTTTTAAAATCATCGGGGCCAATAACTGTTTTAGGATGAAAAATTCTGTAGTCTGCTTTGCTCGCTTTTCCGTTTTTAAAGACAACACATGCCGAAACCGGATTGGTTCCCTGAATGTTTGAGTTGTCAAAACCTTCGATATGCCTTGGTTCTACAGGCATTCTCAGAAGTTTTTGCATTTCTGCCATTATTCTGTTCGAATGTCTTTCAGGATCTATGATCTGTACCTGTTTTAATTTTTCTAAACGGTATTCTTTGGCGTTTTTTTCAGAGAGTTCAACGATTCTTTTTTTATCACCAACTTTCGGAACAATCAGCTTTACATTAGGAATTTCAAGGGTTAAATGAAAAGGGAGTAAAACTTCTTTCGAATCAGAATCAAATTTTTGGCGGATTTCAATCAAAGCTTCTTCCATGATCTCTTCATCGGTTTCTTCAAGCATTTTCTTGATTTCTGTCGTAAAACTTTGAATAATATTTCCGTTTCTGATCTTGAAATAATTAACATAAGCCGCAGTTTCATCGCTC
Organism: Chryseobacterium sp. YIM B08800; assembly: GCF_026163565.1. Taxonomy (GTDB): domain Bacteria; phylum Bacteroidota; class Bacteroidia; order Flavobacteriales; family Weeksellaceae; genus Chryseobacterium. The sequence continues at coordinate 9,193 of NZ_JAPDKN010000051.1, forward strand.
GTCATTCCGAAAACATCTACATCATCAATATCCGGATTTACTACCGTATGTTTTACCTGATAATCCTCCAGAATATCAAGTCTTTCTTTGATGAGCTGAGCATTTTCAAACTGAAGATTAGATGCATATTTCGTCATTTGATTAATCAGATATTCTTTTGCTCTTCGGAAATCTCCTTTTACAATCCCACGAATCGCATCGATTTTTTCGTCGTAATCTTCCTTGCTTTCCAAATCTTCACAAGGTCCTTCACAGTTTTTAATATGAAACTCCAGGCAGACTTTGTATTTTCCTTCTTCAATTTTTTTCGGAGATAAATTTAAATTACAGGTACGAAGTTTATAAATATGTTTAATCGTATCCAACAAAATCTTTGCAGGACGAACTTTTGCGTATGGTCCAAAATATTCTGAACCGTCTTTTATTTTATTTCTTGTAAGAAAAATCCTTGGAAAATCTTCATTTTTAATACAAATCCACGGATAAGTTTTATCATCTTTCAACATCACATTGTAGAAAGGCTGATGTTCTTTAATCAGATTGTTTTCCAATAAAAGAGCGTCGTATTCACTGTTGACAATCGTGGTTTCAAGGCGATTTATTTTTCCGACCATAATTCTGGTACGGTACCCGGAAAGCGTTTTGTTGAAATAAGAAAGTACTCTTTTCTTTAGGTTTTTAGCCTTTCCTACATACAGCAGATTTTCGTTTTTATCATAATATCGATAAACGCCGGGTTCTGAAGGTAAAGTTTTAAGCTGTAATTCTAAAGACGGATTCATATCACAAAATTAAGCATTCTCAATGTATTTTAAACCAACAAAAAAAGCTGCAGAAATTCTACAGCTTCAGATTATGATTAAAATAATTTTATCCGTTTGTCATTTCGGTGTATTTGCTTACTAAAAAGCTGAAATAATCCCATTCTACAGATTTTTTAGGATATTTTTTCATGAATTCTGCATTGTCGCCAAATAAGAAATCGTAGTTGTCTTCAAAATCATCTTTGTGCAGCCACATTACTTTGTCGCCTTTTTTCACGTAATATGATTTAATAACTCCGCCTCCTAATTGAGGTCCGCCAAAAGAAACACCACCGGTTTCTTTAGCTCTTGGATCATAATAAACAGAGATAATGTCGCTGAATTCGGGATTGATAAGCTGCATCAAAAATTCTTTATCATCTTTTTTATTCTTTAAAGAAACGGTTTGATTTACAAAGTGAATGTTTTCGCCGGATGTATTTTTTGTCAGTTTTTTGGTTCCGAAGTTTCTGATGTTTCCAAAATATTTTCCAACTTTTGCAATCTTTTCGACATTGCTTGGATAAATGTACATCTCGCTTACATTTTCAGCATTAAAAGTCATCTGCTTTTTTGTTGCGCTGTCTTTAATGGCAATTTCGTAGATCTGTCCTTTTTTAGAATCAACTTTACTGCAATATCCTTTGTTTACAGTTCCGTCTTTCATGATAATGGTAGATATTTTCTTTGGAGATGGAATATTGAATCCTTCATTGAAAAGATAGGTTTCCATTTTTTTGATGTCTTCCTTAGAATACTTCACTTTGTCTTGAGCGAATGAGAACGCACTCGTCATAGAAAGTGCCAATAATAGAGCTTTAAATTTCATAAATATTAGTTTAATTATTTCGGTAAAAATAACTAAATAATTGATGATTTGATAAAATATTTTAATGATGTCAAAGTTTTTTATAAATCGGAATATTGTCTTATTTAAGGATACCATATTTTACTTTAATAGGCTTTTTAAGTATGATTCAAAATGTGTATTTTTAGGCAAATTTTTTTGAAATGATATACGGTATAGATACTTTCAGTTTTCACGATGTTTTGGAAATCTGTAAAGACCCAAATAAAGCTACATTAAATAAAGAAGCGAAAGAGCAAATTTTAAGATCTCAGAATAATGTAAAACAGATCGTAGAGTCTGATCGATGTGTTTATGGGATCAATACAGGATTCGGACCACTTTGTGATACTAAGATCTCAGCTGATGAAACGGCGCAGCTTCAATACAATTTAATTATTTCTCACGCAGTAGGAGTAGGAAAACCGATTGATAAAGAATTTTCAAAAATTATGATGATTGCGAAAGTTCATGCTTTGTCTAAAGGTTTTTCGGGAGTTTCTCTGGAAGTGATCGAAAGATTTATTCTGATGCTTGAAAAAGATATTATTCCTGTAGTTCCGGAGCAAGGTTCTGTGGGAGCTTCAGGAGATTTGGCTCCCTTATCACATTTAGTTTTACCACTTTTAGGACTTGGGCAGGTTTGGGTAGGAAACGAAATTTTTGAAACGGCTGAAATTTTAGAAAAAAACAATCTTGAACCATTGGTTTTAGGACCGAAAGAAGGTTTGGGATTAATCAACGGAACGCAGTTTATTCTGGCTCATGCGATAAAAGGTTTAGAGAAATTTGAGTATTTATTAGACTTAGCAGATATGACTGCTGCAATGAGTCTTGAAGCATACAGAGGTTCAGCAAGTCCGTTTAAAAAAGAACTGCACGACATTAGACCGTTTGAAGGAAGCAAAAAAGTGGCGGCAAGAATGCTGAAATTTTTAAAGAATTCTGAAAACCTACAAGCTCACGAAGAGTGCGAAAGAGTACAGGATCCTTATTCGATGAGATGTGTTCCTCAAGTTCACGGGGCGAGTAGAAATGCTTTTGAACATCTTAAAATGATGGCCGAAACGGAATTGAATTCTGTAACTGATAATCCGATCGTTTTAAGTGCTGAAGAATCTATTTCAGGAGGAAATTTTCACGGACAACTGATGGCAATGCCTTTAGATTACGCAACTTTGGCTGTAGCTGAACTAGGAAATATTTCAGACAGAAGAAGTTATTTATTATTAGAAGGAAAATACGGTTTACCAAGATTATTGACAGAAAGCTCAGGTTTAAATTCGGGATTTATGATCCCGCAATATACTTCTGCAGCATTGGTTACTGAGAATAAAACACTTTGTTTCCCGGCTTCTGCAGATTCTATCCCGACAAGTTTAGGTCAGGAAGATCATGTTTCGATGGGAAGTATTTCAGGAAGAAAATTCAATCAGGTTCTTGGGAATTTGGTGAATATTTTAGCTGTTGAATTAATGTTTGCAGCTCAAGGTTTAGAATTCAGAAGACCTGCAAAATGCTCAAAAATCATTGAAGAAAACTTTACCATTCTTCGTTCAAAAGTTGATAAACTGGAAGATGACCGATTGATCGGAAAAGATATGTTGGCTATTGCAGAGCTGATTAATGATAGAAAGTTTGTGGTGAATTTTTAATTGTAAAAAATGAGAAAATTTTTTTGTATTAGTTGTTTTTTATTTTCTGTTTTTTCTTATTCTCAAACAAAACATGATAAGATTAAAGAGCTTATATCGTTGAGTGGTGCTTTTAAACTTTCAAAGGAGATAGAAAAAGATGTACTCTTAAATTTTAAAAAAAGATATACAAATATTCCTGATTCTGTTTGGTCTTCATTAGAACCTAAAATCAATATTGATGATTTAATTAACCAAGTAATCGGTATTTATGGAAACAAATTCACAGAGAAGGAAATTGATGAGCTTTTGACTTTTTATAATTCGGAATTAGGGCAAAAATTTATTAAAAACAGCCCAGATATTATGACTGAAGTACAAAATGCTACAGCTGATTGGGCTAAAAATATAAATGATTTGGTTAATAAAGATTTAGAAGACAAAGGTTATTTACAATCACCTCCACCGCCTTCTCCAAATCCACCAGCTCCTATGATTCCAAAAAAGAAATAACAATGCAAATCTTCAGAACAACTTCAGAAAATATCGATTTTCAAAATTTAGTCAAAAAACTAGACGCTTATCTAGCAGAAATGGATGGTGAAGATCATGCTTTTTATGATCAGTATAATAAAATTGATTTGCTGAAAAACTGTATCGTTATTTTTGAAAATGAAAAACCGGTTGCTTGCGGAGCAATAAAATCGATTGACGAAAGCACAATGGAAGTCAAAAGAATGTTTACACTTCCTGAATATCGTGGAAAAGGTTTGGCAGCATCAGTTCTAAAAGAATTGGAAATCTGGACAAAAGAATTGGGTTATGAAAAAGCAGTTTTAGAAACAGGTAAAAAACAGATAGAAGCTGTTGCTCTTTATAAAAAATGCAATTACACTATTATTCCAAATTACGGGCAATATGCAGAAATTGAAGACAGTGTCTGTTTTGAGAAAATTTTATAAAAATATCAATAGAGTCGGGCTTTAGCCCGACTTTCTTTTGTGATATGAATTTGGCTTTCACCAAAACTTTTTCTTTCTTTATTAAGAACAGCTCCGGAGGAGCGATACCTTTGTAGATAACAGTAAAACCAACAATTAGAACTCCGTAGGAGTTCAATCTTATCCAATGTTTTTTTAATAAAAAATTATTTACCATTTCTCCGTCAAATATTTCCAATATCGTTTCGGGACATGCTGAATGTGCAATTTTGTATTTTTTCTTTCTTTAATATTGGTTTTGGTAAAATAACTTTGCCAAAGCGTCTGGTATTTTTTTTCTTCTTCGTGAAATTTCTGCTGATATTGGTTTAGGTCTAATTTTTCGTCAGGATAAAAGAATTCGCAATTTTCCAAGTCATAAAATAACCCATAATGCCTTCTCAAATCATAGATCATCCATTTTTGGTCTGCATAACGGTCTTTAAAATGTTTTCTGATTAAAGGTAAAACATTAAAATCAGGATCTATTTTCGCAAAATAAATATCATCCTGCATTTTTTCAAACCGTACAAAAGCTGTCATTCTGTGTCTTTCTCTGCTTACAGATTTGCATATTTTTGAAATTTTCAAAATATCATTATCTGCAAAATTTTGTAATATATTTTCTTCAGGATGTTTAATAGACTGTTTTACGGCGGATAAAATCAATTTTTCCATTTCCTGATCTTCTGAAAGAAAAACCTGTAATAATTGATGGATTCCCGACTTCCCAATATTTTGTTCTAATTTATTTAAAACGCGTTCAGATTTTTCCTGTTGAGTGATGACTTCATGAATTTCTGCAAACATATTTTCCTGCTGGAAATTTTCTCTATTAAAAATTTCTACATCTTGATAACGATATTCAAAAACTTCAAATATCGCTGTGAAAAGTCCATCGAAACTGCCATCGTATAGGATTGTTGTCATTTTAAAAAAAATAAAACTTCTAAAAAGAGATACTCAATTAAAATTTATATTTAATATTGTTATTCAAATGTACAAATACTAAAAAATTACCTTAATATAATTCAGATAAAATGTTGAAAAAAATAATTATTTCATTACTTGTTGTTTTATTCACTGGTGTGCCTGCTCAAAAAAGAATTCGCGAATTGGGATTAAAACCGGGAGTTTTACAACCAGGTAAACAAAATAGTATTACAGATGTTGCTGGTGTTTTGGTAGGACATAAGACAATATTTAAAGGTGAAAATATAAGAACAGGAGTTACAGCTATCATACCACACAGCGAAAATCTTTTTCAGCAGAAAGTGCCTGCTGCTATATTTGTTGGTAATGGATTTGGGAAACTAGCAGGATTTACTCAGGTAATGGAATTAGGAAATCTTGAAACTCCAATAATACTTACAAATACTTTAAATGTAAGTACGGGAATAAATGCTTTAATTAATTATACTCTTCAGCAAAAAGGGAATGAAAAAATTCAGTCTGTAAACGCTGTCGTAGGAGAAACAAATGATGGATGGCTCAACGATATTCGTGGTCGGCACGTTCAAGAAAGTGATGTGCTGGAAGCAATTCAAAAAGCCAATACCTTAGTTGGAGAAGGAAATGTTGGAGCTGGTACAGGTACAACATGTTTTGGTTTCAAAGGTGGTATAGGTACTTCATCCCGCAAGCTTCCTCAAAGTCTAGGTGGTTATACTGTTGGAGTTCTTGTTCAGACCAATTTTGGGGGCATTTTACAAATTGATGGTGTTCCTGTTGGAAAAGAAATGAAAAAGTTTTCATTTAGTAATCAATTATTGAATAATGTTGATGGTTCTTGTATGATTGTTGTGGCGACAGATGCTCCTTTAGATAGTCGTAATCTGGAAAGATTGGCGGCACGAGCAATAATTGGAGTAGGGAGAACTGGGGGAATAATGTCTCATGGAAGTGGGGAATATGCAATTGCTTTTTCAACAGATGTAGAATCTAGAATTCAACATCAGCCGGAAGGTTCGGTGAAGAATATTCCAAATCTGCATAACGATTATACATCACAATTATTTCTTGCCGCCATTGAAGCAACAGAAGAAGCAATATTAAACTCTCTTACAATGGCAACTACGGTGAAGGGAAATGAAGGACATCTGGTTGAATCAATTCCTTTAGATAAATTAATGGACTTGTTGAAAAAATATAATCGTATTCCTTAATTCGTGTTTAAAAAAGCGTCAATTGCTGCGAAAACTGATTCTGAAATTTCGACTGACTTCCGCCAATGATCAACTTCCTTAAATTCAAATCAGTCAAATGTTTTAAAAATGGATTTCCATAGGTAAAATCAATAAAATATTTTGCACGATTTACAGCGGCTCCTAATTTTTTAAGATGATCGATATTCAAGATCTGAAATTTTCTTGCACTTACAATTTTCTGTGCAGTTTTCACACCAATTCCTGGAATTCTTAAGATCATTTTATAATCTGCAGTTTGAAGATTGACAGGAAACTGATCCAAGTGTCTCAAAGCCCAGCTTAATTTCGGATCGACTTCCAAATCCAGAAAAGGCATATTAAAATCTAAAATTTCATCTGCTTTAAAACCATAAAAACGCATTAACCAATCTGATTGATACAAACGGTTTTCTCTTAAAACAGGAACTTCTGAAGTTATTGCCGGTAAACGATTATCGACTGTAACCGGAATGTAACCCGAATAATAAACCCGTTTCATTCCGTAATTTTTGTAAAAATGATCGGCAACTTTAATGATTTGTAAATCGTTTTCGTTGGTTGCTCCCACAATCATTTGTGTAGATTGACCAGCCGGAGCAAATTTCGGAATGCTTCTGATGATTTTCTTTTCATCTTTATATTGCTGAATTCCTTTTTGAACAATCCTCATTGGCTGAAGCATATCTTCACGATTTTTATCCGGAGCTAATAATTTTAAGCCAGACTCTGTCGGAATTTCGAGATTGACAGATAATCGGTCTGCGTAAAGTGCTGCTTCATTCATCAAATCATCACTTGCTCCCGGAATTGATTTCAAATGAATATATCCGTTGAAATTGTGTTCGGTTCGCAGTTTTTTGGCAACCCTTACCAGACGTTCCATCGTTGTATCGGCATCTTTGAAAATTCCTGAACTTAAAAATAGACCTTCAATATAATTTCTGCGGTAAAAACTGATGGTTAAATCAACCACTTCTTCCACGGTAAAAGCAGCACGTTTAATATCATTCGATTTTCTGGAAACGCAATAAATGCAATCGTAAATGCAATGATTGGTCAAAAGGATTTTGAGAAGAGAAACACAGCGACCATCTTCAGTATAAGTGTGGCAAATTCCACTTGCTGAACTGTCGCCTAAACCACCGTTGTTTTTTCTTTTTCCGCCGCTTGATGAACATGAAACATCATACTTCGCCGCATCTGCAAGTATTTCCAGTTTCTCTTTTATGCGGTCAAAATTCATTTAAATAAATATTTTAAAATTGGAAAATTCAGTAAGATTTTAAGCAAAATTAAGTCCAAAATTGAGAAAAGTCAGTGTTTTTAAAACAAACTTATCCACATATTTCCAAAGCAAAATTAGTATATTTACGGTCATTAAATTTATGAGTGAAATCGTAAAAATTACGATGACATACAAGACATAAAAAATATTATCCATATGAATCATAAACCGGTAGAAGGTTTTTCTAAATTAACCAAACAGGGAAAAATAGACTGGCTTGTTAACGAATATCTCGAAGGAAACCAGGATTATCAAAATATACTCAATCAATATTGGAACGAAAATGCAGATTTACAGAAACTTCACGATGAGTTTTCTGAAAATACAATCTCCAATTTTTATATGCCTTACGGAATTGCACCTAATTTTTTAATCAATGGAAAATTATTTGCTTTGCCAATGGCGGTGGAAGAAAGTTCGGTAGTTGCGGCGGCTTCAAAAGCAGCAAAATTCTGGATCGATAAAGGAGGTTTTAAAACGACCATTATTAACACCGAAAAATTAGGACACACGCATTTTATCATCGATGTTGAATCTCACAAACTGCAACATTTTTTTAATTTCAATTTAAAGAAAAAACTGTTTGAGGCAACAGAAGCGATTACGGCAAACATGAGAAATCGTGGCGGTGGAATTTTAGATATAAAATTGATTGACAAAACTTCTGAAATGCCCAATTATTATCAGCTGAAAGCAAGTTTTGATACGGTAGATTCTATGGGAGCCAACTTTATCAATTCATGTTTGGAGCAGTTTGGAAAAACGTTGAAGCAGGAAATTGTCATCAGTGAAGATTTTACTCAGGAAGAGAAAAATTCTTTGCAGATCGTGATGAATATTCTTTCCAATTTCACTCCGGATTGTGTGGTAAGAGCGGAAGTTTCGTGTAAAATTGAAGATTTAAAAGACGACAGTGGAATTTCAAACGAAGAGTTTGCGAGAAAATTCAAACAGGCAGTTACGATTGCTGAAATTGAACCTTTCCGTGCGACGACTCACAATAAAGGAATTATGAACGGCGTTGATGCTGTAGTTATTGCAACCGGAAATGATTTCAGAGCAACTGAAGCTTGTGCGCATGCTTATGCTTCAAAAGACGGAAAATATTCTTCGTTGACGCATTGTACAATTGATAATGGAGTTTTCAGATTCTGGATCGATCTTCCGATTTCTGTAGGAGTTGTGGGTGGTTTGACGAATCTTCATCCTTTGGTAAAATTCTCTTTGGCACTTCTTGGAAAACCTTCTGCTCAGGAATTGATGAGTATCTTGGCGGTTTCAGGATTGGCTCAGAATTTTGGAGCGCTTCGTTCTTTGGTAACTACGGGAATTCAGAAAGGTCACATGAAAATGCATTTGTTGAATATTTTAAACCAGATGGGAGCAACAGAGGAAGAAAAACAACATTTTGTGATGTATTTTAAAGATAAAACAGTGACGCATCACGAAGTTATCAACGAATTTAACAGATTAAGAGAAAAATAATGATACAAATCATTTTGGCTGTTTTATTTGTTGTGTTTGGATTCTTTCTTAAACAAACAAATCACCCCGGTTTTAGAGGTTCAAAAAAATTTTGGAAGATGTTTGTTATTTTGGGAGGTGTAATCTTGCTTAGCAGGTTGGTTTCATATTTTTTACATCCTTTGTAGTGAAAAAGAAATTTTTATTCTTCCTTTTGATTTCCGGTTTAAGTTTTTCGCAACAGAAAAATTTAAAAATAACTGATTTACAACCTAAATCTGAAGATTTTGCTTTCCCTAAAGTTTCGTATGCTGAAAAACCTTTGGTTGAAAACAAAATCAATACATTCTTGCAGGTCAATCAGCTTGAATATATTCCCGGTTCAGTAGGAAGTCCTTCTAAATTGGTATCTACAGGAAAAACTTCTTACTCCAACTACGTTTATTTTTATAGTTGGGAAAAACTGGAAACGCCTAAAAATATTTTAAGTATTGCCATTAATGGAGAAGCTTCAGGAGCCTATCCTGAAGGTTTTGATATTTGGAAGAATTTCGATTTGAGAACGGGAAATGTAATCAACGCTAAAGATTTATTTCAACCTAATTCAATAAAAACTGTTGAAGGTTTAATTCAGAAAAATATTAAGAAAGAAGTCAATGATTTTCTTGCAGCATTAAAATCTGAGAAAAATCCTTCGGAGGAAGTTTTAGACCAAATCGCTATTTATGAAGATTGTTTTACCAATTTTACTTTAGATGGGATTGAATATTATTTTGCAAAGGATAAAATCAGATTCATTGCCGGAAGATGTTCTAATCATGCGATGAGAGCGCTAGATGAATTGGGAAGTCATGTTGTGGAATTTCCTTACCAAGATTTGGAAAAATATTGGAGCTCGTATGCAAAGAATTTACTCTCAGGTTCTGAAAAAGTTGATAAAACAAGTCTTGATAATAAGCTGTATCATGGAAAAATCGACGGAAAATATCCAATTACTGTTTTGATTGATAAAATATATGATGATGGTTCTTTTTCTGCAAAATATTGGTACGATAAAAATAAAAAACTGATCGAGTGGAACGGTAAATTAAAAGGTAACCATATTTCTATTATTGAAAATGATTATTACAGCGAAGAAACAAATCAGTGGATTTTCAGAGCGTTGGTTGAAGCAGATTTACAAGGGAATAAGATCTCCGGAACTTGGCAGGATCATAAAACAAAGAAATATTTAAAACTAGAATTAGAAGAATTATAAAATGAAAACAATTACTTTAGTCTTTGGTGCCGTTTACGGAATGTTATCCGTAATTTTAGGTGCTTTTGGAGCTCATGCTTTAAAGAAAATTTTGTCTGTGGAAAGACTTGAAAGTTTTGAAACAGGAGTAAGATATCAAATGTACGCTGCGTTCTTTTTGCTGATTGCAGGATATATTTTAAAATTTGACACTTCATCTCAAAAATGGATTTCTATTCTGATGATTGTAGGAACAATGCTTTTTTCTTTCAGTATTTATTTTTTAAGTCTGCAGGATTATTTAGGAGCAAACCTTAAATTTTTAGGACCAATTACTCCACTTGGAGGATTGTTTATGATTTTAGCTTGGTTAATGCTTATTTTTTATTTTGTGAAGAATAAGATTTAATTATAAAAAATTCTTTGACTTCGCTCAGACTAACACTGTTAAATATTACATGTAACGCGTTGTGCATCTTGTAAATATCTTTAATGATCGGTATTTAAAGTTGTATTTCTTGGCTAAATGAAATGCCTTTGTTTATCTTAAAAAAAGCATTTATTGTAAAAACTTTGTTTGCCTTGGCGGTAAAAAACGCAAGGATATACAAAGAGTTTAATAAAAATACTGAAATAAAGGTAAACAGAGCCGTTTCACTTATTTTCGAAAGACAAAGATTCAAAATGCACAACGGATTCCATATGATATTAGCGAAGTTGAAGCATTTCTCAAAACATTTACAAATGATGATCGTAATTTTAAAAAATAAATTAAAATGAAAATCAACAGAAGACGTCGCTTAATACGAACTTTTAATCTTTTGGATCAACCCATAAAGTTTAATCCTTTCGTATTCAGCCGTACTTTTTTTATGTGGGCAATTACAGGTTTAGTTGGCGGAATTATCGCTGGATTATACTGGATTGTTCTCGAACATTTTACCGAGTTTTTACATCACTTCCAAGGCTGGATGGTAATTCCAACAATGGCAATTTCAGGTCTTTTGGCAGGTTTGGTCATTCATTTTATTGGCGATCCGGGAGAAATTCATTTGATCGTTAATAACATCAGATTTAATAAAGGAAAATTAGAACCTAAAAATAATCCTTCTATGATCTTGTCGTCACTTTTTTGTGTGGCATCGGGTGGAAGTCTTGGTCCGGAAGCACCTTTGGTTCAGGTTACTGGTTCTACGGGAACTTATTTGGGGAAACTTTTTAGGCTGAAAGGAGAAGAGTTACGCTCTTTAAGTATTGCAGGAATGGCTTCCGGTTTTACGGCACTTTTTGGTGCTCCACTTGGTGGAAGTTTATTTTCTCTTGAAATTCTTCATCACAAACATGCTGTAGAATATTATAAAGCGATTATTCCGGCTTTGGTAGCGAGCTGTTTCAGTTATCTGATGTTTGCTTTGATTATTCATTTGGGAATCGGAGCGACATGGGATTTGAAAGCCTATCATTACACAGGAGTTTACGATTTTGCCTATGCAACAGCTTTCGGAATTGTAGGAACTTTGTTTGGCTGGATTTTTATTTTCGTTGTTAAATTTTTCAAAAAAGCTTTTGAATACAGAAAATTTCCAATCTACATCAAAACTTTAGTGGGTGGAATTTTATTGGGGATCATTGCTTTCTATTTTCCATTGACGAGATATTTTGGACACAATGAAATCAATCAGTTAATCAACGGAAATTACGCCCTGAATTTTTTAATTATCATTTTAATTTTTAAAATTTTAGCCATTGCGATCACTGTAACTTCAGGATGGAGAGGTGGTTTCATCATTCCGTTGTTTTTTGTAGGAACTACTTTGGGGTTGATTATTCATCATTTATTTCCATCAGTTGACACCACTCTAGCAATTGTAAGCTGTATGGCTGCGATCAATGCATGTGTTACGAGAACGCCGATGAGTACCACTATTATTTTGGGAACTTTAACAGGCTTTACCTATTTCGTACCGATACTTTTTGCAAGTTTAACGGGTTATTTTCTAGCTCCGAAAATTCCGTTCATCGGTTCACAGGCTAAAGAATTGACTGAAGAATAAAAACAGATTAAATACATTAAAAAAGTTCAGGTTATGCCTGAACTTTTTGTTTTCTCACAAATTTCGGAGATTATGTAGTTTTTTTATCTGCTCAATTTGAAAAATCTGCGAGAGAAAATTTAACATTAAGATTTATGAAGAAGTTTAGAATAATTAAGTTGAGCTTCACTTTAAGCGCATCACTTAAAAAATCTATTTGATTTTCCTTAATAAACCTTAACTGCTTAAATCTTCTTAATGGTTAAAAAAATATTTTACAGTGTGAAATTCTCCTTCATCCACTTCAGCTTATTAAAGCTTTTCAGAAACTTTGTTCTGATTGAAATAAATTTTTCCTGCGCTTCAATCACTTTATTTTCCCTTGAATTGATTAGGAAAAGCGAGCTTTCACCATTGCTGTATCTCGTTTCTTCAGCGTAAAGCAGTTTTCTATAATTCAGTAAATTATTTCTCGACAGATCAATTTGAGTATGATAGTTTTGAATCTCGTTTTTGTAAGTTTCAATTTTTACATCGAGCTCTCTGATTTTCATATTGATGTCTAGCTGATTTTGATCTAATTTGATCTTCGCCATCTGATAATTGGCTCTTGCTTCTCTTTGAAAAATAGGGATTTCAAGCTTTAAACCATATTGAAAATTATGATCAAATAATGGAAGATAATCTGCGGAGTAATTTTCTTTGTTGAAAAAATTATAAGTGAAATCTACTTTCGGAAGAAAGCTTTGCCATTTAACACGTCTTTCGCTTTCGAGAATATTTTGCTTTTGATTATAATATAAAATCGATCGATGCATATTGATTTGTCTTGAATTGATATCATTAATGAGAAATTCAAAATCAGAATACGCCAAATGTTCATTTAGATTTTCTGAAGGATAGATCATTTCCGAAAGTTCGTAAAACTGCTGATTATCTTTCCAAAGAAACAATTGAAGTTGCTGTGTGCTTTTTACAAAACTTAAAAAAGCGTCACGTTGCTGCAATTCAAAACTTTGAAGCTGGGAAAGTGCTTCAATCGTGTCAATTGCTGGTTTTTCACCAAATTCAAAAGTTTTTCTTGTTAATTTTAAACGCTCTTTATTGATGTCAACAATTTCAGATTTCAGTTTATAAATTTCATAATTCTGAACCCATTCCCAATAGGTGTTTTCGGCTTTCAAAAGAAGTTCGTTCGTGAGAACAGCCTGTTCGGCTTCGGTCATTTTTAAACCGAATTTTGCCTGATCAAGCATCGCTCTTCTCTTGTCATACAACAGATTTTTGGCTAAAGGAACCGTCACTCCGAATTGGTATAAACCGCCTTTTGTGTCGCTGTTGTTCAGTTTTTGTCCGTCAAGATGATTATAACTTCCATGTACATCAATTCCGTACCATGTTGGAATGCCGAGTTCCAGATTTTTCTGTCTGTAATAATTTGTTCCGTCAATATTTTTCTCGCCTAATTTTCCTGCTAAAATAGGATCAAAACCACCTCTTGCTCTGGTAATTTCTGCTTCAGCAATTTTGTTTTGAAGCTGATATTTTAAAGCTAAAGGATGATAGTTTTTAACAACATTGATAAATTCTGCAGCAGATATTTTTAATGAATCTTGTGCAAAATTTAAACTGGACAACAGCAGAAAAGCGAGAATGAAAATTCTATTTTGTTTTTTCATCTTTGGCTGGTTTTGCATTGGTTACTTCATAATAATCGGGAGGGAAACCGTTGATATTTCGCCATAATTCATACCAGATCGGAACATCATTTAAGATAGCAATTCCCTGAACTCCGGTTCCCATTTTGATCTTTGGCGGCCATTTTTTTTCCTTTTCATCTTCAATAATTAACGCCTTAAACATTCCGTTTGCGCTGATGTTGCTTTCAACTGCGACTACCTTTCCTGCGAAAGTTCCGTAGCTGGAGTCTGGCCAACCTGAGAAAACAATTGCGGGAAATCCGTCAAAAATACTCATTACGCGCTGTCCTTCTTTTACCAAAGGTAGATCGACAGGCTTGATATAAATTTCTACTGCATAATCAACGTTTGTAGGAACTACCGTTCCTATATTTTCACCATCTTTCAACACTTCACCGATCCCTGCTTTGTTCAATGAAACGATTTGTCCGTCCTGAGAAGCGATGATAAAGTACAAACCTTGTCTTGCTTTATAATTGGCCACCTGATTTTGGAGTTTGGCAATATCTCCATCACTTCCTTCAATTTGTCCCATGCTTTGAAAACGTTCGCCTTCAATTTTGCTCAGTTTTTCGTTGTAATCCTGAGTAACAGAATTTTGCTCAATTTGAGTATTGAGTATTTCCTGTTGAGTTTGGGCTACCTTATTTTCGTAAGCAGTTTTTTTGGCAATTGAATTTTGATAAGAAATACTTCTCTGTTGAAACTGAGTTAAAGAAACTAGGCCTTCATCATACATTTTTTTCTGTCTTGCAAATTGGTCTTCCGAAAGTTTTAGTTCATTTTTAGCAGCTTCCAACTCTGCTTGTTCACCAATAAGTTTACTGTTGAGTTGAATAATCTTAATTTTAACCTGATTTAATTTTAAATCTCGTGAAGCATTTAGCGCTTCGAGTTGGTTTTTTGTGGTTTCAACTTTAGCTTCGTAATAATCTCTTACGCCTTTTTTAGCATCAACCTGCTGCTCAGTTCTTTGTACCAATAAAGGATCAAGATAATCGTCTTTAATTTCCGAAAGCTGTAAAAGAGTGTCGCCTTTTTTTACATAATCTCCATTTTTTACATTCCATTTGATAATTCTTCCGGGAATTGGCGAATTTAGCTGCTGTGGTCTTTGAGATTGATACAAGGAAGTTACATTTCCTTTTACTTTGATATTCTGCGTCCAGGGAAGAAAAAGCGTAATAATTCCTGCAATGAAGATGAATAAAAACCATCGCTTTACCCTAGACTTTTTATGAATTTGATATATTTTATCGTATGATTGTACTTGCATTTTTACAGAGTTTAGATGATCCTTAAAGTTCCGTCTTCCAGATGAATGTGGTGGTCGGCGTTGTAGATAAGATTTTTGTCAGGAGACACAATAATAATGGTTGTCGTTTTCTTAAGTTCGATTAAATATTCAAGCAATTTTTTCTGAAAAGTTTCAGACATTCCGGCAAGAGGATTTTCAAGTAAAATCAATCTTTTTTTGCCTAAAAGAGAACGAAGCATTAAGATTTTCTTTTTTGAACTAAAGGTTAGTTCAGAATCTGTCTCGCTTATTTCTGTGGTAAAGCCTTGGCTGAATGAGCTGGAAATACTTTCAATTCCTAATTTGTCAGACAATTGAAGAATATTTTCTGTGTTGCTGTTCACATTTCCCAAAAGAATATTTTCTAAAATACTTCCCTGAATGACCTTCATATTTTCAAGATATAACCCGATATTATTTCTGAAATGTTTTTTGTCTAAATTTTTTAGAGGAATTTTATCAAATAAAATAGTTCCGGAGTTAGGTTCGTAAAAGCCAGCCAACATATTGAGGAGAAGCGATTTTCCGGTTCCCATTTTTCCGGTTACAACGGTGATGCTGTTTTCTTTCAATTTAAAATTAACATCAGATAAGATCGCAGGAGTGTCGCTGAATGCAAAATCGACTTCCTTAAATTCTATTTCCATTCCTTTTTCTTTTTGTGAAAGCTCGATGTCGCCTTGAGTTTCCTCTTTTAATTCGGTTACTTTTGTCAGTTTAGCATACGAAGCGATGAGGTCGTAATAACTTTCAAGACTTACGATCAGTTTTTCAACCGCCGACATGATCGTTAAAACGACAATTTCTGCCGCGATAAATGCACCAATATTTAATTGCTGATCGATCATCAAATACGTTCCGATTGCTAAAATTGCCAATGTAATAATGACCTTAAAAGCGATGATCGTTTTATATTGAAAAACAAGGATCTTAAAATGCTGAGTTCTATGGTCAAGATATTCCAAAACTCTAGAATCGGTTCCCTGAAGATGAGTTCCTTCTTCAGAATGCATTTTAAATGTTTTTACCGAAGCTGCAATATCTTCAAGCCAAGCTGCTGTTTCGTATTTTTTATCGCTTTCTTCCAGGCTTGATTTAATTCCACTTTCCATGCTGTAAATGAAAATTAAAACAACCAAAACGATAACTAAAGCACCAAAAGCTAAAAACCACGGATGATAAAATGATAACAACAGGATCCCAAAAAGGATTTGAATCAATGCGGTTGGAATTTCCAAAAGAATTTTTGAGATGCCTTTCTGAAGGTTTTGTACGTCAAAAAAACGGTTCACCAATTCCGGAAGGTAATATTTCCTTGTATTGGATAGATCAACTTTAGGAAGTTTATCAGCAAATGCCATTGAAAATTCAACAAAGATTTTCTGCTGAATTTTTTCGATGATCTGTAAAACTTTCAGCCTGAAATGTCCAACCAAAAAGGTTCCCAAAACCACAAAAAATATAAGAATATAAATGGAGGTTGCCATCGTTGCACCCATTACAAAACTGATGATAGACTGTATTCCCAATGGAATACTTAAAGAAACCAATCCGTTGATGATCGCATAAAAGTAGATATTGGTAACATCTTTTTTTTCTTTGGTAATGTAGCGAAAGAGTTTTTTACTGTACTCGCTTGCTGTTATTAAAGCCATTTTTTACTATCCTAAGTTTAAATGTTATAAATAGGTGATGGTTTTCGTGAAATTTGGTGATTGATCTCAATTAAATGAGATTGTAAAATGCTTGAAAATCGTGAGATAATCTACATTTTATCAGAAGCTGCAAAGATAAATCATGCAATTTTCTAATGCTCTTATATAGAATTAGAATGATATTAAAATGTGATTAGAATAATGGGAGGATTTTTAATATTGAATCAATGTAAAAGAGATTATTCATACATTCGCAGCGTTAAATTTTGTACAGATCTAGGTGAATGTGATTGAAATAGTTAAAAGTTCGATAATTTTCTTTTTAACCTTGTTCATTTTTATTAAATTTGTCAACCTTTAAATATTAAAATAAAATAATAAAAATAATATGAATCTTCACGAGTATCAATCAAAAGAGATTTTATCAAAGTATGGAGTAGCTATCCAACGTGGTTTCGTTGCAAACAACGTAGAAGAAGCTGTAGCAGCTGCTGAAAAATTGACTGCTGAAACCGGAGCTCAGGCTTGGGTTGTAAAAGCGCAGATTCACGCAGGTGGTCGTGGTAAAGGTGGTGGTGTAAAGTTTTCTCCAAATATGGATAAGCTTAAAGAAAATGCTGAAAACATCATCGGAATGCAGTTGGTAACTCCACAAACTTCTGCTGAAGGTAAAAAAGTACACTCTGTTTTGGTTGCAGAAGACGTTTATTATCCTGGAGAATCTGAAACTAAAGAATTTTATGTTTCTATTCTTTTAGATAGAGCTGAAGGTAAAAATACAATCGTATATTCTACTGAAGGTGGTATGGATATTGAGCACGTTGCAGAAGTAACTCCTCACTTAATCCACAACGAATTGATCGATCCTACTTTGGGTCTTCAAGGTTTCCAGGCTAGAAAAATTGCTTTCAACCTTGGTCTTGAAGGAAATGCGTTCAAAGAATTTACAAAATTCATCTCTTCTCTTTACAATGCTTATGTAGGAATTGATGCTTCTCTTTTCGAGATCAACCCGGTTTTGAAAACTTCTGATAACAAAATTATCGCTGTAGATGCTAAAGTAACTTTGGATGGTAACTCATTGTTCCGTCACAAAGATCTTGCTGAGTTGAGAGACACTAGAGAAGAAGATCCTTTGGATGTTGAAGCTGGTGAAGCAGGTCTTAACTTCGTAAAACTAGACGGTAACGTTGCTTGTATGGTAAACGGAGCTGGTCTTGCAATGGCGACTATGGATATCATCAAATTATCTGGTGGTAACCCGGCTAACTTCTTAGACGTTGGTGGTACTGCAGATGCAGCGAGAGTACAGACTGCTTTCGAAATCGTTTTGAGAGATCCAAACGTAAAAGCTATTTTGATCAACATCTTCGGAGGTATCGTAAGATGTGACAGAGTTGCTCAAGGTGTTGTAGATGCTTACAAAGCGATGGGAAGCCTTCCTGTTCCATTGATCGTAAGATTGCAAGGAACTAACGCTGTAGAAGCTAAAAAATTAATTGACGAGTCTGGTCTTCCGGTACACTCTGCAATTACTTTAGAAGAAGCTGCAAACAAAGTAAAAGAAGTTTTAGCTTAATTTAAGTTAATCTAAAATAATACGAATCCGCTTTCATTTGATGAGAGCGGATTTTTTATTTAGACTAGAATTTTGGAAATCTAAACTGACAAATCTCACAACCTGTTTTCGGCGTAAAACTTGTACCTTTATCATTGATGGATGACTACAATTTACAGCCAAGATTTAAAGATTCTCCTCACTTCAAAGATTTTTGGACGAAAGGAAACGGAAAACAACTGATTGATTTTTCAGGTGCGGAAGTGAGCTTCAAAGATTTTGACAAATTTGCTCCTTTCTTTTATCATGTGGATGAAATAGGAGATGAAGTTGTAAAAGAGGTTTATTTTACTAAAAAATATAGTGAAGCATCGCGAGAGATTGAGCAGCATATCAGAAATGGAGTTGCAGAAAATGAAGAAGTTCCGGAAAGTGTAAAAAAGCTTTTTGCTCAAACGCAGAAACTTCCATATTGGTTAGATTATAATTTAATAAAAGCAGGAGCAGAGCTTTGTATGCGAAGCAATCTCGATTCTTTAATTTCGCTCAGAGATTATTGTTTAATTGGCGGTTATGATTATGCTTATCTCAACAAACCGTTGGTTGCCACCGAAGCTTTAAAAAAAGGAGCGGTAAAAAGACTTTCGGAAACACTGGATTTTTGGGTGAATGTAACAAGATACGACGCGCTTAAAATTCATCAAAAAGGATATGAATTTGCGATAAAAACCCGACTCATTCATTCTTACGCAAGACTTTCAATCAAAAAACATTATAAAAGTTGGGACACTAAAAACTGGGGAGAACCCATCAATTCTTGGGATATGATGGCGACCTACATTGGTTTTAGTCTCGTTTTCATGCACAGCCTTCATAAATTTGGTAATACTTTTTCAGAAGAGGAAGAGAAAGGGCTTTTTCACCTTTGGAAATACGTAGGATATCTACTCGGAATTCCCGAGAATCTTCTTCCCAATGATAAAAAACAGGCAACAGAATATTTTTATTTATGGACTTCCGTTCAGCCCTCTTCAGACAAAGATTCGATTTTGCTAGCGCATTCTTTATTAAACGAATCTTTAGAAAATCCGATTTTGAAATATGAATTTCAAAGAAAAAATCTGCGCTATTTACATATTTGTTGCACCTGGTTTTTGCTGGATGATGAGGTTTGCAAAAGGCTTCAAATTCCTGATGTTCCTTTCAAAAAAGGTTTCCCAATCACAAAAAAAATCATCAATAAAATATACGATTCTACGGTAAGCCGTGAAGCCAGAATAAAAAAAGGAAATAAAGATCAGATGAAAGTTTTGGAAGATTACCTGAGAATTACCCAAAACTCCAATTTCCATTAAAAATTACAAGTTACCACTAGTCACTAGTCACCAACTACCAATATTCAGTAGCTATTTCCCGCTTTCCGCACTCGCTATTTCCGGGGATTTTGGCGGCGGCAAAGCCGCCGCCAAAATCCCCGGAAATGAGCTCAAACAAAGCTGCAATCGGGGCTAAAACATCTGTCTGTTTCTCAAAAGTTGACATTGTTGAAAATTTGATCTACTCTTTAAAAATAACAAAACCATTAATGAAAACTTTAACAAATTTTACAAATCACGATGATCAAAATATTGGTTTTTGAGATTAAATTTCTGTACTTTTGAGAAATTATAATTAACCGAAATGAGCAATATAGACGATAAGAAAAAAGCGCTTGCTTTAGTGCTTGACAAATTAGATAAAACCTACGGTAAGGGAACTGTAATGACTTTAGGGGATGATGCAGTAGATACAACTATCGAGGTAATTCCTTCAGGTTCTTTAGGATTAGACATCGCTTTAGGAGTTGGTGGCTATCCAAGAGGAAGAATCATTGAGATCTACGGACCGGAATCTTCAGGTAAAACAACGTTAACGCTTCATGCGATCGCTGAAGCTCAGAAAGCGGGCGGAATAGCAGCTTTTATTGATGCTGAGCACGCTTTCGACAGAGGGTATGCTGCAAAATTAGGAATCGATTTAGAAAACCTGATTATTTCTCAGCCAGACAACGGTGAACAAGCTTTGGAAATTGCTGACAACTTAATTCGTTCAGGGGCAATCGATATTGTGGTAATCGACTCTGTAGCAGCATTAACTCCAAAAGCAGAGATTGAAGGTGAAATGGGAGATTCTAAAATGGGTCTTCACGCAAGATTGATGTCTCAGGCTTTGAGAAAATTAACGGCAACAATTTCAAGAACAAAATGTACAGTGATTTTCATCAACCAATTGAGAGAAAAAATCGGTGTAATGTTCGGAAATCCGGAAACGACGACTGGAGGAAATGCTTTGAAATTCTACGCTTCTGTAAGAGTAGATATCAGAAAAGCAAGTGCGCCAATTAAGAATGGTGACGAAGCTGTTGGTAGCCGTGTAAAAGTGAAGATTGTAAAAAACAAAGTAGCTCCACCTTTCAAAATGGCTGAATTTGACATTATGTACGGTGAAGGAGTTTCTAAAACCGGAGAAATCTTGGATACTGCTGTTGATATGGGAATTGTGAAGAAAAGCGGTTCTTGGTTTAGTTACGGTGAAACTAAGCTTGGTCAGGGTCGTGATGGAGTAAGAGATTTGTTGAAAGACAATCCTGAATTAGCAGAAGAACTAGAAAATAAAGTAAAAGAAGAAATTGCTAACAAAAAGTAATTTTTTGTTCTAAGTAAAATATGAAAGACAGCTGAATGGCTGTCTTTTTTGTTTGAACCTAACAGGTTTTAAAACCTGTTAGGTTTTTTATAAACGAATTACTATTTTAAATAAAAATGCCAATCTGTCACTTTCCGTTCAATGGTATTTTTTTTGAGAATTGATATTCAAATTTAAAAATTAAATACAATGACAAAAGGAAATATCAATGTTTCGGTGGAAAATATTTTTCCGTTGATTAAAAAATTTCTTTACAGCGACCATGAAATATTTTTAAGAGAATTAATTTCAAACGCTACAGACGCTACTTTAAAATTAAAACATTTAACCAACATTGGTGAAGCAAAAGTAGATTACGGAAATCCGAAAATCGAGGTGAAAATCGATAAGGAAAACAAGAAACTTCACATCATCGATCAAGGTTTGGGAATGACTGCAGAAGAGGTAGAAAAATACATCAACCAGGTTGCATTTTCCGGAGCTGAAGAATTTTTAGAAAAATATAAAGATTCTGCGAAAGATTCAGGAATTATAGGACATTTCGGACTTGGTTTCTATTCTGCATTTATGGTTGCAGAAAAAGTGGAAATTATTACGAAATCTTACAAAGACGAACCAGCCGTTCACTGGATCTGCGACGGAAGTCCTGAATTTACTTTAGAAGAAACGACTGAAAAAACCGACAGAGGAACTGAAATTATTCTTCACATCGCCGAAGACTCTTTAGAATTCTTGGAAGAAGGAAAAATCCGTGAATTGTTGACGAAATACAATAAATTCATGCCGGTTCCAATTAAGTTCGGAACAAGAACTGAAACGCTTCCTTTACCAGAAGATGCTGCAGAAGACGCAGTTGCTGAAACAGTTGAGGTTGATAATATTGTTAATAATCCAACTCCGGCTTGGACGAAATCTCCAAGCGAATTAAAGGATGAAGATTACAAAGCGTTCTACCACGAGTTGTACCCGATGCAGTTTGAAGAGCCACTATTTAATATTCATTTGAATGTTGATTATCCGTTCAACCTGACGGGAGTTTTATATTTCCCGAAATTGGCGAATAATTTAAATATCGAAAAAGATAAAATTCAATTGTACCAAAATCAGGTTTTCGTAACCGATGAGGTGAAAGGAATTGTACCTGACTTTTTGATGTTGTTGAGAGGGGTTATTGATTCTCCGGATATTCCGTTGAACGTTTCTCGTTCTTATTTGCAAGCTGATGGAGCAGTGAAGAAAATTTCTTCTTACATCACGAAAAAAGTGGCTGATAAAATGGTTTCATTAATCAATGAAAACCGTGAAGATTACGACAAAAAATGGAACGACATTAAAATCGTTATTGAATACGGAATGATCTCCGAAGATAAATTCTTTGAAAAATCTGACAAATTTGCACTTTATCCAACAACTGACGGAAAATATTTCCTTTGGAATGAATTGGAAGAAAAAATCAAACCTAGTCAAACCGATAAAGACGGGAATTTAGTTATTCTTTATGCTACCAATGCAGACGAACAGCATTCTTACATCCAGTCTGCTAATGATAAAGGGTATGAAGTTATTCTTTTAGATTCGCCGATCGTTCCGCATTTAATTCAAAAACTGGAAACTTCAAAAGAGAAAATCTCTTTTGCAAGAGTTGATGCAGATCACATCAATAATTTGATTAAAAAAGACGAACCGGCAATTTCTAAATTAAATGAAACTGAGAAAGAATCATTAAAGAAAAATGTGGAAGAGTTTATTAATGATAAAAAATTCACTGTTCAGCTTGAAGATTTAGATAGTACTGATGCGCCTTTTACCATTACCCAGCTAGAATTTATGCGTAGAATGAAAGATATGCAGGCAACCGGAGGTGGTGGAATGTTTGGAATGGGTGGTTTCCCGGAAATGTATAATTTGGTGGTAAATTCTAACAGCGAATTTGCAACTAAAATTCTTGCTAATGAAAACGCTGAGGAGAAAAGCTCTCAAATTAAACACGCTTTAGACTTAGCTAAACTTTCTCAAAATCTGTTGAAAGGAAAGGAGTTAACAGACTTTATTCAGAGAAGTTACAAGCAATTGGAGAAGTAATTTTAACTAATTTATATTGTAAATCGGGCACAGCAAAGCTGTGCCCGATTTTTTTGTGTTTTCGGCGGCGGCAAAACCGCCGCCGAAAACACATTAACTATCTAAAGTTTTACTTAATTAAAGCTTCAACTGCTTTTACAACTTCTGCAGGCTTTTCGGTTACGGCACTCAAGTGATCGGCTGTAAATTCAAAAAACTGTTTCGGTTCAGAAGCATTTTTATAAATTTCTTCTCCCTGAGAAAAAGGAACGGTCTTATCATTTTTGCTATAGATAAAAAGCTTTGGAAGTCCTTCTGTATATTTTATATCTTCTTTCGCAGCATAGACAGAAGATAACATTTTGGCAAGCGCATCTTTAAATTGTGGAGCAAAAACCGCAGCAATATCTGCGAATGAAGACATTCCGCCATCAATTACCAATCCTGAGATTTTATCTTTGTTGGCTCTCGCTAAATGTGTAGAAACCTGAGATCCCAGAGAAGCTCCATAAATAATGATTTTAGTGTTCTTTACATCTTTTCTTTCCGTCATCAAATCAAAAAACTTTTGTCCGTCTGCTGCAACATTAATGTGAGTAGGAGTTCCTGTTGACTTTCCATAACCTCTGAAATCGACCATTGCAACCTGAAATCCGTTTTCAATCAAAGGTTTTACCATGAAAAAATAAGTAGAAACATTTCCGCCTGCACCGTGAAAAAACAAGATTGTAGCTTTGGGTTTTGAAGTTTTAGGTTTAAATAAAATTGCAGTGATTGTGTCTTTTTCAACAGGAATGGTAATGTCTTCGAACTTTAGATCGATAGGTTTGAATGTCTTGCTTGGCTGATAAAATTGGTCATCAATTTGAGCATAGAAAAATTGAGTAAGGATAATGAATAAAAATGTGAGGGTAGTTTTTGCTTTCATAGAATTGTTTTAATTATGAAGCAAATATAAAGAGGATAGGAGGTTTATGCAATATTAAATCACCGAACTGTTACTTTTTATTGCTGAACTGTTGTTTTAAAAATAAATGAATATTACATTTTCTTTGAAGCGATAAATTTTATAATTCATCCATAGGATTCCAAAATAGTTTTTTTAAATTTTTTATTCTGAAGTTTTCCACTTCAATTCCTTCAGCTTCCAATCTTTCCTGAAATTCCGGAACAGATAATGTTCCTGAGCTTGAAATTACACGATGAGCAGGAACGTCTTTAGGGCAACCGCCCATTGCTTTCCCAACATGACGTGAATGATTCGGAAAGCCTACAGCTTTAGCTATTGCGCCATAACTTGTCACCCTTCCTTTGGGAACTAATTTGGTAATTTCCCAGACTTGTTGCTTGAAAACTTCATTCATTTCCTGAATATTTACAATCAAAAATAAGAAATTTGGTTATATTTTTTAAAATTAAACGGGTATTTATTTTGTGAATTTTTTTTGAATTAATGAAATGTTATCATACATCAAGAGACTGAAAGGTATGATTGTTGTAAATTGAAGCAATGAAACAAATTATAAATATTATGTCAAACTTTAAAGGAAAAGCAGTAATCGTAACAGGTGCTGCAATGGGATTAGGATTGGCTGCAGCAGAAGCTTTAGCTTCAAAAGGTGCAGATCTTACTTTAGTAGATTATAATGCAGAGGCTTTGGAAAAAGCAAAAGCAGAATTATCCTCAAAATATACTGAGAGTAAGTTTATTACAATCACTGCTGATGTTTCTGTTGAAGAAAATGTGAAAAATTATGTAGACGAAACCGTAAAAGCATTCGGGAAAATTGATGGTTTGTACAACAACGCCGGAATTGAAGGAAAGCAAGCTCCATTGATCGATTATGATATTAATGTTTTCAAAAAAGTAATTGATATCAATCTTTTGGGAGTGTATTACGGAATGAAATATGTAATTCCTGAAATGCAGAAAAACGGAGGCGGAAGAATCGTAAACGTCGCTTCAGTTGGCGGAATCAGAGGAGTGCTAAACCAAACTGCGTATGTTGCTACAAAGCACGCTGTAGCCGGAATGACGAAGAATGCAGCCTTAGAATATGGCAAAGATAATATTCTTACGAATGCAATTGCTCCGGGTGCTATTTTAACACCGATGGTTGCCGAAGCTTTTAATCAGGTAAATCCTTCTGATCCAAAAGCTGCAGAGAAAGAATATGCTTCTAGAAATCCCACAAGAAAATTGGGTGATCCGAAAGATGTTGGTAATTTGGTTGCCTATCTTTTAAGTGATGAAAACGGATACGTTTCCGGACAGGTAATTGCCATCGACGGTGGGGAATCTAATATGTACGGAAACCCATAATTATGGGTAATGAGTAATATGCAATAAGTAATTTTTACAAGAAATTGCAGAAAAATTGTCTTCATTCTTTTGAAGGCAATTTTTTGCTTTTTGTTGACTGATAAAAACTTCCAGTTTCTAACATCTAGCTTCTACCTTAATTCTAAATCGCACAATTTTTGATTTAATCTCGGAAATCACTAAATCTTAAACTATGAAAAAGTCAGTATTTAGATTTTTAAATAAAATCAACAAGAAAATTTTACCGAAATTGAGTGATAAGGATCCATTGAAACTGACCAAACTTCAGAAAGGAATTTTGGCTTACAGATATTTTGTTTTGATAAATTCTTTGGACTGAATTAGGGGGCAGTTTTAAATTTTGGTTATTGCGAAGACGCAAGATTTATTTTCAGCCTAAAACTGTAAGGCGCAATGATTTTATCAAAGATAAAATGAATCATACAAGCAAAGAAAATCTTTGATTTTTAAAACTTATGTGTTCTAAAATATTTTCAAGGTATTAAAAAAACTAAATGACTTATGTGTTTAAATTTTTATACAGATTTTATTTAAGTGAATGAATTCTTAATGGTTTAAAAAAAATCTGCATTATCAGCTAAATCAGCGAGAGAAAAAACTATTTAATTTTAGCGATCAATTTTCTACAAGCCTCATACAAAGGCTTTTCAATCAACAAATAAATAATAATTGAGCAAATCCACAACGCTACAAAGTTACGGTCGGGTAAATAAAAATAGGATTTCAGCTTCATATTAAAATAGCTGAGGTGAATCAAATAAAAAACAAAAGAAGCGTTTCCTAAAAGAATAAAAAATTTAGTAGAAAGTATTCTTGAAACCCAGGTCTTTTCGCGCATTAATCCCCAAAAGAAAACAGCAATTGCAACAGGTAGAAAAAATTCATGAATGAGTCTTCCTTCCCAACGTTCTACGCCATGTACAAAATTATTTCTGGCAAAAAATGCAATAGAAACCGTTAAAATTAAAATACCAATTCCACCCCAAAGTGTTGGCTTTTTAATCTTGTTTAAAAATTGAATTCCTTTTTCTTTTTTCATTAAATAAGCGAGCAACATTCCGAAGAAAAATTCTAAACTTCTGCCAAAGAATGTACTTCCAATCATAAATTGTAGCGGATATAAAAACCCTTTAGGATTTCCGTTGAATTCTTTAAGCCCAAAACCTATTCCCCATCCTAAAAGAAAAAATCCGATTAAAAAGAGAATGCAGTACTTCCAGCTTTTCTTTAATAATAGAAATAAAAGCGGAGCTAAAATGTAAAAGAAAAACTCAACTGTCAACGACCAAGCCTGTACAATTCCTGAAATCGAATATCTTTCAAAAAGTGAATAAAACAATGAGTATTGCAGAAAATAAATATCAACATCTTTGGAATATGAAGTATCGATAAAATAACAACTCAGTAAAATCCAGTACAACGGAAAAATCCTTGCAATCCGGAGAAGGATATATTTTAAATAAGATTTTTTTGATTCTAAAGGTTTCTCTTCATAGCGATAAGCCAATAAAAATCCACTTAAAACAAAAAATACGGTTACGCCGATGTGCCATTCGCTGATGAAACGCATCACTTCAAAAGGTAAATCGTAACGCCAATATTTTCGGTTGTGATAGACAAAAACCATGATTGCGGCAATGGCGCGCATTCCAGTTAAAGCATCGAATTTATTTTTCTGAAGAGCTTCCAAAGGATAAACAATAAAAGTTTTTAGTTTTTTTTAACCGCAAAAGAATCAAAAGATTTTTATGTAAGAAGTATTTCAATAGCTTACAAAACATCACACAAATAATGCATTCATATTTTGTCAACTTTTGAATTTCTATTTTTTCAATGAATTCTTTTGCCTCTTTTGCGGTTAATGAAATTGTTATAAATTAAAAAAGGCTTAACAAATAAGCCTTTTAAATATAATTAATTTTAATTGTAAAATTAGTTTTCCAAAATGTAAGAGAACATCAATGGTGCACAGATTGTAGCATCACTTTCAACGATATATTTCGGTGTTGTGATGTCTAATTTACCCCAAGTAATTTTCTCATTAGGAACTGCTCCTGAATAAGAACCGTAAGAAGTCGTTGAATCTGAAATCTGACAGAAATAAGACCAGAACGGAATATCGTGCATTTCCATATCCTGATACAACATTGGTACAACACAAATTGGGAAATCTCCAGCGATACCTCCACCAATCTGGAAGAAACCAACACCTTTTCCTGCAGAGTTTTTAGTATACCAATCTGCTAAATACGTCATGTATTCGATACCAGATTTCATTGTTGTAGCCGTTAATTCACCTTTAATACAGTAAGAAGCGAAAATGTTACCCATTGTAGAATCTTCCCATCCCGGAACTACAATTGGCAAGTTTTTCTCAGCTGCAGCAATCATCCAAGAATTTTCTCTTGGAATCTCGTAATACTGCTCCAAAACTCCAGAAAGGATCATTTTATACATAAATTCGTGCGGGAAATATCTCTCACCTTTTGCTTCAGCATCTTTCCAGATCTCTACGATGTGTTTCTGTAATCTTCTGAAAGCTTCTTCTTCAGGGATGCAAGTATCTGTAACTCTGTTTAAACCTCTTTCCAACAAGTCCCACTCATCCTGAGCGGTAAGGTCTCTGTAATGAGGAACTCTTTCGTAATGAGAGTGCGCTACAAGATTCATCAAATCTTCTTCAAGGTTTGCCCCTGTACAAGAAATAAAATCAACTTTATCCTGACGAATCATTTCAGCCAAAATTTTTCCTAATTCAGCAGTAGACATTGCTCCAGCCAAAGTAATCATCATTTTTCCGCCTTCTTTAAGGTGGGCAACATATCCTTTTGATGCGTCTACCAAAGCTGCTGCGTTGAAGTGCAGATAATATTTTTCTATGAACTCAGTAATCGGTTTGCTCATTTTTTTATTTTTTGCAAAGATAAAACTTAAAAACGGAATGTAGCGGATGCTGCTAAAGAAACTCTGCTTAAACCTTCTCTGTTGTCTTCCCCAAGATCAACAACCTGCCCGTTATAAGAGATTTTTCTAAGTGCTCCTCCGGAAAGCCCAACTTTAGGACCAATTAAAAGATGTTTATTGATTTGATATTGGTAAGCAAAATCGACTTCAGCTCCCAAAGTATTGCCTTTTCCTTTCACATTTCCTGTCTTGGTAGTATAGCTCATTGCTCCTAATGCTGCATCCATCATGAATTTATGCTTTGTGGGCTGGTCATAATTGGTAACTGTAAAAGATGGACCATAAAAATTAATTGCATCTTTAGTACTTACTACTGCGCTTACGATATTTCCCATATTGTCTCGTGCGCTAAATCTTCCCGTATGAGAAGCGCTGTAATTGGAATATTTGAACCCAATATGCATTCCATTTTTAACTTCATATCGAAGGGCAATATCGAAATTGGTTCCATTTTTAAGACCTTTGATGTAGTTGCGTTCTTCAGGAGATAAAGAGGATGCGATTTTATTAACTCTCCATGCATAACCAAAAGATGGTGCTATAGAAATTTTTTGCGCAAATGACATTACAGATATTGAGAATAATCCTAATGCGAATACTTTTTTAATCATTCAGTAAATTTTTAGCAAAAATACTGTTTTTCCTTAATGAGAGAATTAAGAATTAATTAATATTTAAAACGTCTGTTTTCTTTTTTGTCTGAAAGCTTCTTTTTGGTATCTAATCTCTTCTGAACTTTAGCCTTAGAAGGTTTTGTTTTATATCTCGTTTTAGGAATAATGATAGAATCATTGACGATTTCCAAAATTTTTTCGGTAGCGATTTTTTTATTCTGTAACTGCGTTCGCGATTCTGAAACAGTCAGTTGAAGAATTCCATCAAGATTAATTCGGTTTTTAAGCTTTTCGCTAATTAATTTTTTTTGAAAATCATTAAAAAAATCAGAATCTGAGACTTTCCACATTACCGTTACAGAAGTTTCTACTTTGTTCACGTTTTGTCCACCTGCACCGCTGCTGCGAGAAGTTTTGTAAGTGAGTTCTGTGGTAAAGTTTTTCATAAATAATATTTTTTAATGACTCAAATTCCCCTTCTTGGGGGGCAAAAATTAGTAAGAATTTTTGACGGGGTGGTTTAAACGGATTAAAATATAATTCTTAAACCTCAAAAATACTTTTTAATTCCAAACGATTTACTTTTCCATTCGGTGTTCTTGGAATTTTTTCAATGAAAATAATTTCTTTCGGCTTATGGAATTTTTGCTGATAGTTGATGGTTGATAGTTGATGGTTTAATAATTCAGATTCTTTGCCTTCTACAACCAAAATTAATTTTTGCCCTAAACTTTCATCTTTTATTCCTAAAAATACTACCTCATTCGGAATCTCCTTTTTTACCAAAGCTTCAAGCTGTTCAGGAAATATTTTGGCACCTCCTGAATTGATTACATTGTCAATTCTTCCTAAAAATTTAAACTGATTTTGGTTTTTGATTTCAACCAAATCATTCGTTTGCAATAACTCGGAATTAAGTTGAGGAGCTGAAATTTTCAGACAATTTCTTTCATCTGTTGAAATTTCAATACCATCAAAAATACTGAAATATTCATCCTGACTAGGATATATTTTCTTTAATGCGATATGAGAAAGGGTTTCAGACATTCCATAAGTCTCGTAAATTTGAGTAGGAGAGTGGGAGGGTAGAAGTGTTTGAGAGATTTTCTTTTTTAAACTTTCAGAAACAGATGCTCCCCCAATAATTAAATTTTTTATGAAATGAATTTTTTCTAATGAATTTTCAACTTGTAATGGCGTCATTGCACAAAAGTCAATGCTTTCATTTAAATTTTCTAACGGCTTTAAAGATGGATCTGAAATGATAAGTCTTAACTTTCTGGAAATTGAGCGTACAACCATCATTTTTCCTGAAATATATTCTATAGGTAAGCAAATTAAAGCTGTGTTTCCTTTTTTTAAGTTTAAAAAATCACAAGTCATTTTTGCCGAATTCAGCATTTTTTCTTTTTCGATCTCAATAACCTTGGGAACCCCTGTAGAACCTGAAGTCTGCACTTTTACCGTTTTTGAATCCGAGAACCATTCTTTGAGAAAAAAAATCACATTTTTCTCGAAATCAGTTTGAGGATGTAAATTATTAATTTCGAGATTATTGAAGTCGAACAGCATATTCAGAGGGTTAAATTGTAAGTGTAAATTTAAAGAAAAATTAAAAAATGATTTGCAAATAAAGAAAAAAGCTTTAAATTTGCATCACCAAAATAAAACAGACCTATAGTGTAACGGTAACACTCCGGTTTTTGGTACCGTCATTCGGGGTTCGAATCCCTGTGGGTCTACTTTTAATTATAGCAATCTTCTGAAAATCAGAAGATTGCTTTTTTTTGTCCTAATTGCTTTATTGCTTTTTTGTTGTTTTTATAATTGCAATACTTGTTCTCATACTTTTGATTATTTTTTTTAATAACGAGGAGAGCGGAATTTACATTTTGAATTTTTCTATAACCAGAAAACTTTGGAAGTTTTATTTATCTTAAAATTGAATCAATGTTTTTTGCTATTTTGAGGAAGAATAATTTCTAAAATATTTAATAAATAAATTCCAAAATGTTTAAAAACATTTTGGAATTTTAATGAAAAGATTGATGTAGATATTTAATTACTAGCTTTCCAGAAGCTCCACATTTTACCATTAAAAACAGCAAGCTGTTTTGCTGTGGTATCATACACCATCATTCCCGGTGCGGGATTGATGATATTAAGATGCGGACTTGCCACCTTAGGAAGGATCATTGCTTTATCTGTGTCTTCCAAAATCAAAATTCCGGTATCTGAAGTTTGGGTAGTTCCTACGGTAACTTCAGCATTCGTATTTTCTGTATGCGGATCCTGAATCGATACTCCATCTACCAATGTAATGGGGTCTACTGTGGTTCCTGTTTTATCTACAGATAGATCTTTCCACCCTGATGCATATTTTGTCTTCACTTTATGATCTGAAAGATCGTAAACTACCGTACCGTTTACTGCTCCAGCAACAGCTCCTGTACTCGTTACCCAGGGTAGAATTATTCCCCGGTTTTCATTTCCAAATTCTAAAGAAACTGAAGTATTAAACGTAGCTTCTTTTCCTATTGCTACCTGAGCGGGGATCAGCAGAGTACCCATAAAGAGTACTGCTGATGCCATGATTATGTTGTTTTGTGTGATCATTTTTTTCAAAATATATGATTGATTATAATGATTGTAATTACTTATTCTATTATTTAAGGACAAGTCTGGGTATTAAAGCATTTCCAGCCTGTTGGTGTTCCATCGGTGTTAACGTATAAACAGTCTGAAGTGATATTGTACACCATCATTCCCTCTCTCAGATTAGCCGCAGGAATTGCATTAATCTGCGTAATTGTTAATCTGTTTGGTACAAATCCTTTGGTTTTAGATTCCAAAGCAGTCCATGCTCCTTTTCTTACCATTGGCCAGTTCTCGTTATCTGCTCCTGCTCTTTGCAGTGAAGTGATCCCCTGT
>NZ_JAPDKN010000052.1 GCF_026163565.1 Chryseobacterium sp. YIM B08800
CTCGTTATCTGCTCCTGCTCTTTGCAGTGAAGTGATCCCCTGTTTAGTATCTAAAACAGTTCCTGCTGTAATAGCCGGTTTATAACAGAAGCAATTAGCGATTGTAGCATTAATTGCTGATGCATAGGTGTATGTACCATTATAAAGTCCACTTTCTGCAGCTGTTTCAATACCGTTGAAGAATCCGTTGGCTCCATATTGGCTTGGTGTACCGTTTCCTAGATAAGCATTGCCTGTTCCTGAAGGAATACCTCCTGTATAGATACTTCCACCACTTGTTGACATAAATCCTGCTGCTCCTGCATTATCAGAAACTCCTGCCTCTCCGGCATCGGAACAACCATCGCCATCTGAGTCTAAATCTAAATGATTTGGAATTAAATCACCATCAGGATCGTTAGAACAGGTTGTCTGTTTTGGATGAGCTGAAGGAATATAATTAGCTGAATTAATAGTTCCTGTTACTTCATAATTTGTAAACGTTGGCTGCGTTGTTCCAACTGTAGAAACTCTTATTCTGTAATATTTATAAAGCGTGCTTGTGTTAAGTGTTACCGGCCAAGTTTTGGTTGTTCCCACACTTGTTGCAACTGCAGCAGAAACTGCAGAATAGTTGATGTCGTCATTAGAAGCTTCCAAAACTGCGAAAGCACCTGTTCCCCAACTTGCTGTTGCTCCGATTACCTGCATTTGTGTAAGACTAACTGCTGTAGGATATTCTACTTTGTAGATAACTATAGAAGTTGTCCCAAGTTGATTGGCTGCAACAATGTGGTTGGCTGCTGTTACCGTTGTTGTGGTTGCATCGTGCATTGTTGGGATGTCATTACCTGCTGTTACCGCTACAGAATTGACTGTTGAGCTTGCAACACCTGTTGAAATTTTTACTGTTGAATTAGCCATTGCTTCTGCAGATGTATAAAAACAAGCAGGACTTTCAATGGCATCTAAAACTCCATCATTATCATCATCGATATCCACAATGTCAGAAACTCCGTCTCCATCGGTATCGGTACACGCATTGATGGCAGATGAAACTGCATAAGGATAATAAGTAGAAGTATAATCTACAAAACCATCATTATTAGAATCTACAGCATCTACCAAACCATCTCCGTTTGAGTCGATGTTCGGATATTGGTAAACAGCCGTTCTTGTAGCACCAGGAGCACCTGCTTCAAAAGCATCACCACAACTGTCGTTATCGCTATTCAGATCCCATTGATTGATTGTTCCATCACCATCGGTATCATTAGTACACGTTTCTTTTGGATACAATGAAGGAATATAATAAGCTGTATTGACATCAAAGAATATTTCTGAAGCATTAGCCGCAACAATATTAGAAGCTGCCGCTCCTGTTATTCTGATATATTTGTAAGCTGTTGTTGTATTTAATGTTACCGGATATTTGATTGAGTTCGGAATACTTACCCCACCGTTTGCGGTAACATTGGTTGCTATTCCTGTTCCAATAGCTGCAGAAAGATCTACCCAATCTGTTCCGTTATTGGTGTTAGAACCCTGAATTTTCGTAGTTCCCGCAAATTGAGTCGCTGTATTAAATTCAAGATACAAAGCGCTTAATCTGATAGGATTAACAAAAGTAAAGAGATAAACATTTCTATTTTGAATTGCCTGAGCTGGTGATGCTGAAAAAGTAACTGCTGTTACATTGCCCACTGTATCTACAAGCTGATTGAAATTGCTTGTGGTTGTGGTTAAAGCAGAACTTACAGAAACTGTATAATCAGGTATCGCAGCTGTGTTCCATTCGTTAGCGGTGTAATAACATGATGGGCTTTCTGTAGCATCAGGAACGCCATCGTTATCATCATCAATATCGTTTACATCATTTACTCCATCGCCATCGTGGTCGTTACAACGATTAATGAAGGTGCTTATTGCATAATTGTAAGAGCCTGTTTAAATTTTATTGAGTAATAATTTTATGGCAG
>NZ_JAPDKN010000053.1 GCF_026163565.1 Chryseobacterium sp. YIM B08800
ATTAGTAACAACTGTTGTTCCTGAAATTGCTGTAGGTTGAGTGATTGTAGCAGTTGCAGTAGTAGAACATCCAAGATTATCAGTAACTGTTACAGTATAAACTCCTACACCTAAACCTGTTGCTGTTGCTGCAGTTCCACCGCTTGGTGACCATGAATAAGTATAAGGAGGGAATCCTCCTGATGCTGTAACCGTGGCAGTACCATTGTTACCTCCATTACATGATACATTTGTTTTAGTGGTGGTTGCAGAAATAGACGAAACCGTTAATGTTGCACTATTTGACGTTGCCGAACCTGAAGAATTAGTAGCAACGCAACGATATTGATATCCGCTCATTGTTCCTGTTGCTCCAGTTATCGTTAAAGTACTTGTGGTAACTCCTGAAAATGGTGCTACATTAACTAAAGCAGCAAAACCACTACCTGTATTTTGGTACCATTGATAAGAAGTAGCACCTGTTGCAGTAATAGAAAACGTTGTACTTCCACCAGAACAGATTGTTCTATTTGGTGGGTTTCCTGTAATTACCGGATTACTACCAATAAACTGACATCCTGAATATGCCGTTGTACCTGCAGAAGCTAAAAGCGACCAGTTCCCCATAGTCATTACCGCTGAACGTATTGAAGCAGCTGTAGTGGTTGGTGTCCCCGTACAGTTAAATGACCCAGATTGAGCAACAATATTTCCTGATTGTGCCCCTGTATAAAATGCACTTGTTCCTCCAACAAGTCCGGGAGGCATCAATGAAGAATTAGGACCTGCTGGAACTCCAACATTCCATCCTGCTGTTGTAGTTCCTCCTCCTGGGTAATACAAGTAGTTAATTCCTGCAATACAGTAAGCTCCACTTCCTGTAATAGAACCATTACCTCCCTGAAATGCAATAATCTGATCCCCCGTATTGGCTAATGAAAGACCATTGGTGGACGAACCATCAGTAACTGTAACAGTGCCATTTGTAGTTGATGTGCCGGTTACCGGGTTATAAGTAGAAGCTACAAGCCCTACTATATGTATTTCTGTTCCCATGGGAATTGCCGTACTACTTATCCAAGTAATGGCGGATTCTGATCCTCCGGCAGCTTGCCATGCTCCAGAGCCTTGATATCCTCTATCGGTAAAGCTAATAGTTGTTCCTGCCGAAATATTTGTAAGCAGAACAAAAGAAAACTTGTCTCCCACTCCTGTTAAAGGAGTAGAATCATAACTTGTAAACGCAATATCCCCTGCTACGAGGGTCGTTTGCGCATTGGCTGTAAAGCCCAACAATGACGATCCTGCTATGAGGACCGCCTTTGTCAGCGTTTTGATTTTTGAATAAAAATTTCTCATATTTAATTCATTTTAGGTTAAAGATTTACAAACCGGCTGCCTTTTTTCATACCAAAAGCAAACAGTTTGTGACCGCTCATAAATCCTTCATCTGTGTAGATGATATCTAATCGAAGTTGAGTTTCATTATTACATTTTACAATTAATCCATTATTTTCGTCTAACGTCAGAATAGTTCCGGGAATCTCAGACTGATGTGAAGTTTCATTAATTACTGTAGCTTCCACCACTCTTATATTCCAGCCATTCCATTGTGTGTATGCTCCTTTATTCCACGGATTGCACGCTCTCGATAAAGCCTCGATGGTTTTAGCATCATGCTTTTGCCACGAAATACAAACATCCGCAGCTGCAGGTTTTGCGAAATATTTAGCATTGCCTTCGTCTTGTTTTATGCCTTTAGAATTATTTTTTAATAAGATTAAAAGTTCACTTAATAAATTTGCTCCCAACCATGACAAGTTGGTACAAAGCACCCCGTGAGTCATATTTATTGAAAGAGGTAAAATCTTTTTCAAGATAATTGCCCCTTTATCAATTTTATTTTCGATGGTATGAACGGTAATCCCAGTTTCTTTTGCACCACTTCTGATTGATTCAAAAACAGGATCTGCACCTCTCATTTCGGGCAATAATCCGTAGTGAAAATTGTAGAATTTACCTTGATGTTTATTTAAAACTTCCGCAGGTATCTTCCAGGGAAACGTCATGGTGAAAATAAATTGAGCATTTGTTTTAGTGATCAATTCTTCCAGCTGAGCAGAAAGATTTTCTTTTTTAATTATTAGTAATGGTATTCCGGACTGCTTTGAAAGCATTAAACAAAAATCGATGACGTCTGCATTTGCTTCCGGTACTCCTAAAGCACAAAGTCGACCTTGCGAAGCTAAAGCCTGCAAAGCCGGAATCGCCATGCGATTGTTGCATAAAACTACTATTTTGGATGCTGTCATTATGATTCTAAACACGCATAAGCATTGAGCCACGAATTAGCTTCAATACTTTGAATGTATTTAATATTATTATTTAAACTTTCACGCTCAGATTCTGTCACCGAGGCAACCTCAACGTCTTTCAAAAGACAATTACCTGTAGTTTCATCTTTTGAAACCGTTGCATAATAAACCGGAGCTTCTGTGAATCTGTTTTCAGGATTCATATAAACCTTTCCACGTGGCGAATTGATGGTAATGCCATCGAAATTTTCGTTTTCAAATGAAATAAAAAGAGCAGCTTCCCATCCCAATAAAGAGAAAAGATTGGCTTTACCTTCTTTAATACCGTTCATTATAGTTACAAAAGTTTCATTTTCGGGCGTTTTTAAAGTTTTAGACCAAGCTACAGCAGAACTCCAGTCGCTTCCCGGATAAGGCATTTTAGAAAGCCAGGCTTCATCAGATGTAAAACCCGTTCCGTATACCGAATGATTGCTTACAAGATCATTTCCAGCTCTGAAAAAATCGTGTGCCATATCGCCACAAAATGTTGCTAAAACAGCAGTTTCTTTTTGTTGTTCAAGATATTCTGTAAGTGGGGCTAAAGTGAAATCTTCACGACGCAAAGAGGTAACATGATTAAAACCTATTGCACCTCCTTTCTCTTCAACGGCAGCCGGATAGATGTAAGACGGACGATAGCCCGCATCGTAAAAAGAACACGTAAACGCAAAATTCTTATGCCCTTCTTCAATTGCTTTATGAGTGATAACTCTTGTACACAGACCTCCCTGAAGAGATATAAAATACGCATTGGAAAGCCTTCCCTGAAAAGCAGGAAAATGATATCCACTGTCTAAAACAATTAATGTTTTGCCTGAAGATCCGAAAAGTGGGTGAATAAACTCCGCCGAAATAGGATTGATGTATCCAATAATAATATCTGCACCTTCTAAAAGGAATTGCTCGCAACGCTCATAAATTTCTTCATGTTTTGCTGCAACGCCTATTCCTGCCGATACGATTTCGTGGTGACCTTCCAAGCCGATATTTTTCAATGCTTGCTTAAAGCCATCCATCATATCAAAAGACATTGAAGGATAAATAACAGATCGTGGTAAAAGTAAAGCTATTTTCATTTTTTTTTCGATAAAGCCTCTAATCGAACGAACTATTAGAGGCTTTTTTATTATTAATTATGATCTTGAAGGGAAAATTCCGTATAAACAAATGATGTAATTCATTCCTAAAAACGGTTGCTGAATATTAATTGGCTGACTTCCTCCTGCAACACTTAAATTGAATGCCGTTGTAATTGGTCTTAATGCCGTATCTGCAGTCTGGTTTGAATATAAGCCTTGTAACGAGGCAAGTGTGGCATTAGAGGGAGAACCAGTATCACCTCCTTCAGAAAATGTTTTAATAGAAGCTGTTTCTGTACCAGAAGCATGATTGTGCATAGGTAAATTGGAAGTAAGTAAAGTCACTGTTGGTGTACCATCCATTTCTCCAAGTGTCCAGCTATCAACTCCTGCTGCACTTCCTGTTCCCATAGCTGTTCTGCCTGCAAAATTTGGCAATGCAAATGTTGTCACTCCATTTCCGCCATACATTGTTCCTAAAAGTGCAAAAAGTGCCTGATTTGTATTGATTGCTAATAATTGTCCCTGACAAAAAGCCCAAGATTTTGGAGCAAAATTTCCTGCGAACATTCTTATTTCTGACATTGTTCCATCCATGATGATTAGTTTTTTAGAATTAAAAATTTACTTAATTATGGTCTGCTTGGATAAATTCCTTCACAGCAAATAATGTAATTGGCTGCCAAGACAGGTTGTAAAATTTCAAAAGGAATACCGCTACCTACAGCAGACAAAGCTCCAGAAGCCGTAGCCGGAGCAATATTTGTATCTGCAGGCAAAGTAGAATAAGCACCTTGGAGCCCTCCCAAAATAGTTCCCGAAGGTGAACCTGTTTCTCCTCCTTCTGAAAAAGCAGGAAATGCAATAGTAGCTATTGCGTTATGAGTGTGCATCGGCATTTGTGAAGTAGTCATTGTTACATTTTCTGTACCTCCTTCCTGACCCAATGTAATATTTTGCAAACCAGCTCCCTGACCTGTTCCTACAGCAACACGACCACGTAAATCTGGCACACCAAATGTAGTTTGCCCATTACCACCAAAAGTAGTTCCTAAGATTGAAAAAAGTGTAGAGTAAGTTGCTATGCTATATTCTGTTCCGTCGCAGAAAAACCATCCTCTTGGTGCGAAATTTCCCGCAAACAATCGAATTTCACCTATATAACCTTCCATAGTATTTTAGTTTTAATTATTATTAGTTTAAAAAAATTCAGAATGACCTAAGATTAACTTCTAGATGGGAAAACTCCATACATGCAAATAATATAATTCATGCCTAGAGATGGCTGAGTAATATTAATTGGTATGCTTCCGCCTGTAACTCCCACCTGAATATTCAAAGGAGTAGCTCTGGTAGCAGAGTCACTTGCTTGAGATGTATACATAGATCCCTTTGAAGCCAAAACATTATTTGTAGGAGTTGCAGAGTCTCCTTCTTCCGAATATGCCGGAATCACAATATTTCCTCCCGCAGTATGAGTATGCGGCGGAAGATTTGAAATTGTAAGCGTTGTAGTATTTGTACCCGTCATCTCCCCTAAGTCGTAGTAAGATAATCCAGGTCCCTGCCCTGCTCCTACTGCAGATCTTCCTGAAAGATTAGGTAAGCCGAAAGTGACTTTTCCGTCTCCTCCATAAGTGGTTCCCAAAATAGAGAATAAAGCGGTATTTGCTCTGATTGCGATTAACGCACCATTACAATACGACCAATCTCTAGGTGCAAAGTTTGCAGCAAAAAGGCGGATTTCTCCTATTGTTCCTTCCATAGTTATTTGTTTTTTAAAGTGAAGCAGATAAATTTTATCTTTTTTAGTAAAATAGATTAGAATTTTGAGATTAAACTCATAGAGATATAACACCCACTCGAATAATTTCAGCGGGGTATAATAATGTACAAAACTTCAGTTTATCACATATTATTTTATATGGATAAATTAAAGCATGCAACTACATTGATTTTAAATTTTAAAAATTAATAATCAACGAATCGAAAGAGGGATTTTTGTAAATTGTTTCATGCTAATTTAGGTTATCGGTTGACTTTAGTTTTATTCTTCAATTACTAACAAATATAAAATATTACTTAACAATTGATAACAAATATACATTTATTATAATTATAATAACACAATAATTCATAATATTTTAAAATTAATATTTTGTTTAAATTAAAACATTAAATATAATTGATTATTAATAATATATTATTATGTTAAATACTTATCGTCAAAATTAAAAATTGTAAAACATATACAGTTACGTATTTATACTGATTTTAATATGCAATAATTCTAAGTTGATACAAAAATGATAAAGATTTCGTTCGGAATAATTTAAATGCCTCTTCACCCTACTATACACAAGAAACGGATATATTTATAATCGTTAATTGGATTGGATTAAATTTAATTATTAATCACGATTATTTAATTAGAAAAAGTTTTTAGCAAAAGGATTTCATACAAAATAAAAAAGCTTCAAAACATTTGTTTTGAAGCTTTTATGCGATCCGGACGGGACTCGAACCCGCGACCTCCGCCGTGACAGGGCGGCATTCTAACCAGCTGAACTACCGGATCAATTTTTTTTAAAGTTAAAATTGTAAAACTTATGCGATCCGGACGGGACTCGAACCCGCGACCTCCGCCGTGACAGGGCGGCATTCTAACCAGCTGAACTACCGGATCTTTTTGCAATGCCCAGAAGAATTATCTTCCGTTATTGTGGTTGCAAATATATAGCTTTTTTCATTATCTGCAAACTATAATTATTAATTTTATTAGAATTAGAGATAAATTACAGAGTATCAATCGTATTATTTTTAATAAATCATTTAATCTGATTAATTGCAGACTTAAAGTTTAGATAAAATATTACATTAAAATGTTGTTGACAGGTTGCAATGCAGGTGGAAGATCCGTTTCACCAAGCATTTCTCGAAGATCGATCTCAATATTTCTTGAAATCTGAGTGATCGGAATATCATTGGGATTTCCTTCAAAAGGATTTTCGGTACTTTCACCAATTTGTTCCAAAACAAGGAAAACCCACCCCACCAAAACAGTGAAAGGAATAGTAAGCCAGATAATATGCACACCAAATTTATCAATCATTTTAGAAAACTCTCCCAAAAAACCAAATGGCAGCAAGAAACACAACATATTGGTAAAATATAAATTGATGCTTGTAAATTGTCTCGGGTATGGGAAGTTTTTAATCCGCTCACATTTTCCCTGTTGGTCATAAAGATCTTTCAGCTGATTTTCTAAAGCCACATAATTGTAGTTTGAAATCAAGCCTTCCTCATTAAGCTTTCTTAAATGTTCTGACTGAATGGCGAGAATTTGTGTCGCTCTGTTTTTGGTCGATAAAATATAACCTAGCTCTTTTTCAGAAAGAAAAGGTTTGAGTTCTTCCGACAAATCACTCTCCCACTCCGGAACTTTGTAATATTTCAGATATTCTTTGTAGTAACTTCTTACTTTTACATTTTCCCAGCTTTTGGTTTCTCTCAACTGAAATCTCATGGCAGTAAGCCAAGCAAAATGACGGTAAATAATTTCGGTATGAAGTTCAGATTCTTTCAGTTTATCATTATTTCTTACAAAATCTTTCACCATAATTCCGAAGGCACGACTGCTATTGATGATTGCTCCGTAAATTTGTCTCGCTTCCCAAGTTCGGTTGTAGGTTTGTGTGTTTTTAAATCCCGAAATGAAAGCGGTTGCTGTACCCAACAATGCAATCGGAACCCAAGGAATTGCCAACCAATTTAATTCTAAAAAATAAAAAAGAAGCGTGGGAATGATACTCAACACGAGCATTTTGTAAATTTTAGCGCGTGTCCAGGGAATGAAATGCTTAAGCTTGTAATGAGAATTTGTATTCATGTTTTTTAGTAAATTAATGACCTCCTCCTGTAATTTTCAGTTCATTCAAATCGAGTTGAAGCTCGGCTTTACGGATTTCTTCATCTGAAAAAAGTTTTTCTTTTCTCATTCTGAATAATTCTTTTCTTTGAATAGCATAAATTTCTAAAAGCAGATGATGATATTTTTTGATTTCCCGATGTTCGGTTTCGTCACATTCTAAAGATTCCAATCGTTTATTAGCAACCTGAATATCAGATTCTAAATTAGATTTATAAAAAGCGACCAGTTCATTATCATTTAATTCACCTTCATATTTCTTGTTGACTATCTGAAGAGCAGTATTATCTAAAATAAGCTGAATTCCTGTTTTTTGCTCTTCTTCAGGAGCGATATTATCTATTTCTTTAAGCTTAATTAATTTAATAATAAAAGGTAAAGTCAAACCCTGAAAAACCAAAGTAATGAATATCACAACGAAGGTGATAAAAATAATAAGATTACGTTGCGGAAAAAGTGTTCCTTTATCATCCAGATAAAAGGGAATTGAAAGCGCAGTTGCCAATGAAACAACTCCTCTCATTCCTGCCCAACTGATTACAACAGGGCCTTTCCAACCCGGAGAAGGATCTTGCCTCGCTTTTGCGCTCAACCATCTCGGAATATGGGCAATAGGAAAAACCCATAAAAACCGTAGTAAAATAATGATTAAACTTACAATTGCTCCATATTTTACGCCTTGCCAAACTGAATAATTTCCCAGAGATTCAACAATCTGAGGAAGCTCTAATCCAATTAAAACAAAAACAACTGCATTCATTACGAAAATTAGCGTCGTCCAAACTCCAAGCATATTTAATCTTGTGTTTCCGGTTTTAAAAATCTCATGAGAACGCCACGAAATAAATAATCCTCCGGTAACCACTGCCATTACTCCTGAAAAATGAAACTGCTCTGCCGCGAGAAATAAAATATAAGGCGTCATTACTGTTAAAGCCGCATCAATTGCCGGAGTTGTCGGTAAAAAACGGTGAATCACGTACATAATATGCGCACCGACGAGACCTACTACAATTCCCATTCCTGCAACGAGGAAAAACTGTCCGGTTGCTTCCTGCATTGAAAAAGTTCCGGTAATTACGGCAAGTAACGCAAATTTAAAAACAATTAACGATGAGGCATCATTTACCAAACTTTCGCCTTCCAAAATCGTCATCAATCTTTTTGGAACTCCCATTCCTTTTAAAACGGTAGCTGCTGCAACTGCATCGGGCGGCGAAATAATTCCACCCAAAAGAAATCCTAAAGCAAGCGTAAACCCGGGAATAAAAGAAGAGGTAAAGTAAGCAACGATCGTTGAAGTAAAAAACACCAAACCAAAAGCCAGCAAAGCAATTGGGCGTTTCCATTTCCAAAAATCTGTCCATGAAGTGTACCAAGCCGCTTCATACAATAATGGCGGTAAAAATATCAGAAATATGATTTCCGGATCTAAGCCAACATGTGGAATTCCGGGAATAAAACTGATTCCCAAACCTGCAATAACGAGAAAAATAGGATAAGCCACTTTGATACGCTGAGCCAACATGACCAGCATAAACACAGAAAACAAAAGTCCTAAGACCAATAATATAGAATGATGCATTTTATTTTTTCAGTTTGTGTAAATAATCTGGGCGAAATTATTATTTTAAATATTAATTACCTAGACACAATTATTAATTTTAATATTTATTTTAAAATAAGATAGTAATAATACAAAAAAAGCAGTAAAATAAATTTCACTGCTTTCATTTCTAAATTTAAGACTTTGATCATGTATAAAAAAGAGGCTGCCTTTTCCCAGAAGGCAACCTCAAAACAAATTATTCCCTCTTCATCAATCCCTA
This sequence comes from Chryseobacterium sp. YIM B08800, assembly GCF_026163565.1. Classification (GTDB taxonomy): domain Bacteria; phylum Bacteroidota; class Bacteroidia; order Flavobacteriales; family Weeksellaceae; genus Chryseobacterium. The sequence continues at coordinate 9,173 of NZ_JAPDKN010000053.1, forward strand.
ATACTACTACTGTATTATTCTCTGTTTTTTACCAAAATCCAGTCGGCATACATTACAGACACCTGCGTTTCTGGCTCTGTCCATTTTATTTCGTACCAATATGTACCGGTGCTTATTGGCATTCCTCCAATTTTTCCGTTCCATTTATACGTTTTATCTACATCAGAAGAATAAATCAGATGACCATATCTGTTGAAGATTGAGATTTTTAAATCTTTAAGGTAAGCCAATGCCGAATAATCTAAAGTGTCGTTTCTACCGTCTCCGTTGGGCGTAATTGCATTCACAAGATTAGGAACAGTGATCTGAGCTTGAACCGGAGCACAATCGTTGATATCTTTTACATAAAATATATTTTTACCTCGAGGAAGGTTTGTAAATACATTAGAATCTTGCCAGAAAAATCCATCGTTAGAGTATTTGTAAGGAGCCGTTCCGCCTTCTGCAATTACTGTTGCTGTGTTATTGCTAACATTTATTTTTTTTATTTTTGGAAGCGGGAAAGCGTGTACTTTCACAAACTGCTTGGTTTTACAGCCATTAAATTCTAAAATAACCCAATAATCTCCCACAGGAACATTTTGTATAGCCTGAGTCGTTGCACCTGTACTCCACAAATAAGAATTATAACCTGGTCCTGCATCTAACGTAGTAAAAGCTTCGGAACAGATTATTTTATCTATTAAAACACTTGAAGGTTTTGGAGGAATAACGTTAAGAGTAATCTTGGCAAATTCAAAACATCCATTTATAGAAGTGATCTTCACATATACAAAACCATTAGGCGAAACGTATGCTGTTGCCGGAATAATTTCATTGGTTCCGTTGGTGGCATCAAGCAATGTTGGAAAATATGTTCTTATTGACGGGATGGTAGTTGTAACGTTAGCTGCAGTTAAATCAAAAGTTGCTGTATTTGGATTGTTTTCGTTGAAACATCCATTTAAAACAGCATCCATTGCCACTACTCGAGGGAAAAACTGAAGTGTAATTTTTGCATTCTCAGTACACCCATCTGCGGTAGTTACTTTTACAAAAACGGTAGCAGGAACTGCCGATGGATATGCATTCGCAGGGATAATCTCGTTGATGTTTGCATTAAGATCTGCCAAAGTAGGATAATATTTTTTTATTGCTGTAAGAGGAGTTCCCACATTCGCTGCAGTTAAATCAAAAATACCAATTCCGTTTACTTCACATGCGCTTATCGTTGTATCGGTTAATACCAAAGGAACTACTGTAATATTTACTTTTACCTGTTCACAGTCTGTAAAATTCGGATCGTTTCCACAAAATTTGTAGGTAAAAGTATCGTTTATTGTTCCCGCATTGGCAGTATAAGTTAAAACACCTGTTGTTGAGTTTAAACTTAAAGTTCCGTTCGCCGGTGGCGTAATGATCTGAACTGTAGCCGGAACCGGAATTTGTGCAGAGTTTGTAAAAGCAGGCGTAATTGTAATAGGCACTCCTGTCGCACAAATATTTAATGGTGTTACCGTATTTGCTAAACATGTATATACTTTGTAAGGATACGTTGTAAGAGGCACACAAGTACCTTCGGTAATTGATACAGTATAACTTCCTCCTTGTGTTGGTGTATATGTATTTAAATTAGCACCAGGAATTGGATTTCCGTTAAGATTCCATTGGTAGTGAGCAAAACCAGCTTCTACTTCCAAAACCATTCCTGGAACACAGTCTCCTGTTGTTTTTTTGATTACAGGAATAGAATTAAATCCTGCGAAATAACCTCCATAACCTAAATTTCCGCTTCCTCCGGCGATTCCTGCAGTGACTGCTTTTGTAGAAGTCACCGTAACATTTCCTGAAATATTGGGAATAGAATAAGAAACCCAATCAGGAGTTCCTGTTACCGGAAAAGGTCCTTGTGCTGCGGTTGTAGGCAAATTATTTACCAATACTGTTGCCCCGGTTTGCGTAAGAATATTCAGTTTTACAAAAAGTGGCGGATTAAAAGTGGCTCCATAAGGCATCTCTTCTATTTTGCCTATTTCATCAATCGTTTTAGGCAAAAAACAATTTAAAGGCGGCATATAATTAAACCCTTCCGTGGCATCATTATCCTGAGTACCAGACAAAAGCTGATATACATATACATTTTTGCTCGATTTGATATACATATTAAGATGACCCGGCCCATTTACGACATAATTCATCGCAGTAACACGGTAATATTGACCTTCATTCAATGTTGCTACAGGAGCAGGATTGTTGTTTAATCTAATTTCTGTATTGTTTTCAGTTGCTACGATAATAGCGCCTTCAATTTCAGGAAGCAGATTTCCCATTCCTTTAATAAGCACAAACTCATTTCCTAAACGTTCTACAGGAACCGACTGATCCATGATAATATCTTCTCCGTTATAAGGAGGAGTCAATCCAAATTGTCCACGAAAGTTTCCGTTGGTAACAGATACCGGTTTTGTAGACTCTATTTTAGCTCCAATAAAACCATCTTTATTTCCTGGTTTAGTAGCGTACCCGGCAAAAATATAAGATTGACCTTTATTTAAAGTAATGGTAATCGTAGGATGGGTAAGCCCATTAAAGTTATTGTAAAACCATGTCGTCATGGCATAACCAGAAACTTTAACCTGAGTATTATCTTCGGTCGCTAAAATTCCACACGTAAAATTTAAAGTATTTGTATTGTTCATCAACGGAGCATAAACTGCATGAAACTTTGTACCGATGCCTGCTTTTCCTTTCGACGTTAAAATTTCACCATGATTGATTTCCGAAAATCTATAGGTTGCAAAAAACGGGAGATCACCATGAAGATAAAGTCCTCTGGTTTTTACACTCATCGCATCAGCAGGATTTTGACCTAACATCAAATTTATCGGGACATCAAATGTTTGCGGACTTCCTTTACTTATCGTTACCGTTCCTATCACAATATTGTTATTGTAAATCGTAACAGGAAATGGAACTGTGCTATCTGTAGATAAAAATAAAGCCTGTTTGGGGCTACCATTAGCCAAACTCCCTGCCATCGGAGCAAACCAATGATCGGTATCTCTTTGTGCCCATATAGAAGTAGAGAAAAAAGACCATATTAGTAGTAATAGTATTCTTTTCATAAATTATAAGGTAAATTATGCCTATCATCTACAGCAGTTAAAACAAATTATTACTGTTGCAGATATTGCGATTATTAAAAGTTTTGTTATTTCGAATATTAATTCGTGTTTTTTACCAAAATCCAGCCCGTATATTTTATAAGAGTATTTTGCTGACTGGGTTCTTTCCATGAGATTTCATACCAGTAGCTTCCTGTGAGCATTTTTTTGTTGCTGAATTTTCCGTCCCATGTATAATTGTTGAAGGCAGTTCCTTTGAAAACCTGATTTCCATATCTGTCGTAGACTGAAAAAGATAAATCTTTCTTGTACTTAAGAGCTGAATAAGAAATCACATCATTAATGTTATCTCCATTTGGAGTAATTGCATTAATAATATTGATAAGTGTTATTTCTACCTGTATCGGTTCGCAGTTATAGGAATCTTTTACATAAAATTTATTCTGCCCGTTCGGAAGATTGGTAAACACATTAGAACTTTGCCAGTTGATATTATTTATGGAATACATATAGGGCGGTTTTCCTCCCTCCACTGACAATACAGTTTGATTGTACTCAGAAGTAATGCTTTTAATCACAGGACTTAGTGCCGGTTTTACAGAAACTTCCTTCTTACTGAAACAACCGTTATATCCTAAAATAACCCAATAATTTCCGACTCCTACGTTAGATATAGATTGTGTGGTTTCGCCGGTGCTCCATTCATAAGATTCAAAACCAGAACCGGCATCCAAAGTTGTTCTTTCATCAATGCAGATGATTTTATCGGTAAGTAAAGAAGGAATTTGCGGAGGCATTACCACTTCAAATACAGGAGTTGTCGCAGGAGGACAAGTTCCTCCTACCGATACAGTGACCGTATAATTTCCTGCCTGAGTTGGGCTGTATGTATTAGTTGTTGCTCCCGGAATTGGGTTTCCGTTAAAATTCCATTGGTAGGTTGCGTAGCTGTCATCTACTTCCAAAATCATTCCCGGAATACAGTTCCCATTAGTTTTAGCAATAACAGGAATGGAAGAGAATCCTGCGAAATAACCACCATAACCTACTGCGTCATCACCTGCTGCAATACCTGCAGTCACTGCTTTTGTAGATTTTACTGTGATATTTCCTGTTACATTGTTTACAGAATAAGTTTGCCAGTTTGGATTTCCAGTAACAGGATAAGGACCCTGAGTTCCTGATAAAACAGTGTTATTTACAGATACCGTTGCACCTGTTTCGGTAATAATATTTAATTTAACAGTAGGGTTAAACGTTGTATAATGAGGCATAACATCAATCATTCCAATTTCATCTATTTTCTTTGGAAGGAAACAGTTGATTGGCGGAATATAATTAGCTCCGGGTGTGATATCGCTCTTTGAAGTAGTTCCCGCCATCAGCTGATAGACATAGATATTTTTGGTGCTTTTTATCCGCATGTTATAATGTCCGCTAAAATTCTGGCTGATGTATCCTGTAGAATTTATTCTGTAAAATTCTCCTTCATTTAACGTAGTAATAGGAGTCGTTTCATCATTAAGATAGACTTGAGTATTGTTTTCTGTCGCCACAACGATAGCTCCTTCTGTATTTTCCGCTAAAAGAGCCATCCCTTTCATCAATATATACTCATCACCTAAACGTTCTGTAGGGATAGACTGATCCATCAAAATATCACCTCCGTTGCTTGACCCAACAATTTGACCATTGAAATTTCCATTGGTAACCGTTATTGGTTTATTGGCTACTATTTTAGCTCCGATAAATCCTGTTTGATTTGCCAGAATATTTCCTATACCTTCTATGATGTAAGACTGCCCTTTATTTAAGGTAAAAGTCATGGTAGGATTACTAGCTCCTGTGCTTCCATTAGAAAATTGAACGGCAGGATTATAGCCCGAAACTGTGATCGTTGTATTATCTTCCGTAGCCAAAATACCGCTGGTAAAATTATAGGCTGTTGATGATACAGTAATAGGTGCATAAGTTGAATAGAATTTTTTACCGATCCCGGCTTTTCCTTTTGAGGTAAGAATTTCAGCATGTGCTCTTACAGAAAATCTGAATGTACAGAAAAAAGGCTTCTCTCCTTTTACATACAAACCTTTGGTTGTAGCTTTAAATAGCTCAGTCTGAGTATCTGCAATCATCATTTCCATAGGAATGTCGAATGATTGTGGACTTCCCTTACTAATCGTTACTGTTCCGATAACTATATTATTATTGTAAATAGTAGCCGTAAAAGGGGTCGCCGAGTCTGTAGATAAAAACAAAGCCTGTCTATCATTATTACGATTAAGACTAGACATCATGGGCGCAAACCAATGTTCGGTATCTCGTTGTGCCCAAATAGAAGTAGAAAACAGAAACAGTATTAATAGTAATAGTATTCTTTTCATAAGTTATAAAGAAAAATTAAATTAAGTCTATCATAAGCAGCTGTGTCATAAACTTTGTACTGTATGATATTGCGATTATTATAAAATATTTGTTGAAATAATTTTGCTTCATTCAGAGCAAATCAGACGAGAAATGTTCTTATCATTTTCTTGAATTAAATTTTTTATAATTGAAAATAGGTATAGCTTCTAATCATATATAATGTTTAAAGTAATTGGAATAATTAAACCTGCATTTTTGAGAGTTGGGAAACAATGAAGGCATCAAGAATGAATTCAGTCAAAAAAAACTGCCATAACTGCGGAGCTACTACCACCGCTTAATTATGGCAGAACTAACATAAGTTTTAAAGCTTTTCTTAAATGGATTAGAATAAATAATATCGTTTTCACTTAAATTTCATTCATTTCCAAAGAAACTGCGAGTGGCCGAGAAACACAATAATTAATTATGCTGTCTTCTTTACTAATGCCATTTCATTTTAATTAAATATTTAGAGTGTGAAATTTTGTTTTCTTAAAATTTATTTGGAGTAAAAAAGAGATTGTTGGCTTGGTATCTGATAAAAACTGCCATAAAAGCGACGCTACTACTCGCCGCTATTTATGACAGAGACAACATATCTACTTTTTAACTGCTTTTATGGTTTTAGAATTTCCATTCTTCATATTCAATTTTATCATGTACACACCTGATGTAAGATCATGTAATGAAATTGTCTTTTCAGATCCTTTCAATTGTTTCATCATTTTTCCTGAAAGATCATATACTACCACCGACTGCAGTTCTACATTCCCTGAAACAGTGATGATATCTGTAAACGGATTCGGATAAATAGCAATGTCTTGTTTTGCTGAAATTTCACTCACTCCCAACGAAGCCGTAGGTGCCCAAGAAATATCATCATAATAATAATTCACATTTCCTCCTTCTGCAAATGTTGTGTATATGGCAAGTCTTGCGTTGGCCGGAACAGTATTGGGTACCGCAACAATATACTCGCTTGCTCCTGTATAAGCTGTATTGGTAATATTTACATCTTGAATCAATACAAACGAATTAATATCTGCAGGATTTGTTACATAACCAATTTTTATTTTACCTGTATTTACACTGCAATATGCTCTAAATGATAAAGAATGAGTTCCCGCATTGATGTTATTCAATTCCGGCAAAATAGCCATCGAAGAACCTGTAAGAGGTCTCTGCATAATATGTTTAGTTCCGGAATACGCTCCCGTTCCATTAACATTTACACTTCCTATTCCTGTAACCAATCTACCCCAACATGTAGCATTGGTTATTAATCCTGCATTATAAGAATCAAAATTTTCAAAAAGTGATGTTTGTGGAGCACAAAGAGTTAATGTAGAACTAATATTTGACCATAAACTTTGATCTGTCGCACTACATCTTGATCTTACCCATATATAATATGTCGTAGCAGAATTAAGACCTTGTAATGTATAAGGATTTGCCGTTATTCCTGTTAAATTAGGTACTGTTGTCGCAGTTGGAGGTGTATTGTTTGTGCTGTAATAGATATCATAACCCATTGCTGGTGCAGGTGTAGAAGCCGTCCATGCAACATCGGCTGTAGCACTGGTTACATTAGACAAGACCACATTAGTTGGTGCAAAGCAAGTTGCCTTTGGTTCCCAATATACATTATCCCAATAGATATTTACAGCAGGTACTCCACCATGTTTTATTGCTAATCTCGCATTAGCCGGTACCGTATTAGGTATTATTACAGTATATTCATACCCATCAAATACAGTATTGCTTACATTTACTGATTGAATATTAACAAACGAAGCGGCATTGGTATCATTAGTAACATATCCAATATCCAATACTCCGGCACTGCTGCTTACTTTTGCTTTGAACCTCAACCAATGCGTTCCTGCATTCACGTTACTAAAGGCAGGAAGTACTGCAATCACACCATTGGCTGCTCCATTAGCACTTTGGAACATTGCTTTTGAACTGTTTACGCCATTTCCTGCAGAGATACTTTGAGAACCTCCACCCAGAATAATTCTGTCCCAGCAATCTGCACTATTTGTTCCGGTTGCAGCTGTTTCAAAATCTTCATACATAGCAACTTTTGGGTCGCATTTTGTTTTAAATATTCCACGTAAAGACCAAGCACTTTTATCTGAAGCACTACAAACTGATCTTACATAGTAATAATAGGTAGTAAACGAAGTTAATCCTCCAAGAGACGCAGAAGTCGTTGTGCTGGTTCCAGAAGCAGGTGTAGAAGCATCTGGTACAACATTAGATGAAGAGTAATAATATTCGTAACTATTACCTGGAACCGTTGTAGGAGCATCCCAAGAAATAGTAGCATCGCCATTAGTTAAATTTGAAGAAACCAATGCTGTAGGAACGAAGCACGTAGGCGTTGGATCGATTTTTAAACTAAAATCTACAAAATTACCGTTGGTATTGGGGCCACAAGGGTTTGATGTTGCAGAAAGACCTGTTCCTGTTTGTACTCTTATTCTGTAAATTCCTGGCGCCTGAGCCGGCGGAACAAAAAATTGGTCATCAACAATTGAATAGCCAGATATTCCTATGGGATTTTCGTAAAAATCATTAAAATCGCCATTGCCAGTCCAATCTACCCAAACAAGGGCTTTAGTGCCACCTCCACCGAATTCCATGTGTACTTTTACAGTTCCTCCCGGATAAGAGGTTACCGTCTGAGTTGCAGAATTATTTACATAAGCCTGATGTGAGCTTGCGTCATAATACAAAGCTCCCTGATCAGAAAATATTGCGTTTTTTAAATAATAAGTAGTGGATGTTCCTGTAGTTGGTGTACAGTAAGTTTGTGCATCCAACTTAAAAAAAGGAAGAAGTAAGATCATCCAAAAGAGATAATGTTTTCTCATTGTAGTTCTATTTTTAAAATTAAACATGTAATTAATAGCGTACAATTATTAAGCTTTTTTTCGCCTCTGCATTTTCTACTTTGATCATCAAAATTTTAGAGTAAATCTAAATTTTCAGTCCGCTTAAAGATTTAAACAATATTAGTGTTATATTTGTCCTATATGAAGAAACAGGCTTGCAGAATTCATTGAATTTACAAGAATTAAAATCACAAAACTTTAAAAATCAATACATTAAGAAAAACCATTATTAAGAGACAGTTAATCGAAATTATCGTGAAAAACAAGGCAGAAAACTATTTTAACTGTAAAAAAACTCTAAAAAATAATGTCTTCTTATTATTTTTAATCGTCTTATTTCCTCTATTTACCTATGGACAAAAAGGTCCGGATTTTAGTATTTTAACAGACAAATCTTTTCAAAAATTATATCAAAATCCGGAAGATTGTATTAGCTATTCTCAAAGCCTTTTAATCAGTGATAAAAATTTAGAGCATAAAATTGTTTTAAGAAATATTCTTTCTCAAGCTTATGCGATGCAGGGAAATTATGTACAGTCACTAAACATTTACAATCAGAAAGAAGAGGAAGAAGGCATCGGAAAATATGGACAATTGCACTTTATCCATCTCTTTAGTGAATACAGCCTTGCCGATCAATATCAGAATCTCGGACTTTACAGTCAATCTAAAAAGATAATTTCCAATATTTTACAAAATAAAGATCTGCTGAAAAGTCGTGATATGAAGGTAAAAACTACCATTGCAAAATTGTATCAGCTTCAGGCAATCAACCTCGGAATTACAAGAAATTATCCGGAAGCCTTTCAAAATCTTATCATAAGTAATCAATATCTTACGGGTCACAATAAAGAAAATACCATTCTACTCTGGGAAAATAAGATTTTCAGAGCTTCTTACCTTCTCAGACAAAATAAATTAGAGGAAGCAAAAAAACTGCTCGATGAAATTATTCGTGAAGTGAAAAACAATGGAGATTATCCTTTTATTACAGCTTTTGCTTACGAAAACCTTTCTCGTTATTATTTTCAGAAAGAAGATTACAACACTGCTATCAAAAGTTTAGAGAACGGGCTTTTGCAAATCGAAAACCTGCCTTACAATAATATTAAAATCGTTTTTTACGAATTATTTACAAAAAATTATTTAGCGCTAAATAATGATGAAAAATACCATCATTACAATAATCTCTATACAGATCTGAAAACAAAACTGGATTCCAACAAAAAGGAAGGAATACAGTACATCGTAAAACTGGTAGAAACCTATAATAAGAAGAATTTTGAAATTCAGAAACAAAACAAAATAAGACAATTCAGAAATATCACTATTGTTGTTTTATTTTTTGTTTTGGGAATTGTTGCCTATTTTCTTTACGAATCTCGAAGAAGTAAAGACCTGAAAAAACAACTTGTTTTTTTTGAAAAACAAAAAGAAAGGGAGAAAGCTATACAATTACATTTTAGTACATTAAAAAATGGTATAGAAAAAGAGAAGGAACAGAAAATTACAGAAAAAGAATCTCCAAAAGTTTCAAAAGAAAAAGAAGACGAAATTTTGCAGAGGCTTCAAGAATGGGAACTGTCTACCAATTTTTTAAGTAAAAATATGTCGATTTCTATTTTATCTGCACAAACAGAAATCAATACGAAATATCTTTCTGAGGTAATCAACAGTAATAAAGGGAAAAACTTTAATGCCTATATTAATGAATTAAGAATTAACCACATTGCAAGTTTATTAAAAAACGATCCTGCTTTTCTCAACTATAAAGTAAGCTATCTTGCCGAATATTCGGGCTTTTCTTCACATGGAGCATTTACCAATGTATTCAAATCGGTTACTGGGATGTCGCCTAATCATTACATTCAGGAAATCATTAAAAACAAAAGATCATGAAGTTAATTATTCACGTTTTTTTGCTGTTATTTTTGTTCTTTACAGTTTCTGTTTCAGGTCAAAAAACGCATGATGATTCATTGAGTATCATTATTAAAAAGGCCAATCAGGAGATTTACAATAATCCTGACAATGTAATTAAAACAGGAAAAAAACTCCTTAAAAACGAAAAAGACACCAAGAAATTAATCAGAATCTATCTGCTTTTATCTACTGCAGGATTTGCAAAAAGAGATTTTGATGAATCACTGCAATATATTTACAAAGCAAGAGAACTGGCAAAAAAAACAAATGACCCAAAAGTGCAAACTTCTGTTTTGATGACTGCTGCAGTGCAGTTTCAGCAAATGGATCTTTTAAGCAAAAGCATCGAGACCCTTGATGAGGTAGACAAATATTTGGCTGAGCTTCCGGAAGACCTTTCTCTTAAGCATTTTGAAACTGCCAGAAGTTTTGCTTTACGAGGAATGATTTATAAAAGCCAGGCAAATCCGGAAATTGCTCTTCAGGAATTCCTAATTGCCATTAAAAATTTTGAAAAAGTAGCCGATCAAAAAACAACCTTCTATAATCAAAGTATTATTTACTATAATATCGGAAACTGTTATCTTACAATTGGTGAACCCAACCAAGCTCAAAAAGCCTTTCAAAAATCGATTGATATTGCGCGTCTTATCAAGGCTAATAGCTTAGAAGCTTTTGCACTGAAAGGAATGTCTGAAATACCAAAACAAAAGCATCAAAATCAAGCAGCTTTAGACCTTTTGTTACAAGCTGAAAAGCTCAGTAAAAATATTGGTGATCTTACCCTTAATGAGGTAATCCATAAAGAAATGGCAGATAATTATCTGGCGATGGGGAAACAAAATCTTTATCAGATTTACAGTAAAAAGTACCTCGAAACCCGTCTCAAAAGGGAACAAAACGAACTAAGTTCTATTAATCATGCTCTTGACATTCATAATCTTGAATCTCAGAAAAAAAGTAAAGATATGATTACTCATTATCATTTTCTTGTTGCAGCTGTTGTATTATCCGGCGTTCTTATTTTGGGATTTTTCTTCTATTCTGTCTTGAAAATCAGAAGACGCAACCAAAGGGATCAGGAAGAAATTAAAAAACTTTTGAGTTCTTAAATTATTATGGCTCAATCCTAAAAGTTGGGAATAAAAAGAGATAATTGAGATTGCAAACGGATGAGGAGTTCACACAAAATAAAAAAGCTTCAAAACATTTGTTTTGAAGCTTTAATGCGATCCGGACGGGACTCGAACCCGCGACCTCCGCCGTGACAGGGCGGCATTCTAACCAGCTGAACTACCGGATCATTTTACAATTTTCAGAATTATCTTCCGTTATTGTGGTTGCAAAAATACAAATTTTTAGTAATTCTGCAAACTTTTAGAAATAAAAAATGCTCTCCAAAACGGAAAGCATTCATTATCAAAGTATTTTTTTTATAAGTGTGCGCTTAATTTCTCAGCGATTACTTCTTTCGGTGTTACACCAACCAATTTATCTACTACTTCACCATTCTTGAAAATAAGAACTGTAGGGATATTTCTGATTCCGTATTGCATAGAAATTTCCTGGTTGTTATCTACGTCTACTTTTCCTACGACAGCTTTTCCTTCAAAATCTGTTGCAACTTCTTCGATGATTGGTCCTAAAGTTCTGCACGGTCCGCACCATACTGCCCAAAAGTCTACCAATACCGGTTTGTCTGATTTTAAAACCGTTTCCTGAAACGAGCTATCTGTAATTTCTAAAGCCATTTTTTTATCTTTTAATTATTAATATTCTTTCTTATTTTTCTAATTCAAAATTACCACTTTAAAATGAAAAGCCTATCTATGCTCAACATTTGTATTTTCTATAACGAAATCTTTAGAGATCTCTTTTAAAGCAGTCACAAAAACATCGATATCATCTTTTGTCGTCATGTGGCTGAAAGATACACGCAAAGGTGTGCAATTATCCATTTCATCCTCAGAAAGTACCATCATCATTACCATAGAAGGTTTTGATGCTCCTGAAGAACATGCGCTTCCTTGTGACACAGCAATTCCTTTCATATCAAGCTGTAATCCGATTAAAGGATTTTTGTAAGGAAGTAAAAGACTTACTACAGTGTACAAACTGTTATCTGCTTCAGAACTTCTCCCGTTAAACTTCACTCCCGGAATTTCTGCAGCAACTCTGTCAATTGTATATTGCTTAATAGTCTGCATGTGTTCTGTATAAGCTTCCATATTATTTAATGAAAGCTCCAGAGCTTTTCCTAAACCTGCAATACCGGCAACATTTTCTGTTCCTGCTCTCAAGCTTCTTTCTTGAGGACCACCTGTAATAATCCCTTTTAAACCAATAGATTTTCTGATAAAAGCAAAACCAATTCCTTTAGGACCATGAAACTTATGCGCACTGCAAGATGCAAAATCAACAGGAATATCTGAGAAATCAAGATTCATGTGCGCCATTGTCTGAACGGTATCAGAATGGAAAAGTGCATTATTTTCTTTGCAAAGCTGTGCAATTTTCTTGATGTCTACAATATTTCCGATTTCGTTATTGGCATGCATTAAGCTTACCAATGTTTTTTTATCTGAATTTTTAAGTAGCTCTTCTAATTTGGCTAAATCAATATCTCCTTTTTCATTAGGACGAATATAAGCAACCTCTACCCCTTTTCTGTTTTTCATATCCAGAATACTCTCAGAAACACATTTGTGCTCCATCGGAGAGCTTATGATTCTTTCAATACCAAGATGTTCAACACTTGATTTGATGATCATATTATTAGATTCTGTACCACAAGAGGTAAAAATAATCTCAGCCGGAGTTACATGTAGATAATCTGCAACCTGTCTTCTTACATTTTCTATAAGAATCTTCGCTTCCTGACCAAAACTGTGGGTAGAAGAAGGATTCCCAAAATTCATTTTCATCGTATCGACCATTGCATCGATTACTTCTTCTGAAAGTGGCGTTGTAGCAGCGTTATCTAAATATATTTTATTCATTTTTTATTTTGAAGATTTTAATTGTACTGAAGTGAACTGATAATTTGAAGGAACTGTAAAGATAAACCAAGGATTTGAAAGTACCTGAATCTCCATTCCGCCAGATTCATACATCGGAACTTCTACATACAGCACATTATCTTTTACAGAAATATTCTTGATTTCTCTTATGGTGTGATCTCCGGAATTAAACCTTCCTAAATTATACAAGACCACTTTTTTATCTTTTGGAAAAACAGGAAACTTTATCGCTGGTTCATTTCCTACTTCTACAAGAGAAATGCCCTGCATAGATGTTATTATCTTCTGAAATTCCTGTTCATTTTTAATGATTACAAAGCCGGGCTGTTCGGTTCCGCCCTGTGATTCAGACTTTATAATTTCAGCTTTACTCTGCATGTCTTCAGATTTTTGTGCAATTGTGCTTGTGCAACTCATTATGACTGCAAAACAAAAAATCAGCAGTTTATTCATTTTACTTTTATTAATCCTTCAAAATTAATGAAAAAATTGGTAATGACCTTCATTTGCCCATTTCAGCATTGGTTTATCTCCCGACGTATCTCCGAACGCTATGATTTTATCGTACTTACTGTCTGAAATTTCTTTTTTTATACGCTCCAGTTTTTCTACACCGTTGCAGTTTTTGCCTATAAAATTGCCTGTAAAAATCCCATTTTTGAACTCTGCCCGTGTCGAAACAAGATTCATTTGTAATTTTTCTGCAAAAGGTTTAGTCCAAATATCAAGAGAAGCTGTCACCATAAGACTTTGTGTATTTTCTCTATCTATATTTTTAATGAATTCTAAAGCATTCTCTCTAACGATTTTAGGATAATTTTCCTCAAAAAATTGTTTCGATTTTTCTTCAATTTTAGATTGGAGCTGACCTTTTAAAACAGAACCAATGAAACTTTTCTTTACCTTTTCCGTTTCAGCCAATCTTAATTTTAATAAAATAAAAAGCGGAATATGCTTCAAAAACTGCACCCGAAACTTAGATGGATTATAAAATTTAAGATACATAAACATCGTATCTTTATAGGTGATGGTTCCGTCAAAATCAAAACAATACAATTTTTTCATGCTACGGCTAAAGCTTTAATTTTTTAAATATAAACTCAGGAATATTTTTGATAATCATCATAATAACGCCCCAAATCGGTAAAACGTATGCCACATTCTTTTGTTTTTTGAAAGCCTTGTAAATACATTCTGCAGCCTGTTTCGGAGTTGCAGTCAATTTCGGATTTAATGGTAAACCTTCCGTCATTTTTGTTGCCATAAAACCCGGTTTTACGGTTAAAACATGAACCTTTTTTTCGAAAAGATAATTTCTAAGACCACTCAAATAAGCTGTAAAAGCCGCTTTTGCACTTCCGTAAATAAAGTTACTCTGTCTTCCACGATCACCTGCAACAGATGAAAGACCAATGATTGTTCCTGATCTTTTGCTTTCAAATTTCTGTGCAAAATAATTCATGACAGGAACCAGCTTTGAATAATTAATATCAATAATCCGTTCTGTATTTTTATTGTCATACAACCCATCTTCTGTGCTTTCACCCAAATATCCGGTTGCACAAATCAGAAGATTTGAATTGACGTGATCAAAATCAAAATAATTAATTTCTTTTGTTAAATCGAGCTCAATAATTTCAGATTGCTGCAAAAATTTCACATCGATATGTTTTGCAAAACGTTCCGTTGCGTCTTTGTTTGAGGTAAAAAGATAAATTCTTTCATATTTTTCGCCTTCCTGCAAAGCTTTTTCCACAAAAGCCTGCGCTACTTCAGAGGTACTTCCGAGAACTATCATTTACTTATTATTTAAGATTCTTTTGTGCTGTAAAGACACAAATTTAGAGCTTTCTACATTTTTAAGATAATCGGTCAGCGAAGATTTGCTCATGCTGTCTTTGGTAAGATAAATTCTCCCTCCAAATTCCTGCACAGTCTTATCTAATTGTTCGACCAATTTTTCCAGCTTAGAATTTACCTTAAAATCTAACGCCAAAGTATATCCTTCGATTGGAAAAGAATTATATGCTTCAGGATTATTTTTCCCGAATAATTTTAAAACAGCAAGGAAAGAACCGTTTCCGCTGTTGGCAATGGTTTCAAGAATTTTTTTCATTCCTTCTTTACCATTTTCTTTTGGAATCACCATTTGATATTGGATGAAACCTGATTTACCGTAGATCTTATTCCAGTCATTAATCGCATCCAACGGATAGAAATAGGTTTCGTAATCGATAATATTCTTTAATTCTTTTTGGGTTTGTTTTTTATAATATAACAGATTAAAAAGCTTTACAGTAAGAGCATTCAAAATAAATCCCGGAAAATAGAACGGAACTGTAGGGGAAAACTTTTTCTTTAATCGTAAAGGATTTTTTGAAAACTTCTGAGGAAGTTCGTGCGCAAAAGCATGTTCACCTCTCATCAAAATACTTCTTCCGATATCTTTTCCTTTTTGCAGACAGTCGATCCAGGCTACAGTATAAGTCCAGCTTTCGCTTTCATCAAACAATCTGAATATTTCGTCTAAATTTTCAGCTTTAATACTTTCCTGACGAATGTAGGCTGTTTCTATATTTTTTAGCTTAAATCGAGCTGAAAGAATAATTCCGGTAAGTCCCATTCCACCGATTGTTGCATAGAATTTTTCAGAATTTTCTTCTTTTGAACAGATAATAATGTCACCATTTTCTGTCATCAATTTAAAATCGATCACATATTCTGAAAAGCAACCTTCAGAATGATGATTTTTCCCATGAACATCAGATGCAATGGCACCACCAACAGAAATAAATTTTGTTCCGGGAGTTACATAAAGAAAATAACCTTGCGCAACCGATATTTCTAAAACATCAGACAGCAAAACACCCGATTCACATTCTATAATTCCGTTTAAACGATCAAAACTGATGAATTTATTTAATTTTTTAGTCGAAAAAATACTTTCACCCAATGAGGCATCACCATAACATCTTCCGTTTCCTCTTGCAATAACCTCGTTATGATTCTGTACAAATTCTTTAATCTTTCTGAAGCTGTCTTCCGACTTCATCTCTTTTTCCACGATAGGAAAATTGCCCCAGTTTGTAACTTTCTGTATGAAATTTGGCTTCATAATTACAGTAAATTAAAATTAATAATACTGTGTTTAAAATAAATCAATATTAAAAACGAGACCACCCACAAAACCAGAGTAACCTGAATATAACGATCTCTGTACAAAATTTTTGTAGGAGATTCTGTACGATTATAAACCAATGTCTGCTGCAAATATCTTAAAAATGCAAAAACAACGAATATAACGGTATAAAAAATACTTGAATGTGATTTTTGTTGAACTTCAGGAGAAAGCGTAAACATCAGATAGCAAATAATCGCCAAAGTAACAGAAATTGAAAGTGCAATATCTGCAAACTGTACATTATAACCATCTAAAGATTTTCTGGTCTTCCCGGAAATTTGTGCATTAATGAGCTCTCCTCTTCGCTTTCCTATTGCTAAAACCAATGCCAATACGAAGGTCAGTAAAGTTGCCCACTGCGAAATAAAAATTCCTGTAATATAACCTCCTGCCTGTACACGAAGAACGAAACCTATCGCAATGATAAAAATATCAATAATCGGAACGTGCTTCAACTTGAATGTATACGCAAGATTCATCACAAAATAAAATGCGATAATGAAAGCAAATTTCCAGATTGGACGATGAAAATAGAATTGAGCAAATAGAATGAGCGCTACATCTACGATGATTAAACCAATCAGAATGCTTATTGCTGTTTTCTTTGAAACGGCTCCGCTTGCAAGCGGACGTCTTCTTTTTTCGGGATGCTTTTGGTCTGCTTCAATATCGTTATAATCATTGAGAATATAAACAACACCTGCAGCCAGAGAAAATATGATGAATGCAAAAATACTTTTACTAAGTAAATCTAAATTTTTAACATTGCCAGAGAAAAAAAGCGGAACAAATACAAAAAGATTTTTTACCCATTGTTCTACCCGAAGGAGTTTTAAATATTTCTTCATTAATGTGGTTTCGATTGCAAAAATAATGATTTATGATAAAAAAATCAGGTATAAAAATACAAAAAAACCGCCAAAGCGGTTTAAGAAATAATATTTATATGTTAAATGACTATTGACCTTGCTGTGCGTCGTTAATCATTTTTTCATTTGCTGTAATGGCAAACTCTACTCTTCTGTTTTTAGCTCTTCCTGCATCTGTATCGTTTGAAGCAACCGGCATAGATTCTCCTTCACCTAAAGCGAACAATCTGCTTGATGCAATTCCTTTAGTCATCAAATAAGATTTCACAGAATTGGCTCTTCTTTCAGATAATTTTTGGTTATAATCATCTGCTCCTTTGCTATCTGTATGTCCGTAAATATTGATGTTTGTATCCGGATTATCTACTAAAACTTTAGTTAATTTATCAAGATTTGTTTTAGCAAGTGCAGTAAGGTCCGAAGAATCGAATGCAAAAGTTACAATACTTTCGTTCATTGTGATCTTAATACCATCTCCTACTCTTTCTACTTCTGCACCAGGTAAAGTTTCTTTAATATCTTTTGCCTGCTTATCCATTTTGTTACCGATAACGTTACCTGCAACACCACCAATAATACCTCCTAAAACTGCTCCTAATGCTGCGTTTTTACCTTTCCCAACATTATTCCCCAATACACCACCGATTACAGCTCCTGAAGCAACTCCTACTGCAGTACCTCTCTGTTGGTGATTAGAATTTTGTACGGCTTCACAACTTGTTAATAACAAAGCTGATGATAAGAATAATGCTGCTATATATGTTTTATTAAATTTCATTTTAAAATGTTTTAAGTTAATTATTTAGTGTAATCCATTCCTGTTCTTTCGAAATTGTAAACCACTCTGATCGTATTTCCGTCGAATGGTACATTCTGTTCTAAAGAAAACTGATCTGTTGTATTATTAATTACAGTTAAAGTATATCCTGCAGTATTTTGTTTAGCTTTTGTACCGTCTGCAATTTTTTTAAAGGTAAAAGTATCTCCTTTAATATCAACTTTAATTGCCTGAATCACACTTGGGCAAGAACCACCTCCGTTTAATGTATAAGAGCCGGAATAATTATTCGGAATAAATCTCCAGTGACTTCCTACAAAACATTGTGCATCTGCACCCTCATCAAAAGGTTTGATTTTGTATTGCTTATCGTAATTGATGCTTACAATCTGCCAATCTCCTTTCATTTTAAGAAATTCTGATCTTACATTTTGTGCGTCTTTTGCCTTCTGAACCGTGGAACAAGACACTGCAAAAAGCGAGCATCCCAATATACCTGCAAGTAATAGCTTTTTCATATTGTAGTTTTATTATTTTAACATTAAAGATAATACAAAAAACCATGCCAAATTTTACTTTATTAAAAAAAATAAAGCCTGAGAAAACTCAGGCTTTACTTAAATTATATTCAATCTATCTGATTATTATTTCTTTACAGATTTCTTAACAGGTCTTGATTTTTTCACTGTTTTGGTTTTTACAGTGTTCGATTTTCCATCGTAGAAATTATTGTAAGCATACTCTGCAGCTTTTTTAACATCGATTACTCCACCTGCTTGAGATTTTTCTCCAAATTGGTTTTCTGAACTCAAATTACTGGTCTTTACCAAAGCCTCAATGATCTGTGCCGGTTTAAGATTTGGCATATAAGCCAACAATACCGCCGCTGCTCCCGCTGCAACAGGTGAAGCCATAGAAGTTCCTTGCTGATAGCTGTATTCGTTTGTAGGAACTGTAGAATAAATCTCTTCTCCCGGTGCAAATACATTCACCATTTTTTTATTGTAATTTGAGAAATCAGCTCTCAATTCGTTGTTTCTATTGGTACTTGCTCCCACAACCATTACATTATTTACGAAAGGTGCTTCGTCTGTAATGTTTTTAAAATTGGTAGGATAAGCCAAATGTTCTGCAACATCTTCGTTTTCGTTTCCGGCAGCTTTTACTAATAGTACGCCTTTATCCTGAGCATATTGAAATGCATCCCAAACTACATTTTTACCTGGCGAAACAGGTTTTCCGAAACTCATATTCAAAATTTTCGCTCCGTTGTCTACTGCATATCTTATTGCGTTTGCAACATCTTTATCTCTCTCATCACCATTAGGAACCGTTCTTACAGACATAATTTTTGCAACTCTCGATGCAACTCCGTACTGCACTTCTTTTCCTTGCGGTAAACCCGCAATAATTCCTGAAACATGCGTTCCGTGTTCAGCATCCGGACCTTGGTAATGATTATTCCCATAATTTCTTTCAGAATAATCATCATAATTATCGCCTACAATTTCTGCTCTTGGGTCATAATTAAGATCATATTGCTTAGCCATCGGACCAAAGTGATCCAAAGCTCCTTTCATCTCTTCTTTAAGCTTAGATTCTACTTCTGTTGCTGGTTTTCCTGCAAATTCAGGACTTTTAACAAGATTGGCAAGAATTTCCAATGCTACTGCTTCTAACTGGGTTGAAGGTTTTTTATTTTTAAGAACTTCAGCCGTTAAAGGTTGACCTCCTAAAATTGTAACCATTGAAGGAATAGACTCATTAATCATCGTAACACGCTGAAAACTCTGTCTTGCATCAATACTTTTTTTAGTAAACAATTCTTTAGATTTCATATACATTGCAAATTCTTCCGGCATTTTTGCCTGATTTGCTTTGTTCTGAGTAGAATTATCGCCTTCAAAAACAGGTTTGTATTTTGCCACAACTCTGGTAACTTCCATATTATCTATATCGATATCACCATTTTTACCACCAATAAAATTCCAGCCGTGAATATCGTCGATATAACCGTTTCCGTCATCATCTTTACCGTTGTTTGGAACTTCATTAGGGTTTGTCCACATATTTTTCACCAATCCAGGATGATCTACCTGAACTCCGCTGTCCAAAACACCAACAACTACCGTTTTAGGTTTTAAACCTTTCGATTCTAAAAATTTGTATGCATTTTCAGTATTAACACCATAAACTTTTGTCGTCGCAAAATCTTTATGATACCAAGTCATTAAGTCTTTATTTTCTTTTGGATCAACTGCAGAAGTTTGCTGAGCTGATGAATAAGTAAAGCCTGCTAAAAAAACTGCGGCTAACATTACCTTTTTCATATGTAGAATTTATTTAATAATCATCTGTAAAGCAATATCTTTATATTTTAACAATGATACTGCGTTGTTTGATTATAGTTTTTTAATATTTTTAATATAAGTCATCGATTCCGGGCCTTTGTTACAAATAAGATCCACAATCGACAAATCACTCAAAAATCCGAGTTTATCTGAAAAGGTCTGATAATATTCTGCCATCTCATATTCTGAAGGTATTTTCGCAGAAAATTTTCCTCTAAAATTAACCTCTTCCGGATTTTTGATATATTCTTCATTCAAAGAGTATGCCTTTTCTGTTTTTAAAATATCTAAAATAATTTGAATGCTTTTGATATTAAAATCTAAAAGAAATTTCTCTTTGTTTTCAAAAAGTTTCTTCAGCTTATCTTCATAATATTCAAAATACGGAGAGCTTTGATATGCTGTTTTTATAGATTTCCAATGAAGATTTTGCCAATCTTCGCGGTAAGAGATTTCAGTGCTTTTAAACTCGCGGTTTCCGTTGTGATTAATCGGAATAATTAATGAAAGCTTTCCGTTGGCTCCAAAAATATTGGTGCGGTTTCTAAAAGTCTGTTTTGGGAAATTTTCAAACTGTTCAAAAGTCACTTCATTTTCTGCATTCAAAAATTCTGAGAACCATGAAATGGGTGGTAAATAAAATACCGGTAATAATATATTCTGCATAACTAT
This sequence comes from Chryseobacterium sp. YIM B08800, assembly GCF_026163565.1. Classification (GTDB taxonomy): domain Bacteria; phylum Bacteroidota; class Bacteroidia; order Flavobacteriales; family Weeksellaceae; genus Chryseobacterium. Next base: position 30,380 of record NZ_JAPDKN010000053.1, read on the forward strand.
TATATAGAAAAATGAAGTATTTTTTCAAACACTTCATTTTATTATTTTTTAAATTGATATTTAAAACTCTGTCAAAGATTTTCAACTTTAACAAAGTAATTATATTTCGTCTTCTTTTTTCTTCTTGCCGAATAATTTCATAAAATATTCCCAGCCAAAGAAAAGAACAAGTATCATTGCTGCAATCCACCAGTAAGATGCTTTATTTGCTTCTCCTGTATTGGTTGCCTTAAACATTCTTTCCCAACGGATTTTAAACGGAGCCTGATAAGAAGAGCTTGAATCTTTAAAAGCACCTTGTAAACTCATCCAGGTAAACATTGGTTTTCCAACGATATTTTCTTCAGGAACAAAACCAAAGAATCTCGCATCTAAAGAAGCATCTCTGTTGTCTCCCACCATCATATAATAATCCTGTTGGATTGTATATTGATTGGTTTCTTTTCCGTTGATGAAAATTTTTCCGTTTTTATTTTCTAATGAATTATGTTCGTAATTTTTAATAATCCACTGATATTCAGGTAACGTTTGCTGATTAACAGTAACTACATCACCTTTTTTAGGAATTTTTAGTGGTCCGTATTGATCCTGATTCCATCCACTGTTAATCGGGAAAATAGAATTCGTGGTATCAATTTTAGTTCTTGTCTCATCACGATATGCAATCGCTGATTCACCTTTTGGCTGAATATGTTCCTGCATATCAATTACCTGAGGAAGTTTTTTAATTTCTGCAGCGGTTTTTGCAGTTAAGCCTTGAAAATAATATACAAATCCTCCTTTTTCATTCTGTCCTTCCTGAACAGGCAAAAATCCAAAAGTATTATATAAACTTGGAATGTCTAGCTGACTTCCTGTGTTTACAATATATCTGTGCTGCACTTCCTGATCTCCTAAAACAGTTTCCGGTTTTCCGTTAACGAAAAGTCTACCATCTCTCATTTCAAAAGTATCTCCTGCAACTGCCACCAATCTTTTTACATAAGGATCTGCTCTGTCTAGTGAAACATGCACAGAATCTCTCGGATAGTTGAAAACGACAATATCATTTCTCTGAGGTTTGCTGAATTGGAAAATTCTTTCGTAAGGTAATTTTATTCCTTCAACATAAGATTTAGGATCATCTTTAGGATTTCCCGGTTCACCGGTATCCATAATCGTTCCCTGCAAGAAAGGTATTGCGACAGGACGCATCGGCAATCTGTAACCGTAGCTCCATTTATTTACAAAAAGGAAATCTCCAACCAATAAAGTTCTTTCCATTGAACCAGTAGGAATTCCGAAAGGTTGTGTTACAAAAACATGGATAATGGTTGCAAAAACTACCGCAAAAGTGATTGATCCCATAAAAGTATCTTTCTTTTTTGCATTTTTTTCGTCTTCCGTTAGATATAAATCATTTTCGTCTTCAATCTCGGTATCTTTAGAATAATTTACCGTTGCCATATAGATAAACGGCAAAATCACAGTCAGCAACTGATCTTTGAATAGGCTTTTTCCAAATTTTTTCATTAAATACAAATGAAAAACACTCATCATAATAGGACCTACAATAGGTAAATATGATAAGATTGCCCACCATTTCGGATGTTTCGTTTCTTTAAGAATAATGAAATAATTATAGAAAGGGATAAATGCGAATAACGGACTATACCCTAATTTCTTAAACAGCTTCCAAGTGGAAATCCCCATCAATACTGATAAAATGAGAACATAAACTGTATACGTTAAAAAATAATTCATAAATTTTTGTGCCTAATCTGTAATTATGATTAATGAGCTATGTGTAATAAGTAATAGATTCTTATACAAATTCTCTATTATTAGTTTGCAATGTAGGGATTTTGTTACAAATCTAGAGTCCTAAAACATCTTTCATTGTAAAGTTTCCTTTTTTATCTTTAATCCATTCTGCAGCAACTACCGCTCCTAAAGCAAATCCGCTTCTATTGTATGCGGTATGTTTTATTTCAATTTCGTCTACTTCACTTCTGTAATACACAGAGTGAGTTCCCGGAACTTCATTTTCACGGATGGCAAAAATACCCAAGTTTTTATCCTGAGTTTCTTCCAATTTCCATGCATCAAATTTATTATTGTTCTTAATGATTCCTTCTGCTAAAGAAATAGCGGTTCCGCTCGGAGCATCAAGCTTATGAATATGATGAATCTCTTCTAACTGGCAAGAATATTCATCCACATTTTTCATTAAATCAGCCAGTTTTTCGTTTAAAGCAAAAAATAAATTCACTCCTAAACTAAAATTTGAACCATATAAAAATGCAGTTTCGTTTTCAACAGCCAATTGTTCAACTTCAGATTTTCTTTCCAGCCAACCTGTTGTTCCACAGATTACCGGAATTTTATTTTCAAGACAAGCTTTAATATTATCAAAAGCCACTTCAGGAAGTGAAAACTCAATCACCACATCCGGATTATTAAGGTTTTCAGCGGTCGGAGTTTCTTTCAGTCGGGCAACAACTTCATGTCCTCTTTTTGAAGCAATCTCATCGATAATCTTCCCCATTCTTCCGTATCCAACTAATGCTATTTTCATAAAATTTTAAAACTTATTATCTTACTATTTATTATCTTTTTCTAGAATCTGAAACTTAAAGCTAAACCTGTTTTTGGAGGATTAGTATTAAAATCATCATAGATTACCGCAGGAGCTAATGTTAAATCAGGATCTTTACGACCTTCATACAAATGTGCATCTACAACAGCGTCTACAATATTTAAAATATAAATTAAACCTGTAATTGCAATTGCATAATCTCTCTGTCTTTTCACTCGGTCTTGTGCATTTCCCAATGCAACTTTATCAAGAGTCGGGTTTCTATCTAGGAAATCATTTTGAGCACCATTAAGTTTTGCAACATAATATTCACGGTACTTTTTATACTGATTTTGGTTCCAGATTGCAATACCTACTCCGGTTCCTACAGCACCCCAAACAATAGGTACTTTCCAGTATTTTTTATTATAAACCTGTCCCAATCCCGGTAAAACTGCAGAATATAGACCTGCTTTTGTAGGATTCAGTTTTTTTACTTTTAAAGATGCGGGAGCATTTGCTTTTTCGATATCTTCAACAACTTTAGCTTCAGCTTGGGGCTTTACGGCAGGAATACTATCAGTCGCATAATGCTCTAATCTGATGGTATCTCTTGGGTTGGTTTGCGATAAAGCCAGCCCTGATAAAAAAAGTAAAAAGATGAAAGCTATTTTTTTCATTTATTTAATATGAGATAAAATATATTCCAGCTCATCTTCATTTTTAAAATCTAAAACAATCTTGCCTTTTTTACCGGTTCCTGTTGTTTTTATCTCAACTTTTACATCAAGAATATCTGCAATCGTTTTCTGTGCTCTTTTATAATTATTAGAAAGCTCAGCTTTTGCTCTTTTAGCTGCCGGAGATTTCGGATTTTTCAAAGCAGCAGCTGCTTGTTCAGACTGACGTACATTCAGTTTTTCTTTGATAATTAAATCAAATAAAGTTTGCTGATGTTCTTCATTTTCAAGACTGATGATCGCTCTACCGTGACCTGCAGAAATTTCTCCGCTACGGATTGCATTCTGAATATCCGGACTCAACCTCAATAATCTGATTGAGTTGGTAATCGTACTTCTGTCTCTTCCTATTCTTTGGCTTAAATTTTCCTGAGTAAGACCAATTTCCTCCAAAAGTCTGTGATAAGTAAGTGCAATCTCGATGGCATCAAGATCTTCACGCTGAATATTTTCCACAAGAGCCATTTCAAGAAGCTCCTGATCATTCACCAAACGAATATATGCCGGAATCGTCGTTAATCCCGCAATTTTACTCGCTCTGAAACGTCTTTCCCCAGAAATAATTTCAAACTTTTCACCGTCTTTTCTTAACGTAATAGGCTGAATAACGCCTAAGTTTGTAATTGACTGTGCAAGTTCGTTTAATGCTTTTTCGTCAAAATAAGTTCTTGGCTGTGTCGGGTTCGGATAGATATCTTCAATGGAAACTTCCATGATATTTCCCACAAATTTATCTGCTCCCTCATCAGTTGCTGTATTGACCGTAGCTTTGGATTCTGCACTTAAAATTGCTCCCAAACCACGTCCCATCGCTCTTTTTTTGTCCTTCATTTTTGTATAAATGATTATTGATTAATGATAATTGATTAATTATTAAATACAAAAATCATTTTAATTTTTTACTAATTTTTCGTTTCTCAACAACACTTCTTCTGCAAGCTGAATATATTGGATCGCTCCTTTACTTTCGGCATCATAGTTCAAGATACTTTCACCAAAACTTGGCGCTTCACTTAATCTTACATTTCTGCTGATAATTGTTTCAAAAACCATTTCCGGGAAGTGTGAGTTTACTTCTTCTACCACCTGATTTGAAAGTCTTAAACGGCTGTCGTACATCGTTAACAATAATCCTTCGATATCTAAATCTTTATTATGGATTTTCTGAACATTTTTAATCGTGTTCAAAAGTTTCCCAAGACCTTCCAAAGCAAAATACTCACATTGGATTGGGATAATTACAGAATCTGCAGCTGTTAAAGCATTCACTGTAATCAAACCTAAACTTGGCGCACAGTCGATGATGATATAATCGTAATCATTTCTTACTTCCTCTAATGCCTTTTTCAGCATATACTCACGTTGATCTTTGTCTACCAATTCAATTTCGGCAGCTACCAAATCGATGTGAGAAGGTACGATATCCAGGTTTGGAGTTGTAGTTCGCTGAATACAGTTTCTGGTTTCAACACTGTGTTCTAAAAGATTATAGGTAGAATACGGAACTTCTTCCACGCCAAGACCGGATGTTGCATTTGCCTGTGGATCTGCATCAATGATTAAGATTTTCTTTTCTAAAACTCCTAATGCTGCAGCTAAATTTACGGCAGTAGTAGTCTTTCCTACTCCACCTTTCTGATTAGCGATACCTATAATTTTTGCCATTGCTCAAACTTTAAGCATCAAAAATACACTTTTTTCTCTGCTCTTGGGGAATCACTAAAACGAAAATAGAGTTAAAATATTGTTAACAAGCATTTTAGATATAAAAAAAATTATCCACAAAAATAAATCTTTGTGGATAAGTGTTGAAATTTATATTTGAGGTTATTAATTATCAAATTTCATTGAAATAGGAAACTTAAAATAACTTCTTACAGATTCTCCTTTTTTATTTTTACCCGGAATCCATTTTCCTTTTACGGCTTTTATGGTTCTGATTGCTTCTGCGTTGAAAGAAGCATCTTTTCCGTGGGTTTTAATATCTGAAATAGTACCGTCTCTTTCTACAATAAAAGTAACTGTTGTACTTACGCTACCTTCGTCTTCAAAAGCTGAAACATCAAATCTGTTCATTACTTTACTTCTAAAAGCATCGATGCCTCCTTCGAATTTTGCTGTTACACTTAATTCATCTGTTCCTTTTACCGAATTATCAGGTCCCGGATCAGTTGGTACAACAATCTTTGGCGGAACAACCGTTCCAGGTCCAGAGACAGTATGTGTTGGTGCATTAATCGTTGGAGCAACTGGAGCTTCTAAATCATTCTTCACTCCTGCAATTGCATCTTTAGGAATATCTTTTACAATATTACTCTCATCTGCATTTCTTGTAGGAGTAGCAATTGTAGCATTATATTGCTTTACGCTCGGAGGCGGTGGTGTTACCTTTTCAGGTGGAGTCACTTTTTCAGGGAGCTTTACTGCAGGCTCATCTGGAATAACCAGAACGAATGGTTTTTCAGTGTCTCCAGTTGACTGTGTTTCTACAGTTTTAAAAGCAGAAATGACAGTTGGAATAATAGAAACCGCAGCTAATAAACCGACACCTATAAAAAATGCTTTGGTTAAAATTCTGTCTGATTCTGTTCTTAATACATACGCACCATACGCTTTGTTACGGTTTTCGAAAAGGATTTCGTTCAGCCGAAATTCCTGGTTGTGTTCTAGGTGTTTCATCACTATAAAATTAAAATTGTTAATATATAGATTATCAGTTTTCAATACTATTTGAAATAATCTTTAAAGCACTATCAAAATTTCTGCCAAAAACTTAATAAAAATTTAACCTTACGACAAAATCAGTGTTAAAGTTTAAAATTTAACTATTTTATGGATAAGGTTTTTGAGGCTGGTTGATAGTTGATAGTTGATGGAAGTTACATGATCGAGAATAAACATCATGATTGAAATAGCTTTTTTAATTCCCCTCCTTTGGAGGGGTGGCGAAAATTCGGAAGAATTTTTGACGGGGTCGTTTTAGAATGCAAATAAACTCGCTACAACTTTACTTAAAAGGGAAAACCACTTTCCTAGCCCCGATGTTCTATGTTAATATGCAAATTCTTTAGGTTAAAATTTTAAAGTTTTTCTGATAATCTGATTGATAAGCTATCTTATTTTTTACTACTC
>NZ_JAPDKN010000054.1 GCF_026163565.1 Chryseobacterium sp. YIM B08800
AATTTATAAATCTGTCTTTCTTAATACAAACTTACCATTGCAACGGCATCCTTTTTCTGAAATGGCTTGAAAAAAGCGCTGGCGAAAAAGATATAGTGGAAAGCGGGATTAAGCTCCTAAAATTAAAATAGTTACTTATTCTGAAAATTACTAATTATTTATTACTCATTACTTATATTTTAAAAGCAGTGCCTTTTACAGCACTACTCTTTTAATCATTTCTACTGCAGATTTTTTGTCCTCCAAAGCATTCAATACATCAAAAATTTTGTCGGACCAACCTGCGATAAGATAGACATCATTTTTTCTGACATCCAACGGTGGTTTTCCGTAACCTGCCAAATCAAACAGATACAATTTTGCATTCGGATTGATCTTTTTGTATCGGCTCCAAGAGTTTTCTAAAGCGTTGGTAAATCCACCGGTATCCCACATTTGAGTATCGGTAAACAACATAATTTTGTCAACAATTTCTCGCTTGTTGATTAAATCTTCAAGCACAACATGACCGTTTGTGGAATACCCCACTTCACCTTCTCTTTTGTAGAATGCATCTACGTTTCTCAGGATACCGTTTTTCGGCATCGGAACTCTTTTCCAACGGTCACCAAACATACCTGTAATCACGTTTTTGCACTGCGACTGCAACATCATCGACATTAGCAGACCGATATCGTACAACAAAACTTTAGATCTCGGAGAAATTGGCTGTTGCATCGAACCCGAAACGTCTGCTGCAATCACTACCGAAGTTTCGAAGCCAAAACCTTTGATGTTTTTTGCACTCACAATCACCGCATCTTCCAATGCTTCCAGGATCGATGACAAATAAGGTGAATCGATTGCTTTCAATTCTCTATACGCCGCCAAAAATCTGAATGGCAATTGTTTTGAGTTTTTTACCGCTTTTTCATCTGACAAATAGTTGCACACTTTGTACATCGCATCAGAAGAAACTTGGGCTTCTAAAATATTTCTAAGGTTTCTCAAAGTCGCCATATAACCCAACTTGTTGCTGAAAATCAATTCTTCCCATTTGTTTTTGAAAGCTGATTTTCTTTCCGCATCATCGGCAAATTTTGTCTGACCCAACATTGAAAGTTCAACTTCCCAAGTATAAGGAGTTTCCAACGAGTCGTTGACGATCTTGTTGAAAATTGCCTGCTGATTTTCATCTTTTGCTTTTGGGTGAACCAAAAACAAAGCATCCTTCAAAGTCACTTCTGCTTTTCTGTTGTATTTTGCGAATTGGTATTCATCAAATTTATTGAATGATTTAACCAAACCTTTCTGTATTTGTTTTGAAAGTCGGTTCAATTTTTTAGTTTCTGTTCTTTCGTTTGCCAATTGGTAATATGCCAACAATTCGGTGATTTCATCAGCTCTTTGGATAACTCCGTCAACGGTTTTGCTTACCAAGTCTGTACCTGAAGTTTGTTTCGCCAATTCGGTCGTCAAAACCAATGGAATTGAACGCAAATACATTTCTTTTCTCGCATAAACTGCCAGTTTTGCAACGAAATCCGGGTCATTTTTCTGAATCAGAGATTGGATTCTCGCCAATCTGTCATTTCCTTTTTCATAAGTTGCGTTTGATAATCCTGTTGTAACAACAGCACTATATAGTTCTTCTGCAGGTGTCATTTTGTAAGCTTTTGCACCTTCGTAATTCATTACTACGTTATTTGATCTTCTTAAAAAATTAAATTTCATGGTTACTGTTTTTTTAGTTAAACATTTTGGAGGATTATCACTTCCTCTCTGATTTCTTATGCAAAGTAAGAATGGTATTGCGCAGTGTTTTTGCGTAGCAAAATTTTTATGAAAAAGTTTTTATTTTTTTGATTTTAAACACGAATATCACGAATTTTCACACGAATGAAACTAATAATTTTTGTTTGTGGAATTGGTGAAAATATTGGTGTGATTGGTGTTTAGAAAAAATCTATCATTCATTTTATATAAAGGAATTGGAACGGTGATATTTTTGAAAATCTCTTTTCTAGCTTTGTGTACATTAAAATTTAAACGATGATTAAAGGATTATATGAAACTCACGTTCAGGTAAGCAACTTGGAAAATGCTATTCGATTTTATACTGAAGCTTTAGGATTAGAGTTTGCTCATAAAGATGAAACCCGTCCCATTGCTTTTTTATGGATTGGAAAAAATAAAGAATCTATGCTTGGATTGTGGGAACAGAAAGAAAATTTACAGACAAGACATTTTGCTTTTACGGCTGATAAAGAAGATATTTTGAATTACTCGGTTGAGTTTTTAAAAGTTAAAAATTTAAAACCTTACAACTTTCTGAAAGATGGCATTGACAAACCAATGGTTTTCGCATGGATGCCGGCTTTGGCGATTTATTTTAATGACCCTGATGGAAATCAGTTAGAATTTATTTCGATTTTGGAAGGTAACGCAAAACCTGAGCTGGGAGTACTTTCTTATGAGGAGTGGTTAGAGAGGAAATAAAAAACTCCCTTCAAAGAGGGAGTCTAATAATTATTCTGTAGAACATTAATAATATCTTTTAATTCATCTTCTTTATCTGTAAAATAAAATTTCAATTCCTGATAAATGAATTCATTAATTTCACTCTTAACTTTTGGAGTTCCTAATTTCCATCGTGTAGAACCTAAAAAAGAAAGTTTACCATTAACTGAAGCGTATAACAAGAGATGATTTTTTAATTTTGTGTTTGAAATGTTTAGCTTCAAATTACTCTTCACAGCTTCTTCTTTTAAGAATTTTTTGAACCCTTGTAAAATCCCATTCAAAAGAGACCCACCTAAAATTGTTTCTTTATAATTAGCATAAACTTTAATTCTTGGTTTTAAACTCAAACCTCCAACAAAAGCTAGTGATAATGAATATGAAAAATCTGTTTTTTCATTAAGATTTAATTTAAAAAAAGGAGAATTATATCTATAATTTTCCTCTATTTCAAAATCGATTATTTCAGATAAACCTTTTGGATAATGAAAAATATTGATCTGTAATTCATTTGATGATTCATCAATGCTTTTGATTTTAAGTTCTGAATTTAAAAAACTAAATCTTCTTAATAAGGTATTTAAATGCGGGTAACTTAAATTTAAATTTTTAAAAATATCTTTATCAATTGTAAAATCAAATTTTATTTTACGAGCATCATCATTAATAATTTCATTTTCAATTTTAAATATTCCCTTATTAGAAGTTAAAACAAAATTATCATTAATTTGAATTTCCAAAAAATCAGACAAAGCAACAAGACAGGTTATCGAAAGGTAGAAATGTGAATCTTTGTAATTATTAATGTTCTTAATTGCATCTGATACTAAAGTTGAGCTTTTAGTACCTTTACTCTCTATAATAACACGATTATTTTCATACAATATACAAGTGACTTCATAAAACTCTATTGCTATAAAATCCTGAATTAAATAGTGAATTAATTCATTAAATCCCGAATTATCTAAAGCTCCAATATACATTCCCGGTCGCTTCCTGATATGTTCTAAAACATTATAATTCTCAGTCATAGATAAAAAAAATCCTTCTAAATATACGAATTTCAAAAGGTTTTATTAAATTTTGACTACAATTTTTTCAAACACCAAAATAGAATCTTGGCAATGTTCTTCACATCGTCAATTCCTCTGTGATGGGTTCCTTCCAAAGAGAATTTCAATTCTTTCAAAGCCCTGTCCATTCCTACACTTTTTCTGATTGGATGCAGTTGAGCGAATAAAGTTTTCACATTAATATGGTCATCACTCAAAGGATAATCGACCTTGAATTTTCTTGCCTGATTTTGAAGCATATTCAAATCATAATTTCCATAACTTGCCCAAGTCAGGTCTTCGGGATTATATTCTTCTCTAAGAATATCCAAAGCATCTTCCAGCAAAATCCCTTCTTCATCAAGCATTTGTTGTGTAATAGAAGTCAGTTCCGTACAAAACGGACTCACTTTTGAGTATTGAGGTTTCACTAGAATTCCTTCATTTTGCGAAATCTTACCGGTTTTTGCATCCATTATGCAAACTCCTATTTCTATGATTTCACTTTCCTGGCCTCTCGGCGGTCGGTCATTCCAACACGTGGCTTCGAGGTCTATAATTAATATTTTATCTGTTGTTTTCATTTGTTTAAAAAAGTTAATTGTTAAAGGAAGGTAGATGCGGGAAGATGGAAGTTTTTACAGTACGCAATTTACTTCCAGCCTCCAGCTTCAGACTTCCAGCCCAAAATCACTGCAAAATCTCTCTTAAAATTTTGGCAGCGTTGTAAGCATCGTCTGCTCCGCTGTGATGATTTCCTTCAAAATCCATATTCATATATTTCAGAGCTCTTTTTAAGCCCATCATTTTGTGAAATCCGATATGATTTTTGAATTGATACATCACATTAATATAATTTTCTGAGAAAGGATTTTCGATTCCGAGATAATCGCATTGTTCAATAATCTGTTCTTTATCAAAATTTCCAAAACCAGCCCAAGTAAGCGGAATTGATTGATATTCTCTTTTGATTTTTTCACAGGCTTCTTCGAAATAGATACCTTTTTCTTCAATTAATTGCGGAGTTATTCCAGTGAGTTCTGTACAAAATTTATTGATCTTAGACCTTTCAGGAATTACATAAATGCTTTGTTTTTTGGAAATTGCTTTTGTTGTTCTGTTTAATTCGCAAATTCCGATTTCTATAATATCGACTTTTTGTCCGGCGGGAATTCTGTCGTTTTCCCAACATGTGGCTTCCAAATCGATGATTAATATTTCATTGGTTGTTTTCATTTTACTATTTTATTACACATTTTTTCATTCATCTGCATTTGGTTTTCATTGGAGGAGAAGCGGGAGAAATACCCTAAAGAAGAATTGGTGTTGCTGCTAAAGCTCTGCAAAGATAAAACCACCAGTACGCATTCTATTTACGCAGTAAAAAATAATTTCAAAAAAAACTCCCCGAAGGGAGCAATTCTAATTTCGTGGAGCAAAAGGCGGTGTCCATTTCTTTTTCTTCATCAATTCTTTGATTTCTTCATAAGAAACAGGATAAAAATTATGACAATCAACACCTACATCAATGCTCAAACTCATTTCGTCATCAAGCAAAGTTCCGTGTGAATGACCGTATAATTGCCATGTTCCGTGGTGAGAACCGTTCCAGGTACGCATTGCGTAATGAAAAAGCATGATTTTCTGTTTGCCCATTTTATGACTTTCGTCTTCCACATAAAGTTCGTGGTAATCTTTAATCCACTCAAATCTTTCCGGAACCCGAAGCGCAGAATATTCATGATTGCCTTTTATCAGATGAATTTTTCCATTTAATCTATCTAAAATTTCTTTCGTGAAATCTGGTTTTCCTAAACTTACATCGCCCAAGTGATAGACTATATCATCTTTTCCTATTTTTTCGTTCCAACGTTTGATGAGTTGCTCATTCATTTCTTCCATCGACTCAAAAGGCCGCTCGGAGAATTTTATAATATTGGCATGACCGAAATGATGATCTGCCGTAAAAAATATATTTGGTTGCATTTTTTTTTAAATTTTTAATTGTTTGTTACTTAACCACAAAAATTTTACTAAATGTTTGTCATCCTGAAAAAATCTAAATATAGATTGCTAAAATCTTTTTCTAAAACTTTTGTTTAGCTTCCTCAAGAGTGACAAACGTTGTGAAAATGTTTTAGTTTAAATTTAGTAATTAACCAATTTTCGGCTCTAACTTACCAAAACTAAACTTTCACGGTCATCAACTCTTCTTTTACAACATCAATGACTAAAGAATTCAATTTTTTATTGATTCTTTTTTGCTCTTCTTTTTCTATAGTTGTGAAAGCTTTCGGTAAATCTTTTTCAAAATCTTCTAAAATATCCTTTGAAAAAAGACCAATCACCTTTCCAATCATTTTTGGTTCAAATTCACAAATCTTGCTGATAACGTTATTCAATCTGTTTGCAGTGGCATATTTTGAGATTTCATCCCAAATATTCTGAGCATTTTCGCTGAAGCGAACTTCTTTTTGAACTGGTCTGTCTTTTCTAATCATTTTAGATTTCTCCGTCCATTTTTCATTTTTATTTTTCAAAATGATTCTTGAACCGTTTCCAAAATATCTAGTTTTCAAAGTTTTGATGATCGTTCCTTCACAAATATTGTTCTCAATTTCAGGTAATCCCAACCAAGTCGGAATTTTAGAATCGAAATCATTCGGAAACTTCAAAGCCTCTTCCAAAGTTCCTTGAAACAAGATCTTTGCATAGAAAAATCCGGTTTCATCGAAAATTTGGTTGACTAAATCTGTATCCAAATAAGTAGTTCCATTTAATTTAATATCGAATGCATAAAATTCATTGTAAGGAGAGTATTCGACACCTTTTTGAACTTTTATTGCATCTTTTACAGAGTTAACTTCTTTATGTTTGTAACCACCACCGAACAATTCACCGTAGATAACCACAGTTTCAATATCCGAATAAATGGTTTTTAATTTTTCGAACACTTCAATCACATTTTTTCTGTAACGTTCTAAAATCTGATGTGCATTGAAGAATTTTTCATCCTTTTCGATGAAAGCAGTTCTTTTTGCTATTTTAATTTCCTTCCCATCGGTGAAGAAAGAGAAATTTGCACCGTGAACTTTTTCCTGCACGATGAAAACTTCTTCCCAAAAACCCTGCAACCTAATCTGATCGATGATGCGGGTTTGGTAAGCATTTTCTATAGAGTTATATGTTTTGAAAATCATTTTTTTATTTTTTTTATTTTAACCACAAAAGGGACAAAAGTTTTTTAACACTTTAGTTTTTTTTAGTTTAAAACTTTGAAAATATTTAGTTCACATAAGAGAAAATCAAAGATTTTCAAAAACTTAAGTTTTAAAATTTCGTAGTTCAAAATAGTTCTGATACATTATTTTTCATCTGAGTAACGTGCCTTTGAGCATGAAGTGAGAGAAAATAAATGTATTCATACACATTGATTTTTCCCAGTTCATTCACTGTCATTGTCGTTTTGCAAAGAAGACCTTCACCGTTTTTCATCAAGTCTAAATAATTTAAACATTGATAATATTGTTGAGAAATTAAACTTCTGATTTCATTTAAATTTAATTCTCCTTTCGGTTCCATGTGTTCCGGTCTTATCCATGCAAAAGCACCATATTCACCTACTTTTTCAAATTTTTCCACCTCGAAACTGTAATTTTTTATTTCAAGATTTAAATCAAGACTTTGATAATTTCGCATTGCTTTTTTTGAACCTTTTTCAATTAAAATCAACAAATAAAAGTTCGTAAGATAAATATGTTCTAAAATCTGCCGAACCGTCCAACCTCCGTTTGAAGGTTGATGATTCAAAATAGCTTTATCTTTTTCAAACCAATTGTCAACCTCATCGAAGCTGAGTTTCAAATGCGTTCTTATATTTTGAATTAATCTAAAAATATCCATTGCTTTAATTTTTTAAAACTTGATACAATAATTTCGCTGTGTTAAAAGAATCATCTGCACCATTATGATTACTCCCTTCAAATTCTATATTTCTTGCCTGAAGTTCTTTCAATAGTCCAATTGGCTTTTCACCAATCATTAAACTTATCAATACCTTCAAATCAAGATACGTTTCACTAAAGGGAAATTTAACATCAAATTCTTGGCATTGACTTTCCATAATTGATTTGTCAAATCCACCATAACCGGCGTATGTTCTTCGTAATGAATTGTATCTGTTTTTGATATTTGAACAGGCTTCTTTAAAAGAAACCCCTTCTTTTTCTAACTTTTCAGGCGTAATTCCTGTCAATTTTGTACAATACTCGCTTACTTCCGATTGTGTCGGTTTTATCAAATAACTTCTTTTGTCTTCGATACTTCCATCTGACATATTGAGTTTACAAATTCCGATTTCGATAATTTCTTTTTTTTGATCTTCAGGAGTCTGTCCTTTTTCCCAACAGGTGGCTTCGATATCTATGACAATTACTTTGTCGTATAAAAACATTTTAATTTATTTTTTAGATGGATGCTAGAAGCTGGATGAGGGAAGCTAAATTCATACTCTTAAGAAACTTCCATCTCCCATCATCCCACTTCCAGCTATTTTACACCATCATATCAGCACAATTTGAACTTGCGAATGCGTAAGGTTTTGCTTTAAACACATATCCCATTCCCAGAATGTAACCCATTGCGTCTCTCAAAGCGACGTTGGATTTAAAATCGGGATCGGTGTTAATGTCTGCATGTACCTCCATTTCCACATCATAAGTTTCCAGAATAGAGCAAATGGCATAAGCGATTTCCACAGATTTGTTGACTTCGTTCAGCATACGCTCCTTGATACTGATATTCTGTATTTCTCTTTCTTTTCTGATAAAGGTAAACGCTCCTTTTCCTTCACGAATAAAGACAACTGCCGTAGCATAATTAATGGCATCACCATAAACGTGAGAGTCTGAACCCACACATACTTTCAGTCGATGTCCATTTGCCTGTTCGCGGATGATGGCTTCTTCTACCAATTGTGTGATAGAATGTTGGAAAATTTTTCCCGTCATGTTTTGCCATGTTTGTTGTTGCGTTTCCATTTTTTTTAAGTGTTTTTATGAAAGCTATTTTTTCATTCTTTTTTTGGCTTTCTTCTGTTTAACATTTTTAATTGTGTCTTTGTCATTCATTTCATTAATTTTTCCAACTGCATCGGTAATATCTGCTGCATCTTTTGTTGTTTTCAACCCCTTCCATGCATCTGTTGCAGAGATTCCTTCTCTTTCCAGTGTTCCTGCATTTTTCAGATAACGGGATCCCATGAGCATCGGCTCAGAAAATTCGGCGACTTTAGTACCTGTTTTCATACAAGCTCTGGTCATAGCTCCGATTGAAACCACCGCTATACCAAATATTTTAAAAGTTTCTTTCATGGTTATATTTTTTTGGTTAATAGTATGATTTAAATTGTTGATTCATCAGGACTCGAACCTGAACAACAAGAGTCAAAGTCTTGTGTGCTGACCAATTACACGATGAATCAATTTATAAGTAATGAGTAATAGGCAATTAGTAATATTTTTTGTGTGTAATTTATTACTCATCGCACATTACTTATTACTCATATTTCGTGGAACAGACAGGAATCGAACCTGTACCTTTAGTTTTTCAGACTAACGTGCAGACCTGCTACACCACTCTTCCAAATTTTTATAGGTAATGAGTAATTGGTAATTAGTAATATTTTTTGCGCGTAGTTTATTACTCATTGCACATTAACCCATTACTCATATTTTGCACTCTATAAGGGAATCGAACCCTTGTTTTCTGCTCGAAAGGCAGGCGTCCTGAACCGTTAGACGAATAGAGCGTTCTTGTGAATTGTCAATACAATAGTCAATTAATTTCGTAGTCAATCTTTAAATTCACTTGCATAGCAAAATTCACTATTCACATTTCACTTTTTTTGACCACTAACCAGGAGTCGAACCTGAACAACAAGAGTACATTTCCTGCATGCTTCCTTTACATTATAAGTGGTTTTGTGAAAGTAGTAGGATTCGAACCTACTCAGCAATGAAGCAACAGATTTACAGTCTGCCCCGACTCTCCAACTTCGGCGTACTTCCCTTTCATGAGTAATAAATAATTGGTAATGAGTAATTTTTCAATTATTTTTTAACCTCTAATTTTTTTGAAGAAAAACAAAGCCTGTCTTTTATTTTTTGTTTGATGTAAGAACTTCTTCGCTCGACAAACTTTTCTTTTTCTTCGGAACTAATCTCATTTTAGTTATTTGAGATGGTTATGGGATTCAAACCCACTCAGTTTTCACAACGGTTTTGCAGACCGCCCCGACTCTTCCACTTCGGCGAACCATCGTTTTTATTCTAGTTGTTGGTTGATAGTTGGTAGTTTTTAGATAAAATATCATTTCTAAATTCTAATTTCTAACCTCTAAATTCTTTTCGAAAAAATAAAGCCTGTCTTAATTTTTTGTTTGATATAAGAACTTCTGCGCTGTGACAAACTTTATTTTACATAAAAATTTATATTATGTTTAAAACTTCCCTCATTCCTCTTCAATCTTCCAGTCTCAAAGTGAGTTAAGAAAAAGCCTGTCTATATTTTTGTGTTTTTTTGGCGTAAAGATCTTCTGCTCTCGACAAACCTTTTCTTTTCTCTTTTTGAAACAATTAACATTTAGTTTTGCGATTCCGGAAAGATTCGAACTTTCAACTTCTGGTTTAACAGACCAACGCTCTACCATTGAGCTACAGAATCATTTTGTAATTTCGGAAGGACTCGAACCTTCAACCTTCGGCTTATGAAACCGATACTCTAACCTATTGAGCTACGAAATCTTTTGCACTCCATAAGAGAATCGAACTCTTATCTACTGCTCGAAAGGCAGCCGTCCTAAACCATTAGACGAATGGAGCAAACTGTCTGGAAAGCAAGATTCGAACTTGCGACCTCCCGCGTCCAAGACGGGTAAACAACCACCGTTATCTTTCCAGTTTTGCAGATTCACTTCAAAAATCTTTTCCGAGAGACAGTCGGATCCGAAATTTTCCGTGAATCTTTGCGGTCTATGCCGGAATCGAACCCGCAGTGCCTGAGCGACAGTCAGGCAGGTTAGCCATTACCTCAATAGACCTTTTTTATGTAATCGTGAATTGTCAATCCGCTTTGCTCGTCAATTTTAGATTCACTTGTGAAACAAAATTCACTATTCACAATTCACACTTTGTAATCTCAGAAGGATTCGAACCCTCAACCTTCGGTGTCGTAAACCGACGCTCTATCCAATTGAGCTATAAGATTATATTTTGTAATCCCAGAAGGACTCGAACCTTCAACCTTCGGCGTATCAGACCGATGCTCCAACCCATTGAGCTATGAGATTATTTTAATTTAGTGAATGGTCAATTCGCTTTATTTGTCAATTTTAGATTCACTTACGAAATAAAATTCACTGTTGACCATTCACATTTTGGGGTATCTTCGGGGATCGAACCCTGTTCTCCGGTGCCACAAACCGACGCTTTACCAAATAAGCTAAAGAAACCATAAAAAAAGCGCCTCTTTTCGGGAGGCGCTTTATATTTTTTGACGTGTCGCTACATTAGCTGACCCATTTATATAAGCACCTTTTATCCACAAATTCACTATCAAGAATACACGCAAATCCCATCGGCTCTTGTCCGTCTCGTCCTGAATACTGATTAGATATGTTATGTAATTGTTTCATTATATTCTTGTTGTTTAAAATTGTTTTTTTGAAAAGATCAAAAACGTGTTGCTTTTAATTTTCGGTTGCAAAGTAAGTATGAAATTTTTAAATCTGCAAATTTATTTTTCAATCAACTATTTGAAAATCAATTAATTATATTGAGTTTTTAGAATAAGATATTTCTGTCCGTAATATTTTACAG
Source organism: Chryseobacterium sp. YIM B08800 (assembly GCF_026163565.1). Taxonomy (GTDB): domain Bacteria; phylum Bacteroidota; class Bacteroidia; order Flavobacteriales; family Weeksellaceae; genus Chryseobacterium. The sequence goes on from NZ_JAPDKN010000054.1 coordinate 11,429, forward strand.
ATATCAATTTTACCTAAATGACTGTCTCTCATTGGTTTTCCTATCACGTCTTATTTTCTAATTATTTGTTCATTGTTGATTAAATTATTTTCACTTTTATGGTTATTTTTTTTCATTCTAAATAATTTCTGCCCTAAAAACACAAAAAACGCCTCGATGATCGAGGCGTTTTCACTATATTTTGATTAAATCTTTACGGGTTTACGGTAAATAATTTTCAAAGCAAGCACATTTCGCCTCATCAGATATCATCCATTCATATCCAAACGATCCCTTTACTACAGGGCGATCGCATAGATTTAAACTGATATGTGCTCTTTGTATTGTCATAATTTTATTGCTGCAAAGATAAATGTTTTTATTAACGTTTTAACATATTTTGTGAGTGATAAGGAAAAATTGATGGCTTTGAGAAACTCAATTTCCAATTTCTCATGATATATTTAATCCTAAATTTTCTTTATTCTTCAAAGAAATTTTAATAAACTTTAATAAATTATTAATTCTAAATTCTATAAACTCTTCAGAATAATTTGTTACTAAACTTATCTCATTAATATTTTCCAAAATAATCTGACAATCTTCGTAAATCATTTGAAGTTCATCCTTAATTATAAAAAGATCAAATTCCTTTAATTTTGGAATAATTAGACATCCAAGATCATTTAATTTTTGGTTTCCCCATAATTCTTTCCGACAAATTTCAAAACCAAACAAATCACTTTCTAATTGAATATCAGAATTATTAAAAGATTCAGATAAATATATAAATGATATAGTAAGACTCATATTAATTTCTAAACATTTTATTTCTCCCTGTTCTGTATCTTGAAATATCTTTTAAAATCACCTCATCTTTTGGATTGAAATGCTTCAGTTCATTGATAATGGAAGAATGATTTTTTATATTTTCGGCAATGATCTCGTAGGCAATATTTCTTGTTATCTCCTGTAATTTTGAATCTTTTTTAAACTCATGCTTCATCGCTTCCAGATAAATTAATTTCTTATCAGCAGGAGTTTTTGCATATAAATCTAAAATTGTATGATTAAGGTCTTCAATAGTATTGATATTTACAAAATAGTTATTCAAGCAATTAAAAGCATCTTTATTTTCTTCCCAACCTTGTAAAAGAATTTTCTGCGCCTCTTCCGGAACATTCATTTTTTTGCGATAAATAAGAGAAGCTTTCACCATCTGATCATTGTTTACGTAGTCATCAACAACCATTTGGTAATAAGAATTCGCATTTTTGGTATCATTAATTTGGATATAAAGATCACCCACTTTTTCTTTTTGCTCAAGCTCTTTATACAGTTCAATCGATTTTTGATATTGCTTTGCTTTTTCAAAACACGATGCAGCCTCTGATTTATTTTTCAATTTTTTAAGGTAAATCACTGCAGCTTCGTTGTACAAACCACCATCTTCAAGCGTTTTTGCGCCACGATAATTATCATTCAGCAAATTCATATAGACTTTTGCAGCTCTTGTATAATCTTTTTCGGCAATATATTTTTCGGCTAATTCTTCGTATTTGTTTCTGATTCTGTCGAACAAAGAATTCTCAAGGTAAAAATTTCCTCCACTACCTTTTCTTCCTGAAGAATTTCCAGATTTTTCTTTATTCTCAAGAGCGATGATCACAAAAAATATAATTACTAAAACGACGATGAAAATGACCAGATTTCCAATAACGCTCCAAAATGTTTTCTGAAAAAACTCAGCGAAAATCGCAATGATTTTAATAATCGCCAAAACTACAAGCGCTCTCAGAAACTTATCGATAAACTTCTGCTTATTCATTCTCTTCAGATTTTAAAATGGTTTTATCTTCTCTGAAAAGTCTGTACAAAAGAAGAGCTACACAAATGATCAATATCCAGACAAACCAATTATAACCAAACATTTCAATGATCGGATAAAAAATATAGCTCAACAAAGCAATCAGAACAACCATGAGGAAGATCTTGATTCCTATCGGAACATTTTCTCCACCGAAATGTATTTTTTTCTTTTTAAAAAGGAAAGAATACAATCCTACAGCTCCTGTCAATAAAACAATCAGCCAAAAAATCTCTGATGCCGAAACTTTTTCAGATCCATCAGTTGTCTCGCCTTTATGACCTTCAAGATAAGCTTGCGAATTTTCGTCCATCTTAGAAACAGGTGGGTCAATGGTTCCGTAAAGTTTGCCTAAAGAGTCAGCCATCAAAATTTGTTTCTTATTGAGTACCATTTTCACAACGCCTTTATCGGCAGGAATTCCGTTGCCTTCTTTTTTGAGAGAATCTGCGATTTTATGTTGCAGTTTTTCGGTATTTTCGGTAATTACTTTTACTATTTTTTTATTGTAAATCGTTTTGAGAGAGTCTTTGGTTTTTTCCTCATCAATTCTATATTTCTCAACATCTTTCACCACATCATCCATCGATTTCCCTCTTGAATATTTCGTGTTTGCAAGTATAAAATCATTCATCAATTGTCCTCTTCGCTTTCTGTAAATAGAATCAATTTTTATATCAATTTCAGTAACTCCGGATTTAAATGCCAGAATTTTTCCGATCGTGTTTTGCTGTTGAACTTTCCCTGAATTCACATGTTCCTCCGTTTCATCTTTCATCAAATGAAATCCGATTCTCGCTACCATAATTAAAATAATAAAAACAAAAAAGATCAAACCGTAATTTCCTGAACCTGAACCTGAACTTTCGCCTGAAGAATTATCACCTCCGCCAAAAAAGTTTTGAAACCAGTTTCCAAATTTGAATTTACCAAACCCATCTCCTCTTGAAGTTCCCATTATATCTAACGGAACCCCCAATTCTACAGCTCTTTCAGGATATTTTTCAATATATTTTAAATATTTTTCTATTTCCTTTTTATTTCCTGCCATTACTTTTTTTATATCAAAAGGCAGGTTTTTCATCCACTCTTCTTCAGTTTGTGGTTTTTGAAGCGCTTCCATCACTTGGTCATCGTCCATTTCCACCATAAAACTTTTAATTTCTTGGGGAATTGTTACTCCGTTTGATGGCTTTCGAATTTTATCTTCTGATTGTTTAGGATAATTAATCAGTGAGATCCAATCGATTTCTTCATTCAATTTCACCAACCCGAACTCGGGATGCATCACCAAAAAATCAGCGTTGATATTTTGCCAGTCTTCAGGATTAAGCTTAGGATAAAAATTAGTGTTTTCAGGAATGAAAAACCTGTCTCCAACACATTGAAAATAAAAATTCTTACCAATTTCAGAAGGTGCCAGATTTTTAAAAATCAAAAAGCATCCATACAAAATATTCGGTTCGTTGGAAGGAATTGGAAATGACCGAACTTCATTTAAAGCAATTCCTAAAATTTCCATTTCGTGCAGCCACGTCAATGGTGAAGAACCTTTTATTAAAAGTCCTTTTTTAAGATAATTGTTTTTCGGAAAAGGTTTAATTCTCAGTTCCATATTCTACAATTTGATGAATAAATGGTTCTAAATATTCCAAAATCATGTCTTCCATTTTTCTTATTTTCAGTAAAGTGGTTTCGGGCAAATAATATTCTGAACCTCCAAATTCTGTATGACTCGCCAAAGCCAAATAGCCAGATTCTGTAGATGGAATATAAAACTCCGGAATATTTTGATTACTGCTTTTAAAAGTCAGCATTCCTCGGGAATCTGTAATAATTTCGCTGCCTTCAGAAAATGTAAATCTATTTTTATTTTGCTGAGCAAAAATCTTCATCGGATATTTATTTCTGTAAAAAACCAATGAGTTATCATAATTCTTGGTCAGTTCATTATTAGAAACTACTAATCCAAATTCAGTATTGATTCCGACATTGTTGAAATTGTTTAAAATTTTAACTCCGCTGTTATTTAGTTTATTGAGTTCAGTTTCAACTTTTGAATTATTTTTTTCAACTGCATAAATGTCATTTATAACTTCAATAGAGATACTTCCTTCTAAGTTTATTTTGTAAACCTCAGAAATTCTTTGTTCAAATAAATAAAAATTTTTATTGAAGAAAGTAAGCTTAAACCACTCTTGAATTTTATGCCCAGACAAATTCAATTCAGAATATTCTCTTGTATTTAAATTTAATTTAGAAATCAATTTTTTATCTGGTTGATAATGGCATAAAACAAATTGATGTTGTTTATTTTTAGCTAAAGCAAACTGACCTTTTGGTCTCACCGAAATATCTTCAAACAAAACCTCACAACCCCGATGAATTTTATACTGATCGTAATAATTTTTATTGTAATAATTATCTGACAAATAAGTTTTTAGCAACTGTTTTTTAGAACTTAAAATAAAAAACTCTCCTTCGTGCAAAAATGTAGCAATTCTGTTTTTTGAAGTTGGAAATAAAATCGGATAATTCAAAGGAACATCTGCTTTTTTGCTTCTCAGAGAAGTGTTTTTTTCTCCTTTTTGATTTTTCTTTGGCGGATTTGCCCATAATTCATTTAAAGGAAGCATGATTTTCTGAACGTGTTTTCTTGTTCCTTTATGATGCTTGTAAAAATTCAATTCGCCTTCTGCGGAAGTTGTCACCAAAAATTTCAGTCGATCCCGATTTTCGTGAATGACTTTTTGAAGCTTTTGATTTTCTAAATTTTCATGATTGGTAATAAAAAAAACTTCCAGATCTTTCTCTGTATGCTCTTCACTAAAAAACTTTTCCAATGACTGAGAAACTTCCAAAACCGGACTTACGATATTGAGATGATCGATCACCTCCTCCACTTTATCAAGCTTTATCGGAATTGAATTTTGTCCTAAAGCAAAAACCTGACACTCTGAATGCGCTTTTGGATGCTTGATAACCGCAATTGCCGATGCAAAAGCCAAAACTTTCGGAGTTCCCCAATTTTTCAGGGAAGTATCTATTAAAATAATTCTTTCAAAAACATTCTCTTCAGGCGGAATTTCACGCTGAATATATAAAGCTTCATTATTTGCGACACGGTTCATAAAAACCTCATCTTCATTGGCAAATTCCGACAAAAGCATTCTGCTGAAATCACCTTTGTTGGTCATATCTGAAACGCCACCAATCGGTTGTTCACCGGGAGAAAGATGACGCATCGGAATTTTTAGCCCGCTCCAGATTCTTTTAATTAAACTTCCAACCTGGAAAGTTTTGGGTTCTTCGATGAGTTCCAGGATAAAATCTTTGTCGGTTTCTATTGTTGTTTCTTCTTCAATAACTTCTTCTTCAATATCAGCAATTTTCAAATTACCTTTCATTACTTGAATAATCATTTGACTTGAAGGAAATTTCTCATTCAAAGCAACCAAGATACCTAAATCTTTGGAAAACTTCGAAACAGTAATTTCTATTTTCTGTGCTGAATCGGCAATTTTTCGTGAATTTCGTAAATATCCATTTAAAATATATTCCGATTGTTTTTCCGAAATATTATTAGATGCATACTTGAATATTGTCTGTAAAAGAAGAACTCTATTTTTTCCTTTTTTATAATTGTGATGGAGAGATTTTAATGTTTCTAAAAATTGAAATGCAGGACGGATCAAATGTTTAACATATTCATGCGCTGCCAAAGGATGTTTTCTGAGATTCGTTTTAATACCTTTTAGATCTAAATATCCTTCATTTGTTGCATATAAAGCTAATAAAAGAGGACTCAAAATTGGCAGCCCGTTAAGTTGAAGCTCCTTCAAGATCTCAATCAGATAAGGTCTATAAACAACAGCCCCAATATTCTGAAACGAAATAAGATTATTTTCATTATAGCCGGTATCGTCCGGAACATCCTCATCCGTTGTCCATTCCCAGAAATAACTTTCGTAAGATTGGAAATATTCTTTTAATTCCATTCTTGTGATTTTTCAGTCAGACGAAATGAGCTTACAGATAGTTTTCTGAAATCTTCTTTTTTGATATTTAAAACACTTCCGTTTTCGCTCCACAAAAGCCAGTCTTCATTGTATTCATTATATTTTCTTTGCAATAAAGAACTCAGATCTTTAAATTCAAAATCAAAACCTGTTGGTAGAAGATGATCATCTTTTAACCAAAAAGTTTCCCCAGGAAAGCTTAATAATGGAGTTCCCATAAACAATGCTTTATCATTAATAACAATCCAACTCAGTTTTTCTAATTTGAATTTTGGTATTGTAATAATCGCTTTTTTAATTTCCGAAATTGAACAAAGCAAAGCCATTGCAGGTTGCTCTTCTTCACTTGGTTTTAATTTAACATCAATCTTTTCATCAATTCCAAAAAAATTATTATTCGAAATAGGAAAAGTGAGCTTTAAGGCTTTATCGATCGGAGTCCACAACAAAGCGGTTCTCATTTTTTTACTCGGAACCAATGCATCTTTTCTGAATAAAAGTCCATCCCTCAATTCATACAAAATAAAATTCGGCAACTGCTGAATTTCCGATGAAGCAGCTTGTTCACCAATAAAACCTTTCAGCCAAATTATCTCTTCATCCATCGCAATCTGAACATTTTTCCAGTCACGAATTGCACCAAGAAAATCTTCATCTGCTTTTGGAAGCTCTGCCCAAAAAGTTTTTATACTGTTTGAAGAATCTTCTGCCATAAACTTTCGATTTCTTGTTGAATGTATTGTTTTTGTTCCGGATTTCTGATCCAGTCGCATCGGGTTTGGAGGTATCTTAATTTATCTTTTATCACGTTTTGTTCCTCAAAACTTAATGTTCCGCTATTCCATTTTTCGATCAGGATTTTTACATCTTTCATCACTTCTTCAGGATCGGGAATTTTATTTTGCAAAGCTTGCGGATGAGATTTCGGATGGTCGTCTTTCTCAATCGTTCTGTTGATAATGCCTTCTAAAATTTCAATCTGCTCTTCGGTATCCCAAATATGTTTCAACACCCATAAATCTGAAAGAATCGCTTCGTTTCTACCACAAATTAAAGCACTTGCCGCAATCAGATTTTGCAATTTCACGGCTCTACGGTCGGAAATCGCAATTCCTGTATTTCTAAGATTGATAATCGTATTTAAATAAACTTCGTAAATAGGTTTCAGATCAATACTTTTACACAAATTCTGAAGCTCCCGGATTTCATCAGAAAAGATTTCGGGAGTTTCTGTTTCTGTTATATTTTCGAGTTTTCTTCCGGCTAAAAGTACCTGCTGAAGAAGATCAGGATTTACATTATCAACATTTACTCTAATTAAAAAACGGTCAAAAAGCGCATTCAAAGCTTCATCTTCAGGAAGCACATTACTTGCGCCGACAAACATCAATGCGGGAAGCTTCCTTGTTTCTTTTCCTCTTTTGAAAATCTTTTCATTCAAAGCCATTAAAAGTGAATTCAGAATTGCCGAATTGGCATTAAAAATTTCATCCAGAAAAACCATTGACGCTTCAGGCATCATGCCTTCTGTGTTGGTTAACAATTCTCCTTCTTTTAATTTTCTGATATCAAAAGGACCAAAAATTTCGTTGGGTTCGGTAAAACGGGTTAAAAGATATTCGAAGTTTTTACCGTCTGTCACCGTATTTGCCAATGTTCTTACAATGGCAGATTTTGCGGTTCCGGGAGGACCATACAAAAATGCATTTTCTCTTGCCAGCAAACAGATTCCGAGCAAATCTACAACGTCATTTTTTCCGACAAAAGTGTCTTTAACAAAGGCGAGAACTTTGTTTAGTTTTTCTATATTTTGAGTCATTTTTTTCTTTATATTTTTTCTTGCATTTACTTTTTAACGCAAAGCGGGCAAAGTTTTTTTTTAACAGCTAACCGTTTTTAAGTTCGCAAAGGCGTTCTACTCAGCCAAGAAATACAAACAGATTAGTTTTCTACTATTTTTAATTCTCTCCAAAAAATATCTTTGTACATCCCAAATTCTGCGATCAATAATTGGTTGATGTAGGGAATTTCTGCAAGCTTATAAGCTTTTTTTTCTACAATTCTTTCAAGATATAATTTTCGGTAGGTTTTGTCTTTTAATTCTTCTTCCCAATTGATTTTTTCAAGATTTAAATCTAATCCAATTCCTGAATAATGAAACTGGTGTAAAATATTTTCCAGCATTTTCGCCAAAGGGTCTGTAGAATCTGCAACCTGAAGCGCATCGAGCAATTGTGGTAAAAACCTCAACGACAAATCTGCAGATAAAATTGCTGAAACATCTTTTTCACCCTGATATTGCGGAATCAGGTTTTCTAAATCTTTCGCTGTGTCTTTTCTTATTAAATACAACTGTGCACTGTGATACAAAATTTTCGCAGCCCAAATGGCAGTTTCTTTATTGAATCTAATCTTATCGGATAAAAACTCTAATCTTTCTTTTTCAAATTCAGATTCGAAAAAATCTTCCGCCTCTTTTTCTTCTTTTTCAGACAGCGTTTTAAGATCTGAAAAAATAGTCAGTGCGCCCTCTTTTCTAAGAAGAAACAAAGTATCTAAAAACGGGGATTTATTTTCCATCATCTAACAAAAATAGAATTATTTTCTTTAATTATTTATGAATTTTAAAACCTTAAACAAGATTTACTTCTTTAATCAACAAAAAACTACAGAATTCTCATTAAATTTATATTAAAATCAATTTCTTATCCTAAATCAATGAATCGGAAATCATTCTTGCCTTAGATTTGCACTATAAATAACAACCAAAAAATAAATACAATGGCTACAAAATGGAATTTAGACCCAGCGCACAGTGAGATTACTTTTAAAGTAAAACACATGATGATTTCTAACATCAAAGGTAATTTTACCAACTTCAATGCAGAAATCGAAGCTGAAGACGATACTTTTGCCAATGCAAAAACTACCGCTACAATTAATGTAGATTCTATCTCTACTCATAATACAGACAGAGATAATCACCTGAAATCTGCAGAATTCTTTAACGCAGAAGCAAACCCAACGATTACTTTTGAGTCTAATGCTCTTAATAATTCTGTAACTGGAAATCTTACGGTAAACGGTATTACAAAACCAATTACTTTGGATGTTGATTTCGGAGGTATCAATGTAGATCCTTGGGGAAATACAAAAGCTGGTTTTTCTTTTGAAGGAAAAATCAACAGAAAAGATTTCGGTCTTAACTGGAATGCAGCTCTTGAAGCAGGTGGTGTAATGGTAAGTGAAGAAGTGAAAATTGCAGGTGAATTGCAGTTTGTAAAACAAGCTTAATTTTAAAATAAGTTTCTGCAAGCCACAAAGCGTGGAATAATGAAATAATTAGTTTTTTAAATCAGAAGGTTCAGGGATTATTAGTTAACCTTGAACCTTTTTTAATCTTAATAAAAATGAATCTCAACGATTTACAGAACATAAGCAACCAGTTTAAAAATTCGCAGAAAATGCCTGTTCTTTTTCTTGGCCATGGCTCTCCGATGAATGCCATTGAAGAAAATCAATTTGTTCAGGGTTTTAGAAATGTGGCAAAAGAAATTCCGAAACCTAATGCAATTTTGTGTATTTCGGCACATTGGTTCACACGCGGAACAAAGGTTACGGCGATGGATATGCCCAAAACGATTCATGATTTTGGTGGTTTTCCGCAAGCTTTGTTTGATGTACAATATCCTGCTCCCGGAAATCCCGAATTGGCACATGAAGTTGCTGAAATTTTGAATCCAATCGTTGAAGAAGATCACAATTGGGGACTCGATCATGGAGCATGGTCTGTAATTAAACACATGTATCCGAATGCCGATATTCCGGTAATTCAGTTGAGTATTGATTATACAAAACCGCCACAATATCATTTTGATTTGTCTAAAAAATTAGAAAAACTGAGAGAAAAAGGTATTTTAATTATCGGCAGCGGAAATATTGTTCATAATCTAAGATTAATTGACTGGCGAAATATTGATACAGTTGGAGCGGGTTGGGACTGGGCAATTGAAGCTCGTGAAAAAACAAACAACTGGCTTCTGGATGGAAATTTTCAGAACCTTATTGATTATCAAAAGCAAGGAACTTCTCTGCAATACGCCATTCCTACACCCGATCATTATTTGCCACTGATCTATTCTTTAGGTTTAAAAAATAAGTCTGAAGATTTGGTTTTATTTAATGATGATTTAATCGGTGGTTCGCTGAGTATGACGAGCGTAAAAATCGGTTAAATTAAATTTCTTTCAGCCTCTTTTTTTATCACTATAAATTTAGTAATATTGTTTACCATGAAAAAAACAATATTACTTTTGATGATTATCTTACCGTTTTATCTTTCGATTGCTCAGGTAATCAAAGGTACTGTGGTGAATGATGCTGAAAAACCAATCGCCAATGTCAACATCTATTTAGATGGTATAAAAACGGGAACTATTTCCGGTTCAGACGGAAGTTTTATTCTTAATCTTCCCTCTAAAAATAATAACAGCTTAGTTTTCAAAAAAGATGATTATGAGACGTTTACTACCAATACATCTGAGGTTTTAAACAAAACATTGAAAGTTGTTTTAATTAAATCTAAAGAAATTGAAGAAGTGGTTATCATTCCGTTTACAGAAGCAGTGTATAAGAATTACATTCATTTCTTTTTAGATTCATTTATTGGATATGATAAAGAAAATGTAAAAATCAAGAATCAACGCTCGCTAAAATTTGCCTACGATAAAAGCAATAAAACTCTAAATGTAAAAGCTCCGCAAACTTTAATCATCGAAAACAAAAATTTAGGATATACTATTGAATATAATCTTATAGAATTTTCTGCAAATTTTGATGAAAAAAACAACCCGATTTGTTGGCACCAGCTTCTTCAAAGAAACAAAAAGCAGCGATAAAGTAAAGCTTAATCGAATGAATGCTTACGACGGCAGTCAGGTTCATTTTTTCAGAAGTGTTTTTGCAAATAAAGTTGCTGATGAAGGATTCATTGTGAATCAGATTACCAAGTTTCCGAACTCAAAATATCCGACTGAAGAAGAATTACAACGACTCAAGGATTTTGCTGAAATGTTTAAATCTAAAGGCACAATGAATGTTCCGGATGATATTTTAGATATCGGTAATCGAAAAAGAAACGAGCAACCTTATAAAATTGCTATTACAAAAACTCAGATTTCTGAAACTGATTACACTAAAAAAACAGACAATAAATTATATCTGGATTATGATCACATGATGCAGATTAATTTTAAAAAGTATTTTTATGAGTTGAAAAAAGGACAGTTTGTAAAAGCTACAATCCCAATTATACAGACCTCTTTTCTTCATCCCGAAAACGATACTTTTGAAATTTACCCCAACGGAAATACTTCAAACCCAGGAATGCTGACCAATCAGGGAGAGTTTACCAAAAATAAAATTGAATTTCTTTTGCCTTTAGATTATGAATTAGGAGACTAATTATTGAATCGCTAAAATGATTGCACAAAAAAAAATCGGAAGATAAATCCTCCGATTCTAATATGTAATTGCTTCAATTAGATTCTTGTAATTGCAACAACATGTGGTACGCCTTCAATTGGGCTGTAAATTTCTACAATTGCATCCCAAACAACTTCTGAAGGTGGTATAGATGCTGTACACTTGAAACGGTAATTAGTTCCGTTAACTAATTGTGTAGATACAAGTTGCGGAGTGTATTTTACTCCTACAAATCCTCTCATTGCTTCGTCAAATACTTTTTGATCTTCTGGTGTAAGAGCGTGATAAGCTGTCCAACCTCCTACTAATGATTCTTGTGCTGTTGTCATGATTAATATTTTGATTTTTCCTACTCTTGTGGCTTTTCGGATTGCGCCCCGTTTTTTTTGGTTTCTGGTCTCCAAGGTTAAAGTTTTTTATACAGATTGTTTTTTAAACTTCTCTGTATTTGTTTGTGATCACATGACAAAGCTACTACAGATAAAATATATTTAATAGCGTATAAATACGTATTTTTCATTTTAAGTATAACTACCAAATCATTACTTTTAAGCAATATTCAATAAACATATATTATTATATTAATTATTTCAATAAAAATAAAACACATTCAATATCATATTAAAAACAACAATATTATTCTTTTTAAGCTAATTAAAACTGCAATTATCAAGATGAAATCACAAAAAAATCGGAAGAATTGATCTTCCGATTCTATTTATAAATAAAAAGTTTATTAGTTTCTAATTTTTCTAAAAACGGTAAAATCTATTGTACAGCTTGTAAAACATTAATATTTCCATATCCGTAATCTGCATTTTTGGTTGGATAATAGGTTGCAGACTGTCTCATTTTATTTAAAACCTGATCTCTTGTCCATGACGGATTTTTAGACCAAACCAAAGCTGCGATCCCTGCAGTGGAAGCAGTTGCTACAGAAGAGCCACCCACATAATCGGTTTGCCCATTATAATAACTTAAAACCGGAATATTATTTCCGGAAGCTCTTTCCATTTGATAGGTAAAATCTATTTCACTTCCAGAGTGGCAAACATCACACTTCTGATTCGAAGTATTTTCTTTCACTCCCGTTATCGCCTGAGTTTCCGGCATCCAAGCGGGGAAAATTACACCGACAAATGTTGTAAAACTCGTAGAAGTTCCGCCTGCACAGAAAATCAGTTTCCCTTTAGAATAAGCATATTTTACACCATCTTCAATTTTTCCGACTGAAAAAATATGTCCCATCGACATTGAAATTATTTTTACACTTGCTGTATTTCCAAGATTGGTAAAGGCAATTTTCACTCCTTCTTGTTCGTGATAACCATCCAAAACAACATTGGAAGCTGCACGATAAGAAATTAAATTGGCATTATACGCAACACCCACCGGTTGTCCCTGATTATTTCTCGGAGCCGCCATTGCAGAAGCCATACTCGTTCCGTGACCGCATTTATCATCCGCTCCGTCGTAACCGGAACTCCACGGCCAAACAGAATCTACATACACTCCATTTTTACTAATTGTTCTTCCCGAAGACGAGCCATTATTAAAACTGCCACTCAACAAACTTTGATTAAAAGAAACTCCTGAATCGATCAATCCGATGGTAACTCCCGCTCCTGTGCTGTAATTCCATGCGCTGGTAATATTATGTTTTGCGAATGACCAAGGTGCTTTTGCGTTGGGAGTTACGGTAGTGTAATCTGAAGCACTTAAAGCAGTTGATTCCAACCCACAACCAGAAGAACTTCCACTTGATTTAGCTGTAGCTCCATTGATTTTATTTTCATTTTCAAAATAACGGTAATCTCCAGGCTCGAAATAGCGGATTGATTTTAATTTTCGCAAAGCAATCACTGTTTCCTGCTTTTCGATATAAACATCGATTTGATTTAGAAATTCGTCAGAAGCTAGTAAAACTCTCTCGTTTTTCCCTTCATATTGTTGAATGACATCTAAAATTTCCTGTTGCAGAGCTTCAGAATTAGAAGATTTACTTCTATCGAAATCATCTTTTGAATTCCCGAAACCGATGGAAGCTATTTTATTTCCCTGAACAATTCCGCTCCACAAAAAGTGTGATGAAGCTTCATTCCATGAAAACCTGCCTTTCGTTTTGGTGGTTTGGTTGATCTCCTCGTTGATTTGTCTTGCACTTAGCGGATCTGTCTGTACAATTTCTGCTTCAATAGCATTGGTTTGCATCTCTTCTGTGGAACAAGAGCTCAATGCAAAAACTGCGAGTACATAAAATACACATTTTTTCATAGCTAAATATTTTAAATTTGGTACTCCAAGATATTAATTTCTAATGATATACAAATATTAAAAATTTTATTTCTGAAGAAAATACTATGCTATAAATATTTAATATTAATCCCAATTACAGATTTTTCTCATGCTATTTTTTGATGTAAAACATGAGATTAGCAATATTACATTTAAGCATATTAATTCTATTAAATGTTAAAAACCGCTTCCTTAAAGTTATTCTCAAAATGCTACAGTTATCTGAACTTGTTTTCGTAAATTTGTGTTTGAAATTTTTTACTAGATGAAAGAAAGTGCTGTAAAAAAAATTGCAGTTCTTACTTCGGGAGGAGATTCTCCGGGTATGAACGCAGCATTAAGAGCGGTGGTAAGAACCGCAAACTATTATAATATCGAATGTTACGGAGTAAGAGAAGGCTACAATGGTCTTATTCACGATGATTTCCTGAAAATGGGAGCTCGTTCTGTAAAAAATATAATCAATCAGGGTGGTACGATTCTTAAATCTGCCCGTTCAGTAGAATTCAGAACCAAAGAAGGTCGTCAACAAGCGTATGAAAACTGCCAAAAATTAGGAATTGACGGTTTAGTTTGTATTGGCGGAGACGGAACTTTCACCGGAGCAAAGATCTTTAATGAAGAATTCGGGATCAGAGTAATTGGTGTACCGGGAACGATCGACAACGATATTTTCGGGACAGATAATACGATTGGTTACGACACTGCCTTAAATACCGCAATGGACGCTATCGATAAGATCCGTGATACGGCAACTTCTCACAACAGAGTTTTCTTTGTTGAGGTAATGGGTCGTGATGCAGGATTTATCGCTTTAAACAGTGGTTTAGCAACCGGAGCTTTAGATATTTTGATTCCTGAAAGAAAAGACAGCATTGAAGATTTATTTGGAAAATTCAGAAATGCTGAAAAAACAGGAAAAGCTTCAAGCATCGTCGTAGTTGCGGAAGGTGAAAAGCTCGCAAATGTTTATGAATTAGCAGAAAAAACAAAATCAGAATTTCCTGATTACGACATCCGAGTAGCTGTTTTAGGACATATGCAAAGAGGAGGTTCGCCAAGTTGCGCAGACCGAGTTTTGGCAAGCAGACTTGGTTACGGTGCCGTTGTAGGATTAATGAATGGAGAAACCAATGTAATGGCAGGAATGCGTTCTAATGATTTAACGTACACTCCGATTGAAGAAGCCATTAAAAAACATAATGAAATCAATAAAGACCTTTTATTAATTTCAGAAATTTTAGCAATCTAATCTATTTAATATAATTTTTAAAAAAGTAAAACACTATGTCAACAATTAAAGTAGGTATTAACGGTTTTGGTAGAATCGGTCGTCTTGTTTTCAGAGCAATGACAGAAAGAAGCAACATCGAAGTTGTAGGAATCAACGATCTTATCAATGCGGAATACATGGCTTACATGTTAAAATACGATTCTGTACACGGAGTTTTCCCAGGTGAAGTTTCTGTAGAAGGAAATGACCTTGTGGTAAACGGTAAAAAAATCAGAGTAACTGCAGAAAAAGACCCAAGCAACCTTAAGTGGGATGCAATTGGTGCTGATTATGTAGTAGAATCTACTGGTTTATTCCTTGATAAAGAAAGTGCTGCAAAACATATTGCTGCAGGTGCTAAGAAAGTAATTCTTTCTGCTCCTTCTAAAGATGATACACCAATGTTTGTAATGGGTGTAAACCACACTGAGCTTACAGACGATGTAAAGATCTTCTCGAATGCTTCTTGTACTACAAACTGTTTAGCTCCTTTGGCTAAAGTAATTCACGATAATTTCGGAATTGTAGAAGGTTTAATGACAACTGTACACGCTACAACGGCTACTCAAAAAACTGTTGACGGTCCTTCAATGAAAGACTGGAGAGGTGGTAGAGCTGCTCTAAACAACATTATCCCTTCTTCTACAGGTGCTGCAAAAGCAGTAGGAAAAGTAATCCCTTCATTGAACGGAAAATTAACAGGGATGTCTTTCAGAGTACCAACTGTTGACGTTTCTGTAGTAGATTTAACAGTGAGAATTGAAAAAGGTGCTTCTTACGAAGAGATCTGTGCAGTAATCAAAGCAGCTTCTGAAGGTGAATTGAAAGGTATTTTAGGATACACTGAAGATGCTGTAGTTTCTCAGGATTTCGTAGGAGATAAGAGAACTTCAATCTTTGATAAAGATGCTGGTATCATGCTTTCTCCAAACTTTGTAAAGCTTGTTTCTTGGTATGACAACGAAATGGGTTACTCGAACAAATTGGTTGATATGTTAGTTCATTCTTCTTCTTTGTAATTGATACATTTCAAATTTATATAAAAAAACCTTCCGGATGGAAGGTTTTTTTGTTTAAACTAAAATCTCAAATTTATCTTGCAGGTTCTTGTTTTTTAACTTTTCCAAAGTTATATGTAATCCCAAAAAAATGGCCAAAAGAAAATTTATTATTTGTAGCAACAGTTCCCTCTGTACCTAAGTCGTAAGAGATTTCTCCATTAGTTTTAAACTGATCCGAAATTCGTGATACCGCACCCATTGTAAGACCTCCGTGCAAAACAAGACGTTCTTCTTTTCCTAAAATCAAACCAAAACCTGTTAATATTTGAAACTTTTGATTTGTAGTAAATAAAGCTCCAATACTCAAAGCCGGACGCACCCAAGAGCCACCTCTTAAAGATAGGTTAATCATTGAACCAAATCCGAAATCATAATCACCTTTTTCTTTGGTATAAATAAATTTGTTGTTTCCTGTATCGTCTTTCGTTTCATATTCTTTATCCATTAATGAGGTAAGAAAAACACCTCCGCTTATATCAATTTTCAAACCTCCTTTTACCCATACGTTAAAAACATACTTATCAGGAATTGGGTTTGCAACAGACCTATCATAACGTTCTAAAGTAACTTCCACAACGTCGATATTTTTACCATTAATATCTACAGGCAACAGATAATTGTATAATTTTAGCTGATACATTTTCAAAATCTCATTTTTTATTTTTACAGATACAGAATCTATAGGTTTTAGCTTTTTACTAAAGTATTCGGATGTCTGTGGAAAGTTTTCCGCTTCGTTACCTATATTTTGCGATGCAGATAAAAGATTGATGTAAGAATTATTAAAAGTTTTTCGTATAGAATCAAATTTGTTTTTGTCTAAAAAATCCTCCGCTGAAATTTTAACAATATAACTATCAATATCTACTTTTAAATCATTAAAAGATTTTTCTAAAACTTTCGTTGCATTTTTAATATTGGCTTTGTCTTCATCATTATTGGCTGCTTTTTTTCCTTGAATAAAATTTGTTGAAAATTCAGACATAGAATTATGTTCTTGAAATATCGAATCGTTTTTCTTTTCCGAATTTTGAGTCATTGCATTTTTAATTGGAACTACTTTTCCGATACTATCTAAAGGATTATAACCTTGTCCTTCATATAAATCTACAAATCTGTGATTGATCACATATTTATACTTATATGGGTTGGCATTTTTTAGGTCGAATGATAATAGCTGATTTGTTTTTATAACCAGCTTATTGCTAGAATCTGTAGCAGTTAAAGCATTTTTGGAAGGTTTTCCTAAATCTAATTCGAAAACTTTCGTTTCGATTTGCGCAGATACCATTCCCACCCATCCGAATAGAAACAGCAATAAAATTTTTGTTCTCATGATTAAATTAGTTTTTATGGTTAGTTTTATAAAAAGCGAAAAAGCAACTACCAAAATATTGGCAGCCGAGTTTTCAGGTATTAGTTTACACAAATATCTGTAATTTTTTAAAGCAAAAAATGATTTTATAGAATAATTTTTTTTAAGAATTATTAACAAAAATTAAGAAAAGATTAATTAATCCAAGGTTAAGCTTTTCAGCGACCAAACTCCGCCGTTAAAGATATTCAGATCTATTTTAGAATTGATTCCGTACACAATTCCGTTTTCTGTGAACTGCCAGAAATCCCATTGATCTTCAGGTGAAGGTTCGGGAACATCATTGTAATTAGCAAGCCAGATCGGGTAACCTTCAAACTCACCTCTAAGAAAATCTTTGTAATAATGATAATACGTGTAAATAATAGGTTTTTCACCGTAGGTTTCTTCTACAATTTTGCACCAGACTTTTAAATCTTCAATTAGTTTTTCTTTCGACTTACTTTTTGGAATCTTTTCAATATCTAAAACCGGTGGCAAATCGCCACTTTCAAGCTTTACATTATCCAAAAAATTATTAGCCTGGATTACCGGATCTTCATCAGCTCGGTAAAAATGATATGCTCCACGGATTAGGTTATGCTCTTTTGCGGAAGACCAAAATTCATCAAAATTTTTATCGGCATTTCGATTTCCCATCGTTGCTCTCATCACCACAAATTCAAGCGGAATTGTTTTATTTCCGATGCTCAGACTATCCCATTTTATATCTTCTTTATTTTGGTAATGAGAAATGTCAAAACCATACGTTTTATCAAGATTATTTGAAATAATCTTCTGAATTCTTAGAGTTTCAGATTCGCTGTTTTTTAGCTTCTTATGAGAGAATTTATTAAAATATAAAGCATAATAGTAACTGATTGATTGCTTTAGATATAAACCCGTTCCGATAAGTGCAATCACCAAGATGAGCAATACAATTTTACGACGCAAAAAATAATTCTGTCGTCTTGTTTTATGGATGCTTTTGGCAGTTTTTTTGGTGTACTTTTTAGGGCTCATAAAGTTTTGCAAAACTAACTTTTTAGGCCTTAAAAATACTAAATAAAATAAGTAAATTTGTGTATTATGGAAACACGCGAAAAGGTTATCATCATTGGAGGAGGTTTTGCGGGATTGCAGCTTGCAAAAACGCTGAACAATAAAAATAAAAAGGTAATTGTTCTCGACAGAGTAAATCACCATATGTTTCAGCCACTTTTTTATCAGGTTGCATGCGGACGAATCGAGCCTTCCAATATCTCTTTTCCTTTCAGAAAAATCTTTCAGCAATCCAGAAATACACAGTTTCGTTTAACCGATGTAAAATCTATTGATCCGGCCAATAATAAGGTCATTACAGACGAAGCAGAATTCACTTACGACAAATTAATTATCGCCACTGGTTGTAAAACCAATTTCTTTGGTAATAAAGACCTCGAAAGTAAAGCTTTCGGAATGAAAAATACTCAGGAAGCCATTAGCATCAGAAATCATGTTTTATTGACTTTCGAAAAACTGATTCTTGAAAAAAGCCGAAGCGACGACGGAAACTGGAATATCGTTATCGTAGGAAGTGGCCCGACAGGAGTAGAATTAGCCGGAGCATTTTCAGAAATGAAAAAAGAAATTCTTCCGCGAGATTATCCTTATATGAATTTTGATCAGCTTCAAATAATTCTCGTAAGTTCTACTGAAAAGCCACTTGCCGTAATGAGTCCTGAAGCTCAGGAAAAATCTGAAAAATATTTAAAAGAATTAGGCGTAAATTTTCTGAGCGGTGAGATCGTAACCGACTATGACGGAAATAAAGTCTACATGAAAAGCGGCAAAGAAATTCCATCAAATAATGTGATCTGGGCTGCAGGAGTTATAGGAAATGTCATTGACGGCTTTCCTTCCGAAAATTTAGTACGAAACCGATATATCGTTGATCGTTTCAATAAAGTAAAAGGCTACGACAACATTTATGCAGTGGGAGACATTGCCTACATGGAAACTCCGAAATATCCGCAAGGTCATCCTCAAGTTGCAAATGTTGCCATTAATCAGGCAAAAAATTTAGGCAAAAACTTTCTGAAGAAAAATAAAAATGAATGGGTTGAATATGAGTATAAAGATCAAGGTTCATTAGCAACCATCGGAAAACACAGAGCCGTTGTAGATTTACCATTTATAAAATTTCAGGGATTTTTAGCCTGGTATTTTTGGATGTTCTTACATTTAATGCTTATTTTGAGCGTCCGAAATAAACTGGCGATATTTTTTAACTGGATGTGGAGCTATTTTAATAAAGATTCTTCCTTACGTCTGATTATTTCGCCATCTCAAAAAAATAATACGCAGCAATGAGAATTGACATTATAAGCGTGCTTCCAGAATTAATGGAAAGTCCGTTTCAAACTTCTATTTTGAAAAGAGCAGTTGATAAAGGTATTGTAGAAGTACATTTTCATCAGTTGAGAGACTGGTCAATCAACAAACACCGCCAGATTGACGACGAGCCTTACGGTGGCGGCGCAGGAATGGTAATGATGATTGAACCTTTAGATAAATGTATTTCTGAGCTTAAATCTCAAAGAGAATATGATGAAATCATTTATTTAACGCCCGATGGAGAAACTTTAAATCAAAAAATCGCCAATACTTTATCAATTAAAAACAATCTGATCTTTTTATGCGGTCACTACAAAGGAATCGATCAGCGCGTAAGAGATCTGCATATTACCAAAGAAATATCAATCGGAGATTTTGTTTTGACGGGTGGTGAATTGGCTGCTTGTGTTTTAGCAGACTCTATCATTCGTCTTGTTCCGGGAGTTTTGAATGATGAACAAAGTGCTTTAACAGACAGTTTTCAGGATGATTTGCTTTCTCCTCCCATTTATACAAGACCTGAATCTTATAAAGGATTGGAAGTTCCAAAAATACTTTTAAGTGGAAATTTTGCTAAAATAGAAGAATGGAGGCACGAACAAGCTGTAAAAATCACGACAGAAAGGCGCCCCGACCTTTTAGAATAAGTAAAAAAACTTATGTAAGAAATAGTTTTTACTGAAAATTTTACATTTTAAATCACTTTCAATACATTTTTTATACCATTTATATCACATTTAAATGGATTATTTTTTATTGAATCATACATGGGTATGTTTGAAATTTATATTGTAAATTTGCCCATTATTTATCATTGTAATAACATATTAAGATTTTATAAATTAATTTGATTCGAGAATTTTTCAACAATCAAAATTTTGATATATTTAATGATAGGTTTGATTTAAAATTATGTCACAATTTAGAAAAATATGTTGATGGAGCTTTTTGCTTTTTACAATGTTGAAAATTTATTTTTGCCTGATCCGCCGCAGATTCATAAACTCGATCCTACAAGATCAGGGTTAAGAAACTGGGACGACAGAAAGTACAGAACTAAGCTTTCAAAAATTGCGCATGTTTTTCGTTTAATGAAGGAAGAAAACGGAGTTTTACCTGCCCTTATTGGTCTTTGTGAAGTTTCCGGAAAAAAAGTAGTAGAAGATCTGGTAAAACTTGATCCTTTTAGCTCACAGTATGGAATTGTACACTATAATTCTCTGGATGAGCGCAAAGTAGACGTTGCTCTTTTATATGACAAATCTAAAGTTGAAATCATAGATTCTGAAGCCATCACTTTCTTTTTTGAAATCATAGACAACAAACCCGATAATTATGACACGACAAGGGATGTACTCTTTGCAAAAGTAAAATTCAAAGAGGAAATAATGAATGTTTTTGTAGCTCACCTTCCTTCGAAGAGAGAAAAAGACATTAATCAACCCAAAAGAAACTTTATTATGAATGAAATTCACAACAGGATTTTAAATATCATCAATAAAGATCAGGAACATGTCATTTTATGCGGAGATTTTAATCAAAACCCGGATGATGAAAATTTAATAAAAATTCTTTACGACAATACACATAACAAGGTTTTGCACAATCCTTTCCAAAAGCTATTTTCAACAAAGAAATATTCTACTTTTCATTACAAATCCGGACTACTTTTTGACCAGATCATGCTATCAGATTCTTTTTTTAAAGCTGATGCAAAACTATCTTTTCAGGAGGCAAAGGTTTTTAACCCTGAAAGTATGAGCACTAAAAATAAAGGTTTTGAAGGCAGACCTTTCAGAACGTATGCAGGAACAAGATATCTTGGTGGCTTTAGCGACCATTTTCCTGTTTTAGTAGCTTTAAAAAAAATTGAATTGAAGTAACAAAATATTAAAAATGAGAAACACAGAAGATAATACAAGCTATCAATTGGATCAGCTAGACAAAGAGATCATATATATGCTGATGGACAATTCTAAAAGTTCTTTAGCATATATTTCTAAACAAGTAGGGATATCTACCACTGCCGTACATCAAAGAATTAAAAAACTAGAAGTAGCGGGAGTTATAGAGAATTCTATCTCATTTTTGAATCCGAGAAAAATAGGATACAAAGTAGTTTCCTACATCGGAATGTTTCTTGACCAGCCAAGTCATTATCCGGATGTGGTAAAATCTTTGCAAGACGTAAACGAAGTAGTAGAAGCACATTATACTACAGGAAATTATACTATTTTTCTAAAAGTCTTATGCAAAGACAATGATCATTTAATGCTTATTTTAAGCAAACTTCAAAAACTTAAAGGCGTTACAAGAACCGAAACTTTCATATCTTTGGAACAAGGTATTTACAGACAACTGAAAGTATAATTATGATGAACATTGCTCAATATTTAGATTCAACTTATTTAAAAACTCCACAACAGTCAGGTATTTCCGAACAGGAAACGCTTCAGATTGTAAAAGATTTGGCTCAGGAAGCAATAGATCATCACATTTTTGCCGTAATGATTCGCCCTAATTATGTGGCTGAAATTAAAAGTTTTTTAAATGAAAAGAAAGCCAATGTAATTGTAGGGACGGTAATTGGTTTTCATGAAGGAACCTATTCTGTTGATGAAAAATTAGCTGAGGCAACCCAAGCAATTAATGACGGAGCAGATGAATTGGATTTTGTAATTAATTGCGAAGCTTATCTTAATGGGAATTTAGAGCTTGTAAAAGATGAGTTTTTAAGATGTACGCAACTATGCATTAAGCATCAAAAAATTATCAAGTGGATTATTGAAATTGCAGCTTTAACAGATGCACAAATTGCAGATCTTACCAAAAATATTTCAACTTGGGCAGAAGAAAATTTTGATGAAAAAGATTTAGAAAATATCTTCGTTAAATCTTCAACAGGTTTTTATCAGACAGAAAACGGAAAGCCAAACGGAGCAACCTTCGAAGGAATTAAAATAATGCTTGATAATGCGGGTAAACTTCCCGTAAAAGCTGCAGGTGGAGTAAGAACTCCCGAAGATGCAGAAAAGATGATTAAACTAGGCGTTAAAAGGATTGGAACATCTTCTGCACTGGCTCTTATAAAAAATGATTCTTCTTCAGAAGGAGGATATTAATTCAAACAAAACTTAAAAAAATAACAAAACCCATCAAAATCTGATGGGTTTTATATTTATGCTTGTTGAGCTTGATATTCTTCGTAAAACTCCTGAGTTTCATGAATCACGGCATCCATTTCTTCTAAAGTATATACTTCTAAGAATTTTCTTCTGAAATCTTTAAAATGTGGAATTCCACGGAAATAATTACTATAATGTTGTCTCATTTCAATTAATCCCAGCTTTTCACCTTTCCATTCAGCACTCCATTCTGCATGTTGACGAACGGCTAATAATCTGTCTGAAATAGTTGGAGCAGCCAAGTTTTCACCTGTTTTAAAGAAATGTTTTATTTCATTAAAAATCCAAGGATATCCAATTGCAGCACGACCAATCATTATTCCGTCGCACGCATATTTATTTTTATATTCTAAAGCTTTTTCGGGAGAATCTATATCTCCGTTACCGAAAATAGGAATTTCTATATTAGGATTTTGTTTAATTCTGGAAATATGTTCCCAATCAGCTTCACCTTTATACATTTGTCCACGCGTTCTCGCATGAATGGTTAAAGCCTTGATTCCGGTTTCCTGAAGACGTTCGGCAACTTCATCAATATTGATTGAATTGCTGTCCCATCCCAAACGTGTTTTCACCGTTACAGGAAGGCTTGTAGAATTTACTACAGCTTTTGTAAGGCGTACCATCATGTCAACATCCTTCAAAACACCGGCACCGGCACCCTTGCAAACGACTTTTTTTACAGGACATCCGAAATTGATATCTACCAAATCCGGATTTACAGTTTCCACAATTCTTGCAGACATCGCCATTGCCTCTTCATCACCACCAAAAATCTGAATTCCTACGGGTCTTTCATAATCGAAAATATCCAGTTTCTTTCTGCTCTTTATCGCGTCACGAATTAAACCTTCAGAAGAAATAAACTCCGAATACATCAAATCTGCTCCATGCAATTTGCACAAACGTCTGTATGGAGGGTCACTCACATCTTCCATCGGAGCCAACAAAAGCGGAAATTCCGGCAGTTCTATATTGCCAATTTTAATCATGGTGCAAATTTACGAATTTCTAAACTTTAAACAATTTAATAATATCTATTATGATGATTCTTAAATATATTTAATTTTTTTATCCAAAACTTAGAATAATATATTTCTTAGGAGCTTTTTCCGGCTATCCGCTATTACTCCTCACGCCTTGCTT
>NZ_JAPDKN010000055.1 GCF_026163565.1 Chryseobacterium sp. YIM B08800
AGAGAATCATCATACCGGAATTAACCGATTGGTAAAGTTATCTTTAGTCATTGAAGGTAAGGTGATCAAATATTACAAGCATTTCAAGCTTACCCAAAGCTCACAAAAGCACCACGAATTTACGCTGACTTTAGCTCACGATACTTTAGGCGACCGCCAAACCCATACTTTAGAAGAAGCGAATAAATTTTTAGGCAAAAGATTAACGGCCGTTATTTCTTATAAAGACATTGAAAACAGTCCGGAACGCACTTTTGTCGGCGTTATCACCGGAGTTGGTTTCAGTCAGGAAAAGATGAGTTTGGGAAATATTGTTTTGTCAGGTTACAGTCCAACAATTTTATTGGATGGAGCGCCTCATATTCAGAGTTTTGGTGGAAATCAGGCTGTTAATATGGGAATCATTGCTGAAGAAGTCATTAAGCAAGGTTTAGATAAAAGCCGTTTTGATATCAGAATTGATACCAATGATTATTCTCAAATTATTTACAGCAGCCAATACGACGAAACGCATTATAATTATCTGGCAAGAATGGCGGAAGCTTATGGCGAACAGTTCTATTACGACGGGGAAGTTCTTCATTTTGGAAAACTTCCGCCACAAAATCAACCCATTAAATTAACGTATGGAAGCAGCGCAAACGATATAAAAGTAGAGTTGAAAGCGGTTCATACTAAACCTCAATTTTACGGTTACAACAGCAGTAAAAATGAAGTTTTGAAATCAGGTTCAACACCGATTCAGCATGTTGGAGATTTAGCAAAAACAGCTTATCAGCATAACGATACAATTTATAAAACGCCTTCTTTGAGAGTTGCTCCAATAAAAGCAACGACTCATTTGGATGTTGAATATTCCCAAAAAAGCACTTCTGGAAGTGAGGCGGTGAATGTTTTTAATCTTTCAGGTTCTACAACCGTTCCTTTTTTACATCCGGGATGCAGTGTGGATATTGAAATGCGAAAACCTGATACGAATGAAACTTCTTATTTCACAAGAATCATGGTGACAGAAACAACGCATGAGATTGATACGATTGGTCATTATACCGGAAGTTTTGCAGGAATTGCATCCGATACAGGCTTTTTACCAAAACCTGAATTTACCGTTCCTATCGCACAACCACAAATCGCAACGGTCATTTCAAACACTGATCCAGAAGGACAGGGCAGAGTTCAGGTAAGATTTGACTGGCAAACGAATGACACCACTCATTTTATTAGAATGATGAGTCCCGATGCGGGAGGAACTGATCAGATCACTCAAAATCGAGGTTATGTAGCGATTCCTGAAGTTGGGGATCAGGTGATGGTAAATTTTGTACACAATCATCCTGACCGACCTTTCGTGATGGGCGGAATGTTTCATGGGGGAGTTGGATTAGGAGGCGGAATTAATAATCACATGAGATCCATCCAAACCAAAAGCGGAATTAAAGTTTTGATGAATGATGATGAAGGAAGTGTAAATATTATTGATCCGA
>NZ_JAPDKN010000056.1 GCF_026163565.1 Chryseobacterium sp. YIM B08800
TCCTGACCGACCTTTCGTGATGGGCGGAATGTTTCATGGGGGAGTTGGATTAGGAGGCGGAATTAATAATCACATGAGATCCATCCAAACCAAAAGCGGAATTAAAGTTTTGATGAATGATGATGAAGGAAGTGTAAATATTATTGATCCGAGTGGCAATACCTATTTCATGGATGGAAAGGGAAATATTACGGTAACCTCACCAAAAAATATGACTTTCAATGTGGGAGAAAATTTAGATATCAAGGTGGGACAAAATATGAGCACTTCTGTAGGTGCAGACCAAAGTAATATTGTTGGTATGAACAAAACAGAAAGTATTACCATGAATAGCTCACAAAGTGTGGGAGCAGTGAAAAATGTGATGATCGGAGGAAATTTCATGACCAATGTTGTTGGGAAAATGATGGAGTTTATAAAAGGTAATAAAGAAAGTGAGGTTGAGCAGGATAGCCAGAAAGTAGTAAAAGGAGAAAGATTAATTCACAGTGAGAAGGATCATAAAATTCATTCTCAAACTGAAATTAATGGACAGGCCAACGAAAAAACTAATATGCATTAGGATATGTCAAACGATAATGTTGCGAAGATAAGTATCATAGAAGGTGATTCTATTGAGATCGTTAAAGGACAGCATACTGAGTATGTTGGTAAAATGACCTATTCTTCATCTAAAAAATTGATTGCAACAGCCGAAAATGGAAAACTTTTTGGGGATAATCCTGAAGATCCTCCTAAAAGAGAGGGAAGAATTATTGATATTGTGATGTTTGTAGCAGGAACTACAGATCCTGTAAATACGGAAGGAAAAAAACATCACGCTAATACAGCTTACTGGAAATATATTGATGAAAAAACAAAAAAAGAAACAGAGCAAAGTTTAAATAATCTATGGAATAATATTAAGAAACTTAAATTTCAATTTTTGGATCTGCATATTGAAGGTGAATTCTTCAGCTGGTCTGGTGACAATGATACTAAAGAAAGAACCGAAGCTTCTGAAAGGTTATTTGATCTATTATTGAGAGTATATTCCGGGTGGAAAAATCAGGAAGTACATTTACATTTAATTGGGCATTCGCACGGCGGTAATGTAATCAATCAATTTACAGAGCTTATTTCCAGTAAGGAGATGATAGCCAAATCTATTATTCTGAAACCTCGTAAGATCACTGAGTTTCCCAAATTATGGAAGGTTAAAAGTATTACTTATCTATCTACACCTTTTTTTCAAAAGAAGCATCAGCTGAATCATGGTAAATTACATAAAGACTGTAAAATCATTAATGTACATAATGATTATGATTTGACCCAACAATTGGTTGCTAATTTTAGTCTGAACAATTTGGAAGGTTTGCTGAAGTCTTTTAAAATGGAAAGATTTGAGAAAGGTATAAATATAGTGAAAGATGTAGATACTGATGCTGTTACAAAATACCTGAAAAGTTTTATTTGGCAGGATTTTAAAAATAAGGCAACGTTGGCATGGCAAGAAATGTCAAAAGCTTTTTTAGGATTTAATATTATCACTGCCGAATTTATCAAGTATATTAATTCTCTGAAAATCGAAAACTCTAACCTGCAAAAAGAAAAAGATTCTTTCGTCTCTCTTTTGAATAATCTTCAGCAATGGACCAATGATGTACATAAAAATTATACATCGATCAGTGGAGGTTATGACAAAGCAACGTGGGTGAAAAATATGAAGCTTACACAAGGGTTGAAAGTTTTAAATACTTTGTTTGCTATTAAGAGTGCACCAAAAGACAGTTATTTATTAAGTTTATTAGCAGGAGTATTTGGTGAAAGCAAAGGAATAACTGATAGTATTGATGAAACATTATGGTCTCCGAAAAAACAAACTAAAGGTTTAACTATTATAGATGTACCCATTTATGATAGCGATCCGTACAATTCCAGAAATAAGAAAAGTGAATTTGCTGCTTTTTTGAAAGGAGCACAAAATGCAGTACACAACCGCGAGTTAGAAGATATGCTGATGAGGTTATTTAGTCAGTTTATTAAGCCGCCCCAGTTGAAAAAAATAATCAGCTATGTAGATAATGCTGAATATGTTGTAACAGGAAATTTAGACAAAGAGCTTAAAATATTAAGAGGAAATCTGGAGATATATGATTCTTTTGTCACGAAATATTATGCAGGACTCGTTATACCAGAGGATGAAAAAAACTTTGATGATATCTTGAAAAGACCGGGTACTTTACCCTATTTGGCGACGGCATCTCATAGCTTAAGCCATACTCAATTGTGGGCAAAAGCGGAAGAAGGATTGAAAAGTGCATTCAGTTCAGGAAAAAATCCGGGTTATAAAAAGAAATAAATATGGAAAATAAAAGAAATATTACAGTAAGTTTATTTATCTATGTTTTATGTACGATTATTTTATCCTGCTGGTATATCATACTGCATAGATATGAAGAATTAATAAACGTAAAAAGTATAATTAAAGTTGTTTTAAATGTTGGTCTCATTGGAGCGACTGTTCCCGCCATAATATTCTCACTGATATATTATTTATTGAAAAAGATATCAAATAAACTATTACTTACATTTCTGATATTTATTTTATTCATTTTCTTAATATTTTCAGTGTATTGGATTACCGTTAATATGGTTTTCTATCATATTGGTGATGCTAAATCCTTTTTACAATCATTGTCGGAAATATTCTGAGTGTAAAGTTTTATGATTAAAAACAAAAGAACTATGAAAAAATTGTCGCAGTATATCGTTTTACTTCTTCTTTTAGCAAACGCTAATGTATTTGCACAGAAAACGGTTAATAAAGGCAATTACACATATCAAGTTCAAAAAGAAGTGGGAGATTTGAATAATGACAAACAAAATGACAAAGTGATGGTGGAAATGGATATCGAAGACGAAACGCAACCATCGAGAGTACAAATATTCCTTTCACAACCCAATAAGAAACTTCAAATGGTGGTTTCTTCTACAAAAATTATTGAGGAGCAATACCCTAGCCGTAAAAATGGAAAATATAGTGGCAATAATGTTCCGGATTTTTTTATTGAAAATGGAAAATTAATAATGCTAACAGATATCGATAACCGAAAAAGCAGTTATGAATTTAGGTTGAATAAAAATAATTTTGAATTGGTTAAAATATCAAGGGTATTATGGGACGGAAAAGCCACCACTTTTCAAACGGAAATAGATTTAATAAAAGGGACTAAAACACAATATGACTTAGATTTTGGTCCAAGCAAAAAAAATATAAAAAACACTAAATTAAAACCAATCAAGACCTTGCCTAAAATACAGGATTTAAGTTTTTCTGATTTAGAAGAATATTAATTATACTTTGTATTCTGAATTAAATAAAGCATCTGTTGATAAAAACTAATAAATATAAATGATAACGAAGAATTGGGGGAAACAATTGAAATGAAAGACTCGGTGATAAATGAATATAAGAAGGTTAAAGTAGAAGGAATTTTAAACCTTAAAGAATTTTCCGCAGAATATGAAATGACTCCGGAAGAGTTTTTGAATTTTCATAATAGACACTGCAGTTTTCAGGAGTTATTGACGCTGTCTCTACCAAAATATGTAGAATACGTTTATGTTCCGTTTGATAAGTTTGAGACAAGAAATCAGAAATTACTGAAAAGTTCAACATTAAATCTTCCGTCTGTTTCCAGTGAGAAAGTTTATGGAGTCGTTATCAAATTCCTCCCAAAAAATCTTCAGATCCACTACAGAATAAAGATAAAAAGAACTCCATTTCATTTGGAGCTGACCAAGGAAAAAACTTACGTAAACAATCAGGAAATTGATAAAGTTATAGAACAGTTATTTGAAAAAGCAGAACAGGTTTTATATCCGTTACAGATTTCAGTAAAGAAAAATGGTGGGCTTGAAAATATTATCAACCATGAAGAAATTGCTAAACGCTGGAAAGCAGATTGTCTTCCAAAAATGAAAGATTATTATCAGTCTGAAACTACAGATCAGATTTTGACGCAAATAGATAAGGCGTATTCAAATCTTAATCTGAAAAAAGAAATGTTTGAAAGAAATATTTTTTATAAACTGTTCTTTTTGCCTGTTTACGGGAGCTATCCGCAATTTTTTAAAAAAGATTTTCTACAGGTCTATTTTTCGGGTTTAGCACAGGAAATTGGATATGAGACAGAATTGGTATTGAATAAAGAATATACAAAAGGAGGTAAGATAGCATTAAAAATAACAGGAAATGAAGAAGAAAATCTGTTTAATAAAAACAGAAAAAAAGGAGAAGTAGATCTTCTGTATAAATTAAATAAAGAAACCGGAGAGATATTTTCAATCAACGGTTATCTTTCAACATTTGAGAAAAACACCGAATATAAAATTGATTTTCAGTTATACGAACAGTAGATCTGAGAAAAAATACAAAATACTATGAGTGAAAAACATTTAGTTTGTCATGGAGCTACCTGCCAATGTAAGTTTGGTACAACTCCTGATAAACTTACCGTAAAAACACAAAGCAAACGTTACATTAATGAGAATGGGCGCAAAAAGCTTATGGCTACTCATGTAGATATTGGACCTACCTTCGAGAAAAATACCTTCGGATCTTGCAAAAAAATGAATAACAATCCTTGTCAGGCGGTTGTTACTCAATGGAGTGGTTTTTATGAAAAAATTATTTTGGAGGATAATCAGGGCAAAGCATTGTTAGAAGACAGCAAGGCAACCTGTCCTATAGGAGGTCCGGATTGTATTGAGATTATCAATCACGGGCAAACGGCGGAAGCATCTGCACAAAATATGAAGAATGCGGATAAGGAAGTTTTGGTTGAAATGATACCTTTTGTTGATTTCCTTGATGAAGAAAGTCTAATTCATTTAAATGTACTGTCATGAATAATCCAAAAATAAAAATTTATCCTCAAATAACAGATAAATATGATGCAGGAACCGGGTACATTCTTGTTGATCCAACAAAAGAGGGAAAGTCTTCCATAAAAGCAGAAATCGAAAACTGGGATAAGCTGGAAGTAGAGGAGCAAAAAAATTTAGCCTGGGTCTGGAGTATTTGTAATAATAAACCAAATTTTCAGGAAAATGCATACAATCCAGATTTAGGCATAGGAAAAGGTAAAGAACATAGCTTGAGCTTTACAAAAATCTATTGGGGAGGCATAGGATGGCTTGAACCTTACATTCATGGTAAGTCTAAACCCACGAATAGTACTAAAAATGGAGTATTTGTACAGGTTAAAACGACCCCAAAAGTTCTTGGATATGAATGGAGAGAATATGATGCTGGTAATGACGGGGCGGTTATTAATAGAGAGGTAAAATATGGCGAAACAATTCAGCTTCATATTTATACTGATGGATTATTTGGTGAAGATATAGAAATATTGCTGTTTGATGATAAAAATAAAGCTGAAGACCTACCCATGCACGAGAAAGAAGATGGAAAATGGAAAAAAGAAGAGGAACGTCTGGAACTTGAGAAAATTGATAAAAATAAACTTCCCAATTCATTTTCCAGAATATTAAGAGAAGTAGGTGTATTTGTCTCTAAAAATAAACCCGTTTTTCAAACAATTAATAGTGAACTAAAAAATGGTATCAATTATCAAAAGTGTATCACTAATATTTATGTAGATCCTGTCTGGAGTTTCTATGCTAATTCTGAAAATAATAAATTTAATAAAAATTCAATTAAGCTAAAAGCATCCATCTTTTTTTCAGACAAAGAATTGGTCTGTAATAAGAATAGTATTACATTATTAGGGCTTAGTAATGATGTTTCGTTTCTTAAACCCGAAGGAAATAAAGTGGCCATTGTAGGAGAGGTTCAGACAAATTATGCCAATTTTTTACCTTGTGGCTATTCAGAAATACATGGTAAGTACAAAAAAAACGAAGAAGAAGTAGATATACAGGTATTTCCTCTGAAAGATAATCCAAATCCCACACAATTAGTTTTTCCTATTGTTGCAGGAGTAGACAAAATGAGAAAAGAGCTAACTGTTGAATTAAAAGATGTTCGCTCCAATGATTGTTTACATGAAGGAAAGTTAAGGCATACAGGAAAAGTAATAGATATATCAAAAATAGAATCATTACTGAAACCGGATAATACAACAAGAAAAAGGCAGTGGAGACTTGCACAAAGTTCTGAAATATTTAGCGGTGGGGAAGCACAAACTAAAAAAGAAGAAGATAAAAGTAAGCTGACACAGGCAATCACTTTAATTGACGGAGGAAAAAAATTAAAGATGCAATCGGGGTTTAAAATATTAGAAAATTATTATCCTTTCGAGTATCAACCTCCTACAGATGAATTGCTTAAGATGAAATTGGGTTATGATTATACTTGGGGTAATACAGTTAACCCGCTTAGTGGTTTAATAGGAACAATTTGGCCTAACAGTGGAATTGCAGTTCAGAAATATCCAATTGGTTTAAATACATGTGCATTTCGTACACCGTTATATATTGCTGTTTATCCGGATACAAAATGGACGCTTCAAATTGCTTATAACTATGATGGGAAAGAATTCAATGAACTAAGAGAAGAATATCACGAAACCTGGAAGTTAAAGGAACTTGAGGCAGATGAACGAATCAATCAGCTAAAAGAGCAACGGCAAGGTAATATATCCGGCAGTAAAAAGAAAAAAAACAAAAGGAAAATTCAGCAGGCTTCTCAGGAAAGAAGCAGGGCTCGAAAAAATAATTCTGTTCGAAGCCAGGCAAAGAATCTTATGCAAAAAGCACATGGAACACTTGATGCTGAGTATAATTTGATTTGTGAGTTCGACAGACCTTATGCTGCATTAAATTTCAGTTCAGAATTTCTTAAAGCAAAAGAATTTCTTCATAAAATTGTAAGCTTAAAAGAGCTTATTGAAAAAATTGTAAAAGGTAATAATACAGAAACTACAAGAAGCTCTCCGACAGGTAATGCAACTATTACAAATCGTAAAGCTAAGTTGCAGGAACTGATGAACAAGAGAGGAGGAGAAAAGAAAAGTAACTGGAGTTTTGAGCTTACTCCTCCGAAAGTTGGTCTTTCTGTAAGCTGGTGTGCAGAAGCTGCAGCAGATTTAAAAAGCCCGGAAATGGGAACTTTAATTGAAGGTGCAATTGATTTAAATCCTCTTTTTGGAATCGAAGCAAAATATGATCTGTATCAATTATTATATAAGATCAAACATCCTGTTGTTCTTGCTGTTGTTGCTATCTTAGATGTTTTAGACGAAGCATTGGGAGATAATTTTGATATTAATTTAGATTTAATTATTAACAGTGAAATTTTTGGATCTTTAAAAGGAAGTATCAATACAGCTTCTGGTAGTAACTTTACCAACAGATTGATGAAAGATGATGATGGAAGCCCATGCAAGTTTGGAGGAAAAGTTTCAATTGCCATTAAAGGATATTTACAGGCTAATGGAAGTATGAAAGTTTTTGTTTTCTGGAAGTCTAAAGCTTATCTGGAAGCAAGTGTAGAAGTGAAAAGCGGAATAGCCTTAGAGTTTGTTACAAAAGCAGATACCCACAGTATTTATGTGGAACCTGAAGTAAAATTTGAAGGATTATTACTAGAAGCAAATGTTAGTTTAGGATTTGTTGCAGACGATGCAGGAACAGACAATATCAGTGAACTGAAAGAAAAAGATGGAATACACTATACTGCAGATGGGAAAATAGTAGTATTAGACCCTTATACATGGAAAACAGGTTGGAAATTACCTATAATATAAAAAATAATGACAAAGTTTATATTCACATTATTATTGACAGCAAGCCTCATAAGCTGTGCACAGGAATCAAAAGATAAAACAATGACAACACAACAACGAATAGAATATTTTTCCGGCAAAGTTCAAAAATTTGAAAAAGAGCCACTTTATCAACTCGATATTCAGTCTGTTTATAATTTCAGAGTCTTGGTAAACGGAAACCCTGTATATTCTAATTTTGATAAAATTCCGGGAGCAGCAAAAGTTAATATCAATTCTTCTATTTTAAAGAGCGGGAAACAAAGTATTGAAATTGAATTGTATCCTGGATATGATAATAACGGAGTACAGAAACCGTATCTTGGAAATGGTGAAAATTTTGTACTAAAAGTCGAAAAAACAGGATGGAATAAAGATGGGTCATTGCAGACTCCGGAAGAGGTTGCTGAGTTTAGAAATGACGATCAGGGGATTGACTACTCAAAATTAGCGGAATACAAGACAAAGGTTAGCTTTAATGCCTCAGTTCCTTATAATCTTACAGGATGGGAGAATGGAGAAGACCTTTCTAAATTAAACCAAAAAGAATTAGAAACAAAGGTTGTCAATTTTTATAAAAATATGGCTTCAGCTTTCAAAGAAAAAAATTATGATTATCTGAATACGGTATTTTTAAATGCTGATAATGAATGGTATCAGGCAGAATATTTTCCAAAAGATGTGATTGCAAAGTTTCAGTCTACTAAGGGCAGAAAAGCTAAATCTGTTTCTACAACTCGTGCAGAATCTGATACTTATTCACAAAATATTTACCCCATCGAAAATTATGTAATGAAATTTTATGGTAATAACAGAATGGTAAGGCTAGAACCTAAAGAAGGCTTTAATCGTGGAGAATCTTTACTGGGATATGAAGATATTGATAAATCTGGAATGAATAGAAAGACATTTATAGATATGGTATTATATATTCCAAAAGGAACGCAAAGCTTGCAAATCATCAGATAATACATGTTTAATAAAAATAAGAAGCTGGAAAGCGACCTCAAAAAAGTTAGAGAACAATATCAGGAAAATAAAAAAAAAGCAATGCATTTAACAAAATCTGCACTAATGCAGATGGTTGTCAATTTGTTATGGGCTGGTTTTAATATGTATATGTTCCTGGAAAACAAGAATGAAGAAAAATCTTCATTCTTTAACTTTTGGGTAATGTTTTTTTTACTTTTAATGAATATTCCTTTATTTATCTATAAGGAAAACGAAAGAGAAAGTAAAAACAGGTTTGTAGCTATTTACTTTTTTTGTGCATTATTAGTATTTACTCTATTTCCATTCTTTATATCATATAATCTCCCCATGGCATTTACTTTAGCTTCATGGCTTCCCAATTATATCTATTCCTATTCAATAAAAGATAAAAAAGTGATAGATAGTCTGAAGGGAAATACGGTTAGTTTTATATTCTTTTGGGTAGCAGTTTTGGTAATCAGTATCATAATCAGTATTTCTGGGCATTCTTTTGGAATTGAATCATTTCCCAAGGGATACAATTATGGGTATTTAATTAATGTAGTGTATAATTTATTTTTTATACTATCAGTTTATTATTCAAATCGATATAGAAGCATTTCTGGGGAATAATAAAGTGAGTATCGACTAGATTTATGAAGCTAAAAAAATGCTATGTTTGTATCTTAAAGCACAAATAATATCATGCACAGTCTTTTACCTTTTCTGTTAGCAATGGTTGCAGTCATCGTTGTTTTAAACATGTTTGCTGCCAAACTCAAAATTGCTTATCCTATTTTATTGGTTGTTGGAGGTTTGATCATCAGTTTTATTCCGGGATTACCAGTTATAAAAATTGATCCGGATCTTATCTTTTTTATATTTCTTCCGCCGTTATTATGTGACGCAGCTTGGAATATTTCTTTTAAAGAAATGATGAAATGGTGGCGTATTATTGGGAGTTTTGCTTTTCTGGTCGTATTTTTTACCGCTTTATCAGTGGCATTAATTACCAATTATTTTATACCAGGATTTACAATTGCTTTAGGGTTTTTACTTGGCGGGATCGTTTCTCCACCAGATGCCGTGAGTACAGGAGCGATTACTAAATTTGTGAAAATTCCAAAATCTACTTCTACCATTCTTGAAGGCGAAAGTTTGTTGAATGATGCCTCATCATTGATCATTTTCCGATTCGCTTTGGTGGCGGTAGGAACAGGTCAGTTTATTTGGATGGACGCAACGATGAGTTTCTTTTGGATGGTCATTGGCGGTGTTGGTATTGGCTTGCTTTTGGGATGGCTTTTTGTAAAGGCACACAAATTTCTTCCAACTGATGCGCCTTCTGATATTGCATTAACGATCATTGAACCATATCTGATGTATTGGATCGCAGAGCAGTTTCACAGTTCAGGCGTTTTGGCGGTTGTTGCCGGTGGACTTTTTATGTCGGCAAGACGATTAAAATTCTTAAACAGTACAAGCCGGATCCATGCATACAGTGTTTGGGAAAGTCTGATATTTATTCTGAATGGTGTAGTTTTCCTCATCATTGGATTAGAACTTCCTGAAATTGTAGATGGACTTAAGGAAGATCATATTCCATTGGGAACCGCTATCGGTTATGGTGTTTTAGTAACAGGAATTCTGATTGCTGCAAGAATGATTAGCTCTTATGCAGCATTAATTTCTACGATGATTTTTCGTCCAAGTGTACAACCTCATGCATCTTCAAGAACACGCCGTTGGATGATGCCACTTTTATTAGGTTGGACAGGAATGCGGGGCGTGGTTTCGTTGGCTGCAGCATTGGCAATTCCTGTGACTTTAGATAATGGTGAAGCTTTTCCGCATAGAAATTTAATTCTCTTTATTACGTTTGTCGTGATTTTGCTAACTCTTTTAGTTCAGGGGCTTACGCTTCCTTATTTTATCAAACGGACTCGGTTTTTTGATGATGTTTTCAAAGAAGAATCTGAAGAATTAACAAAACAAAAATTAAAGAAAGACCTGAAACAACATGTTTATCATTTTCTTAAAGCCAAGTATGAAAACGAATTGAAAGACCATGCAGGTTTAGAGATTTTCCTAAGACATTGGGAAGAACGTGCAAAAGCCGCCGACGACAGTTGGATGAATGAGAAAACAAAACTTATCTTTATAGAAATGCTCGAAACCCAGCGTGAATATCTTTCAGAGCTTAATAAAGATCCGAAAATTAATGAAGAAATGATCCGTCAGCAATTATTCCAAATCGATCTTGAAGAAGAACGGTTAAGAATGATTTAATTCTAAAAATTATCTCGATGTCACAAAACAATAAAATTTTAAAGAAAATAGGAGCAGAGTTTTTAATGGGTATTTTCGGTGCTTTAGGGACTCATGTTGAGACAAAAGTTGGATTAGGTGTTTTTTTATTAATTGTAGGTTTAGGAATTTTATTGAGTCCAAAAACCCAAGACATAGATTATTTTTCACAATGTTTGGTTGGAGTAATATTAATTGTGATGGCATTAATTTTATTTATTTGGAGAATTAAACAACTTAAAAAAAAATGAAAATATTGAATGAAGTAATTTTAAATTGATTAAAAAAGAGCACCGAAAAAACTCGATGCCCCACACAAATTAATTATAAAACTGAAGTATATTTTATTTTTTCCAAATCTTTTCGATCTCTTCCAAAGATTTACCTTTGGTTTCCGGAACCCATTTCCAGACAAAGATCAATGATAAAACACTCATCACCCCGTAAAATCCGTAGGTAAATGCTCCGCTGAATTCCATCATGAAAGGATAGGTTGATGATATTAAATAATTCGCTGCCCATTGTGCTGCAACGGCAATCGCAATTGCACTTCCTCTGATTTTATTGGGGAAAATTTCTGAAATTAAAACCCAGCAAATTGGTCCCCAAGACATCATAAATGAAGCCGTGTAAACGATGATAAATACCAAAGTGGCAATTCCTATGATTTGATAATAAGATAAAATAGCAATCGCAAACATTCCAATCGCCATTCCTACTGAACCTATAATTAACAAAGGCTTTCTTCCCCATTTATCCACTGTAAAAATGGCAATAACGGTAAATATTACATTCACCAATCCCATCACAACGGTTTGCAACATCGAAGAATCTTTGTGAACACCCATGCTTTCGAAAATTCTAGGAGCGTAGTACAATGCAACATTAATTCCCACGAATTGTTGGAAAACAGAAAGTAAAATTCCAATCACGATTACAGTTTTTCCGAAGGCAAAAATTTCACTTTTATGCTCAACGACGGTGCTTTTTATTTCAGAGAAAATTTCTTTTCCTCGCGCTTCTCCGTTGATTTTGGTTAAAATTTTCAGTGCTTCCGCATCTTTATTAATAAAAGTCAGATAACGCGGAGTTTCAGGAACGAAAAACAGTAAAATTCCAAATAGGGCAGAAGGAATTGTCAGCGATAAAAACATATATCGCCATCCAATTTCGTTAATCCATTCTACGGTTTGTCCGCTTGCGATTCCCCAATTCACAAAATAAACGACCAACATTCCAAAAATAATGGCAAACTGATTTAAGGAAACCAATTTTCCACGTATTTCAGCCGGTGCAATTTCACCAATGTACATCGGACAAACCGCTGAAGCGAGTCCTACACCAATTCCACCGATAATTCTATAGAAATTAAAAGCCAGCAAAACACCCATTGAATGTTCGCCGTGTTTGAAGAATAAAAATTCAGGATAGGCCGCTCCCAAAGCACTGATGAAGAACAAAAATGCGGAAAGCATTAATGATCTTTTTCTTCCCAGTTTAGTTGAGATCATCCCGGAAATAGCACCACCGATGATACATCCGATCAGTGCGCTCGAAATGGTCGCTCCGTGCGCTAATGAGCTCAATCCCAAAGGTATAATCAGATATTCCTGAATCGATTTTTCGGCTCCGGAAATTACTGCGGTGTCGTATCCAAACAAAAGTCCTCCCAAAGTGGCGACCAATGTGAGTACGGTAACGTACAGCATATTGATCTGAGCCTTTGTTCCTGAAGAATAGTTAGGACCAGAATCTATTATTTGCATAGTTTGATTTTTAAATGTTAAAAGTTTTGTTTAAACACGAATTACACTAATTTTTTTTCACAAATGACACTAATAAATCTGTGATATTCGTGCAAGATATTTGTGATATTCGTGTTTAAAAAATTATAAATATTGATTGATTAAGCTCTCAAGATATTCCTGTTTTCCGCTTTCTCTACCAACTTCTCCCAAACCTTGAGCATAAGTTGCAAGATCTGTTAAAGAAAGATTTCCGTCTTCGAAATCCTTTCCTTTTCCACTGTCAAAAGAAGAATATCTATTGGTTCTGATTTCAGAATATTTTGATTTTTCTAAAATTTTATCAGCAGCTAAGAATGATCTCGCAAAATTGTCCATTCCACTGATGTGAGCGATGAAAATATCTTCCAAATCGGTTGAGTTTCTTCTGATTTTCGCATCGAAATTCACACCTCCACCTTGAAAACCTCCAGCCTGAATGATCACCAACATCGCCTGAGTCATTTCATATAGATCAACCGGGAATTGGTCTGTATCCCAACCGTTTTGGTAATCACCTCTGTTCGCATCGATGCTTCCCAAAACATTATTGTCAGCCGCAACTTGCAGTTCGTGCTCAAAAGTATGTTGTGCTAAAGTCGCGTGGTTGACTTCAAGATTTAATTTAAAATCATTCAATAGATCGTACTGACGAAGGAAATTCAAACAAGTTGCAGCATCGAAGTCATATTGGTGTTTTGTTGGTTCCATTGGTTTTGGTTCGATGAAAAAAGTCCCTTTGAAACCTTGAGCTCTTGCGTAGTCTTTGGCCAAATGTAAAAATTTTGCCATATGTTCCTGTTCACGTTTCATGTTGGTGTTCAGTAAAGACATATAACCTTCACGACCGCCCCAGAAAACATAATTTTCTCCGCCTAATTTAATCGTTGCATCCAAAGCATTTTTCACTTGACCTCCTGCGTAAGCCAAAACATCAAATGAAGGATTGGTTGCTGCACCGTTCATAAATCTTGGGTTTGAAAAACAGTTGGATGTTCCCCAAAGTAATTTTACACCGGAAGCAGCTTGTTTCTCTTTAGCGTAATCGGTGATGAATTCTAATCTTTTTGTAGATCCTGTAAAATCATCTGCCTCGTCGATCAAATCATAATCGTGGAAACAGTAATAAGGAACGCCCAGTTTTGTGAAAAATTCGAAAGCAGCATCCATTTTTTCAGTCGCTCTTTGTTTTGCATCAGAAGCGGTTAACCAGTCAAATTGCTGAGTTCCTGCTCCGAACGGATCTCCACCGGTTGCGCAGAACGTATGCCAATAAGCTGAGGCAAATTTGAAATATTCTTTCATCGTTTTTCCACGAACCACCAAATTCTCATCATAAAACTTGAACGCTAACGGGTTGTCTGATTCTCTTCCCTCAAACTTGATTTTTTCTATTCCTTTGAAATATTCTTTGTTTCCTAATGTAACTGACATATTATATATTTTAATTTTTATTGATTTTTTGAATTTATCTTTTAGTTTTTATTTGGGCAGCTGTTCCGCCTTCCACTCCCAATCTTTTGTTCGTCGTTCCTCCTCGCAAAAGGATTTCCGTTCAAGTCGGGCTGCGAATTTATCTCATCGTTTAAAATGAATCGCTAACAATTGAATGTAAAGCTAAAAGCCAATTGCCATTCGCTAATAGCTAGTAATTACTTGCTCTAGTTTTGTTTTCCACTTCGCATAGCTTTCTTTGTACTGATCCATATTTTTAAAATCAGGAATGTAGGTGGTGGTAATATCTTTTTCTGTTAAAATATCGTTGAGCGTATCAAATGCTTCT
Source organism: Chryseobacterium sp. YIM B08800 (assembly GCF_026163565.1). Lineage (GTDB taxonomy): Bacteria > Bacteroidota > Bacteroidia > Flavobacteriales > Weeksellaceae > Chryseobacterium. The sequence continues at coordinate 14,619 of NZ_JAPDKN010000056.1, forward strand.
GCTCCGATCGCTGCTGCTCTTGCTGCTCCGGTAGAACCTGTTGTATCAAAAATTCTTATTTCAGTATCTAATAAAGATGCAATCGATTGCGCAAACAAAGAAGAACGAAATAAATTATCACCTCCGGCTTTAATAATACCTTTTTGAAGACCATCATTCATCAGAATTTCAGTTCCATAAACGAAGGAGTAGGCGATGCCTTCCAATCCTGCTCTGAAAAGATGAACGCTTTTGTGACGGTTAAAATTCACATTATAGGTAGAAGAACCAATATCTTTATTTTTTAAAACTCTTTCGGCTCCATTTCCAAAAGGTAAAACGATGATTCCGTCTGAGCCGATTGGAATTTGTGATGCCAAATCATTCAGTTCCTGATAAGAATGTCTTTTTTGGTCAACCTGATGTCTCAACCAGCTGTACTGAATTCCTGCCCCATTTAAACAAAGCATTTTCCCGATTCTTGGCTTTTCCTGAGTATGGTTAATGTGTGCAAAATTGTTTACTCGCACAGATTCTTTAGAATGAATATTATCTGTTACACCATAAACAACTCCGGAAGTTCCACCCGTTGCGGCAATTTCTCCGGGATTCATTACGTTTAAAGACAAAGCATTATTTGGCTGATCTCCCGCTCTGTATAAAATAGGAATTCCTTCTGGTAAGCCACTTTCTTCAGCTCCCTGTTTTGAAACGACACATTGCTCCGTAAAATTATCAACCACTTTTGAAACCAATGATTCATCAATTCCCCAATGATTTAACAATGTTTTTGAAGGCTGGTGTTTTTGAAAATCCCAAAGTACACCTTCAGAAAGTCCGGTAACTGTTGTTGTTGCTTCACCGCTTAATTTCAATGCAATAAAATCTCCGGGAAGCATAAATTTCCAGATCTTTTCATATACTTCGGGCTCGTTCTCTTTTACCCATTTTAATTTTGAAGCAGTGAAATTTCCTGGAGAATTAAGGAGTTTATCCATACAAACTTTTTCACCCAGATCATTGAAAGCCTGGTCACCAGTTTCTACAGCACGACTGTCGCACCAAATAATTGACGGACGAAGAATCTGTTTATCTTTTCCCAACAAAACCAAACCGTGCATTTGGTAAGAAATACCTATTCCTTTGATCTCGTTTTTATCGATATGACTTTCAGCAATTACTTTTTGAGTTAAAATTCTGAGATTTTGCCACCATTGTTCCGGATCTTGTTCTGCCCAACCGATCTTTGGAGAATCAATAGACATCTCTGTTTCCGGATATTTTGCATGAGCGATCACTTTGCCCTGTTCATCTACGATAGAAGCCTTTATCGATGAGCTTCCAACATCATATCCTATAAACTTCATTAATGAATTAATAATTGTTAACCTTTAAATGTAATAATTTTATGTAATACTCAATAAATTTTTAAGAATATGTGAATTTGAAGAAGTGGATTTAATCTTAAGTCTTTATTTTCAGTCTTTTAGGAATATTTTGAATTTGTGAAGTTTGGTTTTAAACTTAAATAATCTTGGTTGTTAAAAAAAGATTTTCCCCAAAAATAGGCTCTAAAATGTAATTTTGAGTAATCGATTGCGCAAACACGTAATTTTAAATGAAAATAGAACAATTTGCTCCAAAAATTATATTTTTGAATATGAACAATAGAAATCGCGGAAAAAATACTGGCGACGATACCTTATTTTCTTCACAAAAGCAGATCGATAAACTGAAATTAGCCATTCAGGATATGAAATATTTGCTGAGCCGAAATTATGCAGAAAAAGCGTCCTCCGAATTAGTGGGTAATCATTATCGATTGAAAGCCCGACAAATTCAGGCTTTGCGTGGTGCTTCGGCTTCTGAAAATCAGATTCAGAGCAGAAAAAATAAAGAACTTCAAATTTCAGATTTAAAAGATAAAACGATTTACCTTGATGGCTTTAATTTATTAATTTTATTGGAAAGTTTACTTTCTGAAGCTTATATTTTTGAAGGAATCGACGGTTGCTTTCGTGATCTTTCCGGTGTTCATGGAACTTACAAAAGAGTCAATCAAACACAAAAAGCGATTGAATTGGTTGCTACATTTTTTCAGAAATCTCAGGTACAAAAGCTAATCTGGATTTTTGATAAACCTGTTTCAAACAGTGGAAGAATTAAAGAAATAATTTTAGATTTTGCTCAAGAAAATAATTTTGATTGGAATGTTGAACTGGAGTTTAATCCAGATAGATTTTTAGTTGAAAATGCAGAAATAATCGTTTCTTCTGATGCCTGGATTTTAGATTATTCTAAAAATTGGTTTAATCTTATTAAGTATTTGATTAACGAAGAGAAATTGCCTGTTAATCTTATAAAATTAATCTAAACACAAATTACACCAATATTCACACTAAAAGGCACAAATGATTTATTGTGATATTTGTGAAAACATTTGTGTTATTAGTGTTTAAAAAAAACATGAATTTATTTAAAAATTATATTCCATTATTTTCAAAAGATTGGAAAGAAAAATACCAAGGAATTTTGGCTGAAGAACATCTCAAAAATTTGAGTCTGAATATTCAGAAATTTAAAGACCAAACTTTAGATTTCAATCTTCCATTTTTTAATGATGAAATTAAAATTGATCGTGATGACAGTTTCAATTTATTTACTCATATTTTACACTCTGAAAATTCAGATACAGTTAAAGTAAAACAACTGGAAGAAATTCCTTTTGAACATTGGCTGAATATTTTAGGACAAAGACTAACCTCAGCAAGTCTACGTGATGAAAACGCAATTCCTCCTTTGAAAAGTTTATTGATAGAAGCTTGTGAAAAATCTTTCAATAAAGAAATTACCATTGCGCAAAGAGCTTGGGAAAAGCACGTCGGAAGAATGGAAGACCAATTTTGGGGCGAAATAAAAGGAAATAATCATCAAAAACAACAAATCGTCATGGAGAAGATTAATTTTATTTTAGAGAATAAAACGTGGTGGAATGTGTTCTTTCATTATAAACATGAATTGGTTTTTGAAGTCAGAGAAAAAGACGGTCACGGAATTCGCTGGAGCCACGGCGGAAAAAATCTGATTGGTTTTTTGGAAGGTTTTATTAATGAATGATTTAATACGTAAAAAGATTACGCAGTAACAAAATAATTTTGACCAAATTTTAGCTTTAAATTTTTTTATAAAGACAGATGAAAAACGTTTACAATAAAGGAACTTACAGAAGCTTCGAATATGGTAAGATTGGATCTTATTTAAAAAGAAATGGAAATAAAAAATGGAGGAGAACTGAAAAATCTGAAATCGAAGACCAGCTTAGTGAAACCACTAAATCTTTTAAGCAAAGACAAAAAAGACGAAAATTGATCTGGGTTAAAATCACAAGAGAAATCAATGGAACAACTGATTCAGATTACAAAAGTTTTTATTCTGAAAAAGCTTTTAAAAGTTCAATCAACAGAGCACATGTAACGAGATATTTTTTAATAAATAATAAAACAAACAAAAAATGAACACATTTATTGATATTGGCATCAATCTGACCAATAAACAATTTTACAATGAGCAAGAAGAAATCATCAACAGAGCTCTCGACAATGGAGTCGAACAAATGATTCTTACGGGGACAAGCGTTCGCGGAAGCAAAGAATCGGCAGAGATTGCAGAAGATTATCCTGAAATTTTATTTTCTACAGCAGGAATTCATCCGCACGATGCAAAATCTTTCAACAGTGAAAGTATTAATGAATTAAGAAAATTATTAAAACAAAACCATGTAGTTTCGGTTGGAGAATGCGGACTTGATTTTGACAGAGATTTTTCACCAAGACCTATTCAGGAAAAATGCTATCGCGCTCAACTGGAATTATCAATTGAAATGAATAAACCTCTTTTTCTTCATGAAAGAGCAGCTTTCAAAAGATTCAACGAAATCACAGACGAATATTTATCAAAACTTCCGAAAGCAGTGGTTCATTGTTTTACAGGAACTTTAGAAGAGGCGAAAACTTATCTGGATAAAGGATTTTATTTAGGATTTACCGGAGCCATAAGTGATGCAAACAGATTTAAACATTTGGAAGAGGTCATCAAATATATTCCACTCGATAGAATGATGATTGAAACCGATGCACCTTTTATGCTTCCGAAAAATATGCCTAGAATGCAAAACAGAAGAAACGAACCGTCATTTTTGCCTTATGTTGCCCAAACAATCGCACATCTCAAAAAAATAAGTATCTCTGAAGTTGCCGATGAAACTACAGAAGTCGCCAGAAATTTTTTCAGAATATAAAAAAGAGCTCTACTCACAAAGTAAAGCTCTTTTATTTTTATCAATTGATTTTTATTAAATCACTTTCAAAGCAGCTTCCAAAGCCAATTCAATCATTGGTTTCAAAGCTTTTTCTCTTTCGTCTGCCGAAATAAATTCTTTGGTTGGGATAATATCAGAAACCGTAAGAATAGTCGCTGCATTTTTACCTAAATGTTTTGCATTCGCAAACAATCCGAAAGCTTCCATTTCTACTGCAGGACAGTTGTATTTTGTCGCAATTGCCGGTGTTGCAGGATCTTTTCTGTAAAAAATATCACTGCTGTGAATATTGGTTGCTTTAGCTTTTAACCCTAATTCTTCGGCTGTTTCGTTGATGATGTCAAAAATATTTCCCTGGTGAGAAAAAATCTCTTCTTCAAATCCCCAAGCATATTTTGCGTACGTGCTTTCGCTGGCTGCATTTTCTACATTTAAAATATCGAATAATTTCACATCACTCGAATATCCGCCACAAGTTCCGATTCTGATGATCGTATCAACTTCATATTCTGTGTACAGTTCGAAAGAATAAATTCCGATACTTGGGAAACCCATTCCACTTGCTCCTACAGAGATCTCTTTCCCTTTGTAAGTTCCGGTATAATAAAAAATACCTCTTGTCTGACTTACTAATCTTGCGTTTTCAAGAAAATTTTCTGCGATATATTTTGCACGAAGCGGATCTCCCGGTTGCAAAACAACTTTGGCAATCTCTCCCTTTTTTGCACTGATGTGTACGCTCATATTTTTGTTTTAAATTTTTTTACAAAGATAACAATTTGTGAATTGGGAACGGTAAAATGATATTATTCAGGAACTTTTCAAATTATGATGTATAATTCTTTTTAAAGTTTAAAATACACTTTCATAATGTTTTTATTTTAACATTTCTTAACGGGTGGTTTTTATTTCTTATTTTTGACGGATTCAATTTTATACAATGAAATTATATAAATTTTCTTTATTGATGGTTGTTTTGGGTGGAACGGCTTTTGCTCAAACCCAGAAATTTACCATGGCGGAAGCTGTAAACGGCATGAGAACTAATCTTGCGGTAAAAAATATTTCACAGTTTTCATGGTCAAGCGACAGTAAATCTTATATTCAGGCGGTAAAAGGCGGATATTTGACTACGGATATTAAAACGAATAAGCAGGATACTTTAATCTCTTTATCTCAACTGAACAAAAATTTTGCTGATAATAAGCTGAAAGGTCTTCCTCCTGTAAAATTTATCAACAATTCGGAAGCTTATTTTTCGGCTAATAATCAAATGTATTGGTTGGAAAAATCGGGTAGCGATTGGAAAGTGAAACGTTCGGCGACATTAGGAGATAATCCTGCGAATGTAAAAACATTGGCAGATAATCAGACTTTGGTTTATACAAAAAACAATAACCTATTCATCAATAAAAACGGAAAAGAAGTTGCGATAACGAATGATTCTAACGAAAATATTCTGAACGGAGCATCTAATGTTCACAGAAACGAATTTGGAATTGATACAGGAATCTTTCCGTCTCCCAATTCTGAAAATGTAGCATTTTATAGAATGGATCAGACTATGGTTGCAGATTATCCTGTAATTGATTGGTCTGTAACGCCTGCAGTGAATACCAATATTAAATATCCGATGGCTGGAAAAACTTCTCATGAAGTAACATTGGGAGTTTATAATATTAAAAACCAGTCTACAACTTTCCTTAAAGTAGAAGGTGAAAAAGATCAGTATTTAACAGCAGTTACCTGGAGCCCAGATTCTAAATATATTTTCGTAGGCGTTTTAAACAGAGGTCAGAATCATTTAAAAATGAATAAATATGACGCTGTTACAGGAAATTTTATCAATACATTGTTCGAAGAAACGAGTGATAAATATGTTGAGCCACAGCATCCGTTGACGTTTTTCCCGAATTCAAATACAGATTTCATCTGGCAAAGTCAGAGAACGGGGTATAATCATTTGTTCCACTACAGTTTAGAAAAAGGACTTATTGCTCAAATCACAAAAGGCGATTGGTTGGTTACCGATATTTTAGGGTTTAATGAAAATAAAAAAGAAATTTATTATGTTTCTACTCAAGATAATCCTACTGAAAAACATTTGTATAGAATCAATTGGAATACGTTCAAAACCCAGAGAATGGACAACGCAGAAGGAGTGCATTCAGGAGTTTTGAGTAGCGACGGTAATTATTTATATGATACTTACAGCAATGCAACGACCCCTAGAGTTGCAGATATTCTTAATACTTCAACTTTGAAATCTACCAATATTTTAAAGTCTGAAAATCCGTTGAAAAACTACCTTCGTCCTGAAATTAAAAATATTAATCTGAAAGCTGATGATGGAACAATTTTGTATGGAAAAGTTATTCTTCCGACCAATTTTGATCCGAATAAAAAATATCCAACGATTGTTTATTTATATAACGGCCCGCATTTGCAATTGGTGACCAATACTTTTCCGGCTTCAGGAAATCTTTGGTACGAATATATGGCTCAAAACGGGTATATTGTTTTCACAATGGATGGAAGAGGTTCGGCAAACAGAGGACTGAAATTTGAACAAGCCGTTTTTAGAAACTTAGGAACTGTAGAAATGAAAGATCAAATGCAGGGTGTAAAATATCTGATGTCTCTTCCTTATGTAGATGCAGATAGAATGGGAATTCACGGCTGGAGTTTTGGTGGTTTTATGACGACAAGCTTTATGCTTAAAGAACCAAATGTTTTCAAAGTAGGTGTTGCAGGAGGTCCGGTAATCGATTGGAGTATGTACGAAATCATGTACGGCGAAAGGTATATGGATACTCCTCAGGAAAATCCTGAAGGCTATAAAACTGCGAATCTTTTAGATAAAGTTCAGAATTTACAAGGCAAATTACTAATGATTCATGGAGCGCAGGATGATGTTGTGGTTTGGCAACATTCAATGAAGTTCATCAAATCTGCAGTTGACCAAGGTATCCAGATGGATTATTTTGTGTATCCGGGACATCCGCATAATGTTGTAGGGAAAGACAGAGTACATTTGATGCAAAAGGTGACCGATTATTTTGATTTATATTTAAAGAAAGAATAAAACGAAATCCAGTCTTAATAGGCTGGATTTTTTTGTTTAAATATCAATAGGAGCGGGCTTTAGCCCGATTCCAAAATTATAATTTCAATATGGGCTTTAGCCAAAATATAGTTTGAGTGATAAATGCTTTAGAATATTGATCTCTCGCTGATTTTGCAGATTTTAAGAATGTTAAATAAATCAGCGTAATCTGCAAAATCAGCGAGAGTTTTTTTAAAATATTATTCAGGAATCCAAACACTCACATTTCCTGCAGGAACAGGAAAATCTGCCCAGCCATCTTCTCTGATTTCTATTTTTTCCTGAAATCTTGCCAAGGCATCGTAAAAAGTTTTACCAATATATTTTTCACCCATTTCCATCGGTTTTTCGTAAGCATCTTTATTGCTCAGAACAACGGCGCAACCTTGATGTTCTTCATCACCTTCACGAATCCAGCCTAAACAATTGGCATCTTCAAAATAATCTCTTTGAATTCCGTACGCATTTTCTCTTCTTGCTTTTAAAAGTTCTTCAATACCGTCTACTTTTTCTAAAAATATTTCCTGCTCATTTCCTTCACGGTCGTTATCTTTATAATGAGCTCCATACAAATCAGGGTAAAAAACGCAAGGATATCCTTTTTCTCTCAATAAAATAAGTGCATAAGCAAGAGGTTTAAACCAAGCTTCAACCGGAGCCTCCAAATCCTGCAAAGGTTGCGTGTCGTGATTATCAACCAGACTTACAGAATGCATCGGGTCAGCTTCTGTTAAAGTTTCAGCAAAAATATTTCTTAAGTCATAAGAACCGCCCTCTTTAGATGCAGTATAAAAATTATTTTGAAGCGAACTGTCGAAAAGACTCATGCAACCTTCTGTAGCTTCAATATATTTTTGTAACAAATTCAATTGTCCGGGAGCCCAATATTCACCAACCGCAAAAATATTTTTCCCGGAATTGGAACGGAGCATTGTTAACCATTCTTTATAAAAATCAAAAGAAATATGCTTTAAAGCATCTAGTCTTACTCCATCAAAATCTGTTTCATCAAAATACCATTTTGCCCATTTATTCAGCTCTTCACGCACATGAGGGTTCCGGTGTTCGATGTCGTTGAACATCAGATAATCGTAATTTCCTTTTTCATCATCGATCATTTCTTCCCAGTCGTCACCATATTCAGATTTGATTTTATAAATATGTGAATCTTTTCCTTCTGCATAATCTACACCGCTGAAACAAGTAAAATTCCATTCAAAATCTGAATATTTTTTTCCACGTCCCGGAAAAGTAAATTTTGTGTACGATTCTATTTCAATTTCTGAAGAAATGACTTTTTCACGGTTGTTTTCATCAACTTTTACAGCTTTAAATTTTTCTAATTCATCACCGCCAGCTTTATGACCTAAAACCACATCTACAATAACCTCAATATTATTTTTCTTTAAGCTTTGAATGGCTTTTTTATAATCATTTTTGGTTCCGTATTTTGTAGGAATTGAATTTTTTTGGTCAAATTCTCCGAGATCAAAGAGGTCGTAAGCGTCGTATCCTACAGAATATCCACCGTTTGTTCCTTTATAAGCCGGAGGAAACCATACAGAGGTAATGCCAAGCTCAGACAAATGCGTTGCCTGCTCTTCAGCGTGCTTCCATAGTTTTCCGTCTCCTTCTGAATACCAGTGGAAAAATTGAATCATGGTTGGGTTCATAATTGATGTATTTGGTGAAATTATTTTTTTTGAAAATCAATTTTTTAATTTTCAAACTCCTCAAACGGAATTTTAAGCTGTACTGAAACCTGCTTTTTTTCTTCGGTGTTGAGGTGAGATAATGACAATCCCAATAATCGTACCGCTTTATCAAAAGGGCGGAGCTCCCAGAGTTTTTTTGCCGTAGCAAAATATTGTTCGGGAGAAGTGAAATACTCTTCCTTTGTAAAGCTTCGTGTAAACAGTGAGAAATCTTTATATTTGATTTTCAATGTTAAAGACCTTCCTAGAATTTGATGTTTCTGTAAACGCTGATGAAGCTCCTGACTTAAGTTTTCAAGTTTTTCGTTGATTTGTTGTTCATCAAAAAGATCTTCGAAGAACGTACGTTCTACGGCAACACTTTTCTGGATGCGGTTGGGTTTTACCTCAGAATGATGAATTCCACGAACGACATTGTAATAGTATTTCCCCGATTTTCCGAAAAGTCTCGTTAAATCTTCAAGCGATCTGTTTTTTAGATCTTTTCCTTTATAAATGGCGAGGCTAAACATTTTATTGGCGGTTACTTTTCCTACGCCGTAAAACTTTTCAACAGGCAATTCTTCCAGAAATTTTTCTATTTTTTCGGGATGAATAGTTTTCTGTCCGTTGGGTTTGTTGATGTCTGAAGCAACTTTAGCTAAAAATTTATTAATTGAAATTCCTGCTGAAGCAGTTAAACCGGTTTCTTCAAATATTTTCTGACGGATCTCTTTCGCGATCTGATTCGCAGATTCTATCCCTTTTTTATTTTCGGTAACGTCGAGGTAGGCTTCATCCAGAGAAAGTGGTTCCACCAGATCGGTGTATTCGTAGAAAATTTCACGGATCTTTCTGGAAATTTCTTTGTATCGTGCAAATCTAGGTGGAACGAAAATCAAATGCGGACATTTTTCTTTCGCCGTTTTACTGGGCATCGCAGAACGGACACCAAATTTCCTTGCTTCATAACTCGCCGCTGAAACAACACCACGATGACCACCACCAACTGCAATCGCTTTTCCTCGTAATTCAGGATTATCATACTGTTCCACAGAAGCATAAAATGCATCCATATCAACATGAATTATTTTGCGGAGCGGAAAAGAAAAATCCATATCACAAAGATATGGATTCTATGGTTTTTGTCGAAAAGTTCTGTGTTTAAGATTTAAAGTTTAGCCTAAATTTTAATCTCAACTTTATTTTAAAAGCTTATCAATTGTCTTTTGTATTTCAGGATCTTCGGGAGAAATTGCGTAATATTTTGCAATGGAAGATTTTTGATCAATCACCATATATCTCGGGATCCAGTTAAGGTCAATATAATTATTAAAATCATTTTTCCAGCCTGAAGCAAACCAATAATTTTCTTTTTCTTTCATATTAAATCTTTCAAGGCTGCTGTCAAATTTTTCTTTTGATCTTTCTAATGAAAAGAAAACGAAATCGATGTTCGGATTGTTTTTCTCTAATTCTTCGGCTTTTGGTAATGCTTGAAGGCAATCTCTGCACCAACCAGCCCAGAAATCAATGACTAAAACTTTTCCTTTATGTTGATTTAATATTTCCTGAACGCTGATGTTTTTTCCGTTTTCATCTTCCAGTTTCTGATTTAATGCTTCTTTTGAAAATTGAGTTTTAGAAACTTCAGGTGTTTTTTGCGCACATCCCAAAGTGAAAATACTCAACATCATAAAAGTTAACAACTGTTTCATATGCAGATATTTATTTTTACAAATCTAAACATTGAAATGTAATTTAGAAATGAAAATATATGAATTGGCTTAAATTTAAGAATTGAAACAATCTATAGTAAATGAAAAATCTGCAACTTTCGCCGCAGATTTTCTATTGTTTTTTACTTACATAATTCATAATCATTTGATTGAATTCTTCCTTTTTATCAATCACCACATTGATTGGCCAGTAATAGACCAGATCTCGAAGATAATCGAAAGTTTTCAGGCGTACGTAATCTTTTTCAGTCGTTAAGATTAATTTGTATTCGCCCATTTTTTTGTATTCTTCAACGATGTTTTTAATATCTGTATCAGTAAAATTATGATGATCTCTGAATTTCAGGTGTTTTACACGCTGCGAAAACTTTGCTAAATGGGCCAGTAAAGGTTTTGGGTTAGCAATTCCTGTGATCAAAAGAATGTCGTAATAATTCAGGTTATTATCTGGAAGCATTTTTTCTCTTGAATAAACATTTTCGTCATACCCAATCGATGAGAAAAACACTTTTTGACTGCGCTCCGGTTTTATCCTTGAAATATAATATTGCTTGGTTTCCTCAGTCAGTTCATCAGGACATTTGCTGACCATAATGATGTCTGCTCTTTTTGCTCCTGCTCGTGATTCTCTTAAATCTCCAGCCGGAAGAAGATGATCTTTAAAATAAGGATCATTAAAATCGGTCATCAAAATATTAAATCCTGCTTTGATGGCTCTGTGTTGCATCGCATCATCAAGAATCAACACATCAAGATCCATATCATCGATTACTTTTTTTGCTCCGGGAACTCGGTCTTCAGAAACGGCGATCACAAAACGGTTTTTAAAACGCTCAAAAAGCTGCATCGCTTCATCACCCACAGTTTTGTAATTACTGTCGTAATTGGTAACATCATATCCTTTGGTCAATCTTCCGTAACCTCTGGAAAGAACGCCTGTTCTGTAATGTTTTGATAAAGATTTTGCCAAATACATCACCATTGGCGATTTTCCGCTTCCGCCCACAGAAAGATTGCCGACATTGATAATCGGTGTCTTAAATTTCGTAGATTTAAAAATTCCCAGATCGTACATCGTGTTTCGGATTCCCGTAACCATGTGATAACCTAAGGAAAAAGGGTAGAGGTACCATCTTTTCATACGCTGACAAAAATAAGAATTTTAAAACCGTTAATTGATGTTTTTAATCAGTTTTCGAAATAAATTAACAATTTTTTTTGCCATCAAATTAAAGTATTTTTGCAGGAACGTTTAAGAAGTAAAACAAAGGACAATATTTTATTATTCTGAACATTTTATTTCTAAAATCTAATATTGATTCACATTGAGATATTTTATAGAATTTTCATACAACGGTAAAAATTACTTTGGTTATCAGATTCAGCCGAAAGATATTTCCGTACAGGAAGAATTAGAAAGAGCTCTTTCTACGATTTTAAGGGAAGAAATTAAAACAACAGGAGCCGGAAGAACAGATACCGGAGTTCACGCCAAGAAAATGTTTGCCCATTTTGAGACCGATCAGGTTTTGAGTGAACATCTTTCGCATAAATTGAATAGCTTTTTGCCTGCTGATATTTTAATAAAACGAATTTTTGAAGTTAAAAACGATTTTCATGCCCGTTTTGATGCGACTTTCAGAACCTATGAATATTATATTTCTTTGGAAAAAAATCCGTTTACACAGGATTCGGCGTGGCAACATTGGCGAAAACCTTTAGACATTCATAAAATGAATGAAGCTTGCAAAATTCTTTTTGAATATGAAGATTTTACAAGCTTTGCAAAACTTCATACCGACAACAAAACCAATCTCTGCAAAATATATAAAGCAGAATGGGAGCAAAACGGAACCGAATTGAAATTCACAGTTTCGGCAAACCGTTTTCTGAGAAATATGGTAAGAGCGATTGTAGGAACGATGGTAGAAGTAGGTTCAGGAAAAATACAGCCGGAAGATATGAGAAAAGTGATCGAAAATAAAAACCGGAATTCTGCGGGAACTTCTGCTCCGGCTCATGCGCTGTTTTTGGTGGATGTAGGTTATGAATTTGATTGATATGTAAACACAAATTTTACGAATATCAACACCAATCTTCACAAATAATTTTCGTGCTTTTGTGCCAATTTGTGAAAAATATTTGTGTAATTTGTGTTTAATTCAAAAAACAGATTAAAAAACTATGATGTCAATAATTATTCTTGTGGGCGCTTATCGTTATTATGCAGGTTTAGCTGAGAGATTTGGCAAAACAAAATGGCATTTCGGGCTTTTGGCGATCGGTATTTATTTAGGATTTCAGCTATTGTTTTTGTTTTCTTATGGAATGTATGTTGCTTTTACAAATCCGAATTCTTTGAATGATAATAATTATGCGGGTTTTTCAGTAATTAATATTATAAGTTGGTTGTTTGCGATTGGTTGTGTTTATGGAGTTTACAGATTGCTCGAGAATAAATTCAAAAAAGAAAATACTCAAAATCCTGTTCTGGAAATTGAAGAAATCGGTATTGAAAAAGAAAAAAATCTTCATTAATATACATTCGGTAAATAACAGATATCTTTAATTTTCTATCTAAGTTCTTCAAGCTGTAAAATTTTAAAGACGTATTTTTGCAGAGAATTTTTTCAAAACAATTCTTTACGTCAATTTCAATAATGAAAAAACAAGATACCTGGGCAATTGTAAAAAGGCTTTTCTTCATTGGGATGAAGTTTCGTTCTTGGTTTATTTTTACCCTGATTATTTCCATCATACTATCGGTTGTTTCTACATACAGACCTTATCTTACAATGCAGATTGTAGATAATGACATCACGAAGCTTAAAGATAAGGCGCTCATGATGAAGCATATTTATGCTTTGGTTGGGTTGGTTTTTGCCGAAACGATTTTAAATTTCTTTTTAGTTTATTTTTCAAACTATATTTCGCAGAATGTTATCAGAGATATTCGTGAAAGACTTTATAATAAGCTGATTTATTTCAGAACTGCTTTTTTTGATAAAACTCCAATCGGTCAGTTGGTGACGAGAGCGGTTGGTGATGTAGAAACTATTGCAACGGTTTATACAGACGGTTTTCTGATGGTTTTTGGAGATGTCTTGAGAATTGCTTTCGTTTTATTTATGATGTTTCAGGTAGATGTGCATTTGAGCTATATTTCTCTTGCCATTTTACCTTTAATGGTGGTTATCACTCGTTTTTTTCAAAAGAAATTAAAAAAAGCTTTTGGCGACGAAAGAACCTGGACTTCCAATCAAAACTCTTTTGTGCAGGAAAGATTGGCGGGAATGCCGATTATTCAGGTGTTTAACAGACAGAAAGCAGAATTTCAAAAATTTGATGAAATTAATATTACTTTAAAAAGCGCTTTACTAAGAACGGTTTTCATTTTCTCATTATTTTTCCCTGTAGTTGAATTAATCTCATCCCTTTTTATTGGTTTTGTCCTGTTTTATGGAGGTTATATTACGATTAGTGCGGGTGTTGTTATTGCGTTTATTCAGTTTATTTCGATGTTGATTCGTCCGTTGAGACAGATTGCAGACCGTTTCAATAACATTCAGCGTGGAATTGTTGGTGCAGAAAGAGTTTTAGGCGTGATGGATGAAGATTATGCAATGCCAAATACAGGAACCGTAAAGAAAGATCATTTCGACGGAAAAATAGAATTCAAAAATGTTCGTTTTGCTTATGATGAAAAACAGGAAGTTTTAAAAGGAATTGATTTTAAAGTTAATCCGGGAGAAACTGTGGCAATTGTCGGAGCAACCGGAGCCGGAAAATCTACGATTATCAGTTTAATTACAAGACTTTACGATATCAATTCTGGTGAAATTTATATTGATGATATTGAGCTTAAAGATTACGAGCTGTATAATCTGAGAAGTCATATAGGTGTGGTTTTGCAGGATGTTTTCCTTTTCCATGGAAGTATTTACGAAAATCTTGCATTTGGTGATGATGAGGTAACTTTAGAAAAAATAAAAGCTGGTGCAAGAGAAATTGAAGTGGATGACTTTATTGAAAGTCTTCCCGGAGGTTACGAATTTGTGGTGAGCGAAAGAGGTTCGTCTATTTCTTTAGGACAGAGACAGCTTTTATCTTTCCTAAGAGCTTATTTATCAGATCCTAAAATTTTAATTTTAGATGAAGCAACTTCGTCAATTGACCACGAAAGTGAAAAATTGATTCAGAGAGCAACCGAAAAGATTACCAAAAACAGAACGTCAATCATCATTGCTCACAGACTTTCAACCATTGAGAAAGCCGATAAAATCATCGTGATGGAGCATGGCAAAATTGTTGAAGAAGGTAAACATCTGGAGCTTTTAGATAAAAACGGATATTATTCTACATTATACAAAGCGCAGCTGAGACACGAAGTTGAGGTAGAAGAAAAGCAGAGTTTATAACCCGTAAGGGATTATTTCTAAATCTTTTTTCCAGCTTTCGCCGTATTTTTTTGTTAAATATTGGGCAACTTCCTGATTGTTCTTCTTTGCTTTTTCAGACATAAATGGAGTGATGACGCAATTTTCGTACACTACATATACTCCGTATTTTTCTTTGAAGTTATCATGGTTTCGTGACATGATTCCAAACTGCATAAAGTACTTTACTTTTTCATTTTTATTGGAATCGTTTGGTTTTTCATTTCCCTTTTTAGCTTCTAAAATTACAGGCTCATATTGCTGTGCAGAAATAGACATTGAAGTCGCTGTGAAAATAATGAGAGAAACTGTTGTAAAGATATTCATTGTGTTTAATTTCCTTTTTTGATGTTTGAAATTACTTAAAGTTAAATTTTTTCATTAAAATTTTACGACAGGATAAAATTATTTTTAAACTTGATTTGGCTAATTGATTCAAAAAGAATCAATTGTATAAAGTGCGATTAAATCTACGTTTGTTAACATTCAGTTCACATTAAATTTATTTTTAATTAATAACTAAACAGTTAGGTATAGTTTTTGCAATTAAGATAAATCATTAAAAATTCTCCAAACCCCTTTGCTGGTTTAAATATATTTGCTAAATTTATTAAAAATTTAACCTTGTATTGAATTTAATGGGGGTTAATGATGAAAAAAATGATGATTTTATAACTTAAAAACAAAATGTAAAGATGAATAATATTCAAGACGAATTTCAGGTCTTAAAAGATGAATTGAAAAAATTGAACATTGAAGTTCAAAAAATTGTAAAAGTAGGCAACGGAAGTATGGATTTTCATGAAGTGTTTTACAAATCTCCAAGATATGAGGATGTGAAGACGGTTTATGTACAAAGACACACGATGGATAATTTGATTTCCAGATTTAAAGAATGCTACAGTTAATATATTAAAAGCGCCTCAGAAATTTTCTAAGGCGCTTTTCTTTATGCTGAAAATATTAGAATCTATATCCTAAAGAAAAACCACTTCTGAATCCTGCCCAAGGTCCGTCCAGTTTAATTCTGGCTCCATTTGCATTCGTTTCTACCGTATAATCTACAAAAGGAACATCCAAATTTTGAATTTCTTTTTTCAACTGTGCCTGCATTTCAGGGGTGAGAACGATATCACTTGTCAGCGTAAAATCTCCTTTTCCTGCTCCATAATGTGCTCCGGCAATCCAAAAATCTAAAACAAAACTGTGCTGTTTATTCAGGAAAAACTGTGCTCCTACCATCAAACCGCCACTGTTTCCATTAGCATCACCATTCCCCTTTAAAGGAATAGGATAGGTGGTATTAAATGCAGTGTAATCATAAGTAAAATCAAAAGTATTGGTAGAAACTTTCGAATATCGGTAATAAGGGGCAAAATAAAATCCTTTTCCATAGCCTTCGCCAATATAAAATCTTGGTTCTATGGTAAAATTGGTTGCCTTGATTTTAAGATTCTGAAAATTTTTCTCGTCTTCATCACTCAGAAAAGCATTCATAAACGGAACTTTGCCTTCCGCCACGGTTCCGAAGCCTACGTTCACCGCAAACCAACGGTTAATCGATCTTTCGTATGATAAATTAATATTCCTGAAAGCATATCCTGTAACATTGGTTTTAATAATATTCATTTTATCCAAAGGAGCTGCCGATGCGGGTTCATAATTTACGATTTCCTGTGCCGTTGCTTCAGAAATCATGAAGTAGGGAATAATAAGAAATAGTTTTTTCATGGCTTTAAAATTTTGATTAAAAATAAATATAAAAGCGATTGTGTCGATGACAAATGAAAGAACAAAAGTTTACGAAAACATTAAATCAAAAACCGTTCTAAAAGTTTGTATTTTTTAAAAAAGTATAAAAATAATTTGATTTTGTTGTTTATTTGACAAGTAATTATTGTGTGGGGTGTCAATTGGAAAATCCACTCAAGTAATCTTAAGTGGACTTTTAATGTGCGTTAAACAGATGTTTTTAGTTACTCAAAATCATTTTGCGGTAAGCGTAAATATCTTCTATAGTCACTACAGTCATATTTCTTTTTTCTGCAAAATCTACAATTTCGGGAAGTCTTGCCATGCTTCCATCTTCGTTGGTCAATTCACAAAGAACGGCGTCGTCGCCAAGATTTGCCATTTTTACCAAATCTACACTTCCTTCTGTATGACCTCTTCTTTCGAAAACTCCATTTTTTCTTGCAATTAAAGGGAAAACGTGTCCCGGACTTGCGATGTGTTCTGCCAAAGCATTTTCAGCAATGGCTGTTCTGATTGTTGTTACACGGTCTTTCGCAGAAACACCAGATTCAACACCTTCTTTTGCTTCAATGGAAATGGTAAATGCGGTTTGATTTTTTGAATTGTTGGCTTCCACCATCGGACGAAGATTAAGGTGTTTGCTTTTCTCTTCCGAAATACACAGACAAACGATTCCGCTGCATTCGCGAATTAAAAGTGCCATGTCTTTTTCTGTAATGGTGGAGGCGGGAAAGATGATGTCGCCTTCATTTTCACGATTTTCATCATCTACTAAAAGGATGCCTTTTCCTTGTTGTAATTTTAGAAGTGCATTTTCTACACGTTCTCTCGAAGTAGCTCCGAATTTTTCTAATAATTTTTCCATGTTATTTTAGAGCCTGTTTAAATTTTATTGAGTAATAATTTTATGGCAG
>NZ_JAPDKN010000057.1 GCF_026163565.1 Chryseobacterium sp. YIM B08800
TTTGCACAACTTTTATTCAATCTAAACCAAATGCACTACGGGTAATAAAAATATGAAAACAGTTTATCACAAAGCAGATTCAAGAGGTCATGCCAATCATGGTTGGTTAAATTCTTACCATACATTCAGCTTTGCAGGTTACCAAAATCCTGAAAGAACACATTTCGGAGTTTTAAGAGTGTTGAACGACGATACCGTTTCTCAAGGAATGGGTTTCGGAACACACCCACACAAAGACATGGAAATTATTTCAATTCCGTTGGAAGGAGATTTGGAACATAAAGATTCTATGGGAACCACTGCGGTAATCAAAAAAGGAGAAATTCAGGTAATGAGCGCCGGAACTGGCGTTATGCACAGTGAGTATAATAAAAATAAAGATGAAGCTGTAAAATTCTTACAAATCTGGGTTTTTCCAAGAGAAGTTGGCGTTGAACCAAGATATGACCAAATAAGTATTGCAGACGGAGAAAAAAACAACGGATTCCAACAGATTTTATCACCGAATAAAAACGACGCCGGAGTTTGGATTCACCAGGATGCATGGTTCAATTTGGCTAAATTTACCAAAGGAAACGGAAAAAACTATATGCTCAACAAAAAAGGAAATGGCGTTTATGCTTTTGTTTTAAAAGGAAGTGCAAAAGTAGGCGACAGAATTCTAGGAGAAAGAGATGGCTTAGGAATTTGGGATACCCAAAGTTTCAACATCGAAGCAACAGAAGACACCGAAATTCTTTTAATGGAAGTTCCTATGGAATTACCCTCTTATTTAAAATAATTAAAATATTTTTGCCGAATAAAAATTCCCCTCCTTTGGAGGGGTGGCGAAAATTCGAAAGAATTTTTGACGGGGTGGTTTAAATACTACTTCCACAATAATACATTAAAACTTAGACAAATTTAAATTATACAATGAAAATTTTAGCAGTAGCAGGAAGTAATTCCGAAACATCAATCAATAAATTATTAGTT
>NZ_JAPDKN010000058.1 GCF_026163565.1 Chryseobacterium sp. YIM B08800
TACTACTTCCACAATAATACATTAAAACTTAGACAAATTTAAATTATACAATGAAAATTTTAGCAGTAGCAGGAAGTAATTCCGAAACATCAATCAATAAATTATTAGTTTCTTATGCAGCTTCATTAATCGAAAATGCAGAAGTGGAAATCGTAGATATGAACGATTTTGAAATGCCAATCTACAAACACCAGCGCGAAGTGGAAAGTGGAGTTCCTCAGGAAGCAAAAAACTTTGCAGAAAAAATTGATGCTGCAGACATTCTTTTAGTTTCTTTATCAGAGCACAACGGAACATATTCCACTGCTTTTAAAAATGTTTTCGATTGGACTTCAAGAATTAAAGACAGAGCGGTTTGGAACGAAAAACCAATGTTGTTAATGGCTACAGCTCCTGGTGGAAGAGGTGGTTTGGGAGTTTTAGAAGCTGCAGAAAAGCGTTTTCCGCTACATGGAGGGAATATTATCGATACTTTCACGCTTCCATTCTTTAATGATAACTTCGATAAAGAAAATAAAAAAGTTTCTAACATCGATAAAAACAGTGAGTTACAGGAGAAATTAAATAAGATTTCTGCTGTTGAAATAATCTTAGAAAAATAGCATTTGAAAATTAATATAAAATTAATATCTTTGCAAAAAGAAAAAGTAATGAAAATTCAGACCACTTTTAAAGAATGTTTCTCCGAAAAAGGGAAAATTGTGGACTCTGAAATTCTGAAATAAAATAACGGCCGATAATCTACCAAGATTGTCGGCTTTTTTGTTTTCTAAATTTGAATAAAAAGTATATTAAAAAGACATAGAGATACAAGATATCAGATACAAGATTTATTAAGTCTAAAATCTGAAATCTAACATCTAAAAAATCTAAATAAAACATGAGCAACACGTACAAATCTGCAGGAGTAGACAAAGAAGAAGGTTACAAAACCGTTGACAAGATCAAAAAAGCGGTGGGTGAAACTCACAATTCCAATGTTTTGAATCATTTGGGAAGTTTTGGAGCTTTCTACGAAATCGGAGGTTACAAAAATCCCGTGTTGGTTTCCGGAACGGATGGAGTAGGAACGAAGCTTAAAGTGGCTTTAGACTCAAAAAAATACGATTCTATCGGGGTTGATTGTTTCGCAATGTGTGCCAATGATATTCTTTGTCACGGTGCAAAACCATTGTTCTTCCTGGATTATTTGGCTTGTGGAAAATTAGATTCCGAAATTGCTGCAGAAATCGTTTTAGGAATGGTAGAAGCTTGTAAAGACAACAACTGCGCATTAATCGGTGGTGAAACTGCCGAAATGCCGGGAATGTACAAGCCTGGAGATTACGATGTTGCAGGATTCTGCGTAGGAATTGTTGAAAAAGATCAAATTATTGACGGCTCAAAAATCAAATCGGGTGACAAAATTATTGCTTTGCCAAGTTCAGGTTTCCATTCAAACGGATTTTCTTTGGTAAGAAAAGTTTTCCCGGATTTTAATGAAGAATTCGAAGGAAAACCTTTGTACGAAACACTTTTGGTTCCTACAAGACTATATTATAAAGATATTCATAAGGTAATCGAAGAAGTAAAAGTTGCAGGTATTGCTCACATTACAGGCGGTGGTTTGTACGAAAATATTCCAAGAATTATCGGTGATGGTTTGTGTGCTTCCATTGATGCTTCAAAAATTCAGATTCCAAGCGTTATGTTGGAACTAGAAAAAAGAGGTGGTGTTGCTCGCGAAGAAATGTTCGGAACTTTCAACATGGGAGTTGGGATGATTATCGTTGTTGATGCAGAACACGCAGAAAAAGTTTTACATCTTCTTGACGACGCTTACGAAATCGGAGAAATCACTGAAGGAAGCGAAAAGATAGATTTAAAATTTTAGGAGCTTAATCCCGCTTTCCGCTATATCTTTTTCGCCAACGCTTTTTTACAAAGCCATTTCAGAAAAAGGATGCCGCTGCAATCGGGGCTAGTTAATAATATAGAAAGCCTTGTCAAGGTTTCAAACCTTGACAAGGCTCACAAAATAAAAATGAAAAATATAGTCATTTTAGTTTCAGGTTCAGGAACCAATCTTCAGCGAATTATTGATACTATTGAAAATGGAGAAATCCAAAATGCAAAAGTATCTTTGGTAGTTGCCGACAGAGAATGTTTTGGATTGGAAAGAGCAAAAAATCATAACATAGAAAACGTTTTGATTCCGAGAGGGAAAAACTTCAGCAGCGAATTGAGTAAAATCATTCCCGAAAATACAGATTTAATCGTATTAGCAGGATTTTTATCAATTTTAAAACCTGAGTTTTGTGAAAATTGGAGCGGAAAAATAATCAATATTCATCCTGCTTTGCTTCCAAAATTTGGAGGAAAAGGAATGTGGGGACATCACGTTCACAATGCTGTGATTGAAGCCAAAGAAAAAGAAAGTGGAGCAACCGTACATTTCGTAACTCCCGGAATTGATGAAGGAGAAGCTATTCTTCAAAAATCATTTGAAGTTACAGAAGATGATACGCCTGAAACTGTAGCCGAAAAAGTTCATAAAATTGAATATGAAATTTTTCCAAAAGCGATTGATAAAGTTTTGAGAAATCAAACGAATTTCAAATAAAAAAACAATAAAAAAAACACCATCACAAATGACAAAAAAAATTATTATTTCACTTTTGACCGTTTTTACGATCATTTCGTGCAGTCAGAATACAGAAAAAAAGCAAGGCGATTTTGCCGAAAATTATTTTAATTATGGCGATTCCATCGAATCGGGCGGCGTGAAGATGATTCCAATTACAACTCCGGTTGGAAATTTTAAAGTCTGGACGAAGCGTTTTGGAAACAATCCGAAAATAAAAGTTCTGCTTTTACACGGAGGTCCCGGAATGACGCACGAATATATGGAATGCTTTGAAACTTTTTTTCAAAGAGAAGGTTTTGAGTTTTACGAATATGATCAATTGGGATCTTATTACAGCGATCAGCCGAAAGACGAAAGTCTCTGGACGACAGATCGTTTCGTAGAAGAAGTAGAGCAGGTGAGAAAAGCAATTGGTGCAGACCAATCTAATTTTTATGTGTTGGGAAATTCTTGGGGCGGAATTTTAGCAATGGAATACGCTTTGAAATACCAAAAAAACTTAAAAGGTTTATTGGTTGCCAATATGGTAGCGAGCGCTCCGGAATACGGGAAATATGCTGAGGAAGTTTTAGCCAAGCAAATGAAGCCCGAAATTTTGAAAGAAATTAGAGCTATTGAAGCTAAAAAAGATTTTGGAAACCCACGTTATATGGAATTGTTGCTGCCCAACTTTTACCACGAGCACGTTTGCCGCTTGAAAGAATGGCCGGATGGATTAAACCGCGCATTGAAACACGGAAACGAGCAGGTTTATACCTTAATGCAAGGTCCGAGCGAGTTTGGAATCAGTGGTCGTTTGGCAAATTGGGACATTAAAAATCGTTTGAAAGAAATTACCGTTCCTACATTAATGATCGGTGCAAAATACGACACGATGGATCCTAAAGCAATGGAAGAGCAAAGTAAAATGGTAAAAAATGGAAAATATTTGTATTGTCCGAACGGAAGCCATCTTGCAATGTGGGACGACCAAAAAGTTTTTATGAATGGGGTAATCAATTTTATAAAAGATGTTGATTCTCAAAAATAAAATTCAGTATAAAGACACACTTAGATTGATAAAAAAATATTTCGAAAAAAGTAAAAAATCTAAGTAAAAGTAAGATCGGAGGTGAAAGAACCGGTCTACAGTTTGAAATAACTGTAAAAAGTAAAAATTGAAAAGTCCTGAAAAAGGACGATTTAACCAAGTGTAGGGTGAAACCCTATGCTGAAAATGAAAGTAAAAATGAGTGAAAATCGCAGTCTTGCGGTTTTCGCTTGCAAAAATGAAAAATCTATGAGCAAGAGAGTTTTGATCAGTGTTTCTGACAAAAGCGGATTAACAGAATTCGCACAGTTTTTAGAATCCCAAAATTATGAATTGATTTCTACAGGCGGGACATTCAAACATTTGAAAGACGCTGGTTTAAATCCCATTCAGATTGATGAAGTAACAGATTTCCCTGAAATGTTGGATGGAAGAGTGAAAACTTTACACCCGAAAGTTCACGGTGGTTTATTGGCGGTTCGTTCAAACGAAGAACACATGAAAACCGTTCAGGAACACGGAATTGGCTTGATCGATATGGTAATCGTAAACCTTTATCCGTTTTTCGAAAATGTAAACAAAGACATTTCTTTACACGAAAAAGTAGAATTTATCGACATCGGAGGCCCTTCAATGCTTCGTTCAGCAGCCAAAAATTTTGATTCGGTAACGGTAATTACTGATGTTGAAGATTATGCAGCCGTAAAAATCGAAATGGAACAAAACGGTGACACGTACATCGAAACTCGTAAAAAATTGGCAGGAAAAGTATTTAATCTTACTTCGGCTTATGATGCAGCAATTTCAAGAATGCTTTTAGAAGAAGATTATCCAACTTATTTAAGTGCTTCTTACAAAAAAGTTGCTGACCTTAGATATGGTGAAAATCCGCATCAAACGGCAGCTTATTACACTTCTACTTTCGAAAATGGAGCGATGAAAGATTTCGAACAATTGGGAGGTAAAGAATTGTCTTTCAATAATCTTCGCGATATGGATCTTTGCTGGAAAGTAGTTACAGAATTTAAAGAAGAAATGGCTTGTTGTGCGGTAAAACATTCTACACCTTGTGGCGTTGCTATCGGAACTTCAGCTCTAGAAACCTACCAGAAAACTTTCGAATGTGATCCTGTTTCTATCTTTGGCGGAATTGTTGCAATGAACTACAAAATTGACGCGGCAACAGCTGAAGAATTAAACAAAACATTCCTTGAAATCGTAATGGCTCCGGATTTTGATGAAGAAGCTTTGGAAGTTTTAAGAAAAAAGAAAAATTTAAGAATTATAAAAATTGTAAACCCTGTTTCAGACAAACAAACTTGGGTGAAGGTTGACGGTGGAATTTTAGTTCAGGACAACGACAGTATTTTCTCTGATGATATTAAAGTAGTTACTGAAACACAGCCTACTGAGGAGCAGAAAAAAGCATTATTATTCTCTCAAAGAGTTGTAAAATATGTGAAATCTAACGCGATTGTAGTTTCTAACGGAATTCAGGCTTTCGGAATCGGCGGCGGACAAGTGAACAGAATCTGGGCAACCCAACAAGCAATTGAAAGAGCAAAAGAAAAATTCTCAGGAGACTTAGTTTTGGCTTCTGATGCATTTTTCCCTTTCCGTGATGTGGTAGATTTCTGCGCTCAGGAAGGTATTACGGCAATTATTCAGCCGGGAGGAAGTGTAAAAGACCAAGACAGCATCGATGCCGCAAATGAGCATAAAATTCCGATGATGTTTACAGGAATTAGACATTTTTTCCATTAATTAAAATAGAATTAAAAAGTAATTTGGGATTGTATTTATAGCATTCAAAATTATATATTTGTAAAATAGACTAGATAATAAATAAAGTATGAGAATATTAATCATAGGTGAAGGTGGAAGAGAATCTGCTTTGGCAGCAAAACTTCAGAAGGATTCTAGAGTGAGTCATATGTTTTTCGCCAACGGAAATGCAACTACTGGTGCGATAGGAAAAAATGTTCATTTATCAGAGATTAAAGAACTTAGAGATTTTGCAATTAAGGAGAAAGTAGATCTTACAATTGTAGGTCCCGAAGCTCCTTTGGTAGCTGGTTTGAAGGACGAATTTAAGAAACATGGTCTTAAAGTTTTCGGTCCGAATCAGAAAGTAGCAAGTCTTGAAGGAAGTAAGGCTTTCTCTAAGAAATTTATGCAGACCTATGATATTAAAACGGCGAAAGCTGTGGTATTTGATTCTTATCCTGAAGCTAAAGAATATGTTCAGAAGCAGGAATATCCTTTAGTAATTAAAGCAAGTGGTCTTGCTGGTGGAAAAGGTGTTGTAATCTGCGAAACTTTGGAAGAAGCAGAAGCTACGATTCACGATTTCATGATCAGAAGAATCTATGGCGATGCAGGAATCCGTTTGGTTATCGAAGAGCATTTGGTAGGTTTTGAAGCTTCAATTATTGCATTCTCAAATGGTGAAAAAATATTCCCTTGTATTGCTGCTAAAGATTACAAAAAAGTAGGAAACGGCGATACGGGTCCAAATACAGGAGGAATGGGTTCTGTGGCTCCAAGCCCTGAATTCACAGAAGTACATTACGTTGATTTCGAAAATAATATTTTGAACCCAACCGTAAAAGGTCTTAAAGCTGAAGGTTTCACTTTCAAAGGAATGATTTTCTTCGGATTGATGATTACTAAAAACGGAACTTACTTACTAGAATACAACATGAGATTCGGTGATCCTGAAACTCAGGTTTTGATGGCATTAATGGAAAATAATCTGTTAGATGTAATTAACGACTGTATGGAAGGAAAAGAAATTGAACTTAAATTCAAAGACGAAAAAGCAGTTTGTCTTGTAATGTGTTCAGGAGGTTATCCTAGAAATATCGAAACCGGTTTTGAAATCACTGGTGAAGAAAAAGTAAGACACAGTCAGCTTTTATATGCAGGTGCCATCAAAAAAGGAGATAAAGTAGTTTCTAACGGCGGTAGAGTTTTAAATATCGTTGCAACAGGTGCTACTTACGAAGATGCCCGCAAAAAAGTTTACGAAGACGCAAGTCACGTACATTTCGATTACGGCTTCTACAGAGAAGACATCGGAAAGTTTTAAAATAAAATCACGAAAAAAGATTTGGAGCTATTCCAAGTCTTTTTTTGTAAAACAGTTAGAATTTAGATATTAGATACAAGATTCTAGATTTCAGACTAAAAAATCTGTTGTCTGATGTCTTAAATCTGATATCATTTAAAAAAATCAATTATAAAAATGAATAACGGTATTATCATATTAGATTTCGGATCACAATACAACCAGCTTATCGGAAGAAGAATCCGTGAGATGGGGGTTTACTCTGAAATTTTACCTTTCAATACACCATTAGAAACAATTTTAGAAAAGCAACCGAGAGGAATTATCCTTTCAGGAGGTCCAAGCTCTGTAAATGCAGAAAATGCACACTTAGTTGAAAAAGAATTGTACGAACAAGGAATTCCTGTTTTAGGAATCTGCTACGGAATGCAGCTTACCGCACATCTTTTGGGCGGTAAAGTACATAAAGGCGAAAAAGGCGAATACGGAAAAGCGCACTTGGAGATTATAAAAGAATCTTCTTTATTAAATGGCATTACCAATAATTCTATCGTTTGGATGAGCCATTTTGACGAGGTTGGAGAATTACCTGCAGGTTTTGAATTAAATGCAAAATCTGGTGTAATTGCTTCAATTTCTAATGAAGATAAAAAAATCTATTGTGTACAGTTTCATCCGGAAGTTTCTCATACAGAAGAAGGTGGTAAAATGTTAGAAAATTTCGTTTTCTCTATCTGTAATGCAGAGAAAAACTGGAAACTGACCAATTATATCGAAAAAACAGTTGCAGAAATTAAAGAAAGAGTAGGAGATCAGAAAGTGATTCTGGGTCTTTCAGGAGGAGTAGATTCTTCTGTTGCTGCAGTGTTGATTCACAAAGCGATCGGTGATCAACTGACTTGTATCTTTGTTGATACAGGATTATTGAGAAAAGATGAAGATGTAAAAGTAATGCAGAATTACGGTGAGCATTTCCATATGAACATTAAACTTGTTGATGCTAAAGAAAGATTCTTATCTAAATTGGCCGGAGTTGATGATCCTGAAGCTAAAAGAAAAATTATCGGGAACGAATTTATTCACGTTTTTGATGAAGAATCTCATAAAATTGAAGGGGCTAAATTCTTAGCTCAGGGAACAATTTATCCTGACGTGATTGAAAGTCAGTCTGTAAATGGTCCATCTGCAGTGATCAAATCTCACCACAATGTGGGTGGGCTTCCTGAAGATATGGAGTTCGAATTATTGGAGCCTTTAAGAGAGTTATTCAAAGACGAAGTAAGAAAAGTAGGTGAAGAATTGGGTATTCCTCATCATTTGGTACACAGACACCCTTTCCCTGGTCCAGGTTTGGGAATCAGAGTTTTAGGAGCTGTAGACGCTGAAAAAGTAAGAATTCTACAAGAAGCGGATGATATTTTCATCGAAGAATTGTACAAAAACGATTTGTATGAGAAAGTTTCTCAGGCTTTTGTGGTACTTCTTCCTGTAAAATCTGTAGGAGTAATGGGGGACGAAAGAACTTACGAATATACTGCGGTTGTTCGTTCTGCAAACACCATCGACTTTATGACAGCAACTTGGAGCAAACTTCCTTACGAGTTTTTAGATACGGTTTCAAGCAGAATCATCAACGAAGTAAGAGGAATCAACAGAGTAGCCTACGACATTTCAAGCAAACCACCTGCAACAATCGAGTGGGAATAATCTTGACTTGAATTTTTAAATATAGATCCTGCCTTTTTTGGCGGGATTTTTTATGTATTTTTAAAATAAATTTTACCACAATTTTATGAAATATAATTTAACAATTTTATTGTTATTTCTTTTGTCGTTAAAAGCGATTGCAAGTCCTCAATCGCCAGATTTAATTATTTATAAGAATGATACGATTCCAACTTATAATTTATTGATTGAAAGGTATCTAAAAGAAAAATTTAATGATGATGAATTAGCAAAATTTAGTTTTAAAGGAGAACTTATTCCTTTGTCATGTTGGCGTGGTTATCAAGGAGTTTATGAAGTTATTGATAATAAACTATATTTATCAGGTATGATTGATTGTGGAAATTCAAGATATAGAAACAGATGGTTTAATGGAGATTCTTTGGCGAGAATGAAAGAGATTTTTGGAGATAAAGTTATTAATGGAAGAGTTTTGATGGATTGGTTTTCCGGGAGTATTAATTTTACTGAGAATTTTCATAAAAAAAATATTTTACGAGAAGATATATTTTTTTTAAGGAGAATTTTCCGAAACGAAAAAGTACTTGATTTCAGCAACGGAAATTTAATAAAGGATTACAACGTAGATAATTACGAAAAAGTGAAGGGTGGTTACAATAGATTAAATAAAAATAAAATTTCTGATATTATTTTTAAACTTCTTAGTAAAGTTAATTTTAAAAATGATAAAGATTTTGATTGTTCTGATAAATATGTCATAACCATTGGAGAGAAAGGCAAAATATCTAAGGTTAAAATGGTTCGTGATGAGAAGGAAATTGATAAATATTATGATAAAGATGAATATCTGTTTTGTATAAAGAAAATTGAGAATAGTTTGGTTAATCTTAAATTTGATATTTTAAAAAATAGAGGTAAACCTATTTCTGAAGATGTATACATCGAAATAGATCAGCAAGAGAATGGTAAATTAAAAAATGAAACCTATAAATACAAGGAATAAAAAATGTAATAAAAATTATTTTTATTCAATATTTTCTACATTTGTCCTATGAAAATAGCATACCTCGGTCCAAAAGCCAGTTTCACACAATTAGCAGCGTCTCAGATTTTTCCGAGTGAAGAATTAGTTCCTCAGTCGAGTATTTTAGATTGCTTTAATGCGGTGAAAAATAATGAAGTAGATAAAGCCGTAGTTCCATTAGAAAACTCTATTGAAGGAACAGTTTCGATGACCCTCGATTATCTCTATGATTTTGAGGTTTTTATTGAAACCGAATTGGTGATGCCGATTGCGCATCATTTGATGATCCATCCCGATAACGAAACTTTTGAGAAAGTGATTTCACATCCTCAAGCTTTGGCGCAGACTTTTCATTTCAGACACGAAAATTTTAAAGATATTCCGTCGCAGGATTTCAGTTCTACAGCAGCTTCAGCAAAGCTGGTTTCTGAAAACTCTCAGGAAAAATGGGCAGCAATTGCCAACCGATATTCTGCAAAATTGTATGGTTTAAAAATAATTCATGAAAATATTCAGGATTTTGAACAGAATCATACCAAGTTTATTGTAATCTCAAAAACAAGATCAGCTTTAAATATTCCTTTACCCAGAACTTCAGAAAAAACTTCTCTAATCATTACACTTCCCGAAGACCATGCAGGAGGTCTTCATCAGGTACTTTCTGTTTTTGCTTGGCGAAAAATGAATCTCTCTAAAATCGAAAGCAGAACACTGAAAACAGGTTTGGGAAATTATTTTTTCTTCATCAATGTAGCAAGTGAATGGCACAATGTTCTGTCTCAAAATGCAATCGATGAGATTATTTCATTAGGTTCTAATGTGAAATTTTTAGGACATTATAATGAATATGTTTTTGAAGAATAGATTTTTTAAACCTTAATTTAAAGCTATTAAGCTTACAACTTAATATTTAGGTGAAATAAATTTGTCTGTTAGAGAGGATTAATTCATATAATTTGAAACTCTTTTCTTTGAATTAAGATTTTTTTTGAATCTGAATAAGTGAAAATAATGAATTGCAGAAATTTAGGTAAACAATAATTGCCAAAATTTCTGTAATTTACATTTCCAAAATTTTCACAGATGATAGATAAATTAAAATCTAAAAACAGTATTAATGATGAATTTAAATATGTTGCCAAACTTCTAAGCCGTGCGACATTTAGCTTCCTTAAGATCAATCTTATCGGGCAAATTTCTATTGCTATTTTATGCGTCATTACAATCATTTTAATTATTGCTCAAACTTTTAATAATGGGGGTGGTCCCGTTCATACCAATGGGCAAGCTGCTATTTTAGTATTGTTTGCAGCAAGACCAATTTCTTTTGGATTAACTATTCTGACTGCTTTTGGAGCTCCATTTTTACTTTTCACATTAGGAAATAAATATGTGATAGCTCGCACGATCAATAGATTGATCGCTGATAAAGGCGAACAAATACTTTTCCCGATGATTGACAGGATTTTAAATAAAGTAAAAGCCAATCAGCCCCAATTATTTCAGAAGGGAACAGATAAAGCGAAGCTTCAGTTAAAGATTTTACAGGAAATAAGAGATTCTAAAGAAAATAAATGGTTCAAAAAAATCATTATTTACGGTTTTAAAAAAGTGGAACTTGACGAAATAGATTTTAAAGATGAAAACGTAAGCTTTACTGAGATTTTAAAAACTAAAATTATTGATAAGCTTAAAGATATTTCAGAGCCAAGCCGACTATTTTTCTATTTGATTTTAGGATGGCAAACTTTAATTTTGTTGTTGACGGTTTTTAAGGTGATTTAAACTATTCTTTAAACTGAATATTTGTACACTTGTTTTTTTCGTACCAATCGATCCAAATTTTTCTATCTTTTTCGTAAACCCCTCCAGGATATGTTCTGGCGTAATTAAGCATGCTCTCGGATGAAACATGACTGTATTTCGAAATGAAATTTAAAGCCTCATGAAATTTTCTTCCTTGAATGGAATAAATTAATGTGTCAATGAATTTTATTGATTCGAAAAACTTTTCTTTAAATTTAAGGTTTTCTTTACAATCAACTGTCTTTCCGCAGATATCAGGACTGTCTAAAAGTATCAATCTATAATCTTTATAATTAAAAGATGTATCGATGCCTTCATGATAATAAACTTCACTGTAAGTTTTTGATAAATAGTTGAATTTTGCATCACTTTGAACAGTTAACTGATATTTTTTTGTTGTGTCAATTAGAGTTTCAAAATTTTTTAAGCATGATTTAGCCTTAGTAAAAAAAGCTTGCATCGTATCATTTTTCAGAAAATAAACATAATCATTTTCTGTGGAATCTATTCTGACAATTTTTGAATTAACTTTCAGTGTTTCAGATTTAAAGTAAACATTTTTTATTTTGTAAGCTTTACATGAAACAAACATTAGAACTATAATGAGATAAATATATTTCGTCATAATCAATATTTTACAGGATTCGGATCGATATATTTTAAGAGTGTAAATCTTGGATTTATTAGATTTCCCGTAATATTTTCACAATCGACAAAATGCTGGGATTTCATTCCTGTTTTCCATATCAAAATACCATTATCAATTATAGTTTCCTGGCCGATTTCTGTTCTTAAGTTAGCGTAAACTTGTTTTTGTAAATACAAAGTATATTTTTTATTAAGCTTGATTTCACGATAATTTTTATTCGTAAAACTCGTATCCACAACTTTAGTGAAAATACCTTCAATAGAATCATTTTTAAAATGAAAAATATGAATTCCGTTTTTGGTTTCTATTTTAAAGAATTTTGCTTTTGTTAAAACATAATTTCCATGTAAAACATATTGTGTGTGTTTTCTTGAAATACAGCTTATAATAAGACTAAGAATTAAGATTAAAATCAAATTTTTCAACATAAATCAAAAATATAAATCTTTTTTAGAATTTAAATTAAAATTTTCAAAAGGAATAATTTTTGAACGTAACTTGCAATTTAATTTACTCTCACTACAATATGTTTGATAAGCAGCAACGAAAACTCAAAAGATCGGCAAAACTAATTTCCGTTTTAAGCAAATACGGATTCAAAGATATGATTGCAAGAATGGGCAAAAAACCGGAAGGGGATTTTGCGCAGTCTGATGAAATTATATCTAAAGGAACGGTTTACGAAAGAATTCGTCTTGCTTTGGAAGAGTTGGGTCCCACTTTTGTAAAGCTTGGGCAAACTTTTAGCAATCGTGAAGATCTGCTTCCACCGGAACTGATTCAGGAACTTCAAAAGCTTCAGGACAGGGTAGAAGTGGTAGAAATGAATGTAGAGGAGATTCTTGAAAATGAATTTAATATTATTCCGAAAGAACATTTCTCGGAAATTATTGCAAAACCTTTGGCAACCGCTTCTATCGCTCAGGTTTACAAAGCGACTTTAATTTCTGGTGAAGACGTCATTTTGAAAATCAAAAAACCGGATGTTTTATCAGTTATTGAAGATGATTTATTATTAATAAAAGATTTGGTGAAACTTATTTCCACTTATTCTGAAATCGGTGCCAAACTCAATCTTAAACAGGCGATTTCCACTTTTGAAAAATCTTTGCTGGAAGAAGTTTCTTTAGTAAATGAGAGAAATAATATCCAACAGTTTGCTTTAAATTTTAAAAATAATAAAGAAACTTACGTTCCGAAGGTATATGATGAATTTTCCAACAACAATGTTTTGTGTATGGAATTTATCGACGGCATTAAAGTGACTGATAAGGACGAATTGTTAAAACATAATATCGATCCAGTTGTTGTTTCGGAAGTCGGTTTAAGGCTTTTTGTTTCACAGATTTTAGATTACGGATTTTTCCACGCCGATCCTCATGCAGGAAATATTTTAGTGAAAAAAGATGGAAAAGTTGTTTTCATTGACTTCGGTGCTGTTGGAAAAATTCAGCCGAATGACAAAGAGATTTTGGAAAGTTTAATTGTGGCTTTTGTTGCTAAAAATTCTCATAAAATTGTTCGTCATCTTAAAAAAATGGCGGTGAGCTATGAAATTCCTGATGAAAGAAGATTTGAAAATGATGTTGAAGAAGTTTTAAATTTCGTTCACAGCACTTCTTTGAAAGATATTGATCCGCATATTATCATCAATAAAATGAAAGATGTTCTGAAAGATAATAGGTTGTACATGCCCGATTATTTTTATCTTTTATTTAAAGGAATTGGTTTGATAGAAGGTGTGGGAAGAACGATTAATCCTGATCTGGATATTGTGAAAAGTTTGCATCCCTAC
The DNA here is from genome assembly GCF_026163565.1 of Chryseobacterium sp. YIM B08800. GTDB lineage: Bacteria > Bacteroidota > Bacteroidia > Flavobacteriales > Weeksellaceae > Chryseobacterium. Next base: position 13,687 of record NZ_JAPDKN010000058.1, read on the forward strand.
ACAAAAAAAATATTAACCAAGAAAATAAGTCCCAAAAAACTCCTGAAAACAGGAATGGAAAAGGTGATGACTTTCACCGATAATGTGGATGAAATACCTAAAGAACTTCGTTCTGTGTTGCAGAAATTAGATGATAACAGTTTTACAATTTCGAGTGAAATAAAAAATATTGAAAAGACTAATCAGTTAATAAAATCGAGCATTGTGAATCTTATTTTGGCGATGATTTTAGGAGCGAATATTATTGCAACAGCCATTGTTTTTGTTTCAGAATCTGGGCCAAGAATTGGAGAGATGTCTTTGGTTGCTGTTTTGGGATTTTGCTTTTCAGTTTTACTTGTTATCATTCTTTTATTGAGAATTTCAAGAAAAGAAGATTCCCACAGATAGCACAGATTTTCACAGAGGTTTGAAAATAAAAATTGCCACGGATGCACGAATTATATATTCAAAAATTCGATGTGTTATAATCGAAATATAAGATGGTCATCTGTGTAAATCCGTGAAATCTGTGGGACAAAAACATCCATCTTCCAGTCTAAAAATACAAAAATTAATTACCTATCTTTGCAAAATGGAAAAACTCACTTTTGCAGACTTTGACCTTCCGGTTAAAGTTCTTGATGTTTTAGCAGATTTAAATTTATTTGAGCCCACTCCAATTCAGGAAAAAAGTATCGGTCCGATTCTTTCGGGAAGAGATGTGATGGGAATTGCACAAACGGGAACAGGAAAAACGTTAGCTTATTTATTACCGGTTTTAAAAACATGGAAATACAATAAAAACGGAAATCCTACCGTGGTGGTTTTGGTTCCTACAAGAGAATTGGTTGTTCAGGTAACAGAAATTGTAGAAAAACTGACGGAAAACCTTACTGCAAGAGTAATCGGAATTTTTGGTGGAAAGAATATCAACACACAGAAACTATTGTTTGACAATGGTTGTGATATTTTGGTAGGAACTCCTGGTAGAATCATGGATTTGGCGATTGATAATGCAATTTCATTAAAAGAAGTTCAAAAATTGATCATTGATGAATTTGATGAAATGCTGAATTTAGGTTTCAGACCACAATTAACGCATATCTTCGAAATGATGCGTGAGAAAAGACAGAATATTCTTTTTTCAGCAACGATGACTGAAGCTGTTGATGATATGTTGGATGAATATTTCGCAGGCCCCATTGAAATTTCATTAGCAAAATCTGGAACTCCGCTTGAAAAAATTGAGCAAACCGCTTATAAAGTTGAAAACTTCAACACAAAGATCAATTTACTGGAACACTTGTTGAAAACCAATGAGGATATGTCTAAGGTTTTGATTTTTGCAAACAACAAAAAACACGCAGATTTACTTTTCACTCAAATTAATGAGCTTTTTCCAAAAGAGTTTGATGTAATTCACTCTAATAAATCTCAAAACTACAGATTAAAGGCGATGAAACGCTTTGAAAATGAAGAAATCAGAGGTTTAATTACGACTGATGTAATGGCGAGAGGTCTTGATATTTCAGATATTACCCATGTTGTGAATTTTGAAACTCCGGAAGTTCCGGAACAGTATATTCACAGAATTGGTAGAACTGGTAGAGCAGATAAAGATGGTAAAGCAGTAACTTTTGTTACCAAAAAAGAAGATGATTTGGCTTTAGATATTGAGTTGCTAATGGATAAAGAATTGACATACATCGACTTCCCAGAAGAGGTGAAAATCAATCCTAAGAAAATTGCATCTGAAGAAGATCAGATTGTAATGAAAAATCCGGCTCAGGTAAAACTTTTTGATGGTGGAGGAGCTTTCCATGAGAAAAAAGATAAGAATAAAAAAGAAAACTGGGGTGGCCCTTCTAAAAGAAAAGCTCCCAAAAAATTCGGAGCCAATAGATCACAACAGAAAGCAATTTCTAAATCTAAGAGAAAGAAATAATAAAAATGCGTCTCAAGCGAGGCGCATTTTTTTATTCAAAGCCGATATTGTTTTCTGTAGATTTTAAAACGTATAAATTTTATTGTTGCTTTTTAAATAAAAGAACTGAGGTGTCATTTACGCCATCATTATTGTAATCTTCGATATGATCAACAGTCATCATTTCGGTACTGCTAAGTGAATGAACAACGGCAGATTCTACCACAGAATCTGAGTAGGTAAAAGTCAGCATTTTTGAATTTTCGCTGTATTGATACGTTCCGGTATCAAATCCGTCAGCAATGCATTCCATATTATTTTTAGTGTAATATTTTATACTGAAGCCTTGATTTTGTCCGAATTCGAAAGTGTTTAGAGCTTCGCAACCTGTAACAGAACTTGACTGTAAAATGGCATTATTTGAACCTGAAATCATCATTGTTTTACTCATTTTCCAAGTTCCTACAATGGGTTTTATAGCGGTTTGATTATTTTCATTGTCATCATTGCTGCAGGAAGAAAATAGAAATATTGTGACAAATGCCAGTAAAAAACTTTTTTTCATCGAAGTTTTGTTTGTGTATATTACTACAAAACTATGTTTTTTTAAAATACTGACAATGAAGTAATTGAAAAAAAAGCGACTTCAACTGAAATCGCTCTTGTTTTTCGAATTATCGAATATTTTTTAATCTTATTTATTTCATATAAGGATTCATCACCTTCGTCCACAGTCTGTAACCTTCTGGTGTCATGTGAAGCATGTCTTCTACAAAAAGATCTTTTCTGATATTTCCGTTATTATCGTTCATCACCTTTGTAATGTCTATGAAATCTGCGTTTTTTTCTTTTTTCATAAACTTTGCAATTTTTTTATTGGCTTCTTTCATTTGAGGCCAAAGATTTTCGCGGCTCGGCGAATATTTTATTGAAATATAATCAACCTGAATAGCCGGGAATTTCTTGCGTATTTTTTTGTAGAATGTTTTATAACGGTCAACCACAACATCGGCTTTTAATTGTGCATCATCGGCAAAATCGTTTTCTCCGCAATAAATAATGATCTGTTTAGGCTGATAAGGGCTCAATAAATCTTCAGAAAAATAGTTTAAATCTGTTAATCTTGATCCACCGAAACCTCTGTTGATAATGGTTTTGCCTGGGAAATAGTCTGAAACATCCTGCCATTTTGTAAATGATGAACTACCGACTAAAAGAATAGAATTTTTCGGAGGTGCATTTTCCTGATCTAATTTTTTGAAATTTTGAATGTCTTGCCAGAACATTGGATGTTTTTCCTGAGAGAAAATCAGGGCGAAAGTCAGTAGCAATACTACTGATAAAATCTTCTTCATTGTTTCTAAATTTTTTACAGTAGTAAATATAAAAAAAACTCCCGTAAAAAACGGGAGCCTATATCTTATATTATTGTTTTTATCTTTTATAAGTAATATAACTGGTGTCTATAATCATATCTCCATTTACATCAACATTTCCAAACAGTTGCACAAGTCTAAGTTCTGTATTGCTTAGAATATCAACTCTGTATGCTCTTTCGCTGTCATTATTATATTTTATAACCAATAATTTATCCTCATTAGAGTATGTATAAGTTCCTTCTGTTTTTTGACTGGTGCAATCTGCACCTACTCCTGAAAAACTTGTATAAGAAGCGTAATAATCTGTTCTGAATTCTGTAGTACTTTTGATATCACAACCTGTAGGAGTGAATGTTTGTAATACTGTGCTATTGTCTTTTCCTGATATTACCTCAGTTTTTACAGTTTTCCATTCGCCTTTCAGCATGTCCATTTCATAACCCTGAACGTCATCATCTTCACAAGATGTCAATGCTAATGCAGAAAAGGCAAATAAGAGTAAGTGTTTTTTCATTTTCACAAATTTAAGAATATGCTAAAATATAAATAAATTTGTAATATCTATAATGAAATTAAGGTTTTTTAAACAAATGTTTGTAGAAAATATAATCTAGGCAACAGGTTTTAGGGTTTAGGTTTTAGGAAAATTTCTAAAGTCTCATAATTTCTCATCTTCCTGAAAAATGTATGACCCTAATTTTTTTAACTAAATCATAAACCCTAATATCTATTCCCTAATTTTAATAACTCATCTCAACGATTTTGAAAGCATCTTGAGGTGTAAGATTTTTATTTTCGCCCAGACCTAGCCAGTTTCTTTCAGTGAAAGCTTTCTCAACTCTTTCTGCAGTTCCGGCAAAATCTTGAGTATAATCTGATAGTTTAGTCTGAATTTGAAGACTGTGGAAAAACTCTTCCAGTTTTACAATCGCTTGCTCAGCTTTTTCTTCAGTACTTCCTTCTGTAATTCCCCAAACTCGCTCTGCGTATTGTGCCAGTTTTCCTTTTTTAGCATCAAAATTATAACGGTAATGTGAAGGTGCAACTACAGCTAAAGTTCTTGCATGATCAATTCCGTAATAAGCGGTTAATTCGTGTCCCATTGCGTGAACAGCCCAATCGGTAATCACTCCTTTTTGGATTAAACCGTTTAAAGCCATTGTACAACACCACATGAAATTTCCTGCAGCATCATAATCAAATTCCTCAGACATTACTTTTGGAGCGGCATTCTGAAGACTTATTAAAATACTTTCTGCAATTCTTTCCTGAAGATCAGCAGAAGAAGGAGCCGTCATATATTGTTCTAAAACGTGAGTATAAGCATCTGCGATTCCGTTTGCAATCTGATTTTTAGGAATTGATCTGATTACTTCAGGATCTAAAACTGAAAATTGCGGAAACAATCCCGGTCCACCTGAAGACAATTTTTCGTTGGTTTCTCTTCTTGAAATTACATATCCTGAATTCATTTCAGATCCTGTAGCAGGCAACGTGAGAATGGTTCCGAAAGGCATTCCTTCACCTTCAAAAGTACGAACCGGTTTTTTAAGAATTTCCCAAGGCTCACCTTCGTAATTGGCAGCTGCAGAAAGGAATTTAACGCCATCAATCACAGATCCGCCACCAACAGCAAGAAGATAATTGATTTTGTTTTCTTTGATAAAGCTTAAAGCATTGATAAGAACTTCATATTCAGGATTGGCAGGAACGCCGCCAAATTCGTGTAAATTGTGATCTTTTAAAGCTTCTTTTACCTGATCGTAAACACCGTTTTTCTTGATGCTTCCGCCACCATAAATCATTAATATTTTGGCATCTTTAGGAATTTCATTTGAAATTTTTGCAATTTCACCTTTTCCGAAAAGTATTTTTGTAGGATTTTTAAACTCGAAATTAAGCATTGTTCTAAATTATTTACATCAAATGTAAGAATAGAAACACGAAATCTGAGTTAAGAAAGTTTTAAAATTTGTATGATTATATTTTATGTAAACTATTACAGTTTTGATTTTAATTCATCTAAACTGTAAATCGCTGAAATTACTTCTTTTCCGCTTGAATCGATCAATCCAAATTTGTTGTTGATAGATTCAACCAAAGCAAAATCTTTCTTTAGCTCTCCAAACTTCCCGATGTTTTGATAGATTGCCGGAAGAATTTCTTTTCCATTTTTATCAATGAGCCCATAAGTATTTGTAATAGCTTTCACCAAAGCAAAATCAGGATGTATTTTGCCGAATTTTTCAATTTTAGAGTAAATGGGCGCTACAATCTGTTTTTTATTTTGATCAATAAAGCCATAAGTTCCAGACGAGGTTTTTACTAAAGCCCAATTTTTTTGATAATCACCATAAGAATAAACTTTTCTGTATTGAGCAAAAGAGGAAATGCTTAGAAAAGTAAAAATGAGAATAAATAAAGTTTTTTTCATCTGTTCTTAAACTAAATTGACTAATTATAAATATTTAGACTTTCTGGATTTTATTTCAGCATTGATCTGACCAATACTGATAAAACTCGGCATTAATGTCAATGTACTGCCGATTACAACAGCGATTAAAGCAAAATTTTTTGACATCATCGCAAAATAAAAAAGAAGGCAACATGCAATAATCATTACAATTCCTAATCCTATTATAGCACTTAAAACCATTTTTTTCTTTGATTCTAATTCTTCTATACTCAGCTCAGATAATTTATTCGTTTTCATAATTTTTAATCCAATACAATTCTGTAATATCCGTTTTCTTTTGTCGCTACAACGTTTTCAAAATCAATTTTATCAATTTGAAAGCCATCACAATCCGTTGTAACACCAGATGATTTAATAGAAAAAAAGAAAATATTTGGCGCTGCAGTAAATCTATATTCTTGCGTTCCGTTAAACAATCCTACATTTTTTAAGATAACTTTGTGGTCGTCAGTTTGTGTAAGTTCTACACTTGTATAACTGTCTTGCCCGGTTTTTCTCATAATGTTGTATGTTGTAAGACTTCCATTCTGAATTAAATTTTCTCCTGTAGAATTTACAAACTCAAAAACTACTTTTTCGGGAGCAGTATAACAATCTTTTTTACACGAAACTAGAATTAACGAAAAGCAAAGCAATAGCAAAATTTTTTTAAACACAATTGATATTTTTAGATTTGAATCTCACGAAATTACAAAAAATAAGAGAAGATTTTATTAAAATTCCCTTAAAGTTGAAAAAAAATATAATGTAAGTTGCTTGTTTATAATTTCCTACAATACAACAAGAGATTTAAAATGAAAAATTATTCTAAAGTAATTTTATAGTATCCTTTTTCGTCTGTTACGTCAATGGCGATACCAGTAAATGTCAGCTTATTGATTTGGTAACCATCGCAACCTCCTTTAAATTCTGAAGACTGTATTGAAAAATCAAAAACTTTTACATTAGAATAAAAAGTATAGTTTTTTGTCCCATTATAAGCCCCCACATTTTCTAAAACAATTTTATTATCATCGGTTTTAGTTAATTGTATACTAACGTGATTTTCATCCTGAATCGAATAATTACCAAGTGTTCCATTGGCAATGAGATTTTCATCATTAGAATTTACAAACTCAAAAACGATGGGTTGCGGAGCATTATAGCATTCTTCACCACAAGCTGTGAAAACAAAAGCCATTAAAAGAAATAAGAATATATTTTTCATTTAATTTGGTTAATTGATGCGAAAGTAAAATTAATGATTAAACTGAAGTATTCAAAATTATTTATAATCCGGAATTATTGTAACGAAATCTGAATATTTTTAAAACCTGCGCAAGTTGATAATTACTAATGTCAAAATCATCAATCTTGATTTCAATTTTTTCATTATTATGGAAAAAATATAAATAATTAATTTCGGGTTTGTAATCGTTTTTAGATTCTCGGCTTACTAAATATTTTGATGTAATTTTTTCAAGCTGTATTTCATTCCAAACGTATATTGGATTATTTTCTATCTGAATCCCTTTTCTGTTTATAGAAATCATGATTTTAGATATTTTCTTAATCTCTAAAATTATTTTTACAATGAAATAACCTGTAAATCCTATTAGTAAAATCAATACAAATATTGAAACGAAATTTGGTTTAATGATAATCGATAAAAGAAAAAGAATTCCTACCATCACAAAAATACTGTACGTAGAAATGGCTATAATTCTGCCAGAACGTGAATATTTAATAACTATTTCATCTGGAACAGTATCTTCTAGGTATTCAATTTTATCATGCTTATGAATATTGTATTCTTTATGAATAAAAACGCCATTAATAAATGCACCAATAAAAAATATAATTGAAATAATAAAATTAAATTGAAGAAGATAAACTCCTATTGCAAAAGCTAAAATACCAAGGATGGTGTAAAAAATAATTCCGAATTTCATGTTTATTTTATTAATCTATTTCATATTGATTATTCAACTTCGCATTCAATTTATCCTGAAAAGGTATTGCAATTTCATCATCAGTAAAAATATTGTAGGATGAAAGAATATCATTAGCACACCATCTGATTTTCCAATTGTGATCTTTTGTCATTTTTTGAATTTTTTGAATGATAATATTTCCTTTAGTAAAATCAGCCTCATCAAGCCAAGAATCTACAGAGATAAGTGCTTTTAGCCTAATTTTATCATCATTATTACTTAGTTCTTGGTAGAGATAATCAATTACTTTTCTTGAAGCTGAAGATGGTTCAGAATCATAAAAAATTTCCTCAAGAATATTAAAAATTGCTTTTGGCTGATTACTTTTTTTAGCAATTTCAAAAAGTCTTATAAATTCATTGCACAAAAACTCTTTCCATACATCGGTATTTTCAGAAAGAGCGTAATAGATAGAATCGAGGTTTGTTTCTTCAAATTCGGTAATGCTTTCACAATAAGACTTTAACTCATTAGGATAGTTTGTGGCTTGAAGTCTTATATCTTCAAGATTTTTCTGAAGTTCTTTTTCTGGTAAAGAAAATAAATCGTTTAATTTTAAAATGTTTTCAAAAATGGAAATCCCGGTTTTTCTTTCTTGTTTTTCCGGGTTTCTAAAATCTGTTTTTTGAAATTTAGCTCTGAAGAATTTTAAACATTTTTCAATTTTATAATCTTGCTGGTCAAGATCATCAATTTGAAATTCCACTTTTTGGTTTTTATAATTCAACGTAAGATATTGTACATCTACTTCATATTTTGAATGCTCTCTATGCTCTTGTTTTTTGATCAATCTTTCGTTTTTAATATCACTCCAAAGCATTTTTTCAGAGTTTAAAATAATACCTTGATTATTAATTATTAAAATATCTTTCTGTGAAACTTTTTTTAATAATTTAAATATTTTAAAAAGATAGGCAACAATAAAATAAGATGCAATGGCAATCATTACATATTCAAAACCCTTATAATTTTGATAATCAGTTCCTGCAAGGCTTATAAAATATATTCCGACAATAATAAAGATCAGATAGCCTAGAAAACTAATAGCTAATGATACATTTGAATAATTAATAATCATTTCTGTTGAAAAATCAGACTTTTCAATTTGGAAATCTTTTTCTTTTTCATACAAATGTTCTGTGTATGCGCACAAAGCACATATTATAGAGCCTATAGCAAAAGAAAGGCTAAATAAAAATTCTTTTTCAAAAAAATAAATAGAGATTGCTGCTGAAAGTACAGTTAGAAATGAGAATATTAAAGTTCCATATTTTTGTTTTACCATTTGTTTTTAAGTTTTTAGCGAAGATACATTTTAAAGATAATTTTGGAAGAGTTATTTACTAATTTTCATGAAATTTCATATTATTTTAAACCATTTTACTCGCAAATAAATTTAAAATCTATTACATTTGTTATATGATACACGACCAGCGCGCAGAAAAATTCAGGCAGATTGTAGAAAATAAGTTCCAAATCTACAATTCATTATTTATGAGCCTGCCTTATGATAAAATGACCAATATCGGGATGTTGCTTCCGTTTCTTTGTGAAGAAAGTAAAAACGGTTATGATGAAGGGAAAACTCCTGTAGAAATTGTTGAAGAATTCTTTAAAAATCATACTGATTTAGAAACTGAAGAGCAAAAGCTCGAATTGCTTTTTAAAATCATACAATATATTGAAAGACAGGTGGTTTTGTTTGATAGTATTGAAGATGCTGCTTTTCCAGGGCTGCATTCTGAAAGCGACAACGGAACGGTGACCAATCTTTATGAAAGATCTTTTCACGACCATAAGCTTGAAAAAGTACGTGAAAAACTGAAAGATTTCACGGTTAAGGTTGTTTTTACAGCGCACCCTACTCAGTTTTATCCAAGTTCGGTACAACGTATCATTCATGATTTAAGAAAGGCAATTACCGATGATTCTATTACCAATATTGATACACTTTTGCAGCAACTAGGGAAAACACCTTTTGTAAATAAAGAAAAACCAACTCCGATTGATGAAGCATTGAGTATTATTCATTATTTACGATACGTGTATTATGATACAATTGGCGAATTATTTACGAAAATCAGAAAAACTTTTGATAACGGACATTTTAATCTGCATGAAGATATTATTCAATTAGGTTTTTGGCCGGGAGGTGATCGTGATGGAAATCCTTTTGTCACTGCACCTGTTACGAAAAGAGTTTCGGAAGAACTTCGTACCGCAATTCTGAAATCTTATTACGGGAATCTGAAGGATGTAAGAAGAAGGTTGAGCTTCAGAGGGGTATCTGAAATTTTAACGCAGCTAAGTAATGAACTTTACACTGCGATTTTTAGAAATGAAAAAATTACTACGGAAGATATTTTAAAAAGGCTGAACGATGTTGAAAAAATCTTAATCAACGAGCACAATTCTCTGTTTTTAGATTTGCTTCAGAATTTCAGAGACCGTGTGAAAATTTTCGGAACTCACTTTGCGACTTTAGATATTCGTCAGGATAGCAGAATTCACCAGAAAGTAATTGATGATGTGTATGCAAAACTTTTTGGAAATTCAGACGCTGATTATGTTGAAAAATTCAATAAACTGATTGAAGTTTCAGAAAAAATTGAAACGGAATCTTTTGATGAAATTGTTTCAGATACACTCGTAAATGTTGCTCAAATTAGAGAAATTCAGCAATCCAATGGTTTGCGTGGAATGAACCGATATATTATTTCTAATTCTGATGCGGTGAAAGATGTGATGAATGTATATGCATTTTTCAAAATTTCAGGATATAAAGATGAAGAAATTGATATGGATATTGTTCCGCTTTTTGAAACAATGGAAGGTCTTGCCAATGCTGAAAATGTGATGAATGAATTATATCAAAACCCGGTTTATCAGAAACATTTGGAAAGACGAGGAAACCAGCAAACGATTATGCTTGGTTTTTCAGACGGTACAAAAGACGGAGGTTATCTGAAAGCAAACTGGGAAATTTATAAGGCAAAAGAAGTTCTTACCAAACTTTCTGAAGAAAACGGAATTAAAGTAATTTTCTTCGACGGAAGAGGCGGACCTCCTGCAAGAGGTGGTGGAAAAACCCACGATTTCTACGCATCACAAGGAAAAACAATTGCCAATAACAAAATTGAATTAACGATTCAGGGACAAACCATTACAAGTATTTTCGGAAATAAAGAACAGGCAAAATACAACTTTGAACAGCTTTTGACAGCCGGAGTTGAGAATGATGTTTTCAAAAATTCTAAAAAAGATTTAACCGAAAAAGAGAGAGCCTTAATTATCGAATTGGCAGATATTAGCTATCAAAAATATTCAGATTTAAAGGCACATCCGATGTTTGTTCCGTATTTGCAGGAAATGAGTACGTTGGAATACTACGGTAAAACTAATATTGGAAGCCGCCCTTCAAAACGTGGTGGTGACAGCGAACTTAAATTTGAAGATTTAAGAGCAATTCCTTTTGTGGGATCTTGGTCGCAACTGAAGCAGAATGTTCCCGGATTTTTCGGGTTTGGTTTTGCGATGCAGCAAATGAAAGAACAGGGTAGATTTGAAGAAGTAATCGATTTATACAAAGGTTCAGACTTCTTTAAAACTTTAGTTTTAAACTCAATGATGAGTATGAACAAATCTTATTTCCCGTTAACGTATTACATTAAAAACAACCCGAAATTTGGTGAATTCTGGAATGTTTTATTTGCAGAATACAATCTTTCAAAAGATATTATGCTTGAATTAACGGGGTTTAAGCAGCTTCAGGAAGAAGATCCGTTGTCAAGAAAATCGGTGAAAATCAGAGAGAGAATTGTGCTTCCTTTGTTGAGCATTCAGCAATATGCTTTAATGAAAATTCAGAAAGGTGAAGGCAATAAAGAAGCTTACGAAAAATTGGTAACACGTTCTTTGTTTGGGAATATTAATGCAAGTAGAAATTCGGCTTAAAGAATTTTTAATATAATTTGAATTAAACGTATCGGATTTTCTGGTACGTTTATTTTTTTAGAAATTAGTTATTATTGTACCATAAATCAAATTGCAATGAAAAAAATAACTTTCTTAATCATCACTGTTTTTTTACTTAGTTTTCAACATAGCTGTAAAAAAGAAGAGAAGATAAATAAAAGTGAAGAACAAACTAAAACACAAACCAATGATACAATTAAAAATGATTCAGCTGTTGAAAATGAAATAACCAATAAACCCGAAGATTTTATTCCGAAAGGTTTTATACTTTTTGAAAAAACAGAAGGAGATTTAAATAATGATGGAGTTGCAGATTGTGTTTTAATGATTAAAGGAACCGATAAAAGTAAATTTGTTAATCATGAATTTCGTGGAGAGTTAGACCGCAATCGAAGAGGACTGATTATTCTTTTCAAAAAAGGAAATCAATATCATCAGGTTTTAAAAAATGAAACCTGTTTCTCATCCGAAAATGAAGATGGTGGCGTTTATTATGCTCCGGAATTGGACGTGTCTGTTGAGAAAGGAAAATTATTTGTGCATTATGCTCATGGAAGATATGGTTATTGGACGTACACTTTTCAATACAGAAATTCAGATTTCTATTTGATTGGATATGATTCCAGCGACAATCAGGGTCCTATGGTGCAGACAATTACAAGTATTAATTATTTAACGGGTAAACAACAGGTTAAGGATAATATTAACAAAGATAATCCCGATGCGGATGAAGTTTTTGAAGAAAGCTGGACAAATTTAGAATCAAAAAAACTGACAAAATTATCAGAGATTAAAGATTTTGATGATTTATTATAAATAGAAAACCTTCCGCATTTGGAAGGTTTTGTTTTGCTTTGCTATTCTGGTTTACTGTCAGAAATGCCCTGATCTGTAACCTGATTGACTAAATTGATGCTTGTCGGCGTAACCAAAGGAATATTGTCTGCATCGAGGCGTTTTTTTATCTTTTCTAAAGCTTCACTTTTGGTGTGAACCATATTTGATCCTGCAGCAATCCAGAATTTTGCCTGAAGATTGAAAATTCCTTGTTTTAAACTGGTGAAATTTACCTCAGCGGTTTCAAGTTTATCTATATTTTTTATATTTTTTATCACATCCAAAATCCCTTGTTGTGCTTTGCTTACATCTTCATCAGCAGGAATTTCAAAGTCTAAAATAATTCTCCTTTGCGGTGATGCTGTAATATTAGAAAAGGGTGCATTAAAAATTACCTGATTAGGAATGTATATTTTTTTTCCATCATCACTAATTATTTTTGTTGTTAATAAACCAATTTCTAAAACTGTTCCCGAATTGTCTTTAACGATAATATAATCTCCTACTTTGAATGCTTTATCAATCCCAATCAGCATTCCTGAGAAAATACTTGAAACTAAATCTTTCAGCGCAACACCGGCAATTACACCGGCAACCCCTAAACTACCAATAAACTTCCATAGAAACCCGCTGAATCCCATGATTTCAAGAGCAATAAATGATCCCATCATCATGATAATAAATCTGAAAACCCCAATGATTGTAATTACAGATCCTTCCTTTTTACTGTTGGGAAAAACCTTATACATGATTTTTACAGCAAGCTTACTTAAATATTTACTGGTAAATAGAAAGAATAAAAAAACTAAAATACCCACTACGAGCTTCGGTGTGAGCCTGGCAAATGCGATATACCAATTATCTAAAACTTTATACACTGTATCTAAATAGCTTAAGCCATATTCCATAATAATCTTTTAAATTTTAAAATATTTTTTAAGCAAAAATTTTGCCAGTAATAAAAAGTCTATTAAATTTGTAGACTAATAAAACAAAATATTATGTCAATCAAACTAGGAGATATCGCACCCAACTTTCAGGCAGACTCATCGTTAGGAAATATTGATTTTTACGAATACTTAGGAAATTCTTGGGGAATTTTGTTTTCGCATCCTGCAGATTTTACTCCGGTTTGTACTACAGAATTAGGTTTTACTTCAAAACTGCAGTCAGATTTTGAGAAAAAAAATACAAAAGTAATTGCATTGAGCGTAGATGGAGTAGAAGATCACAAAAAGTGGATTGATGATATTAACGAAACTCAAAATACGGAAGTGAGGTTTCCGATTATCGCAGACAAAGACAGAAAAGTTTCTGAGCAATATGATTTTATTCATCCGAATGCTTCTGCAACTGCAACAGTTCGCTCATTATTAATTATTGATCCTGAAAAGAAAGTAAGACTGATTATTACGTATCCTGCTTCTACAGGAAGAAACTTTAATGAAATCAACAGAGTTTTAGATTCTCTTCAGCTCGTAGATTCTCATAAAATTGCGACTCCGGTTAACTGGAATGATGGGGATGATGTGATTATTCCGCCATCAATTTCTACGGAAGATGCCAAAAATATTTTTCCTAAAGGAGTGACCGAAATAAAACCTTATTTACGATACACGCCGCAACCCAATAAATAGGCTTAGATTTTTTATTTATTATATATAGTTTAGTTTTAATTTGAAAAAGCGACTCAGAAATTTTCTAAGTCGCTTTTGTTGTTTATTATGATAATAGTTTATTCTTATCTTACATCGTTAGCAATAGCTTTTGCTTTTGAAGTAGGTAAATAAATACTGAAACCAACATTAAATGTAATGTTTGAGTTTAATCCTTCATTGCCGAATCCTGCTTGACCTTGATATTTTACCAATCCTTCAAGACCAATGTTTGGAGTGATAAAGTATGAATAACCAGGACCAACTCCGAAATCTAAACCGGTTGTTGAGTTACCACTTTCAACAGAAGATCCGCCGATACCTACGTTACCTTCAAAAAACCATCTACCGTGATTTAATAAATTATCAACTCCTTTTTCTCCCGGTGAAAGAAAATAACGACCTAAAGCACCCACTCCATAATCAAATCTTGTAGGGCTTCCGTTTGTTACTTTAGAAATTCCTAAGTTTACATAACCACCGACAGCCACGTTGTCTTCTACAAAGTATGCTCCTTTAGGTTGTAATGCAATGCTGTAACCTCCACCAGTATTTAAACCGAAATTACTTGAAAGTAAACTACTTCCTACCATCCAGTTACCTTTTTGAATTTGTGCATTTGCTGTAGTAGCTAATCCTGCGATAGCTAGTATTCCTGTAAAAATTAACTTTTTCATATTTATAATTTTAATATTAATGTTTATTATTTTGATAAAACATAAAATTCAATTAATGTGCCAAAATGCTTATTGCAAAAGGATTTAAATTTTTCTTTTAATTTTTTTTAACTAAAAATTATTTTTTTTTGTTGTTATAAATTAAGAATAATGTAATTGAGTTTGCGAAATATTTTAACATAAATAAGATATTAAAAGTAATTGATAATGTAATTTTTATTAAAGAAATAATAAAAATTACAAACAAGCTTATTTTTAAGATTAAGAGCCTGTTTAAAAAAGAATAATAAAAAAGAGTAAGGGCT
>NZ_JAPDKN010000059.1 GCF_026163565.1 Chryseobacterium sp. YIM B08800
TTATCTGCCATAAAATTATTACTCAATAAAATTTAAACAGGCTCTGAGAGTTGAAAATCAAAGATTTTCATTGTATGCATATTTATAATAATGCATGATAATAGAAACACTCATTTTAAAAATCTTTGATTTTTTCTCTACTGTGTTCTAAAATATTTTCAAACCAAGAAAAAAATCTTTGTGACTCATGTGTTAAAGGTTTTTGCGATTGAATATATTAATCTAAAAATTCCCCAGTCACATAATACCATCGGTTTTGAATCATTTTAAATGTTGATAACTCGTGATGCATTTGTTTTTCTCCGTCTTCATCGGTGTAATATGCCTTAAATTCTACTTTATTCATCGAGGGTTTATTTATGATTTCAAGTTTTGTCCATTCATTGATTTCTCCCCATTCCTGCAGATCTTTTGTATTGTGAAACTGTCTTTTGCTGGGAGAAGTTGTTTCCATTAAATATTTTCCATTCGGGATAGCAAATGCAGAAAATCTGGAGCGCATTAAAGCTTCTGCAGTTGGAGCATTTTTTTCTCCGATATGGTAAGGTTTGCAACATTCTTCATATAATTTTCCGGAGCAGCAAGGGCAATTCATTCTTTTTATTTTTTTGATGTACAAAAGTCGCAAAAGTTTTGGAATGTAGATTTAAAATTTAATTTTCATTTAATTCATCAAAAAGTAAGAAAATTATTAAATAATAATTAAAATAAGATGAAATTTTATAAAACTTATTTTGTTCTTACAGAGATATTGATATTTTTGTGATACTTTACAAGTGTAAATACTTTTTCAATGAAAAAAAATATCTTCCTTTTACTTTTCGGATTTTTTAATCTGTTCTCAGCGCAAAATGGTTATGAAATAAGCATCAAAACCAAAGGAATTGCAAAAGATGTAATGTATCTTAAAATATTTAACGGAACGGTTTCAGATTCTTATATGGTAGATTCTGCAAAGATTAGTGACAAAACACCAGTCGCAAAATTTGTTCAAAAACAGAGGATTTTGGGAGGAATCTATAAATTGGAACTGAAGTCTAATAAATCTGCCTTAAATATTTTGGTTAACAATGGTGCAAAAATATCATTTAACCTTGAAGGAAGCGAGCTTTTAGGACTTATGGCTGAACAAGAACCGAATATTGGTTTCCTTACCTACGAAAGACAATCGGGAAACATTGAGAAAAAATTAGAGCTTTTAAAAGCTGTTCAAAAAAAATATCCAAGTCCTACACTTGATCTTTATACAAAACTTGAAGAGAAAAAGAATGTGAAAATTCCTGAAAGTTTAGACGATAGAAAAACCTTGCAAACCACTATTCTTGCAGATCTTGATCTTAATGACAGAAGAATGCAGATACTTCCGAACTCGTATCAGTTTTTGTTTAAATACATTAATATTCTTCCGATTGATAACGAAAACTATAAAATCGGTGTAGACCGACTTCTGAAAGAGCAAAACTGTGATTCTAAAAATTATCTTTTTTATCTGAAATGGATCTTTAAAAATCTTGAATATTATAGCCAGAAAGGGATGAATGATGCTTATAAATATACATTTAATACCTATCTGAATGATATGAAGTGCGTCAATAAAAATGAAACATTCTATAAAAGTATCGCTGCTAAACTTTCTGCTCTGGAAGCTGTACCGATAGGAAGTACTATTGCAAATACCGAGATGCAAAAATTAGATAAAACAATGGTTAATCTTTCTGATATTTATCCTAAATCAAAATACACTTTTGTGATGTTCTACGATCCGGAATGTGTGCATTGTCAGGAAGAAACACCGGGAATTGCAACTTATATAGCAAGTCTTAAAAATTCTGGTGTAGATATCCAATCGGTTTCTTATCTTAATACGCCTGATGATAAAAAATGGGCGACTTTTGTAAAAGAAAAAGGCCTGGAAAGCTGGATCAACGTGAAGAGTAAAAATAACGACCGTACTTATGTGGAAAAGCTGGAAATCTCTTCTAATCCGAATTTCTTACTGTTAGACTCTCAAGGAAAAGTTTTATTGAAAAAATATAACCAACAGGAAATTGCAAAGATTTTAATGTCATTAAAAAACTAAACGAATTTTTTTAATAGGAATTCTTTCCACAAAAAAAGCATCCAATTTGGATGCTTTTTTAATTTAATTTAATTTTCGTCTTCTATTTTTGTATCTATAAAAGTATATTCTTTATCAGCCATTTCCATAGAAAGACTTTTTGCCTTATATTTTACATGAGAGTTGTCAACAATCTGGTAAGTATAAACATCTGTATTTCCTGAATCAAAATGCAGCTCATGAAACTCTCCATTTTCAATCCACCATTGTCCTTTTTCTACATGTTGATTAATTTCACAATCCTGAACTGTTGTAAAAATGAGAGTAAATGTTCCGTCTTCTTTCCTGTCCATCACCCAAAGTTTTTCTACACCTTCAATTTGCTGATCTTTTTCTCCGCCTTTCCAGATTCCGACCAGTTTTTTATCGATTTTGTTAGCTTGTGGTTTATTTTTTTGCGCATAAATTGTTCCAAATCCTAAGATAAGTACGCTTACAATTATTTTTTTCATAGTTATTTAAAAAATAGAGTTATTTCCATTTCACTGTTTACGGGTATTCCTGAACTTTTTGCAGGAACCCATTTTGTGTTTTGAACAAATTCTTTTAGCCGATTAATAAAGTAAGATGAATATTTGTAATTCTTTTTATTTTGAAAAGTAACATCAATTTTGATATTTGAAATTTTGCCTGTTTTATATAAGATGAAATTTGCTCCCATAGAAGAATATGAGTCTTTATCTTTTCTATATTCAAAATCATCGGGATATTCTACAGTTTTCCAAAAATCTCTGTCATAACTTTTACTAAATTCTTCGTAAGATTTGTCTCCGGGATATCGGGAAACCCAGTCACACTCTTCAAATCCGAAAATTTTATCGGGGTTTTTCCTTATATATTTTATTTCTGCAACATTTCTTAAAGAGTCAATAAATTTAGATCCAAATCTTTTATCAATTTCCTTACTCATTACATTGGCATAGCAGTTTTGAAGATTTAAAGGAACGGTACAATAAGTTAATGCAGAATCAACTTCGATATTATATTTTTTCAAAAGCTCATTCATTTCAATATTTCCTTTATATTGCTCAACCATTCCAAAATAATGAAAAAAAACGAGTTTGTTCTTTCTAATATCATCCTTCGCTCTCTTAGTTTCTTCCTGACAAGCCGAATCCAAATATTTTCTTTCTTCTACCATCCATTTATTCATTTCCATTTTTAATGAATCAGAGAGGGTATCAGATTTTACTGAATAAAAAGATTCTGACTTGTTTTCAAATCTTTTATTTTTCATTATGAAACAAGTCAGAATAATTATGGATGAAAAGAAGGTTGCTTTTACACCAATATTTGATATCATTTATGATATTTTTTATTTAATAAAACCTCTGTTTCTCAACAACGGCTTAATATCCGGATCGTGTCCTGTGAAATCTCTGAATGCCTGATTAAGATCTACAGAATTTCCTACAGAAAGAATGTATTTTCTGAAACGGTCACCATTTTCTCTTGTAAGACCGCCATTATTTTTAATCCATTCCCAAGCGTCATTATCTAAAGTTTCAGACCATAAATAAGCGTAATATCCTGCAGAATAACCACCGCCCCAAATGTGTGCGAAATAAGGCGTGTGATATCTCGGAGGAACAGTAGCCAAAGTAAATCCGTGATTATTTAATGATTGTTTTTCAAAATCTAAAACCGGAAGCAATTGACTTTCATTAGTCACAGAATGCCAATCCATATCCAAAGCTGCTGCAGAAACCAATTCGGTTGTCATATAACCTTGGTTAAATGTTGATGCTTTTTTAATTTTATCAACCAAAGCCTGTGGAATAGGTTGTTTAGTTTCGTAATGAAGAGCGTAATTTTTCAAAACTAACGGATCTAAAGCCCAATGTTCATTGATCTGAGATGGGAATTCTACAAAGTCTCTCGGTACATTGGTTCCAGAAAGTGATGGGTATTTCTGGCTTGCAAACATTCCGTGGATAGAATGACCAAATTCATGGAAGATTGTTGAAACATCATCATAACTGATTAAAGAAGGTTTTCCCGGAGCTGGTTTCTGATAATTATAACAGTTTACAATCACAGGTTTTGTTCCCAATAAATACGATTGCTCAACGTAATTACTCATCCAGGCTCCACCACTTTTAGAATCTCTTGTGTAAAAATCAAGATAATAGATTGCGATAGATTTTCCGTCATGATCAAAAACTTCATAAGTTACCACATCAGGATGATAAACCGGAAGATCAGTTCTTTTCTTAAACGTTAATCCATAGAATTTTTCTGCAGCGAAGAAAACTCCTTTTTCCAAAACGGTTGTAATTTCAAAATAAGGTTTGATCTGGTTTTCATCTAAATCAAATTTTGCTTTTCTTACCTGTTCAGCGTAGAAATTCCAATCCCAAGGTTCTACTTTGAAACCACTTTTTTGCTGATCGATCAAATCCTGAATGTCTTTTGCTTCACGTTTTGCTGTTTCTACTGCAGGATTTGCAACTTGGTTCATCAACTTTACCGCAGCTTCAGGATTTTTAGCCATTTGATCCTGCAATTTCCATTCTGCAAAACTTTTTTTGCCTAAGATCTGAGCTTTTTTAAGTCTAAGTTTTGCTAATTTCTCAATCGTTTCTCTCGTGTCGTTGGCATCGCCTTTTTCGGCTCTTTGCCAAGATGCTTTGAACAGTTTTTCTCTTGTTGCTCTGTTGGTAAGGTTTTGCAAAAGAGGTTGTTGAGTAGTATTTTGTAAAGCTAAAAGATATTTTCCTGGTTGTCCTGCAGTTTTTGCATCGCTTGCTGCTGCAGCAATTTCGTCAGCAGAAAGTCCGTCTAATTCTTTAGCATCAGAAAAGAAAACGCCACCTTGCTTTCTCGCTTCCAATAATTTGTTTGAATATTGAGTAGAAAGTGATGCCAATTCCTGATTTACCTGCTTTAATTTTTCTTTGTCGGCAGAAGAAAGATTTGCTCCTGCGATTTCAAAATTCTGCTTGTAAAACTGCAGTAATCTTTTGCTTTCTGAATCTAAACCGTTTTCTGTGATCGATTTTATTCTGTTGTAAAGGTTTTCATTCAGATACATTTTATCAGAATGCGCTGCAAATACTGGAGCATATTCTTCATCTAAAGCCTGCAGAGTAGGATTGGTATTTGCGCTTGTAAGATTTGAAAATGTAATTAAAGTTCGTTTCAGAACTTCGCCGCTTTTTTCTAATGCAACAATGGTGTTTTCAAAAGTTGCCGCTTCGCTATTGTTGGCGATTTTCAGAATTTCAGCATCGTGCTGTTTTAATCCAAATTCGAATGCAGGTTTGAAATGTTCGTTTTTAATTTTATCAAACTCGGGAGCTTCATACTGAAGTTTGCTTTTCTTCATAAAAGGATTTGAAGAAAGTGATGCATCAGGAACAGGCATTTCCTGTTTTATGTCGTTTGTTTTCATTGTGGTACAAGAGTAATTGAATGCCAAAGCAGAAATTAACAATGCTGATGAAATGTGTTTCATGGGCAGATATTTATTATTTTAAAAGTCATATAGAATAATCTCTTTTTGATTTTAAAAATTGTTTTTATTGTCAATTGTAAGAGATTTTATAATTTAGTTGTTATTAAAGTATAAAGATATTAAAAACTAAACTTCTAAACATTAAAACATGAAATCGCTATGATTTTTCACACTCCAATCTGATGAAGATAACGCGATTGCAAATGTCCTTTTAAAAAAATAAAATATTTAACTATGAAATACACAGCAATTTTACTTCTTTCAGGATTAGTGATTTTCACTTCTTGCAAAAAAAATGAGAACAAAGAAGGGAAGTCAACTTGGTTACCCGATGTTACCAATAAAGATCACGGATCCCTAAAACAAAAAGAATTTAAAGGAGATTTTGACGAAATTGAAGTTTCTCAGGCTATTGAAGCTGAAATTATTAAATCTGATGTTGAAAGAGTAGTGATTTCTGCCCCTTCAAATATTATCGATGAGGTTTTGGTGGATAACAGCGGTGGTGAACTTCATATTCACTACAAAACAGGAGTACGTGTGATGAATACCAATAATGTGAAAGCTAAAATTTATGCTAAAGATTTTAAAAAACTTGAAGCAAATTCTGCTGCTATCATTATTGTAAGAGATCAGTTCACTCAGGAGAAAACGGATGTTGAAATTTCAAGTGCAGCTCATATTTCAGGAAAGCTTGAAGCCAATGATCTGGATATTGATGCAGGAAGCAGCGCTACTTTCAAAGGACAAATCTGGGCGGTAAACCTTAACATTGAAGCTTCTTCCGCAGCAGATGTTACCATCTCCGGAAAAACTAAAAATGCAAATCTTACTTCATCTTCAGGAAGCGGTATTTCTGCAAAGGATGTGGTTGCTGAAAATGTAAAAGCCGAAGCTTCAAGCGGAGCAAGTGTAGAAATTGGTGTTTCTTCAAAATTTGAAGGTCATGCATCTTCAGGCGGAAGTGTAAAAGGAATTAAAAAAGGAAATGTAACTACCGTAACCAAAGAAGAAAGCAGCGGTGGAAGCGTAGATGTACAATAATTTATTCTTGGGTTTCTTCATCGTCATCGTCTGTTGATGAGGTTTCCCAGTCTTTATTTTCAAAATTTAAATTATCATAAGCCAATAGCTCCTCCTCTCGCTGGAGGAGTTCTTTTGTGGTAAAAAGACGCATATCTTCATCATCTTTTGATTTTGCCAGTTTTCGGATTGAAGCTTTATCAATTGCCATAAATCTTTGCCCAAGACGTCGTGCTGCGTACTTTCGCATTCCGGTTTCCTGCAAAACATCAACAGCCATTTCTACTGCAGTTCCTAAAGTTTCACGGTAAATATTATCAATTCCTTTGTCTAAATATTCGTAGGCATCAATTCTGTTTTTAGCTCGTACAAATATTTTCACATCCGGATATTGCTCACGAACCAGTTCTGCAACAAATCTATTGTCATCAGGATCGTCAAGACATAAAACCAAAATTTCTGCATCTTCAATTCCTGCAGCTCTCAAAACGGGAATTCTTGTTGCGTCTCCGTAATAAACTTTAAAACCGTAACTTCTTAATAATTTTACTCTATCCGAATCTCTGTCGAGAACGGTTGCCGATATTTTATTAGCTTTAAGAAGCCTTCCGACTGTGCTTCCGAAATGACCGAAACCTACAATGATGATTTTTTTCTGAGTAATATTGCCGTCAAGAATATCAAAGTCTGATTTTACTTCAGGAATTTCTTTGATAAATTTTGGAATTATCAACCTGTCATTAACGATTAAAAGAATTGGAGTAATACACATTGTAATGGCGGTGATTGCCATCATTTGAGCATTCATTTCTGCACTGAAAAGATAAAGGTCGGAAGCATAATTTATTAAAACAAAAGCAAATTCTCCAACCTGAGAAAGCGCAAAGGCATAAAATAAACTTTGCGGAGTATCAATTTTAAAAAATTTTCCAATCGCAAAAAGCACAAAAAATTTCACGGCTAAAACCACAAAAACGGTACTGAAAATGAAAACAGGATCTTGTGCAATGACGTTAAAATTCATTGTAGAACCTACACTTACAAAAAATACTGCGAGGAGAAGTCCTTTAAACGGATCAATGTGTGCTTCCAGTTCGTGACGGAATTCGCTGTTTGCCAACATGACACCTGCTAAAAATGCTCCTAAAGCGGGAGATAATCCGATGGCAACCATTAATTCTGAAACTCCTATCACCAAGAATAGGGAAGAAGCTGTTAATAGTTCTGCCATTCCCGCTTTTGAAACGTATCTTAAAAACGGGACAAAAACATATCGACCCAATAAAATTAAAATAACAACTCCGAAAATCACGGTTCCCGCCTGAAGCCATTCCGGAAGTTTCTGAATTAAAATCTGAACTTCACTATCATGATGTCTCGCTTTATAATTGGCAATGATTGGCAAAATCGCCAAAATAGGAATGACAGCAATATCCTGAAATAAAAGTGTGGAAAATGATGCTTCTCCGGCGGATGTTTTCAGATTGTTTTTTTCCTGTAAGGTCTGAAGTACAATGGCAGTTGATGATAATGCAAAACACATTGCAATGGCAATCGCTTTGTCTACTTTCCAGCCTGCCCAAAAGAAAATAATGAAAAGAATGGAAATGGTAAGAGCCATTTGGGTGAGACCGAGTCCGACAATTTTCTTTCGCATTTCCCAGAATTTCCTGGGTTCTAATTCTAATCCAACCAAAAAAAGAAGCATGATCACTCCAAATTCACTGGCGTGCATAATTCCGTCGACATCGTTTCCGGTTAGTTGTAAAACATAAGGACCGATGATGATTCCCCCTAAAATATAACCAATCACCGAGCTTAAACCTAATTTTCTTGCGAGCGGAACCATAATAATGGCAACGCCCAAAAAAAGTAAGGTATTCATCGCTAAGCTAGATTCCATATTATTGATTTAGGGTTTCTACAAATTTCTTTTTCTGTAAAATAATTTCTTTTTTTGACAGTTTATTGGCTTCGTAAACAATAGTGATGCTTTTAATGTTGGCATTAAAAACATTTAAAGAAACAATCAGTCCGCTAATAATTTCTTCAATGGTGTATTTATAAGTTCCTTCTTTTGAAAAAGACCTTTCTTTTCCTCCGGTCGTTACAACGATATACACTTCTTTATTTTCAAGCGGATTAATCTCACCTTCTTTAATCCAGTTTCTATCGAATACTTCATCAATCCACAATTTTAGTAAGGGTGGAATTCCGAACCAAATAATAGGAAACTGAAAAATAAAACGATCATAATTCTGAAGCCTTTTCCGTTCTCTGAAAGCGGCAATATGAAAATCGGGATATTCTTCGTATAAATCACGAAGGGTAAAATGCTGATGCCGAACATAGAAATTAATTAACTCTACATTTGAGTTTGAATGTTCCAGATAAGGATGGGCAAAAACCACCAGCGTTTTTTTCATAGATCCCGTTTTCAGTAAATATAATTAAAATTTAATGAAAAATTCGCAATTGTGGCAGGTTTAATGAAATTTTAATCGCTGGGAAATACTACTTTTCTAAAGGTAAAGTCGTCTTCGTATCATACCGAACAACGAATGTATTGTATGGAAGACTGCATACTATCTCGATAAAGCCTCCTCCGTATTCATCTTTAAGTTTCATCTGAAAATGCTTTTCAACTTTTGGAATATTTTTATAAGGCGATTTGTCAAACAGACTTGAATCTTTTGCAAAAGGAATTAATAGCTTTTGTAAACTGTCAAATTCTTTATACTTATCTTCAGTGTTATTAAACTCTATTAACTGTGTAACTGAATAGGTTTTATCATTCGGTACAAGTGATACATATAATTTTTTAATTTCACTTTTAAAATACGGATTTTTTTCTCCGCTTGATTCATATGCTGTAAAAGGCTCAAATTCTTTTGGAACGTTTGTATATTTTAATTCCTTAAAATTCAAAGAGGAATTGTTGAGAACAGATTTATAACCGTTTTGTAATTCGGAATTAAAGAATATAGAATTTAAAACCGGAATTTCTTTTTGTTTTTTACATGAAATTATTGTGAAAAATATAACAATAAGAAGAACTGAGTTTTTCAAAATTTTAATATTTTAATTGTAAAAATTACCATCCACCAGAAGCTCCGCCACCGCCAAAACTTCCGCCACCGCCAAATCCTCCGAAACCACCGCCGCCTCGAGAACTTCCGCCACCGAATCCGCCTCCAAAACTTCCTGGAAAAGGGAATGGGAAAAATCCGCCGGGATAATTTCTTCGTCCTCTACGACTTATGGTAATATCACCATCATCATCGTTTCCGCCACCTCGATTTCCGAAAAAGATAGCGAGGATGATAAAAATAACGAAAGCAATAACGAGTAGTTTGGTAACACTTATATCTCCGGATTTATTTTTGGTAGCAATTGGTTTAAATTTTCCCTGAACCGCTTCCATGATAGCATTGGTTCCGCCATTAATGCCTTCATACCATTTTCCCTGTCTGAAATTGGGAGTGACGATGTAGTCTAAAATTTGTCCGGCAACTGAAGCGGTTAAATATTGCTCAACCGCTCTTCCTTGCTGAATCGACATCGTTCTGTCGTCTTTAGCAATCAGAAAAACAACTCCGTTGTCTACATCTTTCTGGCCGATTCCCCATTTTTCGCCAAACATCGTTGCCAAATAATTCACATCTTCGCCTTTTGTAGATGGAATGATAATAATTTCGATTTCCGTTGAGGTAGAATCTGCGAATTTGATGAGCTTATTATTCAGTTCATTTTTTTCCTGTGTTGTAAGCAGATTTGCCTCGTCATAAACAGGGTATAAAACTGCAGGTTTTTCAGGAATAGTGTACTGTGCTGATAAAAAAGCATAACGGCAAACTAAGATGAACGTGAAAAATAGTTTAAGAGAATGTAATCTCATTGGGTAATTCGTTGTGATTTTCTCCTTTTAATGGAAAATATTTTTTTAATTCTAAACCAGTTTCAAGAATTCCGCTTTTTAAACCTTGGTAAAAATGACCTTTTGCGAATTCTGACGTGATATAATCATGCAGATGATCCCAATAAGATTGATGTACTTTTTCGTGGATTCCTGAATCGCCGATGATCGTTAAATACTTTTTCTCAAAATTGACATGAAAAAGAACCGCATTTTTTTCTGCGGTTTTATCTTTACACAATTCTTTAAACACCTCAAAAGCGGTTTCTGCAATCTGATGATCTGTGGTAGAATCTATATGTACACGAATTTCTCCGGTAGAATGTTGCTCTGCCGACTGAATTGCTTCTACTAAAGAATCTATCTGTTGATTTGTTAAAAAACGGCTCATTATTCTGTAAATACACTTGGTGCATTTTCTGCTCCGGCTTGTGCTTTAAATAAAGGTTTTTCTTTAAAATTAGTGAAGTTTGCCAAAATATTATTAGGAAACTGTTTGATTGAAATGTTGTAATCTCTTGCAGCATCGTTGTAATAAACGGTTTCAGTTCTGATGCTGTTTTCTATTGCAATATATTCTCTTTGGAAATTGATGTATTGCTGATCTGCTTTCAGGTTTGGATAAGATTCTACAACCGCCATTAATCGGCTTAATGCTCCAGACAATTCACCTTGTGCAGCCTGAAATTTAGCCATATCTTCTTCCGTAAGATTAGACGGATTGATGTTGATAGAGGTTGCTTTTGAACGGGCTTCCACAACTTTCGTCAATGTTTCCTGCTCAAATTTTGAATATGATTTTACCGTTCTTTCCAAATTAGGGATTAAGTTGGCTCTTTTTTGATATACCGTTTGTACGTTGGACCATTTTGCGTCAACTTTTTGTTCCTGTGCTACAAAGTTGTTGTAGCCATTTTTTCCCCAGAAAAAAAGTACTCCAACGATGATGAGAAGAGCGATACCGATGGTTCCGGCGCTCAGACAACCTTTATTTTTCATATCTGAATTTTTAATGTTTTAAATAGTTTGTGAAACTACCAATCTTCTGAAATGGCGATTTCATCGTTTTAATTTTTTATTATTTTTTGTGTTAACCAAATATACAAATTAAGTGCTAATTTTGCATAAAATTTATTGAATGACAACAATTGTGGTGGCAATGGGAGAGAAAAACGAGATTGGTTCTGGTAATCAGTTATTGTGGCATCTTCCGAAAGATTTAAAACATTTTAAAGATCTAACTTCGGGACACCCGATTATCATGGGGAGAAAAACCTATGAAAGCATTGGAAAAGCGCTTCCTAACCGTACCAATATTGTTGTTTCAAGAAAGAAAAACTGGTTTCAGGAAGGAATTTTAATTGTTGGTAGCATTAAAGAAGCCGTGAAATTTGCAAAAAAAATTGATGAAAACATCTTTATCATTGGTGGCGGAAATGTCTACGAACAAACCATGGAAATTGCAGACCGTCTTGAAGTAACTTTGGTAAAAGCAAATTTGGAAGCCGATACTTATTTCCCAAAAATCAACGAAAAGATTTGGAAAAAAACAGGAGAAATCTGTCACGAAAAAGACGAAAAAAATCAATACGATTTTTGTTTTCAAACTTACGAGAAAGTTGTTGGTTAATGGTTGTTAGTTGTTGGTTTTTTTGAATACAATAAAATATTCTAATAATAGTAACCATCAACTATAAACTATCAACTATCAACCAAATTTATTACCTTTGCACTTCTAAAATTTAATAATGAATAAGTACATAAAAATCATAGTTGCGGCACTTCTGATTATCGGAGGTCTTTATATGATGTTTTTTACAAGAAATTTAGGCTGGGGAATCGTAGTTTTCCTTTTATCCGCATTACCAATTTTCTTGTTTTTTAAGAACGAAAATATTCTTTTGGCATTCTGGCAATTGAGAAAACAAGACATGATTAAAGCTTCAAAGTTTTTAAATAATATTAAAGATTATAAAACTGAACTTCATAAAAACCAATACGGATATTATCATTATTTACAAGGTTTGGTTTTGGCTCAGGAACATCCTACACAAGTAGAACCTTTGATGAAAAAAGCTTTAGATTATGGTTTGAATATGAAACATGATCGTGCAATGGCGACGCTTAATTTGGCAGCCGGAGCAATTTCTAAAGGTAGAAGACAGGAAGGGCAAAAACTTTTGGAAGAAGCAAAAAGACTAGATTCTGCAGGGATGATGGCCGATCAGATCAAAATGCTGAAAGATCAGTTGAAAATGCCAACGATGCAAAAGCATATGCATAATCCTAATATGAGAAATAGAGGGAAATTTTAAAAGCAGATAAAATAATAAAAAATGCACTAATTGAATTTTAGTGCATTTTTTATTTTCTGGACGGAGGTGGAGGAGGAGGTTTTGGCGTTTCAAAGAATTTATCATTGGGATAGAGTTTTTTTCTAATTAAAGAGAATTTATCCAATTTCTTGAACTTATCATCTAACCCGTCATCATTGAAATATTGTCTTTGATTTTTATTAGGATAATAAACTGTTACCAATGATGAACCATATTTCCGTTTAGCTCTATTTTCATCTTTTAAATATTTAAAATAATTTTCAAAAGAAAGAGAATTTTTAGGTTTAAAAGGATACATGATTCTGGGTAAAGTTTGTTGCTGCTTTTCAAATGAACTTATTTCTGAATGTGTTTCTAAATATAAGGTGTCATTTTCTTTTACGAAATTATATCTCTCAGATGCAGCATACATACAGGCTGAATAATCAACATTAACTTCCAAAGTATCTCCATTTTCCATTTTTTCTGAAAATTGATAGAGGTCTTTTTCCAGATCGAACTTACTTTCATTATTACAAGAAAATAGTATGGATAAAGCTAAAAAAAAGGTCGCTTTTTTCACAAAGTTTACATTTCTGAGTTGTTTTCGTAACCGTAGAATTTAGGCATTTGCCAATGGTATTTTACAGCCAATGTTCTAATGGAAACAATCAATAAAATAGTAAAAATCTGAATTACAGTATAAGATAAATTGGTGAAAGTGGTCAGTAAAAGAAATGTTGCCCCGCCAATGATACAGGCACTTGCGTAGATTTCTTTTCGAAAAATTAACGGAATCCTGTTGAGCAGAATGTCCCGAATAATTCCACCGAAACACCCGGTAATAGTTCCGAGTCCGATACAGATTAAAGGATGAATACCTGCATCTAAACCTTTCTGAACACCGATGAGGGTAAATAATCCCAAACCGAAGCTGTCGAAAATAAATAAAGTCACTTTAAAGTTTTTCTCGATCGATTTAAAGACCATCGAAAAAATAGAAGTTATCAAGATCACACCGCACATCAGAAGGTCGTGCATCCAAAATACGGGAACGTCGAGCAGTAAATCTCTCACTGTTCCTCCGCCAACTGAAGTGACGAAAGCAATGATTAAAACTCCGAACGGATCTAATCTTTTCTGCATTGCCGCAAAACTTCCCGACATCGAAAACGATATCGTACCAAGAATTTCTATTGCAAAATTGATTTGTTCGTGCATTAAATTATGAGTGATGAGTAATTGGTAATGAGTAATTGATTTTGGGGTTAAATATTTTGAGATAATTTATATTTATAAGTTGTCATTACTTTGACTAATTCTTCACATTCTGATTTTATAGCTAATAATTTTTCTGAATCTACATATTCAAGGTCTTCAATAATCTCCAGCCACAGTTGAGTTTCGTCTATTTCTTCAACCACAATACAGATTTTTGCAAATCGTTCTTTATCAGATCTTGCCCTTGAAACCGCTCTGTAATTTGCGGCAACAGAAGTTGCAGATCTTATGATCTGTTTTCTAATGATTGAAACAGCATCTGAATATGGTAATGGTGAAAGTAATTTTATTATTGATATAGAGAAATTTTTCGTTCTATCTCTAAAGATTTGATTAAAATCCATAAATATAACTGTATTTAAAAATTACTCATTACCAATTACTCATTACTTATGTTCAACTCTTACCGCTTCCGGAACCAAAAGTTCATATTCTCCACCGTGGTTGATGATCTCTCTCACGATGCTGCTGCTGATAAATGACTTTCCTGATGAAGTCAAGAGGAAAACAGTCTCGAGTTTTTTGTGAGCTAACGTACGATTGGTATGGGCAATTGCTTTCTCAAATTCGAAATCGGCAGGATTTCTTAAACCTCTTAAAATAAACTGAGCATTTTTTTCAAAGCAATAATCCACAGTTAAGCCTTCAAAATGATCAACTTCCACATTGGGAAATTCGGCTACCGAATTTTGTATGAATTCTATTCTTTTTTCAAGAGGAAACATATATTTCTTCTGAGAATTTTGACCAATAGCGATAATTACTTTGTCGAAAAGCGCAGCTGCTCTTTCGATAATATCATAATGTCCTAAAGTAATCGGATCAAAAGACCCCGGAAAAACAGCAATTTTCATGCGCAAATAAAATTATAAGTTATGGGTTATCAATTATGAGTTGTTTTTACTCTAATCTCTAACTTCTAATATCTAGTTTCTCTTTTGTAAAGCTTTTTCAACTTCGTTTCCACAAAGATCTTTGATTGAAATTCCGTAGATCTTTGCCTGTTGCGGAAGAATACTTGCCGGAGAAAACCCTGGGTTGGTATTCATTTCAAGCATATAAGGAATTCCGTCCATCAAAATAAATTCACTTCTCGAAAAACCGCTCATTCCAAGAGAATTGTAAGCTCTTTTTGCAATTTCTTCCACTCTTTTTGTGGTCTCTTCATCAATTCTCGCAGGAGTAATTTCTTCGGAAGCACCTTCGTATTTAGCTTCGTAATCGAAAAATTCGTTGGTAGGAACAATTTCTGTAATCCCCAAGACGATCGTTTCACCTTTAAAATCGATCACGCCAACAGAAACTTCCATTCCGTCTAAGAAACTTTCAATTAAGATCTCATCATCTTCTTTAAAAGCGATTTCGGTTGCAGCAATGAGCTCAGATTTGTCTTTTACTTTAGAAATGCCTAATGACGAACCCGACTGATTGGGTTTTACAAATACAGGAAGTCCTAATTCATTAATAATTTTGTCAACATTAATATCTTCTCCTTTTCTTAAATAAATACTTTTTGCAGAAGGAATTCCATATTTTGAAAGTACTGCTAAAGTATCTTTTTTATTGAAAGTTAATGCGCTTTGATAGAAATCGCAACCGGTATATTTCTGTCCGATAGCATCCCAATAAGCCTGAAGAATTCCGTTTTCACCCGGAGTTCCGTGGATAATATTGAAGCAAGCATCGAATTTCAATACTTCATTGTTGTCTAAAGTAACCGAAAAATCACCTTTGTTGATGGCTTTTTTATTCTCATTTTCATCCAGAAAATACCATTCGTCTTTTAGAATAACCACTTTATAGACAAGATAAAGGTCTCTGTCTAAAGAATCATATATTAACTGGCCACTTTTCAGAGAAACTTTATATTCGTCAGAATAGCCTCCCATAACTACGGCAACGTGTTTTTTGCTCATATCCATATTATCAATAAAGGCAAATTTAAACATTTTATATATTGAAATAAATGAATTTTGATTTTTTTGAAAGCAAAAATGAAATCTGCTAAATAAAAACTTCATTATAAAATTATTAATTATCTTTGTCGTTATTATTAAAGTATTTTTAAGTATGCTTAAATCACTTTTCAACTGGAAAGTTTTACTCAATTTATTAGTAGCCATCGGTATTTTCGTAGGATTGGTATGGCTTACTTTCCGTTGGTTGGAGTATCACACCAATCATGGGCAGGAAATTCCTGTTCCTAATGTTATTAACAAATCAGTGCACGACGCTGTAAAAATATTAGAAGATGCAGGACTTGACTATGAAGTTGACAGTGCAGCCTATAACCCTAAATACAGACCGCTTCAGGTTTTGAAGGTTTATCCTTCTCCTGGATCCCGTGTAAAAGACGGAAGAGCGATTCAGCTCATGGTAAATCCTAAAAGCTGGGCTCCGGTTGCTGTTCCTGATGTTATCAATAAATATTCGGGATTGGCTTTCCAGAGATTAGAGCAGGTAGGTCTTAAGGTTGCAGATACTATTTACGAACCGAGCATTCAGAAAGATGCGGTTTTAAGAATCTTATTTAAAGGAAGTTCTATAAAACCGGGAACTAAAATTCCTAGATTCTCAGTGATTGATGTTGTAGTAGGTTCTGGACCTATGCGAAATATTGCTATTCCAAATGTTGTGGGATTAACGGTGAAAGAAGCAAAAGCTTTGATTGCAAGAAACCTTTTTGAAGTTGGTCTTGTAGATTATGAAGATGGAGGAAATGATGATTCAGATATTGTGTACTACCAAGATCCTGCATCGGGCGATGCACGAGATCAGGGAATGCAGATTGACCTTTGGGCAAGTAAAAAAACTCCTGCCGAACTACGTGGAAAAATAGAAATACTTAATTCTACTTACCGTATGAAAGTAGACACTACTTTGCCTCCGGTGAGATATGATGAAGTTCCTAATTTCCAAGATCCGCCACCGATGAATGATCCGGTTCCGGCTCCTGCACCTCAGAAAAAGGAAGCTCCTAAAACTGAGACTGCAAAACCATCTGGAACTTCAACAAAACCTGCAACTACAGGTGATAAACCAAAATCTGCTGCACCAACGACAACTCCTGCAACAGAAAAGCCTAAAGCTAAAAAGGTAATTATATAAATTGATTTTTAATTTAAAATAAAAAAAAGGCTTCAACTTTAATTATGTTGAAGCCTTTTATATAGATAAAGCAATGACAGAAGATAACGAGGATTTTTTAGACGAAGAATTTTTAGATGCCAATAATAGTGTTGACATTGATGATGAAAATAAGGGTCTTTATGAGCATCTTAATATTACAGTTGATGGCAATCAGGAACCGTTAAGAATAGATAAGTTTTTATTTAACTTTAGACAAAATTCTTCCAGAAACAAAATTTCGCAGACTTGTCGTGCCGGAAATGTCGTAGTTAACGGAAATCCTGTAAAGCAAAATTATAGAGTAAAACCGGGCGATCAGATTTCTGTTTTACTAACGCATCCACCTCGCGAAAACGTCATTATTCCACAAGATATTCCTATTAATATTGTCTATGAAGATGATGATTTAATTGTGGTAGACAAAGAACCGGGAATGGTAGTACATCCTGGATTCGGAAACTGGGACAATACTTTGGTCAATGCTTTGGCTTTTCATTTTCAGAAAAACGGTCAGAAATCAGATTTAGACAGAGTAGGTTTGGTTCACAGAATAGATAAAGATACATCTGGACTTTTGGTAATTGCCAAAACCGAATATGCATTAAGCTTCCTTGCTAAACAATTTTTCGAAAGAAAAACAAGACGTTTGTATTGGGCATTTGTCTGGGGAAATGTAAAAGATGATGAAGGGACAATTACCGGGCATATCGGAAGACATCCTAAAAACAGAATTCAGATGTACACTTATGTTGACGGAAGCCAAGGAAAGCATGCGGTTACGCATTATAAAGTTTTAGAGCGTTTTAAATATATGACTTGGGTAGAATGTAAACTTGAGACAGGAAGAACGCATCAAATCAGAGCACATTTTAAACATATTGGTCATACATTGTTCAATGACGAGAGATATGAAGGAAATGTCGCCTTGAGAGGAGTTAATCTTCCTAAGTATAAGCACTTTATAAAAAACGTGTTCGATATTTTACCTAGACATGCGCTTCATGCACACACTTTAGGATTTATACATCCCACTACCAAAAAGGAATTGTATTTTGAAAGCCCAATGCCTCAAGATATGGCGGATGCTGTAAAAAAATGGAGAAATTATTTAGAAAACTAAAAATATATTGAGATTTTTTTTATATTTGTTGAATTGAAATCAAGATTTGTTATGAGAAAACTATATGCTATCGTATGTTTAGCTCTTTTGTCGAATGCATACAAAGCACAAGAATCACTACCATACTATCAACAATATCTTTTGGATGGTGAGTTCCTGTTCAACCCTGCACAATACGGTAAAACAGACTACGTACAACTTAACCTTAACTATCAACAACAATTTTCAAAATTCAGCGAGTCTCCAAACGTGCAGTCTGTAGGGATTAATGCAAATATTTTTGACAGAGTTGGAGCAGGTCTTTCTGTTTTTAGAGATAGCAACGGTCCTATTTCAGCTGGAGGTATTACAGCTGGTGCATCTTATTTCATCCCACTAAGTAGTGAAGG
>NZ_JAPDKN010000006.1 GCF_026163565.1 Chryseobacterium sp. YIM B08800
AAAGAGTAATTACTGGTTGCTCTTTTTTGACAGAATAAAAGTAAAGAAGCTCTTTAATGGTTTGGAAACAGATTACCTCGATGGCTTTCAGTATAAGTTTACCAATGCATGGGAAGATGAATCAGGAAGCATGATAAATGATGAAATGAGATTAAGAATCATCCCTACTTCAGAAGGTTATTTTGATGCATTACGTAACAGGTATTTTTATAACTATACCGATCATCTTGGAAATGTAAGAATAAGCTACAGCGATGCAGACGGAAATGGTGAAGTTACAGGAGATATTGTGGTGAACAATTGTTATGATACTCCCGATGGACAGGTTTGTAATAATTACATCATCACAGGTGAGGCTGAAGGTGTAACGAATTATTATCCTTTTGGTTTGATGCATAATGCACAGACTCATAGTTTTGATAATGCTTATCAGTACAAGTACAACGGAAAGGAACTTCAGGAAACAGGAATGTATGATTATGGCGCAAGGATGTATATGCCGGATATTGAAAGATGGGGTGTTGTAGATCCATTGGCGGAAATTTCCAGACGTTGGAGTTCCTATACTTACGCTTACAATAATCCAATCCGTTTTATAGATCCCGATGGTATGATGAATGAAGATATTGTACGTGGTTCAGATTCAAATTCAGCGGCGAAGGTTCATGAAGACTTTAATGATGTCTTTAGTGACAAAAAGTTTGATTCTTTCCGTGCTTTATTAACTAGAGGCAGCAAAAATGATAAAGCTTCGTTTGATAAGATTGATGAAGGAAAATTTAAAAAGGCAAGTGAAAATTTAAAAGATGATGACCTAGCTTTAGCAACAAGTGTTTACGATGCTATTAATTCAGATAAAGAATTTGTTTTTGAATATGTTGATGATGTAAACGCTAAGTTATCTCCTGCGGGTCAAAAAGTATTTGCAAAATATTCTAGTGATACATTTGGTTACACAGGACCCTCTACTGATATTAAAGGCCAAAGCATTGTTGATGCAGGTAAGGAGGGTTTTGCTTATTCTACAGAAAAAGGAGCTTATGCATTTATCATGAATACTGCTGATACCAATCATTTAGAAGGCAAAAGGTCGTTAACAACTTTCCATGAAGGTTTTGGACACGGTAAGGCATTTTCTAAGGGAACTACAGGAACTATAAATCAGAATAATGCTATAAGATATGAAAACATGGTTAGGCGTGTAATGGGAATTACAACAATGCGTGACGGGACAAATCCAATACATTCAAATGGACAAAAAGTTCCTGATTTCAATAAACAACCACTAATTAAATAATATGAAAACAATTTTTTTGTCAATATTTCTATTTTTAGGTATAATCTCTTATTCTCAAAATAATTCATCAGCTTATTTCAATCCCAAAATTGATAACATAGAAAAAGCATATAAATATTATTTAGCAAACAAAATTTATATTTTTTACGGGACACAATATAAACTACATTTAATTGTAAAGAATGGTGAAAAGTATTATGATCTGAAATTTACAGCTGACAATCCCGATAATAATTATGAATTACAAGATATAACTGTATTAAAGAATAAAGAATTAAGATTATTATTTGATATAGATAGTTATGTTAATCAAAGTATTAGTTTCGATTCTGAATTTTATAAAAAGAATGCAATAAAAACGACAACAGGTTTGCCGACGTATTTCTCATATAATACTCCAGCTAAAAAGCGTTATGGAGAATATTTTTTAACAGTAGGTATCAGTCCTGTACCAATGAGAAAGGAAGTTTATAACTTTCTTGGATTATTATTGTTAGATATGATTAAAAAATAAATTAGCTATAATTATAAGTACAACGGGAAGGAACTTCAGGAAACAGGAATGTATGATTATGGCGCAAGGATGTATATGCCGGATATTGGAAGATGGGGTGTTGTAGATCCACTGGCGGAAACTTCTAGACGTTGGTCACCTTATACTTATGCTTACAATAATCCAATCAGATTTATTGATCCAGATGGAATGCGAATAAGGTGGGCATCATGGGGCGATGTTCAAAATGATGAAGAATTGAGTAAAACATTTTCTTCAAGAAAAGAATATAGAGAAGCACGGAGAGAATTGAAAAAACAATATAGAGAAGTGGTTAATAATTCAGAAACAGCATCCTTGATTTATAATGATTTGGAAAAAGATAGTAAAACCCATACTATTTTTGCAACAAAAGAAAATGGTGGAAGCACTGTTAAAAATGATGATGGAGGTACAACAATAAAAATGGGAATAGGAAATGGCAGTGATAAATATTTAGATGGGGTTTCCAGTCTTGAAGCTAATATTCAAACTACCGTAGCACATGAAGGAGGTCATGCCTGGTTAAAGATGAAAGGTATTGAAGGAGAAATGTCAGCTCCTGATCTAAGCTCAATGCCGGAATTTAAGATATCAGCTTTCAATAGTTATGTGGAAAACAGAGAGCGTAGAGCATCACATATAGAAAATATTATCAGAGGAGAATTGATAAATAATGGAGTTAAAAATATGAAGTTATCTAATGAATATTCAGCACAACTCATGAGATATGATCCAAAATCATTTTTAAAAATGCAATTACAGACTGTTCCGTTAAAATTATTAGAAAATAATCCTTACAATGCCAATGACTACTTAAATAGAGTGTATAAAATAACCGATATAAAATAAGATGAAATATTTATTATTATTAACATTTTTTCTTGTCTCATGTAAAGGCCAGAATTTCGTAAGAAATTTAGATTGCAATGTGATAGAAACAAAAAAAATAGAAGAATTTGACAGAGTATATGAAAACATTACAATGCCGGATAATTATAAAAGTATACTTAATGGTAATGATACAAGTAATAATTATGAAGTTATTTTGTTTATCACAGGAGATAATAGTGATGGAAGAATTACTATTCTAAAAAACAGTGATAAGAAAAATGTTGGTTATAAGAATTATCTTCAAAAAAATCAAAGCTTAAGTTTTAAAAAGAAGGATTTTAAGACTATTTTAGAAAGCTTGGAACTTTTAGATTATGGTTTATATTATGAAAACTGTAACAAAGATACTTCTAAAAATATTTACCTATTGATTGTAAAAAAAAATGGAATTGTAATTTCAAAATATTTAGCATACCATTCATTAAATTTTGAAAAAAATAAGTCTAATAAAAATCTTAATTATTTAAAAAGTATTTTAGAAATAATGTACAGAAATTCTTGGTAGTTAATGCATTGCTTATCACTACAAGTACAACGGTAAAGAACTCCAAGAGACCGGAATGTATGATTATGGAGCGAGGTTCTATATGCCGGATATTGGAAGATGGGGCGTCGTAGATCCAAGAAGTCAATACACCCATGAAGCATACAGCTATGTTTGGAATAACCCTATTACTTTTACTGATCCAGATGGAAATGAATTAATTCTTTCGTTTGCTACGGCAACAGCGGAACAATCTTATAAAGATTTAGTTAAAAATACATTAGGTGGAAAATATGAAGCTGTTTATACCCAAATTACTGGTACAAGTAATTATAAGGTAACTCTCAATATGATTAATAAAGATGCCACTATAACAAAAGAACAGCAAGCTTTCTATGATAATTATAATGCTGTTGTTGGTGCAGATGAAAAAGTCAATCAAAAAGTTGTTGAAAGGAGTATTTATGCAGATATGGGAAATTGGCAAACGGGTGATATTGATATAGCAGATATAGTTGAGCTTGATAAAGCCGGTAAAGGCGGAACAAGTAGTGCTGGAGCTTTAATACACGAACATGTAGAACAGTATGAAAAAAGCAAAATGGGATTGGGTAATGGTGATTTAGGAAAGACTAAATCTGATTCATCAGTTGTAGGAGGAAAGATATACACTGATTATATGAAGGCACACGATAAAGCCTTAAAA
Source organism: Chryseobacterium sp. YIM B08800 (assembly GCF_026163565.1). GTDB lineage: Bacteria > Bacteroidota > Bacteroidia > Flavobacteriales > Weeksellaceae > Chryseobacterium. The sequence continues at coordinate 3,914 of NZ_JAPDKN010000006.1, forward strand.
GCCGAAGATAAAGTAAATGGAAATACTAGAACTGAAGCAATTAATACAAGCAATAGTAATATTGGGTAGTATTTCAGAGTTAGTGATATTAATTTTCAAAAAATTAAATCATTGATTTTCAATGTTCATTAAAATATAAATAATCAAATCAAGAGTAGGCATTCCCCTACTCTTGTTATTTTTGTAGAAAAAAACACATTTAAATGATTGAAGATCATTCCTCATGTATCAGAGTTAGTGATAGCAAAATTTGTAACAAATGTTATTCAAAAAACATCATTAAAAACGGTACTACAAAAACAGGAAAACAACAGTATTTCTGTAAAAATTGCAAAAACAGATTTATAGAATTTTATAGTTACAAAGCTTATAAAAAGAATATCAATTCGAAAATAATTCAATTGACCAAAGAAGGCTTAGGAATAAGAAGTACAGCAAGGATATTAAAAATCTCAACAACCACTTTACTTAGAAGAATTATTAAAATTGCTGATGCGATACATCCACCTAAAATTTCTTATAATCAATCTTATGAACTCGATGAAATGAGGCTTTTTCTCAGAAAAAAATCAAATCCGCAATGGCTGGTTTATGCAATCAATAAAGAAACAAAGTCAATCGCAGGATTTCATATTGGAAAAAGAACAAGTAAAACCCTAAATTCAGTTATTAAAACTTTACTCTATTCAAAACCCGAAAAGATTTATACCGATAAACTCAGAAACTATCAATATTTAATTCCAAAAGAAATTCATCAAACCAAAAGATTCGTAACAAATTCAATTGAACGAAAAAATTTGAGTATAAGAACTCATCTAAAAAGACTAAACAGAAAAACGATTTGCTTTAGTAAAAGTATTTCAATTTTAACATCTGTTCTAAAAATATACTTTTGAGCATAATGTTCACTTTAGATATCTGTTTTTTATATCTGAAAAAATTTGAGACCTTTTTTACAGATATAAAAAACAGACAGCTAATTTATTTACTCCAGATTTCTCAATTTCACCTCTTTTTTAAGGTAAGTTTTGTAATCTTCGGCAAACATTCCGATGTAGGTTCCTTTTTTAAGGTCTCGGTTAACTCCCGTTTTACCTAAAAGTACGGTTCCGCTTTCGATGGTATTCCCGGAAGCGATACCCACTTGTCCCCAAAGAGTTACCTCATCACCAATAATGCAGCATCCTGCAACGCCAACTTGTGAAGCAATCAAACATTTTTTTCCGATTACGGTATCGTGACCAATCTGGATCTGGTTATCTAAAACAGAACCTTCACCAATAATCGTAGAATCTGTAACTCCCCTATCGATGGTACAACCGTTCCCAATTTCTACGTTGTTTTCGATAATTAAGTTTCCTACAGAGATCAAGCGGTCGAAATTTCCGTTGAGTTTTCTGTAATAAAATGCATCACCTCCTAAAACGGTGTTCGATTGAATGACAACATTATCCCCAATGACAGTTCGGTCACCAATGACAACGTTTGGAAAAATTAAAGTGTTTTTTCCGATGGTAATATTATTTCCTAAAACTGCTGAAGGATGAATTTTTGTTCCCTCTCCTATTTCAACATCATGAAGCGTTTCGGTGAAGTTGTAAATTCTTGTGAAATGTGTATTTATTTTATTGAAATCTCTGAAAGGATCGTGTGAAACCAAAAGCGCTTTACCTTCCGGACATTCTACTTCTTTATCGATCAAGATAATGGTTGCTGCAGAGTTTAAAGCTTTATCGTAATATTTTGGGTGATTGACGAAAACAATTTCGCCAGATTTTACTCTGTGAATTTCGTTGGTTCCCAAAACTTCAAAATCTTCAGAGCCAATGAATTTTGCTCCGATAAGATCTGCAATTGTTTTGAGTTTTTGTGGCTGATGAAACGTCATATTTTTGAATGATGTTTTAGTTTAAATCAACCTTGTCAAGGTTTTGAACCTTGACAAGGTTACTTGATGTTTTGAATGAATTTCGTCAAGATCTGATGTTCTGACAAAATTTGTTTTTCTGTCTACATTGCAGCCCGACCTGAGTGAGATCCTTCGACAAGCTCAGGATAAACTAAAGGCGGAAATTGCTGCCATAAAAATAAAAAAGGCTCCTGAACATCGTCAAAAAGCTTTTATAATAAGAAAGCTGGAAAACTTCACGCTTCCAGCTTCCTGCAATATTTTTTACTTTACTCTTTCTAAGTAAGAACCGTCTTCTGTGCTCACTTTGATTTTGTCACCCGGCTCGATGAACAAAGGAACCATTACTCTTGCTCCTGTCTCAACGATTGCGTTTTTAAGGGCGTTGGTAGCAGTATTTCCTTTTACACCTGGATCTGCTTCTACAACTTCTAGATAAACTGATTGTGGCAATTCAGCAGAAAGTGGAGTTTCGTCTGCCTCTTTTAAAATGATGGTAACTTCTTCACCCGCTTTCATCAGGTTTGAGTTTTCGATCATTTCTTTGTTTAAATACAACTGAGAAAAATCTTCGTTATTCATAAAGTGGAAACCATTCTCGTCATCATAAAGATACTGGAATTTTCTAGTAATAACTTTTACTTCGTCAATTTTGTGACCTGCAGAGAAAGTATTATCGATTACTTTACCGTTGGTTACAGATTTTAATTTTGTTCTTACGAAAGCAGGACCTTTCCCTGGTTTTACGTGAAGAAATTCGATTACTTTAAAAATATCATTGCTGTATTCGATGCAAAGACCTTTTCTGATATCGTTACTTGTTGCCATTAATTTTTATGTATTATTTTCTTTATTTTGATTTGTAGACCTGAAGACTCAAAACTTTTCTTCCAAGCATATCCATTGCATCAACTCTCGGTTTATAAAATGTTCCTGCATCCGTAGAGGTTACAGAACGATTATTAATAACCGTATTGAAATTGATTGTGTTGATTAAAAGCTGGTCTAAATTTTTATTCACTTCTGATGAACTCTTTAGATCTGAATTTAAATTTGAAAAAGATTTTTTTGAATGGGTTAGAATAGAATTTACATTTTTTACCGCCAAAGAATCATTATCTGAAGATGAATTTCTCTTCTGCTGAGCAAAAACAAATGTTGATAAAACTGTAAAAATCAAAACTAAAGTCTTCATTATTTCAAGCTTAAAATTATTCTTTACCTGTTCCGTATCCTTTTACAATACCTCCCGGAGAGTTTTTGATGAATTCTAAGATCTCATCTCTTTCAGCCGTTGGAAGCATTTCTTTTTCGATGTAAACCAATGCCTGTGTAACATTCATTTTCATCTGAAAGATATATCTGTAAATTTTCTGAATTTCAAAGATCTTATCGTTGGTAAAACCTCTTCTTCTTAAACCTACAGAATTGATCCCGGCGTAAGAAATGGGTTCTCTTGCAACTTTAATGTAAGGCGGAATATCTTTTCTGATTAATGATCCACCGGAAACCATCGTATGTTTCCCGATCTTACCGAATTGCTGAACCGCAGAAAGACCACCCATTACCGTAAAATCACCTATTTCAACGTGACCCGCAATTCCACAACCGTTTGCAATAATTACATTGTTCCCGATGATGCAATCGTGGGCTACGTGAGAAGTTGCCATAATCAGACAGTTATCTCCCACTTTGGTGTATCCTAAAGCTTTTGTGCCTTTATTTACTGTCACACATTCTCTCAAAGTAGTGTTGTCTCCGATGATGGTTTGTGTATCTTCTCCATCAAACTTTAAATCCTGCGGAATTGCAGAAATTACCGTTCCCGGGAAAATTTTACAGTTTTTTCCGATTCTTGCACCATCCATAATGGTTACATTAGATCCTATCCATGTACCTTCACCAATCTCCACATCTGCAGCAATTGTTGTGAAAGGTTCTACTACTACATTTCTGCCAATTTTTGCACGTTTATCTACGGCCGCTAATTGATGAATCATTTAGTCAATTTTATTTTTTGCAACTTGAGCCATTAATTCTGCTTCTACCGCTACAGTATCACCAACATATCCGTAACCCTGCATGTGAACAATTCCTCTTCTGATAGGCTCGATTAATTCAATTTTGAAAATCATTGTATCACCCGGAACAACTTTTCTCTTAAATTTCACTTTATCAATTTTAATGAAATAAGTTGAATAATTTTCAGGATCAGGTACGCTTGCCAAAACCAAAATACCTCCGGTTTGTGCTAAAGCTTCTACTTGTAAAACTCCGGGCATTACTGGTTCTTTAGGGAAATGTCCAACGAAGAAAGGTTCATTCATTGTAACATTTTTCAAACCAACCACATGAGAATCAGAAAGTTCAAGTACTTTATCAATTAACAAAAACGGTGGTCTGTGAGGCATCAACTTCATAATTCCATTGATATCGAAAACAGGCTCTTTTGTTAAATCAAACTCAGGAACGTTTTTCTTTTTCTGTAATTTCCACTGACGGTTTAGCTTTTTAGCAAACTGAGTATTTACAAAATGCCCAGGTTTATTGGCAATAACTTTTCCTTTAATTTTAACACCCGTTAAAGCCAAATCACCAATTACGTCTAATAATTTGTGTCTTGCCGCTTCGTTTGGATAGTTTAGATTTAAATTATCTAAAATTCCGTTTGGTCTTATTGAAACGTTGTCTTTACCGAAAGCTTTTTTCAGTTTTTCAGTGGTTTCAGGAGTAAGATCTTTGTCAACGTAAACAATTGCGTTTGAAATATCTCCGCCTTTGATTAAACCGTGATCAAGAAGCATTTCTAATTCATGCAAAAAGCTGAATGTTCTTGCAGAAGAAATTTCTTCCTTAAATTCTGAAATATTTTTAAGGGTAGCATTCTGAGTTCCTAAAACTTTAGTCCCAAAATCTACCATAGTAGTCACTTCGTAATGATCTGAAGGGATAATTGTAATTTCTGAACCTGTTGCCGGGTCGCTGTAGCTCAATACTTCTTTTACTACAAGATATTCTCTTGCAACAGCCTGTTCTACAATACCAACACTTTCGATTGCTTCAACAAAAAACTTTGAAGAACCATCTAAAATTGGAGGTTCTGAAGCATCCATTTCCATAACAGCATTGTCGATGTCGCAACCAACCAAAGCAGCTAAAAGATGTTCGCAGGTATTGATTTTAACGCCAAGCTTTTCTAAAGTAGTTCCTCTTTCTGTAGCCACAACGTAATTTACGTCTGCTTCTACATGAGGTCTTCCTTCAAGATCTGTTCGTACGAAAACAAAACCTGTATTTTCTTTTGCAGGTTTAATGGTCAATTTTACTTCTTTACCAGTATGAAGACCGATTCCAGAAAGAGTAACCTCTTCCTGAAGGGTTTTTTGCATATCACTCATTAGTATGATCTTTTGAGTTATTCTCAAGATTATTTATTCTTTTCGCAAGCTCAGGAAGATTCCTGAAATGCACGTAGCTTCTAAGATAGTCGTTATAACTGATCGCAGGAGAACCATAAACGGTATCTTTATCATTAACACTGGAATTTACTCCACTTTGCGCCTGAATTTTTACCTGATTTCCTATTTTTATATGACCTACGATTCCCACCTGACCGCCAATTTGGTTCCAATCTCCAATCGTAGTAGAACCCGCAATTCCTGCTTGTGCAGCAATTACATTGTTGGCGCCGATTTTTACATTGTGTGCAATCTGAATCAAGTTATCGATTTTTGTGCCTTTTCCGATGGTTGTAGAACCAATTGTAGCTCTATCGATACTGCAATTAGAACCAATTTCCACATTATCTTCAATAATAACATTTCCTAACTGAGGAATTTTTTGGAAACCTTCCGGAGTAGGCTGAAAACCAAATCCGTCACCGCCAATAACGGTATTAGAATGTATCACACAGTTATCACCAATAATGCAGTAATCATAGATTCTTGCGCCACTATCGATTTTACAGTTTTTACCAATCTTCACTCCTTTACCAATGTACACTTGAGGAAAAATCTGTGTACCTTCACCAATTTTAGCCTTTTCTGAAACATAAGTAAAAGTTCCGATGTAAACTTTATCTCCTATAACAGCAGTATCGTGAATAGAAGATCCATCTTCAATACCTTCTTTTTTGCCCTGCATTTCCTGATACAGATTCATTAAAATCTGAAAAGAAAGATAAGCATCTTTTACAGCTATAATAGTAGGATTATATTGATCTTTATTGATAAGGGTCTCGGTAACAATAAGTACCGAACATTGCGAAGTCTCTAAGTGATGCGCAAAACGATCTTGCGCAACAAAAGAAAGATGGCCGGATTCTCCGCTCTCGATCGGTGAAACTCCGGTAATAAGTGCGTTTTCGTCACCTATAATTTTTCCGTCAATAAAACTTGCAATTTGCGAAGCTGTAAATTCCATATTCTGCAAAGATAAGAAATTCTCTTATTCGCAAACATTTTTTAGTTTATGGAATATCGATTTTAATAATATTTAAGAAAAATTAAGCATCACATTCTTGGAAATGCGAGAATATATCTCTTTGTTTTGTGTACGATCAATCCTGATAAAAGCTGATCTTCCGACTCATCCAGTTTCAAAACCTTTCCACTTTTCTGAAGAAGATAAATAGGTTGTTTTTCTGTATCATAAGGAAGTAAACTTCTTGTAATCTGATGAACTAATTCACCACCGTTATCGATTCCAAAAAATTCGTTAGTATTCTTTATTTTTTCTTCAATAAATTTATCATCAAAAGGATGCGATGAGATAATTGTTTTAGGAAAATTACGCTGAATCACACATTTACACCAATAAGCAAGAACAAAGTCTTCTGATTTCTGCCATAATTTCATCGCCTGAACAATATCATTATCGTCAAGTTGTGTAAAACGCTCAACATCTTCATCAGTTGCCGCACTTTTCCCTCTGTTTAAGAAATATTTTAAATTTTCAGTTGCGGGTAAATCGATTCCTTCTGAAACCAGATATTTTGCTCTTTCGAGGATTTTTACCAAAATAAATTCTGCTAAAGCTGCTGTTTTATGGTAATAAACCTGCCAATACATAAACATTCTTGCCGTCAAAAAGTTTTCGATAGAATAAACACCTTTTGCATCAATCACCAGTTCTTCTTCACAGACATTCATCATTGAAATAATCCTTTGTGTATTGATATTTCCTTCTGAAACTCCCGTGAAAAAGCTATCTCTGTTTAAATAATCTAAACGATCGACATCCAACTGCGAACTGATAAGTTGATTAAAAAATTTTCTGTGATATTTCCCCTGAAACATTTCTATCGCTGTTGATAACTGTCCGTCAAATTCATCATTCAGCCTGTTCATTAATAATAATGAAAGATTTTCGTGATGCCAATCATCCATCAACATACTTTCCAGAGCATGAGAAAACGGGCCGTGACCAATATCGTGCATCAAAATTGCCAACATCGCCCCTTTTTCCTCTTCCACAGAAATGGCAACTCCTTTTTGCTTTAAAGTTTCCAAAGCAGTAAACATCAAATGCATCGCGCCAATTGCATGATGAAATCTTGTATGCGTTGCTCCAGGAAAAATTAAATTTAAAAGCCCGGTTTGAGAAATCCTTCTTAATCTTTGGAAATAAGGATGTTCGATAACATCAAATAAGATTTCGTGAGGAATTTTGATGAAACCGTGTACCGGATCGTTGATGATTTTAAGCTTATTCTGCATGGAAATATTCTGAGACTATTGCAAAATTAGGTTTTTAAAGTCAATTCAAAGAAAACAGCTGATTATTATTTTAGAATATAAACATTAAAATTTGTTTACAAATCGCAGTATTTATCTTATCTTCATGCAATAATTTGAGATAAAAATCTTTAACTAAGATTTAACTTTTAGACCCCTTATTTTGTGAGGTTTTATAAAGTTTTGGTCGCAGTTTTGATACCATATTTCGCATAAAAAATAAACTTATATGTCAAACAAAATATTATGGATTGATGATGAAATAGATTTACTAAAACCCCATATCGTTTTTCTTGAAAAGAAAGGTTACGCTGTAACTCCGGTGAACAACGTGAATGAGGCTTTAGAACTTATTGATTCTGAAAAATTTGATTTAACGTTAATCGACGAAAATATGCCGGGAATTTCCGGTCTGGAAGCAATCCCGATGATTAAAGAAAAAGACAATTCTTTGAAAATCGTGATGGTAACCAAAAGCGAAGAAGAACATATCATGGAAGAAGCTATCGGCTCGCAGATTGCAGATTATATTTTAAAACCTGTAAACCCTAACCAGATTTTGCTTTCATTGAAAAAGAATCTTCAGGAAGAAAATTTGGTTGAGCAGAAAACAATTCTTCAATATCAGCAGGAATTCAGAAACCTATCAATGGAACTTTCTTATCTGAGAACGTACCAAGATTGGGCAGAATACTATAAAAAAATCGTGAATTGGGAGCTTAAATTTGATAAAGTTACCGATAATGAGTTTGCAGATCTTCTTCAGTCGCAAAAAGAGGAAGCCAATATTCAGTTTGCAAAATTTATCGAAAACAATTACGAAGACTGGTTGAATGGTTCAGAGAAACCAATGATGAGCCATACTTTATTTAAAGATAAAGTAAAACCAGAAGTTGAAAAAGAAAAAGTTCTTCTTTTGATGATCGATAATTTAAGATACGATCAATGGAGAGTAATCGAGCCTCTTTTCACCAAATATTACAATAAAGTTTCAGAAGATTATTATTACAGTATTCTTCCAACTGCGACACAATATGCAAGAAATTCTTTTTTTGCAGGACTTTTGCCTTCAGAAATTGAAAAACGTTTCCCAGAAAAATGGTTTAATGACAATGAAGAAGGAAACAAAAATGAGTTTGAGCGCGATTTCTTAGAAGATCAAATGAAAAGAGTTGGTTTAAGTTCTAAATCGATGAAATATCTAAAAGTCTTGAATGCCGATTTTGAAAGAAAAATCTATGACGACTTCAATCAGCACAAAAACAACGATCTTTTGGTAATTGTTTACAACTTTATCGATATTCTTTCGCATGCAAAAACCGATAATCACATTGTAGATCAATTAATAAGAGATGATAAAACTTTCAGATCATTGACTTCAAATTGGTTTGAAAACTCTTCATTAGTTAAAATCATTAAGCTTGCTGCAGAAAGCGGATTTAAATTGGTGATTACAACCGATCACGGAACCGTTTATGTAAAAAAACCAAGCCGAGTTGTTGGTGACAGAGAAACCTCAACCAACATCCGTTACAAAACAGGAAAAAGCTTAACGTATGATGATAAAGATGTTTGGGCAGTGAGCAATCCTGAAAAACTGTTTTTACCTAAAGGAAATCTGAGCTCAAAATATATTTTTGCCAAAAACAATACATTTTTAGCCTATCCTAAAAACTACAATCACTTTGTAAATTATTATAAAGAAACTTATCAGCACGGCGGAATTTCTTTGGAAGAATGTATTATTCCTATTAGTATTCTGGAGCCGAAACAATAGTTTTTATTCTATATTTTTTTCTCAGAAAAAATACAAAAGCCTCTTCAATATCTGAAGAGGCTTAATCATTAATATGGATTAGGTAATAATGATTTATGAAAAAAAAACTACTTCTTGATTATTTTGTAAACTTGGCTTTGTTGTTTTGAACTAACTTTTACCAAATAAACACCTTCTTTCAGCTGAGATATATTGAGTTCTGCATTTGCAGAATTGGGCTGAAAATTCATTAATGTCTGGCCTGTAACGTTTGTGATTTCTACTTTTTCGATTTCATTTTTAGCCTTGATTTTTAAAATTCCGCTTGTAGGGTTTGGTGATAAAGTCAATTCAGGAATGGCTACAATATCATTCACCCCCAAAGTTACCGATTGGCAAGAAGACGTTTGTGTACAACCTGCAAGTGTAATAACTACCGAATAATTTCCTGCTGTACTAGGCGTAAAAGACTGTGCAGTTGCTCCTACAATATTACTTCCGTTACCGCAGTTTACCCATTGATAAGTTGCTCCTGTTTGTGTAGCTGTAAGTGTAGCTCCGGAAACTGTAACTGTATTATTGATATTTGGTGTCTGAAGAGAAGTTGCTCCTGAAATAAAGTTGGAAGTTGTACCATTTAAAACAAAGTTGTTTAAAGTACCTGTATAAGATCCCGCAGTACTATTTATAGAAGTTACGGTAGTATTATTTGAATTTACGGTTCCTTCGTTCATTTTAAAATAAGCTACTAAATTTGCAGGTGCTGTACAAAACTGATAATTTATATTGGCTTGAATTTCTGCCAATGTAAGAGCTTTATCCCAAACACGAACTTCATCTATACTTCCATTGAAAAATCCTCCAAAACTTGGATTAATTCTTCTTCCGATAATCATATTGGTAAGAGACAATGTATTGGTTGCAGTACTAATATCACCTTGTGTATCTAGACTTCCGTCTACATACAATTTATATTTATTGGTAGACAAACTGTTGTCATAGGTTACAGCAATATGGTGCCAGTTTCCGTCGCTAAGAGTAACGGTACCGTTTATTCCACCTCCTTTGTTTTCAATTCTCAACTTATATAATCCGCTCACATTATTAATCCTTACAGTAAATCTTCCTCCGTTTACATTGTCAGATCCCCAAGTTGTCACCAAATTTTCACCCGACGTAGTTGTTGGCAATTTTATCCATGCTTCTACTGTACGAGGCGCATTTCCTAAAACTCCGGGATAAGTGGTTTGAATATAATCATCGGTTCCGTCAAAATGAAGAGCATTCTGCTGAGCATTTACTCCAGAAACTGATCCTAATAAAACGGTAAATAATGTTGCAAATTTCACTTTGCTCTTAAGTAGATTTTTATACATATTTAGAATAATTTTGTTTTGCCTAAATTACATTTCGATCCAAAAGCAGAAGTGTAATCTCGTTGCAAAAACTATCATTCTCGTTGCAACCCGCTTATTTAGTGGTATGTATTGGGTGTTTTGCCAAAATACTCTTTAAAACACTTGGTAAAATAAGAAGGTGTATTAAATCCGGTCATATAAGCTACTTCAGAAACACTATAATCTTGCTTTAAAAACTCTGCAGCTTTTTTGAGTCTGTAAATTTTAATAATTTCTCCTGTAGGAATATTGAACATCATCTTTACTTTTCGGTGAAGACTTGTTCTGCTCATAGATAATTCAGAAGCTAGCTCATCAACGCTGAAATTATTGTCATCTAAATTTTCATCAATGATTTCATAAATTCGATTAAGAAATTCCTGATGCAGATTCTCTGTTACATCGGGTTGTTTTGTTTCAGGTTCCACAATATTTGCTTCGGGTTGCAAAAAGTTTTTCTGAAAATATTCATATTGACGGTTCTGCAAATTCAACAGATTTTCTATTCTTAATTTAAGTTCATCTATACTGAAAGGTTTTACTATATAGTCGTTGGCTCCAAGAGAGAGACCTTCAAGTTTGCTTTCAGAGTCTGCTTTTGCCGTGAGCATAATGATAGGAATGTGATTGATATTAACATCTGTTTTTACAGCTTTACAAAACTCAAAACCATCCATTTCGCTCATTGCTACATCACTCAGAATAAGATTCGGCATTTTTTCAAGAGTAATTTCTAGTGCTTTTTTGCCATTTTCCGCAGTTAAAACATGATATGAATCTGCCAAATTTCCTGCAATAAACTGCGCCAACTCTTCGTGATCTTCCACAACGAGTATTGTCGCTTTGTCTTCTGAATTATTTTGTGAATCTATTTTTTTAACCGATTGATCTTTCTGAGATTCAAAAGGAAGCCAAATTGAAAACGTAGTTCCTGAAGGATCTTGAGTAGAACTTTTCATATTGATCGTTCCATGATGCAGATCAACAAGCTCTTTCACAAGCGAAAGTCCCAAACCATTTCCCTGCAACAGATCTTGGTTGGAGCCTTTAAAATATCTTTCAAAAATTTCCAGTTGTTCGTTTTCAGGAATCCCGGCTCCGGAATCGATAACCTGAATAGACAAACCATTCTTTTCTTGATGTACTTTTACTGTAATCGCATCCCCATTTTCACAAAATTTAATGGAATTTGAAATCAAATTATATAAAATGCGGTCTAAAGTATTGATCGAAAATAAGAATTCGGCTTTTTCCGGAGATTCTAAACTAAGTGTAATACCCTTTTCGTTAGCGGTTTCTAAAAAAGCATTCACAATATTGGAAATGACAGGAACCACATCGCCCCATACAAAATGAGGTTTTAAAACTCCTGCTTCAAGCTTAGCTACATCAATTAACTGATCGGTAAGATGGATCAAACTGTTTGTATTTTTCTTAATTGTACCAAATAGCTTTTCTTTTTCATCCTGAGAATCTACAGACTTCAGCTGTTCTGCAGGTCCTACAATCAAAGACAACGGAGTTCGGAATTCGTGAGCAATATTGGCAAAGAATTTTGTCTTTATTTTATCGAGTCTGCGCAGTTCCTGAGCTTCTTTTTGCTTTAGCTTTATTGAATTTTTAATAATTTCCTGATTAATTTTAAATCTTACAAACCAAAAAATACCGCCAATCAATGCAATTAAATAAAATATTATCGCCCACCAAGTTTTCCACCAAGGCGGCGTTACTTTTATTGTTAAAGATTTGATGAGGTTGCTCCAATTCCCTGTTGTGTTGGTAGCATTTACCTCGAAAATATACGTTCCGGGCGGAAGTTTTGTAAAAACAGCTTCTGTATTATTCCTTGCAAAAATCCATTCATCCTGATACCCTTTCAGGCGATAACGATACTGAATTTGTTGAGGTTGGTTGTATTGAAGAGCCGCAAAACTTATAGAAACCGTATTTTCGAAATACTCTACAGAAAGTTCTTTAATTTGGTTTACAGGATTCAGGTTTCTTTCGGCAAGATTGATTTTCTCATTATTAAGCGTAATTTGTGTAATTGCTGTAGGAGGAGAAAAATTATCTTTCTTAATATCTTCAGGATTGAAAACTACTCCACTTTTAGCACCACCAAAAGCCAATTTTCCATCGGGAAGCATCAATTGATGAAACCTGTTAAATTCAATATTTTCTAAACCATGAGAACGGGTAAAGATTCTTAGTTTATATGTTTTAGGATCAAATTTCAAAAGCCCTTTATTGGTTCCCATCCATAAATTCCCGGATTTATCAGGAAGAATAGAATAGATTACATTATCGGGAAAACCTTCTCTTCCGGAAAATATTTTAACCTTATTATCATTTTTATTAAATTGAATCAGTCCGTCGTTGCTCCCTATCCACAAAATATTATCATTTTTAGGATCAGGAGTAAGAGAAATCAAATGATTGACCGGAAAATCTTTCGTATTATTTTTTATATAATCAATTTTCTTTGTGCCAAAATTCACTTTAATGATACCGTGAGATTCTGTTGTAACCCAAAGGATTTTTGTTTTTTGGTCAAAATAAATATTCGTTGGAGTTATATTAGATTTAAATTGATTTGATGAAAATAAAAGTTTCCATTTTGGTTGATCGAAAATATAAATATTGTTAAGATCATCAATTACAATCGGTGACTCACCATAAAGACTGATTCCTTTTATAGGAGCAAAACTTTCACTTTTTAATTCAGGTAAACGGAAAATTTTCTTCTGCAGATGATCATAATAAGAAACAATGCGATTTAGGGCAATCCAGTTTTTATTTTGTGTTGTTACGGATCTAAGGAAATAGGAAGAAGGTAAAACTCCGTTCCTGTCCTGCCAATTATAAAAATTGGAAACGGAAACTCCATAATAATTTTTTAAGAGATCGGTGGTGAAATCTTTCTCAAAAGAAAAAGACTGAAAATCGAGTTTAGGGTCTATTGTATAAATTCCTTCCGCATCTCCGCCAATCCATAACAAACCAGAATTATCAACAAGAAAAGCTTGCGGCGGTCTGTTTTTTTCTAAATTGAGAGCAGCCGTTTTTCTAAAACCTAAAGCATGATCATAACTATAAATAGTATGATCTGCAACAAAATATTCTTTACCTTGAGAATCTGCACTGAGCAATTTAATATTATAAATAGGCAAAAACGGCAGTTTTTCGTTTCTGAAAGCTCTTTTCTTAGGATCAAAAAAATAAAACTTTTCTTTATCTGCCCACATTAATTCCCCATTTTTTCTTTGATGAAATAATGCAGCTTCTTTATTATTTTGCTGAAGTTTATCAGCAAACATAGTATAAGGAATAGGAATATTTGTAAATCTATTCGTTTTTTTAGTAAAAATCTTGAGGTTTTTCTGCGTTAATATCCAGATATTCTGTTTTTTGTCTTCTAATATATTATAAATGATCTCATCAGAATGAAGGTTTAGGTTTTGGCGTTTCAAAATTTTTCTTTGAATATCGAAGCTAAAAATTTCATTTGCTGAACTTTTAAACCACAAAAAGCCATCCTCCGTTACCAACCAAGATTTGCGATGAATAGCAATGTTATTTTTATCTAAAAAATCTGCATCAATAATATGATTAATCTTTCCGGAATTTATATCAAAATAGTCGATTCCTGCAGTTTCGTATTTTATCCAAAGACCATTTTCGCTGCTTTTTCTTAAATAATCTACCGTATTTGAAGCTAAAGAATTTTCGTTGTTAAAATGATGTTGAAAAGTTTTAAAATTTTTCCCATCATATCGGGAAAGCCCGTTTCGGGTTCCTATCCATACAAAACCTTCGTTATCTTGTTCCAAAGCTGAAACAAAAGACTGTGGCAAACCTTCATCCACAGACAAATGCCTTATATTTTGAGAGAAAAATATTTGTAAACTAAAAATAAAAAAGAGAAGAAAAAATTTAACTTTAAACATACAAGCCATTCATTATTTAAATTCGCAATATACTTATTAAAAAAATGTTTTTTCTACAGAGTAACTCAAATATCAATTCATATCTGTTAATTAATTTAATTCACAGGGTTTTGGTATTTAATTTGAAATAATTTTTTTACCCTAAATAAATATAATTATGACTAAAAGCATTTTGGCAGCTTCGTTTGTTGCGGTATTAACTTTAGCAGCGTGTAAAAAAGAAAACAAAACAGCAGAACCCGCTTTAGGCTCAGATTCTATCATGAGTTCTCCTACAGATTCTACCAATCAATCGACAAGTGATTCTTTGGCAAGTAATAAAACAGAATCTAACTCTGAAATTATTAAAACTACTCTTTCTGATAAAGATGGAAAAAAATTAGACGTAACATTTAACAACACAAAAAATACGGCTACTTTAGTATTTAATGGTGAAACGATAGAATTGGAAGGTCAAAAACCGGCATCAGGAATCTGGTATAAAAATGACCATTACGAATTACGAGGCAAAGGAAATGAAAACGAACTTCACAAAGACGGAAAGTTAATTTTTAAAAGCAAAAAATAAACAAGTTATGAATGTCGGTACAAAAACCGGCATTTGTTTTTATAACTTTGCTTTTATATTTATTTTATGAGATTAATTACCTACAACGTCAACGGTATCAGAGCCGCTTTTACCAAAGATTTTTTAGGATGGCTGAAAACTGCAGACCCGGATATTATCTGCATTCAGGAAAGTAAAGCAGGAAATGACCAAATTGACATCGAGAGTCTTGAAAAAGCAGGATATCACAGTTATTGGCATTCTGCACAGAGAAAAGGCTACAGTGGAGTCGGAATTGCATCTAAAACAAAACCCAATCATGTAGAATACGGTTGCGGAATTGAAAGCTATGATAACGAAGGAAGAATCATCCGTGCAGATTTTGACGGATTTTCAGTAATTTCTGTCTACGTTCCTTCTGCTTCTAATATTGAAAGACTGGAATTTAAAATGCAGTTTTGCCATGATTTTTTAGAGTATATTAAAAATTTAAAGAAAGAAATTCCGAATCTTATTATTTCAGGAGATTTTAATATTTGTCATCAGGCGATTGACATTCATAATCCTGTAGGTTTGAAAAATACTTCGGGCTTTTTGCCAATGGAAAGAGAATGGATGACCAATTTCATCGAAGAATGCGAATTGATTGACAGTTTCAGGTTTTTTAATAACGAACCGGACAATTATACCTGGTGGAGCTACAGACAAAATGCAAGAGCTAATAACAAAGGCTGGAGATTAGATTACAACTTTGCTTCTTATTCTTTAAAAGATAAACTCAGTAGAGCGGTTATCTTAAAAGAAGCCGTGCATTCTGATCATTGCCCTGCTTTGATCGAGTTTAACCTCTAAAAAAATAAAAGCCAGCTAAAATTTAGCTGGCTTTCTAATTTAAATCATAAATTAATCGACAATTTCATATTCCACCGGAATTGTACCTCTATCGGTATTTCCGATTTCATCGAACGCGGCTTTAGACATATCTAAAACTCTTGATGAATGGAAAGGCCCTCTATCATTAACCGTTACAATTACCTCTTTTCCATTATTCAGATTGGTTACTTTAATTTCAGTACCAAAAGGAAGCGTTCTGTGCGCTGCAGTAAGTTTTGAATTATCAAAAATCTCACCGCTTGCTGTTTTTCTACCGTTAAATTTATCGTGGTAGTACGATGCATAACTTGTTTTCTTCGCATCTACAGTATTATTCGTAAATGAATAAATACCTAGTGTTGAAATCATCATTATGATTACGAGAATGAATCTTTTCATCATTTTGAACTTTTACTTGTTTGACGAGGCAAAAGTATACGGAAACTTTTTAGCTACCTATTTTAAATGTTAACAAACGTTAAGTAAAACTTAAATAAAACTTAATTAATCTTATAACTGCCTATAAATAGGGACTTTAAATCATAGTGTTAAAAAATGTTAAAAAAAACACATAAATGTTAATATAATTAACTAATTGATGCATAATTCAGTATTTGTTAAATATCCATATATCTGCAAATCAATAACTTAAATGATTTTTAAAACTTATAAAAATCGTTGTAACTAATTAAAAAAACATTCTACTTATTTGTAAATCATAAAATGCTATGGAAAAATTAAAAAACAATAAAATCCTGCTTATTCTTGTTTTGACGGTGATTTTAATAGGAATATTTTCTGCTGGAAAAGAATTTGGACACTATCTTTTTCAAAAATTTAACTAAAAGCAAAACCTTAATTTTACCGAAAATAAAAAACCAATGAAAAAAATCATTGGTTTTTAGCTTTTTATCTTTAAGCTTACACAAGTTCTCCGTACAAATCAAATTCTTCTGCTGAAGTAATTTTCACATTGGCAAAGTCACCAATAGAAATGTAAGTGTCTTCTGCAGAAACCAAAACCGTATTGTCTACATCCGGAGAATCGTATTCTGTACGACCAACGAAATAGTTGCCTTCTTTTCTGTCGAAGATACATTTGTAAACCTCCCCGATTCTCGCCTGATTCTTATCCCAAGAAATTTGCGACTGCAGTTCCATAATTTCTTCTACTCTAGCTTCTTTTACTTCCTGCGGAATATCGTCTTCCAAAACGTAAGCTCCTGTATTTTCTTCATGCGAATAAGTGAAGCATCCTAATCTGTCGAATTTCTGCTCTCTTACCCATTCTTTCAATTCCTGGAATCTTTCTTCCGTTTCACCAGGATAACCTACAATTAGAGTCGTTCTGATTGCCATATCCGGAACTTTCTCTCTGAACTTGTCTAATAAAGCATTTGTTTTTTCGTGCGTTGTACCTCGCTTCATCGATTTCAACAAATCTGAATTGATGTGCTGAAGCGGAATATCTATATAATTACAAACTTTCGGCTCTTCACGGATAATATCTAAAACATCTTCCGGGAAACCGCTTGGAAAAGCATAATGAAGACGAATCCATTCGATTCCTTCTACTTTTACCAATTCTTTTAAAAGTTCACCTAAAGCTCTCTTTTTATAAATATCTAAACCGTAATACGTTAAATCCTGAGCAATTAAAATCAATTCTTTTACTCCTACTTTGGCTAATTTCTGAGCTTCTTTTACCAACTTCTCAATCGGCGTAGAAACGTGACCTCCTCTCATCAAAGGAATTGCACAGAACGAACAAGGTCTGTCGCACCCTTCAGAAATTTTAAGGTAAGCGTAATGTTTTGGGGTAGTTGTTAATCTTTCACCAACCAATTCATGTTTATAGTCTGCTCCTAAATGTTTCAACAAAATCGGAAGATCTCTCGTACCAAAATATTGGTCAACATCAGGAATTTCTTTCACCAAATCCGGTTTATATCTTTCTGAAAGACATCCTGTAACGAAAACCTTCTCAACTTCGCCTCTATTTTTGGCTTCAACAAAATCTAGAATAGTGTTAATCGATTCTTCTTTTGCATTATCGATAAAACCGCAAGTGTTGATTACTACGATATCTCCTCTATCTTCGTGCACAACTTCTTTTCCGTTGGCTTTCAGCTGGCTCATCAACACTTCAGAGTCGTAAACGTTTTTGGAGCATCCCAACGTGACGATATTTATCTTTTTCTTACCTACAGATTTTGTGCGCATTTTATATTGAATAATAAGTAATTAGTAATCAGTAATTTTTGTGGGTGCAAATTTAAGAATAAAAAAAAGAACCGATGATTCGGTTCTCTATTTATATTGATTATAAACAATTAAAAGTTTTTATCGGCAAAAGAAGGAGAATCTTTATCTTTTTCAGATAGAATCATATCTTTTTCATCCAGCTTCCAATCTATTTGTAAATCTTCATCATTATATTTAACGCTTCCCTCAGATTCTTTATTATAAAAATTATCGCATTTGTAAGCAAAAACTGCAGTTTCGCTTATGACGGAAAAACCATGCCCAAAACCTCTCGGTACATAAAGTTGAAGTTTATTTTCTGGAGTAAGCTCTATACCAAACCATTTTCCGAAAGTTGGAGAATCTTCTCTAAGATCAACTGCAACATCCCAAACTTTTCCTTCTAGGCAAGAAACTAGTTTCGCTTGTGCATGCTCACCTTTTTGTAAATGCAAACCTCTCAAAACACCATAAGATGATTTTGAAATATTATCCTGTACAAAATGACCATTCATTCCGGTTAAATCTTCAAACTTCTTTTCGTTAAATTTTTCAAAGAAATATCCTCTGTCGTCTTCGAAGATTGTTGGTTCTATAATGTAGCAGTCTTTTAAAGGGGTCGTTTTTATTTTCATTTTCTATACAGTCTTATTAATTTAAAGTAAATATTAATATATCTCCAGGTAAAATATTTGATTCATATCTTTTGGAAGATAATAAATTTTCTTTTTTACCTGTTGTATTATTTACTCTACTTAATTTCTTTTTAATCTTATAATCAAAATTTAAATTTTGAGTTAGAGATTTATTCTGAACAATTATAAATTTATTTTTACCATTTGACATGAAAGAAACAATTGCATCTTTTCCATTGGTGGAAAATGTTTGAAATTCTTTGGGAATTGATTTAAGCTTAACCGTGCCAAAAGGAATTTGGTTACCAATATGGTAAATTTGATTTACTTTGGAGTCTAAAAAAACCCAAGCCAATTTCTGTATTTGTTTATTAACTTTTTTTACTAAATTATATGTAGATGTTGGATTACCCAAACCATCCACAATGGAATAACCATACTTTTCTTTCACCCAATTATCTTCGTAAGTGAGTGTCCAATAGGTAAAATATTGTAAAACTTGAGCTCCATAAAGCAAATTGCTGAATTGCTGAAGTTTCAGACCTGATAAAGTAGGTTGTAGATAGTTATAATGAACTGTAGAACAGGCAAAAGCCCAAAAAGGTAAATTACTTTGATTACTAATATTTCTAATGATCTCAAGGTTTTCGTACCAATTTTCTCTAATCTCATTTTTGACAATCGGATAATGATCAAAAGAAATAAATTGCACCGGAACCTGCTCAACAAAATTTTTCACATATTTTTCATAAGACAAACCATCTATTACTTCTCTGGGAACATAATTTGGATGTAGGTTAATATAAATAGCATGCTTATTATCAAGTTTCCGTATATCTAAAATATTTTTTTGTAAACCAGCAAATAAATTTGGACTAGGTTCATCAGCAAGAGCATATCCATATAATGCGGGATGGTTTTTAAAAAGATTAACAACGTTTTCAATGCCAATATTTAAAGCTCTAATATTAATTATCAGTTTTGTACCAGCAGCCTGTGAAGCATTAAGTGCTTTGATAGCATCTTCTTTAGAAGTATACACAGTATAACATATATTAATACCTGCGCTTTTCATTCTAATAAATTGTTCTTTTGTAGAAAATCTTCCAGGTGGTACCCCATGAAATGCGAAAATAGGAATTTCTTTATTTTGGGAGAGCGATAGGTTGAAAAATAAAACAAAAAAAATAAAAGTAAAACGCATAAACATTATAAAATTATTTTGATAATTTGATATTGCAATCAATTACTATTAAAAGTAAACAATACTTTAACTGTTCTAAGTAAAATTTTAAGATCTAAAAGAGGGGTATAGCTTTTAATATAAAACAAATCATACTCTAATTTTTTAAGATTATCTTTTGGTGTTGCTTTAGGGAGGTTTACTTGGGCCCATCCCGTGATACCAGGTTTTACTAAGTGTCTTAAATCAAAAAAAGAATTTTCATCTACAGATTCTTTCACATATTTAGGTCTCTCAGGACGAGGACCTATAATGCTCATATTACCGTTCATGACATTAAATATCTGAGGTAATTCATCGATTTTAGTTTTTCTAAGAAATTTACCTACGGGAAATATTCTATCATCTTTTTCTTTTGTAAAATCTCCATTATGTTTTTTGGTCATTGTACGGAGTTTATAAATTTTAAATGTTTTAGAATTCTTTCCCACTCTTTCTTGAGTAAAGAAAACATTTCCGGGGGAACTAAGAAAAACACCGATACAACCTAATAAAGTAATGATTAACGCAAATGGTAAAACAAGAATACAGATAAAAATATCAATAAATCTTTTAAATGCAAAGTCATATCGATCCAAACCTATTGAAAAAACATCATCAGCTAAATACTGAAATGCATTGAGTTTCACCAAAGGAATTCTACCATTGATCCTTTCATAGAATTCATGTACCTCAAAAACTTTAATGCCTTTAAGTTTAGCTTCTATAATATCATCTGTTACTTTCTTCGGCAAATAATTTAAATCGGACGTTTCAATAACAATAGTTCTAACGTTTAATTTGGAGATATACTCTGAAATTTCTTTTTTATCAGTCTGAGAATTGAAAAAAACACATTTATAAGACTTACCAAAGTTAGCCTCAGTAAAAATTTTCTCCGAGATATTACTAACATTTACAAAGAGGTATCTTTCAGAAATTCTTGAAAGAGTTAAATAGTTTTTCATGCTTACGACCATCATCTGTGTAGAATACTTACAAATATAAATAATATATTATAAAAATTCTTTATTTTGTTAAATATTGCATCAATTTTGACAACCATCGTTTGTAAGGATAATAAAAAGGGATTGCTATATTGTGTTGTTTAAAAGCACTTATAATTTCATTTTTCCCTTTTTTTATGTTTTCAAAACTTTTATTAGACTCGCCTCCCAATCTCATTTTTACGATATAGTCTTTTAAATAAAATGAATTAACAGAATACTTTTCCAGGAACCTTAACATTATTTCAAAATCTGCAGCAATTCTATAATTTAAATCAAAAGTACCATATTTGTTATAAATCTCTTTTTTGACAAAAAAAGCAGGATGAGCGGGATGCCAACCACCGCTAAATGGTCGCATTTTTCCGGTTTTCCAACTTCTAACAATTTTATCAGTTTCCAGTTCTTTCACATAATAAAGATCAGCATACACAGAATCTACATTTTCCTTAATGAAAGTATCTGCAATTTTATCTAAGGAGGTATTGGTTGTATAAAAATCATCGGAGTTTAGTAACCCAACAATATCTCCAGTGGACATTCTTATACCTTTATTCATCGCATCATAGATTCCATTATCTTTTTCACTAACCCACCTCATTCTTCCCTTAAATAATAGCTCGTAATGTTTAATAATATCAAGAGTTCTATCAGTAGAGCCTCCATCAATAATGATGTACTCAATATCTTGATATGTCTGATTTAAAACTGATTCAATAGCGGTTTTAAGATATTTTTCACTATTCCAGCAAACTGTGATAATACTTATCTTCATAAAGTTTTGGTGCAATTATTAGATAGAAATAGTTTCTTGTCTTTTTAAGACCTGTTCAGAAACCCATTGATAAGTCTTTTCCATACCTACTCTTAGCGGCTGTGAAACTTCCCACCCAATTTGTTCTTTATATAGTTTATTATGAGAATTTCTTCCTTTCACTCCTAAAGGACATTTAAAGCCATATTTTGCATAAAACTCTTCGCCTTCCAAATTCTTTATAGATAAATTTTTCTGTGATATATCTATTGCTATTTGAGCTAATTCATTTATTGAAACCATCTCTTCGCTTCCAATATTAACTGGATCTCTAAAGTCTGAATCCATCAAACGTAAAACCGCTTCAATACATTCATCGATATACAAAAAAGATCTTGTTTGCTTTCCATTTCCCCAAACTTCTATTTTTCCACCATTTTTTTCTTCTGCTACTTTTCTGCACATTGCTGCCGGAGATTTTTCTTTTCCTCCCTCCCAAGTTCCTTGTGGTCCAAAAATATTATGGAATCTGGCAATTCTTACATCTAAATTATAGTTTCTATTATACGAAAGATAGAGCCTCTCAGAGAATAATTTTTCCCATCCATATTCAGAATCAGGATTTGCAGGATAAGCTGAGCTTTCTTCACAATTTGGATTGTTGGGATCTAGCTGATTGTGCTCAGGATACATACAAGCTGATGATGAATAAAAAACTTTTCCTACTTTTTTTATAACACATTCTCTCGCAACGTTTAAATTAATAGTTGCTGAATTATGCATAACATCTGCATCGTGTTCACCTGTAAAAATATATAAAGCACCTCCCATATCTGCAGCTAACTGATACACTTCGTCAACACCCTCTTCTATAACGAGTTTAACTACAGCTGGATCAGTAAGATCTCCTACAATAAATTCATCACATATTTCAGAATGGTCGAAGTATTCGTGCTTTTTAATATCACATATTCTTACATGATTTCCTTCACTTTTAAGCCTTTTCCCTAAATGACCACCAATAAAACCACCACCACCAAGTATAATAATTTTTTTCATAATTGTTGTTTGTAAAATAAATTTAACAAATTTAGTTATTTATTCTTTTTAATATATCTATTAATGCCTTACAAAAATAATATCTGGTTTTTATTTTTTTTATAAAACTCCTTTTTTTTAAGCTAGTATTATTTTGATGAACGTTATAAATTAAAGTATCATCAGATAAGTGATGTATTGATTTCAATATATTGGCGTTCATAGCAATCCATAAATCATGAGCCTCAATATACTTTGGAAAAGGCAAAATAGATTTTAAGAGTTGGCCGTCTAACATCATTGTACAACCATAATAAGCGGATTTCCCCAAGAAAATCCTTTTTATATTTCCAAAATAATGTTTAGAATTTTGAGTTTTTAATTTTAAAAAATTTACTTTATTATCAGATTTATTATCTACTTGAAAATTGGAAGCTACTAACATAGTTTTTTCATTTTTCATAGTTTTGTAAAGCTTATTTAACCGGTCTTCGATCCAGATATCATCCTGATCAGTAAGACATATAAAAGAGTTTTTTGATAAAGAAAGTGCTTTTTCGAATGTCTTTACATAACCGATATTTGTAGGATTCTCGTAAGTTTTTATATAATCACATTTAAATGCATTTATAATCTGAACAGTATTATCTTTGGAACCATCATCTACTATAATTAATTCATCCCCTGGAATTAATTGGCTAATTATGGAACTTATCTGTTCTTTTATAAACTCTTTCCCATTATATGATGCCATACATATTGATATGTTTTCTCTCATCATAAGAAACAAAATATTCGTTTAGTAAAAAATTTCAATGTTTTATATTTAGCTGAAAGCCTTATAAGATGAGGCAAATCTAAAAAGAAATTTATGGCTATATTATTGTTATTAATCTTTTTAAACACAAATAGATCATGTAAAAAAATATCATACCTGAAAAGTGCTTTATCTACTGAATTAGTTTCTGTAGAAAAAGTTTGATGTAACTGTATAGGAATTAAATTTATTTGAGCTACAACTTTTAAGATTCTGTTGATAAATTCATGATCACAAAAGTCTAAGCGCAATTTTTCATTATATCCTCCGACAAGAAAGAAAAGATCAGTTTTTATTAAAAGTCCAGAATTAATACATGTAATATTTTTAGAAAAAGAATTTTTTTCATTTATATTATCAAAATTTTTACATCTAAAGTTTGTATAAATGGAAGGAGAGAATATTTTATCTCCTGTCATTATTATCGGTACAGCAATCTCAAAATTCTTATTTTCAATATAATTTATATATGTTTCATAAAAATCTATAGGTAATTTAGTATCTTGATCCAAAAAAACAATATATTCATATCCATATTGTAAAGCATAATCTGCTATCTGATTGTAAGCATAAGAAATTCCTGGATTATTTTTGTTATGCTCATATTTAATATTTACACTTTCAAATTCATTTTCGTGTACGCTAACATCCCATTCATCTATATCTGTATTATCATAAATAAAAATATTCAGATTAGAGTTATCTATCTTATCTATTTTTTTTTCCTTATTGTTAAAAGAAAATATTAAATCTGTAAAAGTTTCAGTCTTTTTAAAATTTTCCCGAAAACATACTATACTAAAAAGAATTTTATGCTTGTTCATAGTATCAAATCTTTTTTCTTAAAATAAATTTTGCGAAAAATAATTTTAAAAAATCACTTTTCTTTGTTTGTAATGTTAATTTTACAGTTCTATTAATTGCATACAAAAAAAACAGTAAACAATCTATCTTTTGAAATTTTTCAAAACCTGATAAATCATTTAAGAAAATTTTATATCTAAATATTAATTTTTGAAAATCTTTTTCAAATAGTGATAAATCTTGATAAGCAATTAAATCCAAAACATAATATTCTGAGTATTTCCTTTTATAGCGTTCTATAAACTGAAAATCTGCACCATCAACTTTTACTTTATCATTATATCCATCTACAGCTAAAAAACTATTAAGTCCAATACAAAGACCACTATTAACAGGACCTGTTTTACTAAGTTTTTGCAAACCTGATTGAATGCTTTGGGTTCTTTTTCTTCTTTTTAAACTATATTTATAAGGAGATATAATTTCTCCTGTTTTTACTTTCAATATAGGTGCAAACAAAAAAATATTAGTATTTTCAGCAATAGCCTTTAAATATATTTGAATTGTAGTATTTGGAAATTCAGTATCCTGATCCAAAAGAAACAACCATTTTTTTTCTTTCTTTTTTGCAAATTCAGCCGCTGTATTATAAGCAATGCTTAATCCCGAATTATTTGAATCATGAAAATATTCATATTCCCAAATATTATTAATATTTATTTTTTGGGGTTCTTTACTATTATCATATATAAAAATTGAAACTTTACTTTCTAAATCCATCATATTAACTGATTTAGAAATATCTTTAAAACTAACACTATTTTCAAGCGTTTCATTATAAAGAACTATTACAAACTGAATATCATTTAAAATTGAATTTACCATAGATATATTAAATAATATTATGATTTACGCCACATTTTAATCAAATACATTTCTCGTTCTTTCGTATTTTTTTTATCTAATACACTTTCATAGGGAAAATACACTTTATAAAAAAAATATTTATTATCAATATTAGCTGTAAAAAACTTAATCCAAATAATACTAAAAAGAAATAAAAAGCAGCTTAGTATTACTGTTTTCTTTAAAAAATATGATTTAAATTTAAATGATTTCTCATATAAAAAATTAGATATAAAAACAATTAACGGTATATAAAGATAATTATTTAGTCTATCAAAACCAATCATTACCTGTGATAAGATCGAAATCCATAAAATTAAAATTAACATCCAATCATAAAGATTTTCTTCAACCTTATTTTTAGCATAATAAAATAAAAACGGAATAAACACTATTACTCTAACAAAGTAAAAAAAGATAGTTCCCAATATACTAAATTCTATTTCAGAATATCCTTCTCCTTTTTTTTGCATTGATTCGGTTACTAATAAAATTTTAATAAAATCTATAAAGATTACCCTCCCTATTAAAATAGGAATTGAGGCTATAAGTGAAAAAATAATTAGATTCTTAGTTAACTTTAAGAGTTTCGCAAAAGGTAGAAAAAAAAGAAATACAGCTGAGATATGAAAGCTAAAAGCAATTATGCAAAATAAATAATATGGTATCCACTTATTTTTTATAAAATATTTATATGAGAGTAAAAAACAACAAATAGAAAACATTTCTCTTTGTATTTCATAACCAAAATAAAAATATACTATAAAAATATACGCTATAAATATAGCTGTAAAAGGTTGTTTTGAGTACTTTTTAATAAACATAAAGAATACTACATTAAATATTATCGCATGTATAAACTGATAAAAATAATACCCTTTATCTATTATTTTACACAAAGCTACAAACAGTAAATAACTTGGTTGAAAGTTATTTTCATTATGATCACTAAAAGTATATTGAAAAAAATTATTAATATTGGGTAAGTATTTGTAAATATACTCATAAGTCAAAGAATCTCCACCAACTTTGTATCTTAATCCCATCATTAAAGTACAAACTATAAAAACAAAAAAATAATAAAAGTTTCTAAGGAATGTATTTTTTTTATAATCAAAATGAAATACTCCAAAAAGTAATAAGATAAAAATAATAGAATATATTAACATTTCTAACTTTTATTTTTAATTACATATCGACTAAACAGTTCTATAGTTATTTCTTCTTTACTTATTAAAAGAGTTAAAAAATAAACAATAAAAAACGAACTGGATGCTGCAAAAAACAGAAAAATATCGGATTGATTAAATGCAAAAAAATTCAAAATAAATAAAAATAATAGCAGCAAACCACTGTTAATTAAAAAAATTTTTTTCAAATTTTCACTCATAATTTTTTTTACTAATTTTCTTTTCTTTATATAATAAAGCATAACTATTATAGCTAAAATCTCAACAAACACTGCAGTGAATGCTGCACCATTATGTTTAAATAGTTTAATAATAAATAAATTAATTATTACACTAAAAACAGCAGAATATATTGTAGCCTTAGTATATAAAGATTCTTTTCCTTGTGGATATAATATTAAAAAACCTAAAAAATAGGCAAAACTGACAATAATACATAATGGTGACAAAATTTTAATTGTAAGAATTGTTTGCTCAAATTCAACTCCGCCCATAATATTAACTATTCCTTTTGAAAAAAGAAAAAAATAACTCGAAAATGGAAGTGATAAAATAAACAAAACATTTAGAGTTTTTAATAAATATTTATTATACTCTTCTATATTATTAGTATATAAATATGATAATCTTGGCAGTGTAACAGCTCCTATTATTGTAATTAAAACAATAGAATTTCTAATTAACTTATTTGCTAATGAATAATAACCTACGTACTTATCTCCGTAAAAAAAACCTATTAAAAAATTATCCAGCTGGACATAAATAGTTACTGATATTGTTGCTACAAATATTGTAAGTATTGGCTTTATATGCCTCTTTAATCTAATAGATCTAAAAGGGATTTTTTCTTTTAAAATTTTATTACCTACAAAAATAAAATTTAAAATATTAGCAGAAAAACTAAATACGGCTATTAAAAATCCATATGATTTATAATCTGTAGGAGCATTAATTAAGTGAAAAATCAAAAATATAGTCAAAGACCTGATTATCAAAGACCTAATAGTTACAAAACCTTGTTTTTCTATCCCTTGAAAATACCATTCTAATCCTACATTATTCAAAAATACCATGCCTGTCATCGTAATAATCAGATTTTTGTAATCATTAAAAAAACTTAGTTGTAAAATGACAGCAAAAATTATAAAATATGATATAATTGTTGTAATAAACAATATGATTAATAATTCTAAAACAATTTTATAAAGTTCTTTATTATTATGTCTGTTTTTGGACACTTCACGGATACCATACATTGGAATTCCCAAAGCAGAAAATAAAACAAAATAATTTATTATAGTATAAACATACTCTACTTTCCCAATATATTCTACTCCTAAAACACGATTAAGATAAGGCATCGTAACTATACCTAGTATTACGGCAGATAGAACCCTTAAGACATTTAAAATAAAATTGATTTTTATATTTGGCTCTTTGCTTATTTTACTATTTATCTGCATAAAATATATAGTTATCTGAAGAATTGCCACCACTTTTTCTCTTCAGCATGATAGCCATATCCGAATTTATTACCATATCCAAAGTTGGATTCTTTTACTCCATTTAAAATAATTCCAACATTTTTAAGCTTATTGCTTTCAATAGAATTATTTAAAAAATCTATATAACTTTTTTCAGTAACTTCAGATCTTGTAACGTATACAATTGCATCACTTTCATTTACAATAAGGAAAGAATCTGTAACTAATAAAAGCGGAGCAGAATCTAAAACAATATACTTGTATTTATTTTGTGATTTAATAATTGATAACAATTCATTTAACCTACCATTCTGCAAAAGATCTGTAGGATTAGGAGGAATTGACCCTGAATATATAAAATCACAGTTTTCATTATAACCACTTGGGTGAATAATGTTATTTACATTAGTTTCTTCTCCGCTCAAAAATTCTGTCAATCCTTTCGCTAATTTCATGGCAGGATTGTAACGCTGTAATTGCGGGTTTCTTATATCAGCTCCAATTACCAGAACTTTATCTCGAGATGAAGCTAAAACAATTGATAAATTGGTTGATATAAATGTTTTTCCTTCTCCCTTTACAGATGAAGTTACCAAAATTACATTTGAAGAATCTTTAACCGATAATAAAAATTTAAGATTTGTTACAAATATTCTAAATGCTTCCGCCATAGGCGAAACATCATTAAAGCTTACAAGCGAATTCTCTTGATTCCGAAATCTAGGAATCTCTGCGATTACCGGAATCTCAGTGAGCTTACTAAGATCATTCCTTTTAACTATTTTACTTTGTAAAAGCTCTTTTATATAAATAAATAAGAATGGTATTACGATACCTAATACAAGAGAAATTGCCAGAATAACCATCTTTTTTGGTGAAACAGGCTTCTTACCTACAAATGCTTTATCAATTACCCTCGCTTTTTCTGCTGTAATTTCCATTGTTATTGCTGCTTCCTCTCTTTTTTGCAAAAGTAGCAGATAAAGGTTTTCTTTTATCTGCTGCTGTCTTTCTATGCTTCTGAATAGTTTTTCTTGAGCAGGTATTTTACCAATCATTTGTTCAGAACCTCCCAGTTGAGTTTCAACTTTTCTTTTTGCTAATTCTAAGGAAGTCGCATTTTTTTGTAAAGATTCTGCCAAAGAAGACTTTAAATCAACAATTTGTTTATTTGCTTCTTTTATAAGTGGATTATCAGGAGTGGCATTTTCCAAATATTTATTCCTCTGTAAAACAAGCGTATTATATTCTTGTATAGATCTTACAGCTGCTTCATTTTCTAATCCAATATTAATAGGTAAAACATCTCCGTTACCTTTTTTATATAAAATGTTTTGAAGAATTTTATTAAGTTCAAGTTGAGTTCCTAATTCTAATATTTGAGCTTTACTTTGCTCTTTTAATTGAAGATTAATTTTTGCCTCAGTAGGTAAATCTACAATATTATTACTAGATTTATAATCTTCTTTCTGAGTTTCTACATCCCCTAATTCTTTTGATATTATTCTGATCCTGCTGTCAATAAAATCTTTTGTTTTTTTTGATTCAACATTTTTATCTAGAATTGCATATCCATTATACTGCCTTACAATACTATTTAGGAAGTCTTTTGCTTTGTCTTTATTTTGAAAATCTACCCCTAAACCAATAACTGTAGCATCCATATCAACCAAATCTACTTTTAAAGCTTCTTGAAAATCAATAATTGTAGTTTCCAAATTAGCATAAGTAAAATATACCTCGTCCATTTCCATCTTTTTAGGAATATGGAAATTAATATTTTTAGTAATAATTATATTTGCAAAAGGAAGACTTATAGTTCTATTAAAAGAACTTTTAATATCTTGTTCCCATTCTTTACTTGAAAGTATAATTTCATTTCCCTTAGAAGTAATTTTTATGGGCTTTTTTGGTCCTTCCTCATCTGGTTTCTCTCCAATTACATTAATAATATATGGACTGGTCTTACCGTATAATTCGACATCATGCCAAGTTTGTTTAGCATATACAGGAGTTTGAAAATTATATTGTTTTACAACATCTTCAATAATAGTTCTAGACTTAAATATTTCCAATTCATTTTCTATACTATTGGTCCCCATTCCTGTAAATGCGCCTAGACTTTGAAGAACACCAAAATCACCAGATGCTGAAGACATTTTTTTCGCATCTTTTATTAATACTGATGTTTGAGTTTTATAAACCGGAGTGGTAGATTTTATATTATAAATTGCCAAAATCAGCATTAGGAAGGTTATGCCTACAAAATATTTCCAATTTTTTATATAAGGAGCAATAATTTCTTTTACTTCAGTTTCTTCTTTTAAGTACTTTTTATCCATCTTTCCGGATTATCATTCAATTACGTTATTTCAATTACATTTGAAATCTGCAAATATATATTTATTTTTACAAATAAGCTTTTATTATTATTCTAACTTACTACTTTTTCATCTAAATATTCACATTTTTTTTATTTCATAGGTTTTATTATTCCAATTCTTGTATGATCACTTCTCCACTATTATTCAACTTTATACTCCGTCACACCGCTCTTTATATACTGGTCGTGTCGCCCTAATTCCAGCATAAATATCTAGTCTCAACTTTTTATTAAGCACCATTATCTTAAAGCTAAAAAAGTTTTAAGTAAAATATACATATCATTTTTAAAAGAAAGCCGATGATAATACTCAAGGTTCATTTTCACTTTTTCAGGAAAAAGAATTTCATCATTATATTGCAATGGATTTTCCTGTTGGTTTAAAATTTCTTCTTCGTTTCTATATTTAACTCCGGCTTCACTCGTTAGTCCCGGTTTTAAATTAAGTATCAATTGGTCTTCGTTCTTCAATTTATCATAATATCCGGAAATATCTGGTCTTGGTCCCACTAAAGACATATCTCCCTTGAGAATATTGAATAGCTGAGGTAATTCATCAAGCTTAGTTTTTCTCATCCATTTACCAAAAAAGGACTTTGTATGGTCTTTAACATGATAAGTTCTGAATTTATAAATAACGAAAATATTACCGAATCTGCCTACTCTTTCCTGCTTAAAAACCCCCGGAAACCCTGTATCTAAAGAAGCCAGAATTATTAAAACAAAAAAAACAGGTAGCAAAACAACAATACCTACGAAACTTAATCCGTAGTCCATAAAAGCTTTCCACCATGGGTATTTTTTCATCGGTAACTAAACTGAAGCGTAAATATAGGGAAAGAAGTTGATTTTTTGTAAATGCGAATTTTGGAATTAGAGCCCCGAGTGGATACTATGGGGTTAAATATTCGTTCATATTACATAAAAAACTGATAGTCAATAAGAAAAACTGCTTACTTTCATATGAAAATAAGCAGCATAGTTTTTTATTCTAGTATTAATTTTACTTAATTTTGGAAAAAGAGAGTTACCTCTATTAATTAAGAGAAAAATTTTCTAATTGCTTTTTCAATTCTTTCTCTATCATCATCAGTAAGGTTTGACCCAGAAGGAAGACACAAACCATCATCGAATAATTTCTCAGCCACATCCGTACCATAATATGGGGCATTTGCAAAAACTGGCTGTAAATGCATAGGTTTCCAAAGAGGCCTTGATTCTATATTATCTTCAAGAAAAGCCAATCTTAAACCCTCACGATTTTTCCCAACTATACTTTCATCAATTACAATTGCCGATAGCCAATGATTGGAATAATAATTTTCATTAGGTTCTGAGAAAACCTTTACGCCTTCAATATTTTTAAAAACCTCAACATAAAAATCATGCATTTTTCTTCGGGCTTCTACTCTATCGTTTAGAACTTCCATTTGACCACGACCAATTCCTGCAACAATATTGCTCATTCGGTAATTATATCCTATATGAGAATGTTGATAGTGAGGAGCATTATCTCTTGCCTGTGTTGATAAAAATACGGCTTTATCTTTATCTTCTTGAGTATGGCAAACCAAGGCTCCACCTCCAGAAGTTGTAATAATCTTGTTTCCGTTAAAAGACAAAATACCAAAACGACCAAATGCTCCACAAGCTTTTCCTTTATAAGTCGAACCTAATGCTTCTGCAGCATCTTCAATCACAGGAATTTCATATTTTTCAGCGATAGCAGTAATTTCATCCATTTTTGCAGGCATTCCGTACAAATGAACGACAACAATCGCTTTTGGCTTTTTGCCTTTTGAAATTCTATCTGAAATTGCTTCTTCTAAAGCAACCGGACACATATTCCAGGTATCTTTTTCTGAGTCTATGAAAAACGGAGTTGCCCCGCAGTAAGCAATGGGGTTTGCAGAGGCTGAAAATGTCATTGACTGACAAATTACTTCATCACCATATTCTACTCCACATTCTATTAAAGCTAAATGTAACGCCGCTGTACCTGCAGAAAGCGCAGCTACTTTTACATCTTGATTTAAAAATATTTCTAAATCTTTTTCGAAACCGTCTACATTAGGTCCTAAAGGCGCTACCCAGTTTGCATCGAATGCCTCGTTAACATATTTTTGCTCGTTTCCACCCATGTGTGGGGAAGAAAGCCATATTTTTGTGTTCATATATTTTTGTAAATTGTTTTAACTAAAATTCAGTTATATCCTTTGTTTTTAAAATTTTTCCCGGGTTACCTGCAACAACACATCCATCAGGAATATCTCTAATAATCACAGCGCCGGCACCTATAGTACACCATTTTCCAATTCTTATTCCTTGTATTACACATGCACCGATACCAATATGTGAGGCGAACCCCACAAAAACATCACCGGCTAATGAAACATTTGGTGAGATATGTACAAAATCTTCTAAAGTACAATCGTGATCAATTGATGAATTCGTGTTGACTATACAATGTTCTCCAATAATTGTGTGAGAATTTATTGTAGAACCTGCCATTACAACGGTACCCACGCCAATGCTTGCTCGTTTTGAAATGAATGCTTTTGGATGAAATAACTTTGTGTAACTAAAATTTTTATATTGTGCTACAATATTCCTTCTGACACGATTACTTCCTATAGAAATAATTGCTTCAATATTTTCGGTCGGTACTTTATGAATTACATTATAATCCAAAAGATGATTTTTAGATAAGTCAAAATCAATAAAAGCATCTATTTTTATGTTGCATTCTTCTGCAATTTCTGCAATTACTTTTCCATGTCCGCTCGCGCCGTATAAATACATACTATTTTTTAATTATTACCGTTAAACGCTTCTGTTGTCACTTGACCTTCTTGTGAAATCCCTTCACTTTTAAAAACTTTTTTAAAAGTCGTAAAAAAGACTTTTAAATCTGTTGTAAAAGAAATATGATCAACATACCAAATGTCTAATTCGAATTTTTTTGTCCATGAAATAGCATTTCTTCCGTTTACCTGTGCCCAACCCGTTATACCAGGTCGCACTAAATGGCGTCTTTTCTGAGCATCATTATACAAAGGTAAATATTGAGGTAATAAAGGACGAGGTCCTATCAAAGACATATCTCCTTTTAAAACATTGATAAGCTGAGGTATCTCATCTAAAGATGTTTTTCGTACAAAAGCTCCGATCGGGGTAAGTCTTTCTGCATCCGAAAGCAAATTTCCATCCGCATCTTTCTTATCATTCATTGTTTTGAATTTGATGATGCTAAAGATCTTTTCGTTTTTACCAGGACGACGCTGGAAAAAAAATGGCTTGCCCTGATTTGCAAAATACAAACCTATTGTTACAACAATAAAAACAGGGCTTAAAATCAATAAACCGGCAAAAGCTGCTACAAAATCAATCAATCTTTTTACAAAATTTTTGTACATCTTTATATTTTTTCAAAAATCAATTTATAAGATCTATCGACCAAATACTCGTTCTTTAATAATTTCTCGGCATTCTCCCCTAACTTTTGTAAATCATCATTCAGTAATGACTCCAACTTCTGTTGCATTTCGTTCTGATCTCCTGCCATTACCTTATAACCACATTTTGCTTCTTCGATAATATTACCAATATCTGTATTTGGGTCTGTAGCTACCATTACTGGGATTTTCATTTCTAAATATGATAATAACCTCGAAGGAAAATTTGGAATCTTAAAATTTTGATCTAAAAAAATCAAACCAACATCACAAGCAGCCAAAAGATGGTCATAATCTTCTTTTGGAAGTTTATGCAAAAGTTTTGCATTTTTAGGATTATTATCTTTAAACCATTTTTCAATTTTGGGGAATTCTGTTCCGTTCCCTACAATAAGGAAAAATACCTCATCATATTTAGTATTTTCAATAGTTTCCAATAAAAAATCTAATCCTTGTGGCTTACCCAAGTTTCCACCGTACACAAAAACTTTTTTATCAATAGCAATCTTATATTTTTCTCTAATTGCTTTTTTCTGCTCATCAGAATAGTTAAAAGCAACAGGTTCAATCGTATTAGGATTAACCTCAACTTTACTATTTCTGATTTCAGGATTATATTTCAAGACAAAATCTACATTTGCCGGAGACATACAGCCAATTGTATCTGATATCTGATATAATTTTTTTTCCTTTTTTAAAAACTGTTTATGTAAAAAACCTCCTTGTTTAAGCATATTCATATCAACAGCGTTTTGTGGAAATATATCTTTTAATAGAAGATAAGACTTTGCACCATCCCTTTTCTTTACAAACTCAATCACCTTTGCGAAGGTAATTGGTGGCGTAGAATACAGAACTAAATCAAATTTTTTGTTTGAAGTATATTTTTTAATTGCCGAAAGATATTGATATTCTATAGCAAGAGTCCCAATTCCTTTTTCTATAATATTTGTTTTCTGAATATTGAGTGTTTTTACCTGAAGAATGGAAACACCTTCTTTTTCACTAAAGTTAGTAGAGATTTTTCGTCGTCTTTCTACAGGAGTTACAATGGTAACATCATGACCTTCATTACGAAATTTTCGTAACAAATCCTGATAAATACCACGATCTTCAATAGAATTAATTTCAACTAAAGTCAAAAAAATAACGTTCATTCTATCTTAAATTTCCTCAGACCAAACAGTCCTTTTAATATAATCTGTGTAAGAAATAATAATCCTTACTACTTTCTCCGAAACATTTGGCATCGAATAATCCGCAACTTGTCTGAAATTCCTTTCTGCTCCTACTTTTTGCTGTAAAACCTGCGTTAACCCCTGTAAAATACGTTCAGGTGAAAGCCCCACCATCATTACACTCGCCTCTTCCATTGCTTCAGGTCTTTCGTGCGCTTGACGGATGTTTAACGCTCTGAAATTTAAAATTGATGATTCTTCTGAAATTGTCCCTGAATCTGAAAGTACAGCATATGCTCTTTTCTGCAAAGCATTATAGTCATGGAAACCAAGTGGTTTTAAAAACTGAATTTCAGGACGCATCTCGATCTGCATCTTGTCAATCATATTCTGTGTACGTGGATGCGTAGAAACAATAATCGGATATTGATATTTCTCGGCAATAGCATTCAAAGAAGCCATTAATCCTCTGAAATTTTTCTCAGAATTGATATTTTCTTCTCTGTGTGATGATACTACAAAAAATTTACCTTCTTCTAAGTTTAATTTATTTAAAACATCAGAAGCATCAATTTGTGGTAAATAATGATTCAAAACTTCAAACATTGGCGAACCTGTTTTGATAATTCTGTCCGCAGGAAGCCCTTCTCTTAAAAGATATTCTCTTGCAATATCTGAATACGTTAAATTAATATCTGAAGTATGATCTACAATTTTACGGTTGGTTTCTTCCGGAACTCTCTGGTCAAAACATCTGTTTCCAGCTTCCATATGGAAAATAGGAATGTGTCTTTTCTTCGCCGGAATTGCACACAAACATGAATTGGTGTCTCCTAAAACTAAAAACGCATCCGGTTTTAATTCTTCTAATAAAGGATCTATTTTAATCAAAATATTCCCTACGGTTTCTGTAGCTGTTTTTCCTGCAGCTTCTAAGAAATAATCCGGTTTACGAAGTCCTAAATCTTCAAAAAAGATTTGGTTTAATTCGTAATCATAATTTTGTCCGGTATGAACGATGATATGTTCTACAGCTTCAGAAGCATCCAATGCGTCTAAAACTCGTGATAATCTTATAATTTCGGGACGGGTTCCTACAACCGTCATTACTTTTAGTTTAGTAATTGGTGATTGGTGATTGGTGATTGGTGATTGGTGATTAGTTATTGGTTGTGAATTATTTGTCATTTTGATTTTAAATATTTTATTAATCCATTTAACAGTTTTCCTACTGTTTCTATTTTTAAAACAATTTCAGCATATTTTTCTTCCGATATATATTTCAGATTTTTAGCAATTAATAGCTGAGTATCTATCTCCTGCTGACTGCCTAGCGAAATATATAAGAACTGTATAAATTCCTTTGTAGAATTTCTTGCTGCACCTTCTGCTATATTACTCGGTATCGATACAGTAGCTCTTCTTATCTGATTGGTCAAACCAAAGATTTCATCTTTAGGAAAATCTTTTGTTAATTCATAAATTATAGTAACTAAATCAACACTAAACTTCCAAGCATCTAAATCTTTATGTGTTTTCATATCTCAAATTACATTTTACAAATTACTAATTACCAGTTACTAATTACAAATTACCAATCTACACTTCCAGAAAATAAGTATCTGCATTTTCGGGGTTGAATGCTTCATTAATCCAGAAAATGGTATATAATTCTTCTTCTCCTATATTTTTGATGTTGTGAGTGTACCAAATCGGCATATCTACATAAGCAGGCTCGTTTCCGTCAAGATAAAAATCTAAAACTTCATCGGTATCTATTTTTCTTAACTGAATTAAAGCTTTTCCTTTAATCACCGCAAAACGTTCAATTTTTCTTGTATGATAATGGTTTCCTCTAGTAATTCCCGGAACTGTGGTTGAAAATGAACATTGACCTCCTATTCCTAAACGAATGACCTCAACAAAAGCTCCGCGAGGATCTGTATGTTGGGTAAATTTTACAGGATAATGGGTTTTGTAATCGATATAAGAACGATAGGTATTAAACAAATTATGTTCAAATGTATCATTAATCACAGGAATTTCTCCACCGTCGAAATATTTAGTTTTATAATCATTTAATAATGCTAAAACTTCAGAAACTTTTTTGGCAGTAGTAGCTTCGACAAGAAATTCAGGTTTGCTATTTTCTTCTCTTATTTCATTAATAATAGTTTCAACCAATTCCTGAACGTAAATTAATTTCACTTCGCCGTCATTGGCAATGGTTGGCGTTTCGCCATGCGTTAATTGATGGCAGAATGTAGCAATAAATGAATTGTAGAATGGTTTACCGAAAGCTCCAAATACATTCGGAATAATTAATCCTGTAATTTTTCCACCGTTTTCATTTGCCCAATTTGCTAAAGTTTCTCTTCCTTCTTTTTTTGATTTTCCGTACAGATTATCTCTTTCTTCCTGAGTAGAAGAGGAAATCATAACGTGAGCTTTTGAATCGGTTCTTTTCAAAGAATCAACTAATTTTTGGGCCAAACCTACATTGGTTTCATAGATAAACTGTTCGCTTTCGTGACGGTTCATTGCCGCCAAATGGATAATAACATCGCATTGAGCTACAAATTCATCTAATTTGCTATCATTTTCAAAATATTCTTTCTGAAAATCTATTCTCTGAAATTCTTCAGGAAATAATCCTAAAGTGTTATATAAATGTTTTCCAACAAAACCATTCTGACCGGTAATTCCAATTTTCTTTAGTGATTGGGAACTGGTGATTGGTGACTGAGCCATATTCTTTATCCTTTTTATTAATTGTATTATTTTTTCATGTTTCTCTTTTACTAATAACTTGTTACAAATTACCAATTACTTGTTACTAATTACTAATTACAACTTTCAAAATAATTCAAGTCAAATCTATATTCATCATTGATTTCTCCCAATTCATAATCGGCTAAAACCAACAATTTACTTCCATCTTCTTTCGCTTGAATTGCTGTAATGCAACCCGACGGAATATGAAGGTAAGTTAAGACATCATCCGTCAAAAGATATTTCTGAATTATTAAATTTTTTGAAGGATTTGTGAAATCATCTACCACAATCACAGAAATCTCAAAACTTCCTTTCATACAGGCAAACCATCGTTGTTCTATTTTATGCCCTTGCCAACCTCGAATAAAATCCGTTGAATGATTTTCAATCGTGTAAATTCTTTTTATTTGTGAAGCATCAAAATCATTGTTGTAAGTGATGACTCCTCTTTCATCCTGATGTTTCTTTCCTTCCAGATATTTGGGATTAGGGGTTGGGTATTGGGAATTAGACATTAGAGTTTTGTTTTACGATATTTTATTAATCCATTCAGCATTTTTCCTATCTCTTCCATTTTGAGTTGAAGTTCTATTAGAGATTCTTCAGAAATAAAATTGATATTTTTTGCTATAATTAATTGGGTATCTAATTCCATTAAACTTCCAAGAGCTACATATAAAAATTGAATATATTCTTTATTTGACTGACGAGCTGCTCCTTCAGCAATATTACTAGGTATTGAAACAGCAGAACGTCTAAGCTGACTAACCAGACCATACATCTCCTCTTTAGGGAAGCTGGCTGTTTGATTATAAATATCGGTTACCAAAGCAATTGCTTTTTGCCAAACCTCTAAATCCTTATGCGTCATTATCCTATTTTCAATTTTCTAATTCCTAAATTCTAATCTCCAATCCCTAATAAGGATATTGCATTACATCTTCCCCGAAAACTTCTTTTCGGATAAGGGGTAAAGTAGAAATCAGTTTTTTTAAGCCTTCTACTCCTTGTTGTTCGGTATTATGAGAATGGTAATCTTCGATTTTTGAAACATCTTCTTCGCCTTCTGAGAAGTATTTTGCATAGTTCAAATCACGATTATCTGCAGGTACACGATAGAAATCTCCCATATCTTCCGCTTTAATCATTTCTTCACGGGTGCAAAGTGTTTCGTACAATTTTTCTCCATGACGGGTTCCGATTACTTTCACGGGAACTTCTTTACCAGTCAATTCAATTAAAGCTTGCGCCAAATCACCAATACTTCCTGCAGGAGCTTTGTTCACAAATAAATCTCCCGGGTTTGCATTTTCAAAAGCAAATAAAACCAAATCAACAGCATCATCCAACGACATGAAAAATCTTGACATATTGGGATCAGTTATTGTAATGGCTTCTCCTTTTTGAATCTGATTTAAAAATAATGGGATTACAGACCCTCTTGAAGCCATCACATTTCCGTAACGTGTAAGACAAACAACAGTATCTGTAAGATTTCTAGCTTCTGCAACTGCTACTTTCTCCATCATCGCTTTGGAGATTCCCATTGCATTGATAGGATATGCTGCTTTATCGGTTGATAAGCAAATTACTTTTTTCACTTTATTTGCTGCCGCTGCACGAATAACATTTTGAGTTCCTTCTACATTCGTTTTCACAGCCTGCATCGGGAAAAATTCACAAGAAGGTACTTGTTTCAGGGCAGCTGCGTGAAAAATATAATCTACACCTCTTGTTGCAGGTTCTACACTTGTAAAATCTCTTACATCACCGATATAATATTTTATTTTATCGTTTTTGTATAAGTTTCTCATATCGTCCTGTTTTTTCTCATCTCGTGAGAATATACGGATTTCTTTAAAGTGGTCTGTTTGTAAAAAACGGTTGAGAACAGCTGTGCCGAATGAGCCGGTACCACCTGTAATTAAAAGGGTTTTATTTTTTATTTTCATTTATGATTGTTTGCTATTGTAGATAAAAAATAGAAAGTCTTATCAGAGCATTCTTTCCAAGTATATGAAATTGAATTATTGTATGAAATTAACGATTTTTGTTGACGAAGTTTCTCATTATCTAACATTTCTTTTAATGCCAAATAAATGGAATCAACATCTAAAGGATCAAAATAGAATCCTCCATCTTTTAGTACTTCTGGCATGGGTCCCATATTAGATGACGAAATAGGTAAACCGGCTGTCATAGCTTCAATTAGAATTATAGGCATATTTTCACATGAAGACGCAAAAATAAAACCGTCCGCATTCTTATAAATAGATGCAAGTTCCTCATAAGGAATTAAGCCTTTATAATTAATACAATTGTATTTATCTGTACTTTTAATTTTGTTTACTTTTTCTAAGGAATCATTTATAAAATCACCCACTAAATCCAACTCCAAAGGATATCCCTCTTTACTTAACCTAATTACAGCTTCAGCGACATTCCATTGATGTTTATAAACAGTAACAATCGAAACATATAATAATTTAAAAGGTTGTGTTTTTGAATAAAAACTTAAAGGATTCTGTGTTTTTGGCTCATTAAGAAAGTTCAGATTAATACCATGAGGAATAATTTCGTTTCTGTTCTTTAATTTGATTTTTTTAATTATGTAGTTTTTTGCATAGCTCGTTAAAAAAATAACTGCTTTTGATTTTTTTAAGGTTATTGATTGAGTGAAATAAAGTACTTGAAATCTTAATCTTGTTTTCCAATCTGTAAATCTGTTTTGTTCCAACTTTTCAAATGGCAACATGTTCTGACTCATTGATACAATCTTTCTAAATGTACCTAAAAAGGTTCCACCAGGTACGAAAAGAAGATTACAATTTTCTTTTTTTGCTTTATTTGAGAGAATAAAAATTTGAAATACGAAAGACCAAAATGATGATTTGTTGAGATAAGGGTGAGTTCTTTTCACTAACCAAGTATTATCAGGTATTGATTTTAAAGTATTATCATTTGACCAAACAATTACTTTATTAATACCAAATTTTTCTGGGTTTCCACATTTAATAATTTCTTTTAGATGTGTTAAACCACCACCTGCTCTAATATTCGAAGCATCTATTCCTAAAATCATTTTCAATAATTTATAATATTATAAGTATGTAAATAAAAAAATCTAAATCACAGAAATAAATGATGCAGCAACTAATTTTGGAGAAATTACAGTAGACTTCTCCAAAGCATTTTTAGCTAAATCTACAAGTTTCTCTTCTTCAAGATTTATAATATAATTTATTTTATTTTTTAATTCTTCAATATTATTAGGATTGATCAGAAAACCATTGAAATTATTTGTAATAAATACTGGCGCAGCACCACATACATTAGATGCAATTACAGGGAGTCCAGATGCCATAGCCTCTTGTATAACTAATGCCCAAGGCTCCTCTAAACTAGGTAAGATTAAAATTCCGTAATTTTTTAATAAGATTGATAATTTTTCTGGAGAAAGAAAATCAATAACTTCTATATTATGCGACAAAATAGTATTTTTCAAACTACCATTGCCTACAAAAGTTAGGGTTGAATCTTTTTTATCACTAATTGCCTTCCAAGCATCAAGTAATATTTCGACTCCTTTAATTTGTTCTAATCTTCCAACAAAAATAAATTTTTTGGGAACTATTTTTTTTGGAGATTGAAGACTGAATAAAGTGATATCTGCCGATAGACAATTAAAAATAATTTCATTTTTAGTGAAACCTAATTTTCTTGCATACTCATATTGATAAGGTCCAGCGACCCAAATATAACTAAAGTATTTTTTCAAAAACAGCTTAAAATAAATAACACCAAGTTTTTGTTTTAATGTTTTTTTTACTTGGGTATCACTTCCTGCTACAATTGGAATTCCTCTTAATTTTAGAATTTTGCAAATTCTTAGATATCCTTTATCCATCCAACCAGAGACGTAAACAATATCCGGCTTAATCTCCGATATCAATTCCTCAAGCGCTATATGTTCATATTTAGATCTTGCATAATAAAATACATCATCAATTTTTGGAGGTTGATACGGTGTTAATTTATTTTTATCCCAGTGAACTACATGAACCTTCGCTTTATATTGTTCGACATATTCTTTAAAAACAGGAATTTGGTATCCCATTAGCTCTGCGTAAAGATATAAAATGGTCATACAACTTTTGTTTTTAAAAAGTTTAAATATTTATCAATCATTATTTTTTTACTAAACATTGATTCATAAGAATTTATAGAATTAATGCTTATTTCATTTCTTATTTCTGACTTGTTAATTAATTCTTCGATTTTACCTACAATATTATTTTTGTCAGTACTTGTAAGAAAGCCATTTACATTATTGATAATAATATCATTAAGCCCACCTGATTGTTTTAAGCCCACGCACGGAATTCCAAACCCCATAGCCTCTGCAACTACACGCCCAAAACCTTCTGAGAGAGAACATGACAATAAAATGTCTGTATTTTCATAAATATTCTTTACATCAGACTCAAATCCTTTGAAATTAATTCTATTAGCCAGCTCAAGTTCTTTAATTTTTAGTAATAATTTATTCTTATATTTTTTATCTGAGTCTGCTACAGCAAGACCATAAATATTCAATTCCACATCATATTCTTTTTTGATAAGTGTTTTTAAAACTTCTACCGCCAAAATCTGATTTTTATTTTCACTTATATAGCCTACAATTGATAATCTTATCCTATTTTTTCTTTGAAACTGATAATGGTATCCTAAACTTCTATTAATATCAATGCCATTATTAATAATTGTTATTTTACTTTTAGTAATACCTATATTTTCGAGGATATTTGACTGATGTTTTGATGTTGCAACAAAATGTTTGATGCTGCTAAATCCTTTTTTAATAAAATAGCCCGTTTTCCCTTCATAACATCCACCTCTTGAAACAAAAATCCTATTTAAAGGTATTGCTGGTAAAAATCCAAATCCTGAAAATATTAATTCACTTCCTACATTATTTGTAAAGACAATAGTATTTTTTTTATTAAAGGTTTTTAAAAGTTGTCTCACCTTATAATATGTTTTGAGTGTCTTTATTGGTTTATTTATTGAAATTGACCAATTTGTTTTTAAAACCAAAGGTTTTATTTTATTATTAAATTTCAATACTTCAGCTTCTTTATTTGCTAATATATATACATTATAATTTTCAGTTAACGCTTCTGCTAAATCCATTACAGAGTGTATCATTCCTCCTGAAAAATGATTAAATTCAATAGGAAATATTATATTTTTAATATTGCTTTCTCTCAACTCCATACATTTTTATTTTATTAATATCTGCAATAATATATGCCATTATAATAGAAGATAAATATGCCGCAAATGGTAAATATGCAGAAACATTGGTAACAAAATCATTTATTAAAATAATAATAACTAACAGTAATAGCATTTTTGCTTTTTTAATTTGCAACTTTTTTTTAATACTTGAATATAAATATTTTATTATATAAATATATCTTTTTATATATATAACAAACCCAACAATTCCTGTAACA
Organism: Chryseobacterium sp. YIM B08800; assembly: GCF_026163565.1. Classification (GTDB taxonomy): domain Bacteria; phylum Bacteroidota; class Bacteroidia; order Flavobacteriales; family Weeksellaceae; genus Chryseobacterium. The sequence goes on from NZ_JAPDKN010000006.1 coordinate 47,489, forward strand.
ATAAGTGTATGGGAAAAAAAGCTATGCTGAACTGAGACACCGTCCCCAATAAACGCCTGAATAGGATTGAATTTTTCGTAGTTTTCAATAAGAGGCTCAATATTAATTATATAAAATCTAGTGTTAATAAGATCATCTCCATAATTACCTGATTTTTTATCAATAAAATCTAATGCCGCATCAGAAGTTTTAAGATCTAGTGTTTCCCATAACAAATATATTATACTTATAAAAAGTATAGGAATAATGATATTCTTCATGTTTTTTTTGTTTACGAAAAGAAATGTCCATACAATTGATAAAATAGAAAGACTGTATGCTGTTCTGCTGTAACTAAAAAATATAAAGATTAAAATTACAGCACTAAACATTAGGCTAAATTTTGTATAAATATTATTAATTAAACAGTAAAACGTAAATACCAAAAATAAAACTAAGATATAACCCCAAGTATTTAGATTCAATGAAGATTCAAATAAATCAACGTTTGTAAAGCCAGTATCTATGTTGCTGAGTTTACTTTGCATCTCTCCCCATGTTTTTACTAAAAAAAAACTACACAGAATAATAGTATATATACAGAATGTTTTTATTTTTATTTTATTTTTCAGTCTGTATGAATAGACCATGATATATAATATTAAGCTAAAGAAATAGGTTTTAAATATATTCAAAAACCTTCCTTCTAAAAATGTAAAATTAATTAAACCTGAGATTACTAAAATAGCTAAATAAAAAGTCCATAATTTTGAAAATTTATCAAATGATAAGCCTTTCTTAAAAAAATCGTTAACAAAAATAATGAATAAAACAAGAAATATAACATCACTATAAGTTACAGTTAATGAAACGTTATCAACTTTATATAACGTTAAAAAAATACATACAAAAATTAACAGTAATTTCAAAACATTACATTTTAATTAATAATTTATCAAATAAAACAGGAAACATTAAATAGTACTTATTATATTTTTTTATTCCTTTGTTTTCAAATGCTTTAATTTTTGTAGTCATATCACGTTTTTCTTCATTTTTATCGTTGACAATAAGCAATAATTTTTTTGCATTTTTATACCAGTTTAAATTTTCAACAGCATATTCTCTACTTTGTTTTTTAATTTTAGTAATATTTTGTTTATTTTTAATAAAATAAGACATTTTATCTGACAAATCGGATATATCCACTTCATTTTGAGGCCAATAATAACCATCATGACGACTGAAGTATTTCTCTACTCTTACCACGTCGCTAATTCCTTTTTTTACAAACTCGTTCATTGGTCCACAGTCAGGAGTTATTATTGGTAAGCCACAAGCAATAGCTTCTGCTACAGTTAATCCTATACCTTCTAATCGAGAGGGATATACATAAACATCTCCCAGATGATATAATCCCGGAGCATTAATTGTTTGTTGTATAATTTCAAGTTTTTTTGAATTTAATAAATTATCAATGAGACTGTGTAGATCAGGAAAAAATATTCGCAAATCAGTTTGGGTATGAATAATTACTTTAAATGTATCATTTTGTATTAATGGAATACATTTTAACAACAAATCTGTTCCTTTTCTTAAAGGATTCATTCCACAAGAGTGGAAAAATGTAATATCTTTTTTTGGTTCTGTATAATCTGATTTTGGCTTAAATAAGTTTAGATCTGTTCCCCAAGGTATATACCTAGCACCTTTATGCCATTTAAAAGCCTCAAAATGTTTTTTTGTATTACAGATTAATAAATCATAACTATTAAATAAGGGGAGCGTTTCTTCGGTATAATAATCAATATATGCAATAGTTTTTATACCTAGCTCTTTACACCATATTAATGGAGGCCACCAATGTTGCTCATTAAATAAAATAATTTCTATTTTATTTCTTTTTATCCATTTGACAAATTCTTTCTTATCGATTACTGTAACGACGAATGGAGAATTTATTTTTTTAGACCAATAGACATTAGGTAAATCCCAAGCAGGATCTCCTATGGCATAAGATTCGCCGGACCGTGCATATATAAAAACATTATGTTCTTGTTGCAATATTTCCATATATTGTTTGGAAACGTAAGCTGCTCCTCTTTCAAACCAAGTTGTGACAATACCTATATTTTTCTTATCCATAATATCTAATTATTTTTAGGGTTAAATTTTGATTTCCATTTTAAAAATGGAGATTCAAAGTAACTATAACTCAAGAAACTCAATAAGTATGTAATACAAAGAACTGCAATTATTTGTATTATAAAGTTTAAAGAAAATATATTATTTAAATATGATATAAAATAGATAGCTATCATATGTAAAAGATATATTGCGTAACTTAATTTTCCTGTAAAGCTCAGTAGCTTTATCTTTCCTAATTTTATAAAAGAATTTTCACCAAAAACTTGATCCAATATTATATAAGAAAAAAATAATACTGAGAAAACTTTACTTAATACTATCCAATAATGAAAAAAGTTGACCAATTGATTGGTAAAAAAAAGAATTAGTATACCAAAGATATAAATTAATAAATTAGCTCTAACTTTTATCAAGTTTAAGGAATTTAGGAGTATATCGTGGTAATAAAAACTAATAAAAGCTAAAATGCCTCCAAAAGATAAAAATAAAACAGCTGAGAAAGTATGATAATATAAGACATCTTTATTATCAACATTTACCAACATAAATAATAATGAAAAAAAGAAAAAGGATAATAGTATACAAAATAATACTCGCTGGTTTTTTATAAAAAAAAGCAAGGGCCAAACCAAATAAAATTGTTCTTCAATAGCTACAGACCATCCTGTTCCTAAAATTTTATTAACAGGATAAGCATTATAGATCGCATCAAAATTAGACAAAAATAAAAAATACATAATTGGATTTGCATTTTCAGAATAGTTAATATCTAACAAATTACAGATAAGGGGAGAAACTATAAATCCTATTATTAAAACTAAAAAATATAATGGCCAAATTCTTAAAACTCTTCTTATATAAAAATTTTTCAAATTAATCCTCGATTGCAGATAATTTTCAGAAAGCAATAAATAAGTAATTAAAAATCCACTTAAAGTAAAAAAGAAAAACACCCCCAATTTTCCTCCTTGACCATTAAATCCTAGCATAATGCTTATTATAGAATTATTACCATTCAAAAAAGCTGGTAAATGAAAAAAAACTACAGATAAGCAGGCTATACCTCGTAATGCATCAAGATTTTCAAAATATTTTATTGGTTTTATAGACTTCATTATATGAATATGCTTATAACATTTTTATTTTTCTCTTTAATTTGTACATTAGTTTGTACAAAAAAGAATTATATTTTTTTGAATCTGATTAAATGTTCAATTTCTTCAATATCCGTTTTTCTTATTATAAACGACTTTACCAGATTTATAGAAATTACTTTTTTTGTCACAATTAATAAATGTATTGCATTATAAATAGCTCCTATCAAAACAGAAAATGCGGCTCCTTCAATACCGTATATGGGAATTAATATTAATGAAAATAAAAATGTAATAATTAATGATATTGTAAAGGTCAATAAAGTTACCATAGGCTTACCAATACTAGAAAATAAATTAGTTAATACTAAAATAATTGATGTAAAAACAATACTTCCACACAAGATTAATAAAGCACCTTTTGCCATTATAAATTCTTTTCCGTATAAAAAAGTAATAAAAAACTCCCCGCCCAACAGTACAATTATAAAACAAATAAATGACAGAAAAGTCAATATTCTTATTGTTTTTTCTACTTGAATATGCAAAACATCAATTTTGGATGAAGCCCATTTAGAATAAATTAAAGGTCCAATACTGCTTGGTAGCATCGTAAAAATATTTATGATAGCAGTCGCTCGAGAATATAATCCGATATCTTCAAATCCATTCGCATTATAATGTTTTAATAAGAAAACAACAACATTTGACGAAAAAATAAAAACTAAATTTGTAGATGATATTTTTATACCATAAATAAAAATTTTCCTTAATAAAACAAAGTCTAATTTTATTTCTAATCTTATTTGCTTTCTAATAAAATAAATTAATAATAACAATGAGACGATGTTGCTAATTCCTACCAAAAACAAAACTAATTCAATATTTAAACTTCCTAAAAAATAGTATAAAACTAGGCCTGTTAAAAGCAAAAAAGAAGATAAAATTGATAGAATTTGCAATTTTATTACGTCTAAATCAATATACAATATTGGTAAAAGTATATTATATAATAGTAAGGAACCAGCTCCTAAGGAAAATATGAGAAGAGGAAAATAAGAATAATTACCAAAATAATCAGTATTAATGTATAAAATATAAAAAAATACAAACGTAAAAATAACACTAATTACAGAATAGAACTTAAATGTATTAGAAACTACTTTACTTTTATTTTCTTTCAAATTATTTACAATATATATTGTAGCATTCCCAAAACCCATTGCCAAAAAAGTTATAGCCATAGTTTGGGAAGTAACCATAAGCTGATATTTACCAACATCTGCCACTCCTAAGATTCGTGCTAGTAAGATACTTGTAAGCAATGTTAAAAATGCTCCTAAAAACTTTCCTACAACAGTTACAAAAGATTTTTGTAAAAAATTCATTATTTAAACACTATTGTTTTCTTAACTTTTGCCGGAATCCCTAGGATTAATGACTCTTCTTCCATTTGAGATAAAACAGTAGAATTAGCTCCCACTATTGAATTTTTTTGAATAACACTTCCTCTAAGAATTTGCACTTGGGAACCAATCCAAACATTTTCTCTTATTATAGTCTCACCAAATAAACTTCCTTGTGAAGCAATTGGAACATCTTTTAACTCTAACCTATGATCTACATCCGTAATAAAGACATGGGGACCAATCATTGTATAATTTCCTATTTCTATATAATTTCCACTATCAATAACTGTGGCATAACCTATAAAAACATTAGAATTGATATTTATTACTTTATCACGTTTACTATGGTTTTGGATTGCTTTTATTCTTACATATGGCTCAACTATACAATTGTCACCTATTTTAATACTTCTATAAAGGCACCTTATTGAAGATTTTCTAGAAATCCTACAATTCTTACCGATTTGTACCCCAAAAATAAATTTTAAATAAATTTCAAAAATTTTATCTAAGTAGTAATCTAATTTATTGTATATTTTATTTAAAATAATCATCTCAAATTTATTATTTTAAAATCCTCAAACTCTAAGAAATATTTCAATATTTTTTTATTTTTCATATTTGATTGACCATGATAAACACACCTTAAAAGAGCTTTTAAACACTTTTAATAAAATTTACTATCCTTTCGCTGGCTTTTCCGTCTCCATATGGATTGTGTAAACTACTCATTTTCTGATATTTTTCGTTGCTTTCCAATAAATTAAAACATTCTGAAATAATTTTATTTGTATTAGTTCCTACTAAAATAACAGTTCCAGTATCTACTGCTTCCGGTCGTTCGGTTGTATCCCTCATTAATAAAACCGGTTTTCCCAAACTCGGAGCTTCTTCCTGTACTCCTCCGCTGTCAGTAATTATTAAATAAGATTGATTCATCAACCAAACAAAAGCTGGATAAGCCAGTGGATCTACCAGTTTTATATTTTCAATACCTGAAAGAATTTCGTAAACCGGATCCTGTACATTCGGGTTCAAATGAACTGGATATATAATCTGCACATCAGACTTTTTTGTTGCAATTTCTTTTAATGCTTTACAAATATTTATAAATCCTTGACCATGATTTTCACGCCGATGTCCCGTCACTAAAATTAATTTTTTAGTTGAATCCAAAATCTTTTTCATCCGGGTGATTTCCTCATTATCCAAATGTTTAACTCTTTCTGAACTATCTAATAAAGCATCAATAACAGTATTTCCTGTAATAAATATATTTTCTTTTTGCACATTTTCATTCAAGAGATTTTGGGCTGATGCCTTGGTAGGTGCAAAATGATAATCAGAAATCCTTCCTGTCACCTGGCGGTTTATCTCTTCCGGGAAAGGGGAAATCTTATTATTCGTTCTCAATCCTGCTTCCACATGACAAACTTTTGCTCCAGAATAAAATGCTGCTATACTTGCTGCCATTGTGGTGGTAGTATCACCATGCACATACACAAAATCTGGTTGAAAATCTTCTAAAACAGATTTCATTCCCATAATAATATCTGCTGTAAGTGTATAAAGATTTTGGTTTGGCTTCATTAAATTGAGATCGTAATCTGGCACAATTTCAAAAAAATTTAATACTTGATCCAACATTTCACGATGTTGGGCTGTTACACAAACCTTTGTTTCAAATTCTCTATTTTTCTTAAACTCCTTTACTAAAGGAGCCATTTTTATAGCTTCCGGTCTTGTACCAAATATAATTAAGTTCTTCTTCAAAACTAAAATTTCTTTATTTATAATCTTCCGTCAAACCTCTCCAAAATCCCTTTTACATCATATATGACACCATTACCATTTAAATATTGTGTCCAATCGATGTTTAAAAATTCTTGATGTGCCACTGTTAAAATAATAGCATCAAATCGAGAATTTTCAATATTTTCTGCAGTTGAATGAAAATTTATATCATATTCATATTTAACCTCGGAGTGATTTGCCCAAGGATCATAAGTCAATACTTCAGTTCCATATTCTTCGAGAGCTTTGATAACTTCTACGGCTTTTGTATTACGAACATCCGGACAGTTTTCTTTAAAAGTAATTCCAAGATTTAGAACTTTTGCTCCTTTTATTTTAATATCATTCTTAATCATTAACTTGATTACTTGGGAGGCAACAAAAGATCCCATTGAATCATTCAATCTCCGAGCTGCCAAAATCAATTCAGAATAATAGCCTACTTCTTGAGCTTTCTGTGCTAAATAAAAAGGGTCTACACCAATACAATGTCCGCCTACTAATCCTGGTTTAAATTTCAGGAAATTCCATTTAGTTCCAGCAGCTTCAAGAACATCATGGGTATCAATACCCATTAATGAGAAAATTTTTGCTAACTCATTAATAAATGCAATATTAATATCACGTTGCGAATTTTCAATCACCTTTGACGCTTCGGCAACTTTAATAGTTGGTGCTAAATGTGTTCCCGCAGTTATTACTGAACGATAAAGATCATCTACAGTTTTGCCAGTTTCTGGTGTTGAACCAGAAGTTACTTTTAGTATTTTATCAACGGTATGTTCTTTATCTCCAGGATTAATACGTTCCGGAGAATAGCCTACAAAGAAATCTACGTTAAACTTCAATTCAGAAAACCGTTCTAAAACTGGAACACATTCTTCTTCTGTTACTCCCGGATAAACTGTAGATTCGTAGATAACAATATCATTAGCTTTTAATACTTTGGCTACTGTTTCACTTGATTTATATAAGGGAGTAAGATCTGGACGGTTGTTTCTGTCTACTGGTGTAGGCACAGTAATAATGTAGATATTTGCCTCTTGAATGTCTTCCAAATTTTTAGAACAATACAAACCGCTTTCTAAATTATTTTTTACAGGATTTTCGGATAATGTAACTTTTTGTAAAATATCATTATCTACCTCTAAAGTTGAATCTATTCCCAGTTTTAACTCTTCAATTCTTTTATGATTTATATCAAAGCCTACTACCGGATATTTTGTTGCAAATAATCTTGCTAACGGTAAGCCTACATACCCTAAACCAATAATGGCAATTTTTTGTATTTCTTTCATGTTTCTATATGAAAAAGCAGTTAGTATACTATGATTTAATTATTCTTTTCCACCATGGTTCATTAGACTCAGCATTATAGCCATATCCGTATTTGTAGCCATACCCATAGCCACTGTTCATTTTATTTACATCATTCAGTACCACTCCTACATTTTTAATTTTTTTATCCTTGATCTGTTTATTGATAAAGCCTATTAATTCTTTTTCCGTATAACCTGACCGGGTAACATATACCGTAATATCTGCTACATCAGCAATTAAGAATGAATCTGTTACCAACATTAACGGAGCGGTATCTAATAATATATAATCATACATTGGTTTTAATGCCTCAATCAATTCCTCATATCTTCCATTAGATAAAAGTTCTGTCGGATTGGGTGTAATAGCACCAGAATAAATCACATCACAATATGGGTTAAATGAAGTTGGATGAATAATTTCGGAAACATCCATTTGCTCATCATACATAAATTCTGAAAGACCAATTAATCCTCTTCGGCTTTCGTTGTATCTCTGCAACTGTGGATTCCTGATATCTGAACCAATAATGATTACTTTTTTTCTTGGAGACGCCAATGTAAGCGCTAAATTAACCGAAGTAAATGTTTTACCTTCTCCTTTAACGGTTGAGGTTACAAAAATTACATTGCCTTTTTTATTTTTAGGCAGCATAAAATTAATATTGGTAATCAAGATTCTGAATGCTTCAGCTAAAGGAGATAAATCATTTAGCTGAACGATTTCAGGTTCACCTTTTTCTAGCGAAGGCAGCTCTCCTACTACCGCTTCTCCATCAAGCAGTCTTTCTAACTCTTGTTTTGTTTTCACTTTGTTATTAAACAGTTCTAAAAGATAAATAACTGCAAAAGGAATTAATAACCCTATAATTAATGCTCCAAGATAAATAATCATTTTTTTTGGAGAAACAGGAATCGAACTTGTTAAAGCATCGTCAACAATTCTAGCTTTTGGAGCGGCAATTGCTAATGATATCGCTGCTTCTTCTCTTTTTTGAAGTAATAATAAATAAAGCTGTTCTTTAATGTTTTGTTGTCTTTCAATACTACGGAACATTTTTTCCTGAACAGGAATTTTTGAGATTCTACCCGACAATTTATTTTGTTCTCCAGCAATTGTTCCTATTGAGATCTGAAGTGCAGATTGTGTTTTCTGCAAACTTTGAATAACAGAAGTACGCATACTGTTGATCTGACTGGTGATATTCTGAACAACAGGGTTAACAGTAGTAGAGTTTTCCAGTAATCTGTTTCTATCAATTACCAACTGATTATATAACGCAATATTAGATGCAATATTCTGGTCTGTAAGCCCCACATTTAAAGGCAAAACCTGATAAGTGCCTTGTCGTTTAACTGAATTGAGAAGACTGTTGATCAATTCTAATTGAGACTCATTTTCAAGTTGTTGTTGACGACTTTTCATTGCAGTTTCTAAAGAAAGTTGTGCTTCCGTCTGAATATCAGCAATATTATTACGAAGTTTGAAATCTTCTTTCTGAGATTCTACATTTCCTAATTCTTTACTGATCAAATTAATACGCTCATCAATAAAGCTGGCTGTTTTCTGTGCTTCAGAGTTTTTATCTAAAATAGCTTCACGGTTATAATTTACAGCAAGCTTATTTAAAATATCTACCGACTTATCAGGAATAGGATCTGTGATTGAAAGCTTAAGAACTGTAGCTTCTTTCTGTACCAAACTTACGTTTAATTTAGATAGATAATACCTTGCTCTGTTCATCCCAGACATAAACTGTAATAGATAAGTGTCAGTTGATTTTGGGTTCAGCTTAAATTTAGGATTTTTCTGAAACATTACCACACCAAAAGGCATCGTTACCGATTTATTAAAATCTGCATGGATTTCTTTTTTGAAACTTTCCGATTCAATGATAATTTTGTCACCTTTTATTTTAGCAGTGACTTCTTTGCTGGGATATTTAGCTGGTTTTGCTTCGCTGATAATTCTTACTAAAAAGGGAGAGCTTTCTTTATATAATTCGGTCTCCTTTATTTTTCCTTTAGAATAAATATTGGTTTCCAATGCAAGTTCTCTTACCACGGAAAGCATCAGCTTTTTAGATTTTAAGATCTCAATTTCGTTATCTACCGAGTTAGTACCCATTCCTCCGATACCGCTCAACTCTGAAATCACAGACATATCTGGCTGACCGGCTGAAGATTTTTTAACTTCTTTGATCAATAATGTTGACTCAGTATTGTATACAGGGATACTATATCTTAAAAAGAACCATGCAACAACAACTGCTGCAATTGCCCCTATAATAAACCAATACCAACGATGAATGTAAGGTTTTAAAATTTCTCTGATATTGAACGTTTCTTTATGAAACTCTTCTTGTGTTTGATTATAATCCACTATAAAGAATAATTCTTATATTAATTTTTTGTAAGTGCTAAAACTCCAATTACTAAAGAAGCAATAACTGAGGCAACTGAAATATACAATCCTGTATTAGGATCTATTCTTGCTGCTTTTTCTCTGTTGGCATTAGGCTGCACATAGATCATATCGTTTTGCTTAAGATAATAATACGGTGAGTTGATAAACTGTGCGCTCGTTAAGTCCACTCTTTCTTTTGTAATTTTTCCATCAATATTTCTTACAACTAAAACATTGGTTCTCACACCATATACAGTAAGATCCCCTGCCAAACCTAAAGCTCCTAATAATGTAGTATTTCCATCAGGAATAACATAAGTACCAGGTCTTGTAACTTCTCCCAAAACAGAAACCTTAAAATTGGTGAGTTTCATTTCAACCACCGGATTTTTAACATACTCTGAAATCAGGTTCGTTAATTTAACCCTCATTGTTTCAATATTTTCATCTTTTGCACTTACCACACCAATCTGCGGAAATACGATGTTCCCGTCTGTATCTACAATATAAGTAGATCCTGAAACAGGGAGTTGTTGAGGTAGGTTATTTGAACTCGGAACGGAATACTGTGTTATTGTTGCACTTGACGAATAACTTTGGTTAAATGGTTTTACCACATCCATATCTTTAGCCGTCACGGTAATAATCAATTGATCACCGGGTTGTAAAGTACCTCTGCTGTTTTTAATAGAATTATCTAATGCAATATTTTCAATATCCTGCATGTAATTAATTTCTTGTCTTGGTGCACAAGAAAATATTGCTAAGCCAAGAACTCCGTAAATAAAATATTTTTTTAAGATCATTTTTGATAATTTTTTCACAAAAATAGGATTATTATTTTTCAAACAAAATTTGTTAGTCATTATATTGAAAATTCCCTGTTAATAATACTTAACAACAGGGAATTAGGTTTTACATTTAAATTGATATATTCGTCATTTCTTTATTGTCTAAAACTTCGAATTCTGAATTATTACTAATAAACTCTGGGACAATATCTTTCAAGAGCTTTACCACCTCCAGCTTATCTCTTTTAACCGCTGATGTGACAATCTGCTTACATAAAATTTCAATCTGCTCAAAACCCATCAAGGGATCTTTTGAGATCATAATTTTCTCATGGTGAGTAGGGACAGTTGTTGCATTATTGCTCAGCAATTCTTCGTATAATTTTTCACCCGGCCTTAAACCTATAAATTTAATCTTAATATCAACATCCGGTGTAAAGCCAGATAGTTTAATCATCCTTTTTGCTAAATCTAAAATCTTAACAGGCTCACCCATATCAAAAACATAAATCTCTCCACCAGCTCCCATTGTTCCTGCCTGAAGAACTAATTCACAAGCCTCAGGAATCGTCATAAAGTATCTAATGATATCAGGATGAGTAATAGTAACCGGACCTCCTTTCTCTATTTGTTTTCTAAAATGCGGAATCACAGAACCATTAGAACCCAAAACATTACCAAAACGTGTAGTAATGAATTTTGTTGTGTTACCTACTGAGTTTTGTAAAGATTGTACAAAAAGTTCAGCAGTTCTCTTTGAAGCCCCCATTACATTGGTAGGATTTACCGCTTTATCAGTAGAAACCATTACGAAACGGTTTACTTTATATTTCTTTGAAAGCAAAGCTACATTCTTTGTTCCCAATACATTTACAAAAATTGCTTCATGCGGATTTTCTTCTATTAATGGAACATGTTTGTAAGCTGCAGCATGATAAACCATTGAAAACTGATAGAGTTCAAATATTTTTTCGAGTCTATACGAGTTAGAAATATCAGCCAAGACAAATTTAAATTTCTGCTCCGGAAATTTCTCAAACAATTCAAGTTCCAATTCATACAACGGTGATTCTGCCTGATCAAGTACAACAATTAGTGAAGGATTAAATTGAGCCACCTGACGCACAATTTCGCTACCAATAGAACCCGCTCCCCCAGTAACTAATACATTTTTACCAGCATGCCTTTTCGTTACCTCTTCATTTTCAATTTTAATAGGTCTACGATTTAATAAATCCTCAATTTGAAGCTGGCGAATACCTCCTACCAAGTCAGAATCACGCATTTTACTCAATGTAGGAGCTTTTAAAACTTTCAAGCCATTGTCTAAAGCCATTGTCATCCAATCTTCGATTTCTTGTTTTGACATGATCTCTTTGATAATCAAAACTGCATCAAACTTACTGACAATATTTTTATTTTTAAAAAAATAATCACTGTTATAAATTTTATGCCCCAAAAGAACCGCTTTATTTGAATCTGATCTTTTGGTAATAAATCCCTCTAAACGATAAGGATAATTCGGATTGTGAAGTATTGCTCTTGCCAAAGAAACAGAAGCATCGCTTACTCCCACTACTGCCACTTTGGTTTTCGATGTAGCTCCTTTAATATCAATTAAAATATTAAAAAACTGTTTGGTGACCATTCTAAAAAAGAACATCAACGAAACTGAAATGAAAAAGTAAAGAAATAAGGTAGGATATAAATAAAGCGATTTACCTAACAATAACTCTATAATAAAATTTAAAGACATTACTGTTATTAAAGTACTTCCTGATGATAAAAGAATTTTGAACAAATCAAAAAAAGTAGAATGTCTGATAATACCTGCGTATGTTCTAAAAGCAAACATAAACAATAAATTAACAGAAATAAGTAATATCCTTTTTTCTAGTCTATGATTAGGAAAGTTGACCTGTACACGTAGTCTATCTAAAAATATATACGAAAGAAATATAGAAAGGAATATAATAGAAACATCAATAAGAATGACAATCCACCTTGGTATATATCTTAGCTGCGTGAGTTTAACAATATTATCCCCTTTATACAAAGTAGCAAAAGCATCATTAAGCTTTTTCATTCAACATTTTTTGACATTTTCAATTATTGGGCAAATATAACGATATTATTATTATAAAAAAATGGATATCCTCATTTACTTCTAATTATAGTAAAATATAAATTGTAAAATGAAAAGTACAAGAAAATATCATTGAAATAAGTAGTTATTTAACAAATCAGTACGAAAATAATTATAAAAAAACTTAACGCTATTTTCTTGAAAATTATTTCCCAAAAACAAGAACTAAAGCTTTATAAAATTATGCTATAAATAGTTATACCAAAAAAAATCTTCCGAAATCACTTCCGGAAGATTAAGCTTAGTATTCAATTTTTATTTAAACCGCTTTCTTTTTATTTGCATAAGCAACGACTAATGCACCTGCTACAACTAATAGAGCAGGAATATAATCATCAATAGGAACACTACCTGGGTTTGCAGGATAAATATCTTCCTCTTCCAATTCATCAGCATTAACATCAGTATCATATACAAATACATTATCATCTGAAGACTCCTGTGCAAAGGTAAATCCAGAGAATAACATTACAAAAATTATTATAATCTTTTTCATAACTCTTTCCTTATTTAATTAATTTTTTGGTGTACTCTTTACCTTCCGATAATGCCTTCAAAATGTAAACACCTTTAGAAACAAGCTGTACACGAACTAGTTTAGAATTTTCATTGATGGTCTGGATTTTTCTTCCGGCAGCATCAAAGATTTCTATTTTTTCAATATTCTTATTGTTTCTTACAACGAAATCCTGACCGTCTCTATATACTTCAAAAGTATCTTTCTGAGCTTCAGAAGTAGCTAAAACATTAAGCTTATAAACAATCTCGAACCTACTACTACTTTCTCCCGCATTTGCTGTAAACGTATAGACTCCATTCTGAAGATCGGTATAAGTTCCTGTCACTTTATCATGTAGATAAATTGCCTGCCCGTTATTAAACAATCCTTCTTTTTGTACTAAAGAAATAGTAAAGTTTCCGTTTTGAAAATGTTTTGCTCCTACAGGAACTACATCATCAACATCGAAACTTGACTTTCCTTGGATAATCAATTTTTGGGTACCAGCTAATGTATAGAATCCGTCAGAGCCCATTCCTATTGCTTTAGAATCATAACTATCGAATAAGTCTGACGCTCCACTTGTATAATCTACAGCGAAAACATTATTGGTATTGTATTCAGAGTTTAATTTTAACCAAAATTTACCTTCTGTTGAAGAATTATTCTTATTAAAGAATGTACCATTTGTAGCACCTCTCATTTCATTATTAAAAGTTAAAGAAGTGTCAACAGAGGTATTTAAGGTTTTCACAATGAATCCTTGACCAATATTTGCAACACCACCTGCAGGAACAACAGCCGTTCCGCCGTTACCATTAGGAGCCGGAACCCAAGTTGGGTTTGCACCATTAGCAGCATTGAAAGTAGCATACCCGTAATTTGTTGTAGTAGCACCATTCTGAAGCGTTACATTTGTGCTCTTGTTATCCCAGAAATAGAATGTACTTGAAATTCTCGCCGAGTTAGCAGTATAGAAAGCCCCTAAATTTAAGCTTGAAGGATATGGGTTACCAATTAAATTGAATCCGTTTCCTGAAGTAGCTAATGTATAAGTTTGCGTACCGTTATTTGGTACTCCTTCAAAAACTAAAGTTGCGTTGGCAACCGGAGTTTTGATAGAATACGCTTTTCCAAGTATAGAAATTGTAGAAGCAGCATTTATATAAGTATCATTAGCGGTGTTGTATACTGAAATAGACGTTGGCGTTACTCCGGTATAGATATTGGTTAAATCCTGATCAGCAACAGGAGAAGTCCAGAATGCATATTTATTCAATTCGCTCGTTCCATTTTTCAATGCTTTGAAAGCTCCTGAATAAGATAAAGTAGAACCATCTTTCTGAATAAGGTTTCCTCCATCTTCTATCATTACATTTACACCAGAAATCGTATTACCTGAAGTAATTTCTAAAACTCCTCCGTTTTTGATTGTGATATTCTTAGCTGTGAAAGCTGGAGTGGTAGCAGAAGTTGTATAAGCACCTGTAATAATTACATCTTTAGCATCAGGAGTTCCATTTGACCATGAAGTACCGTTCCACGTTGTAGTTTCTATTCTTTTGAAAAGTTCCAAATCATAATAACCTGAAATATTTGTAGTTGAATATTGTCCAAATACCGAACCGTTATACCACAAAGCTCTTCCTGTTTGACTTGCATTAATAAATCTAAATAAATTACTTACAGTGTTTGCCTCCCATTTTTGTCCACTTCCTGAAACACTTGTTGCTAATGAAAGGTTTGTATTGCTTCCTCCTCCAGATACATATTTATCAACCGATTCATTGTAAATAGTTTTAATATTTCCAGCGTCTGTTTGTATTTTCCAAACAATATCTACAGAAGGGTTTGTAATAATATTGCTAATTGCTGAAACATCTGACGATAACAGTTTGCTACTAGAAATACTATTTAACATTGCCTTACTTGCATTTCCAACAAAAACATAGTAACCATCTGTTAAATCTAACAATGATGTAATTTTTTCAAATCTTCCAACACCATTATATGTTATCGGATCTGCTGCAACTGTTAATGTAATTTGTTGATTAAAAGAATTCCAGTCATTATTTCCAGCTTGCGTGGCTGTTATATTTGTTGTTCCAACTCCAGTTATTGTTATTGTATTTCCTGATATTGTCGCTACAGAAGGATTTGAGCTAATATATGTTATCGGTAAATTTGCTCCATCTGTATTTGCAGAAAAAGTGAAAGCTGGGCTGCTAAGAAACTTTGTTTGATTTGCAAAACCAGTAATTGTTTGATTTCCTTTATTTATTGTAAAAGAAATAGCAGCTGGATTTGAAGTTCCAATTGAATTTGTAGCTGTAACATTAGTTGTAAAAGTTCCTGCAGAAGTTGGTGTACCGGAAATTTCACCTGTTGCTGTATTTAAAGTCAATCCTGCAGGTAAGTTACTTCCACTTACTAACGCATAAGATGTTGGACTTTCTGTTGCTTGAATCAATTCTGTAAAAGCCGTTCCAACCGATCCCGTAAATGAAGACGCAGTAACTGTTGGAGGATTACTTGTAGGTGTTTGATAAGTAACTTCTACACCAGATAATCTAAGCTGGTTTGCACCTCCACTTGTACCTGTATTTGCATTATTCAGTCTTAAACTCGAAGAAATTGTTCCGGTTATTTCATAAGTAGAAGAAGAAGTCATTGAAACAGCAGTCCCTCCATTAATTGAATATCTTATAGGTTGTGCTTGAGTGGCAAAAAATTTAACTTTTGTAATAACAATTCCATTTGTTGGGGTTATTGTTACTGAACCACCACCATTTGCTCCACCAGGATAAAGACGTAAACCATCAGCAAAAATTGCTGGTGCCGTACTTGAACTATTTTGAGCGGATGCGAACGAAATATTAGAAGTTATATTTCCCGATGTTGCAGCAAAGGTATGCTGAATCACTTGCCCCCATCCCAAGACCGAGAAGAGAGCCATCAAAAACGCATAAATCGTCCTTGATTTAATTTGTAGTTTTAAATTCATAAATTATTTTTTTTTCGTCTTACAAAACTAAATAATATTAATGAATGTTAAAATTACATATATGTTAATTTTCAATTACTTGCAAAATAGAGTCATATTCGAAGCCTTTATTTAGAAGATATTTAATAGTTTTTGATTTTTTTTGATAATTATTCAATTCTTTCAATTTACTCTCGTAATTTTCGTATATCTTATTTATTATGTTTAAATAATCATTTTCGTCAATTTCATCAAAACAGGTAGAGATTAGTTTTTCGGTAATGCCTTTTTGTTTTAAATGCATTTTGATTTTTGTTTTCCCCCAGCTTTTTATATAAAATTTTCCACGAATATAACTTCTGGTAAATCTTTCTTCGTTCAGATAATTTTCTTTCATCAAATACAAAAGAATTTCTTCTTTCGCTTCTGGAATCAAAACAAACTCACGCATTTTTTGCTCAACCTCAGCATGGCAACGATCCTGATACACACAATAATTTGCCATTTTCTGTTTTATTTCTTCAAAGGTGAAAAGTTTTTTATCGGAATTCATTTTGAGTTGATAGTTGATAGTTGATAGTTGATAGTTGATAGTTGATAGTTGATAGTTCAAAATTACAATTTGCAAAAAAGAGGCACAAAATATTTGCACCTCTTTTTGTTTTTATATTGAAAAGCCAAAAGCAAATGGCTATTAGCTAAAAGCAGTTCTTAATAATTGAACAAAGCTTTACCTTCCATCAATCCGTTTACTTTTTTTCTAACGTCAGCAATTACTTCTTCATTTTTGATATTGTCTACTACTTCAGAAATTAATTCTGCAATGGTATTCATATCATTTTCTTTAAGACCTCTTGTCGTGATCGCCGCAGTTCCTAATCTGATACCAGAAGTAGTAAATGGAGATTTATCATCAAACGGAACCATATTTTTATTACAAGTAATATCCGCTTTTACTAAAGCTTTTTCCGTTTCTTTTCCGTTTACTCCTTTATTTCTAAGGTCTACCAACATCAGGTGATTGTCTGTTCCACCACTTACAATGTCAAAACCTAAACCTACCATCGCTTTTGATAAAGCTTGAGCATTAGATTTAACTTGTTTTGCGTAAGTCAGGAATTGATCATCAAGAGCTTCTCCGAAAGCAATTGCTTTACCAGCGATCACATGTTCCAATGGTCCACCCTGAATTCCCGGGAAAACAGCTCCGTCAAGAACCTGGCTCATCATTTTGATCTCTCCTTTTGGAGTTTTGTGTCCGTAAGTATTTTCAAAATCTTTCCCCATCATGATCATTCCACCTCTTGGACCTCTTAAAGTCTTATGAGTTGTCGTTGTTACAACATGACAGTGCTCGAATGGAGAATTTAATAATCCTTTTGCAACCAAACCTGCAGGATGTGCAATATCTGCCCAAAGTGTTGCTCCGATTTCGTCTGCAACCTCTCTGAATTTAGCATAATCTAAATCTCTTGAATATGCCGAGAAACCAGCAATTAACATTTTTGGTCTTTCTCTCAACGCCACTTCTCTCATTTGGTCATAGTCGATCAAACCTGTTTCTTGCTGTACTCCGTAAGAAACTACATCATATTGAATTCCTGAAAAATTCACTGCAGAACCATGAGTAAGGTGACCTCCCATAGAAAGATCCATTCCCATGATTTTATCTCCAGGTTTCAAAACTGCCAAATAAATTGCAGCGTTTGCCTGAGAACCAGAATGTGGCTGAACATTTACATAATCAACACCGAAAAGCTGTTTTGCTCTGTCGATAGCCAAAGTTTCAACCTCATCTACTACTTCACAACCTCCGTAATATCTTTTTCCCGGATATCCTTCTGCATATTTATTCGTCAATACACTTCCCATCGCTTTCATTACATTTTCAGAAACAAAGTTTTCTGAAGCAATAAGCTCTAATCCGTGGGATTGTCTTTCTCTTTCTTTTTCGATAAGGTCAAAAATAATGTCCATTTATTCTTAGATTTTTAGATTTTGAACCCCAAAAATACGGATTTTAGTATAGAATATAGTATTCATTCTAATGATTTTTATTCTTTTAGAAACAATTATCTTTAGTCTAAATCTTTCAATTATAAATTCTGATCAACAAAATCTTTGCAATATATTTTAATTTCTTCTCTTACTATCTTAAACTGCCCATCAATTTCTTCTTTCGTTCCCTGGGCTTTTGCAGGGTCAGAAAAATTATGATGAAAAATTTTAGCAGTTGTCGGAAAATACGGGCAGTTTTCTTTGGCATTATCACAAACTGTTATCACAAAATCAAAATCGATGTTTTTATATTCATCTATATGATTTGAAGTATGGTTTGAAATATCAATTCCGTGCTCCATCATTGTTTCAATTGCTTTTGGATTGACACCGTGAGTTTCAATTCCAGCGCTGTATATTTCAGCTTTCTCTCCTGCAAAATCTTTTAGAAAACCATGCGCAATCTGACTTCTGCAGCTGTTTCCTGTACAAAGTATTAATATTTTCTTTTTCATATCTAAACAAATAACCAAACGATATTGATGATGCAAAACTTAGGATCAAAACCAAAAATCAATTGCAAAATAATTACTGAAGAGGTTATGATCAAAGGTTTTTTATATTTAATTAAGCTTCGTTTCATTTCGAAATAATTTATATTCTTTTAATGCCACGAATACACAAATGTATCAGAATTTTTCGTGTATTCGTGGCTAAAAAACTAGCAACATCCACCTCCTGGTTGACAAGAATTTCCTGAATTTGATGCTAATTCTGACAGATTTTTCTTTTGTTTTTCTGAAGGAATTCCGCATGCATCCTGAGCTAAACAAGCCGTCGTTTTGTTGACCAATACAAAATGTTTCCCGTTGAATTCCAAATCGTATTTCCCGATGGTTTCAGCTTGGTACTCCACTTCAATTTCTGAATCTTCTATTCCTAATTTTTCTTCAGAAAGTTTAATAATATTTAAAAGTTTCCCCGGTTTCAGGCGATGCTCAAAATCATCGGCATTCCATAACTGGAAATTCACTACTTTTTCTGAACGAATTACTCCACCACAATCGATAAAATTTTTGGTGATTTGCCCTACTTCAGTTACGTGAAAATGTTCCGGTACAAATGTTCCGTTTTCCAACTGAAATTCTACATTTTCTAATGATGGCAAGATTTCTTTAATTTTTGAAAGTTTCATATAATGTATATTTAATTAATAATGATTGTAATATTGCTATATAACGATAATAATAAATAAAAAAATGCTTTAACAGCATGATTCTGATTGAATATCCTGAGTAAAAAACAATCCTAATTCAGTTTGTACTGTTTTCCAGATTTTCTCATCAATACAATAACAAACCGATTTTCCTTCGATAGAACCTTTAATGATTCCGATATTTTTCAGTTCTTTTAAATGTTGTGAAATTGTAGCTTGCGCTAATCCCAATTCTTCTACCAAATCATTACAAATACACGCTTTTTGATTGATAATATGCTGCAAAATAGCAATTCTTGCAGGATGTCCTAAAACTTTGAAAAGCGTTGCCAATCGGTTTTGTTTTTCGCTAAAAATCTCAGTCTTTGTAAGTCCCATTTCTCTATTTTAATATTGCAATATTACGATAATAAATTTATTGCAGAAAATAAATTTTAGAGAATGTTTAAAAATTTATTTTATCAAATACCTTAAATAATTGTATTTCTTTATTAAATGAAATGCCTTTGTTTATCGTAAAAAAAATTATTTGTAAAAACTTTGTTTGTCTCTGCGGTAAAAAAACGCAAGGATATACAAAGAGTTTAATAAAAAACTGAAATAAGACAAACAAAGCCGTTTCACTTATTTTCGAAAGACAAAAAATTCAAAATACACCACAGGTCTATTTATTCTTTTATAAAATTTAAGTATTTTGTTAGGATAAACAAAATTGATAAAAGGTTAATATCAAAATTGAGTTATAATGTAAAATGATATATTTGCATATCGTAAAAGAAAAAATTGTCTGAAAATTATGGGAAAGAAAAAGTATAAAAAACAATTGCTCAACACTTTAAAGGCTCTTGGTAAATCTGAACATTTAATCCTTGAAAACATGACCGACCTTATGCTGAAAGGAGAATTAAAGAAAAGTAAAATAGAGTTTAAAAACGGTGATACATTTAGTTTTAAAGATAATATTTTTGATTACAGCGAAGATAAAAACATCAGAAAACTGGCTAAACTTCGTAGGGAAATGTTGATTACCATGAATAAAATTGTGGCAAAAAATGAATTTAAAGATAAAGAAATTAAGTTTTTGAGTTAAATTTTAAACTTTACTTTAAACTATCAAAATAAAAAAGTCTCAGATATATTCTGGGACTTTAGTGTTTAATTCAGAAGAAATAACGTCAAATTAATTTTTAATCGCAATATTCATTAAGTCAAAACATAACTTATCAATATTTTCCATTTTTGGATTAAAAGCCGAAACATTTGATAAAACTACAACAGCATTTTTATTTTCAGCATTAAAAGCCAAAGACGAAGAATAGCCTCCTGTTCCGCCATTATGCCATAAAAATTCGCTATCTTTTTTATTTTTTAAAATATGCCACCCTAATCCAATTTTCATATTATCATTAATCGTGAAAGTTGGCTTTCTAGTCAAAGCAAGATCAGTATTTTTAATATTAAACTGTGCATCTACAAATTTTGCCAAATCTTCCGTGGTAGATAAAATTCCGCCACCGCCAAATAAAACATCGAAATCCCAATTGGAAACTTTTTCGCCATCTGCATTCAATCCACTTATAAGTTTATCTTTCAGGTTTTCAGAACTTGTATAGGAATTTTCCATTTTATATTTGTCAAAAATTCTTGTTTGCAACAACTGCTGAAACGAAGTTTTCTGACTTAGTCCAAGTGTATAACCCAATAATCCTGCTCCCAGATTTGAATATTCATATTTAGGATCACTTTTCAGTTTCAAATTATTTTTAAGATAATCCTCTATTTCTTTTTTGCCATAGCTTTTATACGGATTGTTTCCATTTGATAAATCAAGATTATCCGGAAGACGTGATAAACCCGACGTATGATTGGCTAAACTTTTAAAGGTCAGTTTAACATTTCCTTTGAACGGAAAAGAAAAATATGAATTAATATTATCATTTAAATTAATCTTTTTATCCTCAACCAACGAAGCCAGAACCGTCGCCGTAAAAGCTTTTGTAATTGAGCCTATTTCAAAAATTTTATTTTGATTTTTAATGCTTTTTATTGTATCATTTTGTTTGATAATTCCATAGAACTGCGTTTTCCCATGTTCAATAAAAGCAATTGAAACCTGAGTATTGTTAGGAAAATCCTTTGCATTTGAAAATATAGCCTCACTCATATTTTTTGGAAAATCATGTAAAGCATTTACGGTTTTAGTATTTACCTCAACTTTAGATTCTTCATAAGGCTTTACAAAAAGTCCGTTGATTTTATTCTGCTCATCCAAAGAAATATTAACTGCAAAAACAGCTCTTTCAAATTTGGTTTTGTAAACAGCGTAAGTTTCCTGATAATTAATAAATTCTTTTGCTTCAATTTTACCCGCCTGAAGGTTTAAACCCGATAAAAACTGTTTTGTATCTTCTAAAGGCAAAGCTTCCTTCATTTCAGATGAAAAGCTATTATAAATTGCTTCGTATTTTCCGGAATTATAATCATTCTGAAAAACATCAACCGATATTTTATAATTATTAGACTGACCAAAAAACAGAGTGATCATTAGGCTTAAGAGTAAAAAAGAAAATATCTTTTTCATATTTATTAATCAAATATTTTAAAGCTGATTATTTCTTCGCTTTCTCTTTCAACTCTTCTTTATCTTTATCTGAAGGATTCCAGACTTTCACATCAGAATTTTTATCAATTCCTGAAAGAATCTGTACATTGATTCCGTCACTTGCTCCTAATTTCACATAGACTTTCTTAAACTTTCCGTCTTTCTGTTTTACCTCAACAAAAGGAATATCTTTTCCGTTTTTCTTTTCGTACTGAATTAAAGATTCATCCAAAAGCAATGCATTTTTCTGAGAACTCATCACGATTTCTCCGTTGGCAGAAAATCCGGCTCTGATGTATTCGTTATTCGGATTGTTTACGTCACCTTCAACCGGGAACTTTATGGTTCCGTTGGTATCTTTTCCTTTTGGTGCAATCATGGTCAGTTTCCCAGGAAACGTCTTATTCTGCAAAGCTCCGATAACGATTTTCATATCCATTCCCTGTTTCAGCTTTCCTGCTTGAGCTTCGTCAATTTCTCCTTGAAAAATCAGTGAATTCAAATCTGCAATCGAACAAATAGTAGTTCCTGCGTTGAAAGAGTTGGCTTCAATTACCTGACTTCCTACTTTAACGGGAACTTCAAGAACGGTTCCTGCAGCTTTAGAACGGATTTGTGTGGTTGCCAAACCTTGTAATTCAGGAATAGCTCCCGTTTTTGCAATCTGCAAAGTTTTTTGTGCAGTTACCAATTGTTGGTTTGCATTTTTCAAAGCCTGCTGCTGTGTATATAATTGTTGCTGAGCCGTCAAATATTCCTGCTTTGAAATCACCCCTTGCTTGAACAATTTTTCAGACATCGCAAACTGAGTCTGCATATTTGAAACATTCGCTTTAGCGTTGTTGATTTGAAGCTGTGCATTCTGAACGTTTTGTGTTGCATTGTTTACTTCTGCAATATTCGGAACAATTCTTACCGTTGCAATCAATTGTCCGGCTACTACTTTATCTCCTTCATCAACCAAAATCTTATCGATAATCCCTGCAATGTTTGGCTTAATTTCGATTTCTTCTTTAGGAACAATTTTTCCTGTTGCCATCACTTTGTCTTCCATATTCTGAATAGAAGGTTTTCTCGTAAGGAAAGCTTCATTTTGCTTGGAATTTGATTTTACAACATATCCTATTCCTGAAATGAGCGCTATAGCAAACAAAAGTCCCAAAAAGATGTAAATGCCTTTTTTCCAGGTAAATTTCTTTTTCATATGTAAATTTTTATTTTTTTATGGTCATATGTCACCGCTTACGATTTCATATATCTAGTTTATTTTTTTTTTAGATGTCAGATAATAGAAGTCAGATATTAGACTTTAAATGTTTAGTCTTTTAAACTCATAATTTCCAACTTATAATTCATAATTTATTCACTTCTTAATGCCTCAATCGGTCGTATTTTTACCGCTCTCTGTGCAGGAATCATTCCAATTATCAAACCTAAAATCACCATTACCGCCATTGCACTGAAAACATTTCCGTAATTAACCGTTGGATTATAAAATGGAAAATCATCCTGATTTTGAGTTAACGAATTCGCAATCATTAAAACAAAAATTCCGAAAATAAATCCGAGTAAACCCGAACTTAATGTAATCACAACACTTTCCAGTAGAATTTGATTTCTCACTTCCGAAGGTTTTGCCCCTAATGCTCTTCTGATTCCAATTTCTTTGGTTCTTTCCTTTACGGTAATCAACAAGATATTTGAAATCGCGATAACTCCTGCAAGAATCGTTAATGTTCCTACAATGATGGTTAAAAGCTGCATTCCGCTCAAAAATCCGGTCAGTTTTTTAAATTCTTTTCCAAGATTAAAACTTCCAAAAGCATTGGTATCTTCCGGTGAAACCTGATTTTTCTTTTTCAGCTCGTCTTTTACTTTATCTTCTACAAAATTTACATCTGCATTCGGCTTGCTTACAATCGCAAAAACATCCACATTATCTCCGTCATTAAATATTTTGGTGAACGTAGAAAGTGGGATAAAAACAGTTTGGTCATTATCCATTCCACCGCCTTTTTTTACTCTGAAAACTCCGATTACATTAAAGAAAATTCCTTTTACATTGATTGATTTTCCAATCGGATTTTCCTTCTTTTTAGAATCAAAAAAATTCTTGTAAACCTCTTCACCGATTACGGCTACGTTTTTATTTTCTGAAACATCCGCATCATTAAGATATCTTCCGTAAATCAGTTTTTTTTCTGAAATTTTATTTCCGATCGGGTAATCTCCATTTAAATTATACGTTGCAGTCTTTCCGTTTCTCGACATTTGTTCGCCTGCAGATCCGAAATTACCTCTTGAGTTTTTTGGAGAAATATATTCAATTTCACTCACTTTTCGTTGCAGCATATCAATATCCTGAAGTTTCAGATTCATTTGTCTTCCTTTCGGAAAACCTTCATAAGGAATCGAGGTATTTTGTGCCCAAAGAAAAATAGAATTCGTTGCAAAACCTGAAAACAATTTATCGAAACCGTTTTCCATTCCTTTTGCGGAACCCAGTAAAACTACATAAAGGAACATTCCCCAACCCACGCCAATCATGGTAAGAAACGTACGAAGCTTATTATTCTTGAGTGAATAGTAAATCTCCTGCCATGTATCTTTTTTAAATAAAATGTTCACTTTGTTGAGTTATAAGTTATTAATTATGAGTGAGCGATTCATTTTCAAGTTAGCTCATTAACAAATTTTCAAATTAAATTATTCTGTTCTTAATGCTTCAATCGGTTTAATTTTCGAAGCTCTGTATGCAGGAACAAATCCGGCGATCAAACCTGAAAATACCAAAGCAATAAACGCAGCGATAATTTCATACCAACCTACACTTGGATTTTTAATAAAATATTCTTCTAAATTATCTCCAATTAAATTTAAAGCTAAAACTCCCAATCCAACGCCTACAAATCCTGAAACCACGGTAATCACAACGCTTTCCTGAACAATCAATGCAACAATACTTCCCGGTTTTGCACCGATCGCTTTTCTTACACCAATTTCTTTGGTTCGTTCTTTTACGATATACACCATGATGTTGCTGATCCCGATAATTCCTGCCAATAAAGTTCCGATACCAATAAAACCTACAATTCCGGTAAGAACAGCCATAAATGTAAAAGTATCGCTCATGTTTTGGGCATTATTCCAGACGCGAACTCCGTTTTCGTCATCAGGAGAAACATTTTTCCTTGATTTTAAACGGCTTTTAAGCTCATCACCGTATTTTATTGCCTGCTCCGGATTCAAATTTTCATTATAAGCGATATACACCGTACTTACCGTATCTGAACCTTTTTTCATCTGCTGCAAAGTGGTAATCGGAATAGAAATATGTCTTTCGTCCCAATCTCCTCCATCATCAGAAAAAACACCGACTATCTTGAACATCGTTCCATTGATATCTAAATCTTTTCCAACCGGACTTCCGTTTTTAATCAAATCCCGCTGCACCATTCTACCAATAACCGCAACATTTTGTTTTCGCTGCAAATCCATCGGTGAAAGATAGCGACCTTCCAACATTTTCCTGTTTTCGATATATTTTTCTTCGGTATCGGCTCCGTTGATCTGATAATTACCGCTTTCTTTGCCGTATTTTACCATCAAATTTGCTGTATACCTTGGAGATGAATATCCTACTTTTTCTTTATCATTATTAATCAAAAAATCGTAATCATCATTATTCATCGTCACCGTACGATCAGACTGCAAACCATTATAAGCAATCGTTGTTTTTCCTGTAAAAATAGAAATCAGGTTTTGGGCATCTCTTGCAAAACCTTCGGTGAAAGCATTCTGCAAACCTTTACCAATTCCGAAAAGAACAATAAAAATAAACAGACCCAAAGCCACGGTAAAGCCCGAAAGCACCGTTCGCAATACATTACTGCGAATTGAACTGAATATTTCCTGCCAACGATCTAGGTCAAACATATTTTTTGGTTTGAAGCGGGAAGATGGATGATGGAAGCTTCCATACTTACCGCTGATTTTTTATTTAACTTTAAAAGTAAATTTTCACTTTTTTATCAATTACAACTGTGGCATATTTTGATTGGAACGCTGCAATAAACTTTAAGCATCCAACATCCAGCCTATTTACAAAACAATCTGATTTATAAACTCATCACTTTCTATAATTCCGTCTCTCAGAATTACATTTCTTTTAGTTTGAGCGGCAACATCAGGTTCGTGAGTTACAACGATGATTGTTTTTCCTTCGTTGTTGATATCCTGAAGAAGCTTCATAATATCATGAGTGGTTTTTGAATCTAATGCTCCGGTTGGTTCATCGGCAAGAATTACTTTTGGATCTGTAATTAATGCTCTTGCGATGGCAACTCTTTGTTTTTGTCCACCCGAAAGCTCATTGGGTAAGTGATTTGCCCATTGTGCCAATCCTACTTTCTCCAAATATTCTAAAGCCTTTTGGTTTCTTTCTTTTCTTGAAACATTTTGATAATATAAAGGAAGCGCTACATTTTCTATCGCCGTTTTGTAACCAATCAAATTGAAAGACTGAAATACAAATCCTAAAAATTTTGAGCGGTATTCCGCAGCTTTCACTTCATTTAGATGTTCGATAGGAATCCCATCCAGCTCATAAGTCCCGGAATCTTTTTCATCCAAAATTCCGATAATATTCAACAAAGTTGATTTTCCGGAACCTGAACTTCCCATAATAGAGACAAATTCACCTTCAGAAATATTGAGGTTAATTCCTTTGAGAACGTGCAGTTTACTCTTGCCCGTGTCGTATGATTTATTGAGATCCTGAATTACTAACATTAAGCTTTGGATGTTTTATGTCTTATAAGTAGCCACTATTCTTGTTTTGTTACAACATTAAAAAAATCTTTTTATTTCATGATTGTTTAATACTTAACTATATAAATATCAATTATTTAAAAACATCTGTTTAACCAAAATCAGCGTCAACAATTTGTTTCCGCCACTTAAGTTGCTCTAACCCAATGGTAAAGGGTGTTTCATGTAAATGTGGAAAACTTTTATGGTTAAAAGTCAGCCAATTAAGCTTTAGCCCTTTTAAAATCAGTCTTCATTTTCTAACTTTGTACGTAGATTCTGAAAGAAGGTATTGCTGATTAAGGTAAAAAAATCACTTTATTAACTTTCAAAAAATCAAATACTTATCATTTCAACGATTGTATTTGTAGAATTTTATTTTTGACAAAACAAAAGACATAAAATTTATAATATGGGAATTTTCGATAAAAGAATTAGTTACAAGCCATTTGAGTACCCTGAAGTTCTTCAGTTTACAGAAGCTATCAACAAATCGTTTTGGGTACACTCAGAAGTAGATTTCACGGCAGATGTTCAAGATTTTCAGTCGCAGCTTGAGCCGCACGAAAAAAATGCTGTAAAAAATGCACTTTTAGCGATCGCCCAGATTGAAGTTTCGGTAAAAACTTTTTGGGGAAATCTTTACAATCACATGCCAAAACCTGAGCTTAACGGTCTTGGAGCGACTTTCGCAGAGTGCGAATTCCGTCATTCTGAAG
Organism: Chryseobacterium sp. YIM B08800; assembly: GCF_026163565.1. Taxonomy (GTDB): domain Bacteria; phylum Bacteroidota; class Bacteroidia; order Flavobacteriales; family Weeksellaceae; genus Chryseobacterium. The sequence continues at coordinate 75,402 of NZ_JAPDKN010000006.1, forward strand.
CATACTCTCGTTTGCTGGAAGTTTTAGGTTACAACGAAGAGTTTACACATGTTGTAGAAGTTCCGGCTCTTAAAAAGAGAATCGACTTCTTATCAAATGTTTTGAAGCACGCCAATTCTACCACTCCAAAAGAGTATGTGTCTTCTCTTTTGTTATTCAGTATTTTGATAGAAAACGTTTCGCTTTTCTCACAATTTGCAATCATTCTTTCTTTCACAAGATTCAAAGGATACATGAAAAATGTTTCCAATATCATCGCCTGGACTTCTATTGATGAGCAGATTCACGCCAATGCAGGTATTTATCTGATCAATAAAATCCGTGAAGAGCAACCTGATCTTTTGACTGATTCTGATATTGAAGATATTTATACTTTAGTTGACCAATCGATCGAATTGGAAGGCGAAATCATCGAATGGATTTTTGAATTGGGTGAATTTAATTTTTTCACCAAAGAAGACTTGTTAAACTTCATGAAATACCGTGTTGACGATAGTTTAAAGAAAATCAACATGGCAACTCGTTACAACATCACTCCGGAACAATACAGACCGATGGTTTGGTTCGAAGAAGAAGTTTTCGCAAACTCTATGGATGATTTCTTTGCAAAAAGACCGGTAGATTATACAAAGCACGATAAGAGTATTACAGCGAACGATTTGTTTTAAAATTCCCCTTCTTTGAAGGGGTGGCAAAAATTTAGAAAATTTTTGACGGGGTAGTTTTATAATATTTTTTTTGGCGCCTTTATCCGTCTTCCACTCCCGCTTTTTTGTCATTGCGAACAACGCGAAGCAATTGTTGCACTATTTGCGAAACGCAATAACAAAAAGAGCTCCGTTCAAGTCGGGGCGCGAGCGAAGCGAGCGCCAAAACAGTTAGTATTAGAGATTTGTCATTCTGAATGAAGCGAAAGCGAAATGAAGAATCTCAAGCTTAATATTCTTAAAAACCTAAATTAACCTTAATGGTTAAATTTTAAAACATTAAGATAGAATTAAGAAGTTAAGATTATTAAGAGAGTCCTCGCAATGACCAAAAAATAAAATATGATCAATGTAATCGTAACTTATACCGTAAAACCTGAATTTGTATCTGAAAACAAAAGCAATATTCAGAAGTTTTTGAATGATTTTAAAACTTTGGATCAGTCAAAATTCGAGTATAAGGTTTTTGTAAAAGAAGACAGCGTTACGTTTGTTCATTTTTCAAATTATGAAAACGAAGAAGTACAGAATATGGTTTTAAATATTCCGTCCTTCAAAGAATTTCAAAGAGTAAGAGATGAAAGCGGATTGAATGATTCTCATAAAGTAGAAATTTTACAGTCTGTTGGAGTTGAATAAATAAAATAGAGGCGCGAGCGAAGCGAGCGCCGAAACAGTTAGTATTAGCGATCTGTCATTCTGAATGAAGCGAAAGCGAAATGAAGAATCTCAAGCTTAATATTCTTAAAAACTTAAATTAACCTTAATGGTTAAATTTTAAAGCAATTAAAACATTAAGATAGAATTAAGAAGTTAAGTTTATTAAGATATTGTTTCATTCCCTGCAATGACAAACTGGAGAACATCAATAGAAACGGGCTAAAGCCCGTTTTCAAAAAAAAGATAAAAATGCATTTGGCTTTAGCCAAAACTTAAAAGGTTTGATTTATTGCCAGCTTTGAAAAGTGTGATTTGAAGAAATAATTAAAAAACTTTGTCAAAGATTTTCAACTTTGACAAAGTGAAAAGAAAACAAATCGTGATCTTAGCCCTGATTGAGCGACGTGTCTGAGCTCTTTTCTTTGCAAAAGAAAAAAGCGAGTAGCGAAAGCAGGTAGAAAATTGAGGAGGAACACAAAACGTGATGCTCTTAAAAAATAAAAAATCAATGTACAACGTACATTTTACAATATAAATGAACATGGAAGAACAAAATACAAATATCTGGTGGCTCAATGAAGAATCTGAGCAAATGTTGAACAGAGGTTACCTTCTAAAAGGAGAAACCGTAGACGGAGCGATTGACAGAATCACCACTGCCGCTGCAAAAAGATTATATAAACCCGAATTACAGCCTGCTTTCAAGGAAATGATCACCAAAGGATGGATCAGTTTTTCTTCTCCGGTTTGGGCAAATATGGGAACACAGAGAGGTCTTCCAATCTCTTGTTTCAACGTACATATTCCGGACAGCATTGAAGGAATTACCCACAAAATGGGTGAAGTGATTATGCAGACGAAAATCGGAGGCGGAACTTCAGGCTATTTCGGGGAACTTCGTAACAGAGGAACTGCAGTAACCGACAACGGAAAATCTTCAGGAGCTGTTTCTTTTATGAAGCTTTTTGATACTGCAATGGATGTGGTTTCTCAAGGCGGTGTAAGAAGAGGTGCTTTTGCTGCTTACCTGGATATTGACCACGGAGATATTGAAGAATTTTTATCAATTAAAGATATCGGAAGTCCGATTCAGAACTTATTTACCGGAATTTGTGTTCCTGATTACTGGATGCAGGACATGATTGACGGTGATATGGATAAACGTAAAATCTGGGCAAGAGTTTTGGAAAGCCGTCAACAAAAAGGTTTACCCTATATTTTCTTTACCGACAACGTTAACAGAAATAAACCACAGGTTTATAAAGATTTAGGATTAACGGTAAATGCGAGTAATCTTTGCTCGGAAATCATGCTTCCGTCAACAAGAGAAGAATCTTTCATCTGCTGTCTTTCTTCAATGAACTTAGAATTGTATGACGAGTGGAAAGATACTGATGCTGTTAAATTAGCAATCTATTTCCTTGACGCTGTTTTATCTGAATTTATCGAAAAAACAGAAGGAAATTATTATCTTCAGGGAGCCAGAAACTTCGCAATGCGTCACAGAGCGCTTGGTTTGGGAGTTTTGGGTTACCATTCTTACCTTCAGAAAAATATGATTCCGTTTGAAAGTTTTGAGGCGACTCAGTTCAATGCAAGAGCTTTCAAAAGAATTAAAGAACAGGCAGATATCGCGACAAGAGAACTAGCAAACATTTACGGAGAACCAGACTTATTAAAAGGTTACGGAATCCGTAATACAACAACAATGGCAATTGCTCCTACAACTTCAAGTTCTGCAATTTTGGGACAAACTTCTCCTGGAATTGAGCCTTTCGCTTCGAATTATTACAAAGCAGGTTTGGCAAAAGGAAACTTTATGCGTAAGAATAAATATCTTGCTAAATTGTTGGAAGAAAAAGGTCTTGATAACGAAGATACATGGAGAACAATTATGCTAAACCATGGTTCGGTACAGCATTTAAGTGAGTTGACTGACGAAGAAAAAGCAGTATTTAAAACCTTTAAAGAAATTTCTCCGATGGAGATTATTTCTCAGGCTGCACAAAGACAACAGTACATCGATCAGGCTCAGTCTCTGAACTTACAGATCCCTTCAACAATGCCTGTAAAAGACGTTAACTATCTTTACATCGAAGCTTGGAAAAAAGGCGTAAAAACTTTGTATTACCAAAGAAGTTCGTCTGTCTCTAAAGAAATGATGGTGAATTTTGTGAGCTGTTCGGCTTGTGAAGCTTAATAAAGTAAAAAGGTAAAAGTTTAAAGAATCAAGTTAGGCTTTGAATATATTTAAAACCGTAGAAATTTTCTACGGTTTTTATTTTAGATAAAATGTAAAATAAACTTTACAATATGTAAAATATTTTTTACATTTGTTTTAATAAAAATTACAATCATGAATACGTTACAACTTTTCTCAAACCGCTATAAAAAAATAGGCTGGTTTATTTTTATTCCATCATTAATTCTAGGAATAATTTCATTGACGGGAATTATCGATTCTACTGAAATTTCGTTACCCGTATTTTATAGCTCAGGATTTCCTTTGAATAATGAAAATTCGGGATTATTTACGACCACAACAATAGATCTTTTCCCAAATCTTTTTGGAATCTTAATTATTATCGGCGGAATATTGGTAGGATTTTCAAAGGAGAAAATTGAAGATGAGTACATCTCAAGTTTAAGATTAAAATCTGTATTTTGGAGCTTAATAGTCACCTACTCTATCGTTCTAATCTTATTTTTAACCATATTTGGAACATTATTCTTCACCGCCATGATTTTGATTATGTTTTTACCTTTGGTACTTTATGTTTTCAGATTTAATTATTTATTACTTAAAAAATGAAAAACACCATTAAAATAGAAAGAGCTTTAAAGAACATCACTCAGGAAGATTTGGCAAAAAAAATCGGGGTTTCACGACAGACCATCAATGCCATGGAAGCCGGAAAGTATGTTCCCTCAACAGTTTTAGCATTGAAAATTGCAAAATATTTCGACAAAAAAGTAGAAGATATTTTTGAGTTGGAGAATGAAGATTAACGGCGAATTGCATCTATTTCGAAAAAAATAAACTAATCATTATAATAAGCACTTTATACATTTAACGCAAAGCTTGATCTTCGCAAAGCCTATTTCTAAGGAGCAAAGATGAATCAATAAATTGATTTTTATGAAGCGACTACTTTATTCATCAAGCTTCATCAGCGACTTTGTCGCTATTCTTTGCTCCTTAAAATATGAAGTTTAAAAATTAAAATCTTTGCGTGATAAAAGATTTTGCTTATTTTTTATCTCGAACTCGAGCTAATTAAATCTATGAAAAAACTAATTATTTTCTTCCTAATGATGAGCGTAAACATTGTTTATTCTCAATCTAAAATTTATGCATTTGTAGGCAAGAAAATTTCCGTTGAAAGAGTAAATCCTGACGATAATTTTTATTTGAAATATAGAAATGTTTATAAAGTCGAGCAGGTTTTCGATAATGAAATTAAAACAGATACTCTTATTTTCAATTCATACACGCATATGAATCAGATTAACTACTCTGTCTACGATTACGCAATTATTTATCTTGTAAAAAATGATAACGGAAATTTCATTCAGAAAAGAACTTATTACACGCCAATAATTTTAAATAAAAATGGTAATTGGTACGGTTTTGAGCCGTCTGACGAAAACATACAAGAATATGAATTAATAACTAGCAAGAATCTTTACATCAAGAAAAATCTTAAAACAGCCAAAATAATTTATCCTGAATTTAAAAAAAGAAAATATCTTATAAAAGCATTTTATCCATCTTCATTTTTTAATCATGTGAATAAAAACTCAATAGGAATTAAGAATCTGAAAACAGCAGAAAAGCTTTACGAGGAAAAAATAAAAGAAATATCTGGCAAAAAGAATTGATTATTTCTAAAAAAATAAGCGAAATTATCCATTTACAAAACTCAAGTCAATCTCATTAATTTATTTATATTTGTTTACAACTAAAACCTCCCACCTAATCCCTAAAACCTTAATAAAATGAAATTCGGACAAGTAGAAGATCCTTCGCAAATAGATTTTACCTTACCAAAAGATCATCCAAAAACCAAAGAAATTTTGAAGCAAAACAAAAAAGGGCTGGAAAACATTTCGATTGGCTGTGCAAAATGGAATAAGACTGATTTGAAAGGTTTTTACCCGAAAGGTACGAAAGACGAATTGGCGTATTATTCTACACAGTTTAATTCGATTGAATTGAATGCGACTTTCTATGGAATGCCAAGTTCTGAACAGGTTTTAACGTGGAAAGAAAAAACACCCGAAAATTTCAGGTTTTTCCCAAAAATCACCAATACGGTTTCTCATTTCAGAAGACTTTTGAATATTGATGATGTTGTAACGCAGTTTGCAACGGCAGTTCTTAATTTTGATGATAAATTAGGAATGGTTTTCCTACAGCTTCACGATAATTTTAAACCAAAAGATTACGAAAGGCTTGAACAGTTTGTGAATAAATGGCCTAAAGAAGTTCCTTTAGCCATCGAACTCAGAAATACGGAATGGTTTACTGATGAAGAAATTTTAGATAAAACCTGCGAACTTTTCGAGCAAAATAATATTACGAACATTATTGTAGACACGGCAGGAAGACGAGATATGCTTCACATGAGATTGACGACTCCAAATGCTTTCATCCGTTATGTTGGCGCCAATCATGAATCAGATTATGCCCGATTGGAAGATTGGCTAGACCGATTGACGACGTGGAAAAAAGAAGGTCTTCAGAATTTATATTTTTTCGTTCATCAAAATATCGAAAAGGCATCCCCACTTCTTTCAGCCTATTTTATTGAAAAGATGAATGAAGCTTGGAAAACTGATCTTCAGATTCCAAAAATGGGACAGGAAAATATGCCAAGTTTATTTTAGAATTATTTCTTTCTTACCAAAAGAACAAAATTCAAGAACAGTAAAAGAAAACAAAGTGTTACCCAAATTCCCATTAGCATATTTTGGTAATTGTCTTCTTCTATTTCTTTTTTAGCGATTGCAGAAAGTTTTTCGCTTTGGTTGATGTAGTTTTGAACTTCAATCATCTGATCCATATTTTTATTGGGAACAGAATGCTGGGAAAAATAAACGAGATTTTTTTTACCTAAATATCCTGCAACCCAATATTCATCAGATTTGGTCATTTTTAAATATTCAACTCTGTAATATTCAGGACGAATTTTTCCGATATGCTTGGTTTCTAAAGGTGTATTTTTATCAAGATTATTAACATTAATGACATAAAAATCCAATGGTTGTGGAAGCTTATTGATTACCTGTAATGACAAAGAATTACTTACAACCCCTATCACCGATTTTTTGATAAACCAATACGTAAAAACAGAAACCGCAAAAACCACACTTGCAATCCTGAAAAGCTTTGCCAACTGACCCAACTTTCCTTTTTTCAGTTTTGAAAAAAAGAGCGAGAAAACAAGCGAAAGAAAAATAACAAAAATGATAAATCCCATAAGTGCAAAGATACTTATTTAAAGATTGCTGATGAGATTCTTAATCTACATTCCATTCTTTCATAAACTGGTCGAGGAAAGTCAGCATAAACTGATGTCTTTCTTCGGCTATTTTTTTGCCTTCATTGGTATTCATTAAGTCTTTCAAAAGCAACAGTTTTTCGTAGAAATGATTAATCGTTGTTCCGTTTGATTTTTTATACTCTTCTTTAGACATATTCAGTTTTGGCTCAATATCGGGATGATACATCAGATTATTTTTAAAACCACCAAAATTAAAAGTTCTTGCCACTCCAATCGCACCAATAGCATCGATTCTATCTGCGTCCTGTACAACTTTAAGTTCGATAGGCAAATCTTTTGGAGCCTCTCCCCTATTTTTAAATGAAATATTCTGAATAACAAATAAAACCTGCTGAATAATTTTTTCTTCAACATTCTGACTTTCTAAAAATTCTCTTGAAATTTTCAGAGCTAAAGTTTCATCTCCATTATGAAATTTAGGATCGGCAATATCATGCAATAGAGCAGAAAGTTCTACAACTTCAATATTACAATCTTCGGTCTGAGCGATTTTTTTGGAAAGTTTCCAGACTCTTTCAATGTGAAACCAATCGTGACCAGCTTCTGCTCCTTCCAATTTTTCTTTTACAAATTGTATTGTGTTTTGAATTATGTTGCTCATGTTTGAATTTTGATATAATTTATTTTTAAACCACCCCGTCAAAAATTCTTTCGAATTTTCGCCACCCCTCCAAAGGAGGGGAATTTTTATTGCCTAATTTTTGATCTCATTCAAAATAATATTCCAAAGTTTTTTATTATAACTTCTGAAAAAATTGACATGCCCGATTTCATCTTTTTCTGATTCTGAAGTCTTTAAGATTCTATAATTAGGTTTCAAATTAAAATAAACATCATTCAGGAGGCTTTTCACGCCTTTTTCGGTCAACCAAACATCGTCTTCAGCATATAAAACCAATACTTTTTGGGTTAATTCTTTTGAATAATCTTGAGTTTTAAGCAATAATTTTCCGGTAGATTTTCTGTTCAAAATTAAGGTTCTCCAGTCATAAGCGCAATTTTTTGGAAGACTTTCTCCCAATCTGAACCAATTTGCCGGGAAATAGCCAAATAGCTCCGTAAAAAAAGGTTGTGCAAATCCGAAACCGAGAAATGCTTCCAATTTTGTTTTCCATTTCAGGTTTCCAATAAAAGCATTTTGGGTGGCTACGAAAATAAACTTTTCAAATATTTTAGAGTCTCCGTTCATTCCGACAATTAAAGCTCCTACAGAATGTCCCACACAAAATTTTTGATATTCCGGAAAATTTTTAATGATAAATTCTGTGAGTGTTTTAAAATCTTCATTTCCCCAGATTCTCATTGATGCTTTAAAATTTCGCATTTTTTCAGGCTTTGAAAGCCCAATTCCACGGTAATCGTAGGTAATAACAGTAAAACCTTTTTCTGCAAAAAACTGGGCAAAAGAAAAGTAAACCTGTTGTTTTACTCCTGTTGCAGAATTAATCAGAATAATTTTATCATTAGATTTTTCCGGTTTAAAGAGGTGGGTGGTCAGTTGGCATTGATCTTTTGTAGTAAGTATCAGTTTTTCCATGAGAATATAATAAAAAATCCACATCTAATGTGGAAATTTTAGTTTTATAAACCTCTATTAAAAAGGCTTATTAATATGCATTAAATAACGTTTATATCAAATCTTTAATGTAAGGAAGTGCCATTTGCGCACCTTTTCCTAAAGAAACTTTTGAGGAAACCAGATTACCGAATTTCACACAATCTTCAATGGTATTTTTATGACACAATGCGACTGCAAAACCAGAGGTAAAGGCATCGCCCATTCCCATTTTGTAGACCATACTTTCATTTTCGTTACGGAAATATTTCATTTCAACACCGTCATAGTAAATCGTAGAATTGGTTTCGTCTCTTACGAAAAGTTTATTAAAATATTTTTTAAGAATTTCTTCTCTTTTATCTTCTCCAAAGATGATTGAAAGCTCATTGCTTCGGGCTATGATAAAATCAACATCATCTAAGATTTGTTCATTTAATTTTGTTCCGGGAGATGCATACAGACCAACCATTTTACCAAGGCTTTTTGCCTTTTTTACGGTATATTCGATAACTTCCATGGGAATTTCCAGCTGCAAAAGAATAAGAGATGATGAATGAATATATCTTTCAGCATCATCAATTTGCTTTATCGTTACTTTTTTATTGGCGGCAGAGTCTACTACTACAGAAAAATCTCCGTTACAACTTGTTACATAGGCAATGCCTGTAGATTCCTGATCTGTTTCATAAACAAAACCTACATTAACATTTTCATTAACAAGATTTCGCATGATTTGCTGCCCTAAAGGATCAATCCCTACACAGCCAACAAAATGAACAGCGGCGCCCAATCTTGCGGTACCAACTGCCTGATTAGCACCTTTTCCTCCAAAGAAATTTTCAGAATTAGTAGCCATTACCGTTTCATTACGAGACGGAATTTTATCAGTATACAATATCAAATCTAGCGAACAACTGCCAATAACGACAATCTTTGGATGCTCTGAAGAAAAGTTCATAATAATATTTTCATAGTCTTCTCAATTTAAAAACTACATTTTAAATGTAAGCAATTTTTAGCTAACTAATATCTCAATAAACTCTGTAATAATTTTTACTGGTTTATTATTTTCATCAAATGCTATATAACTTGCATAAAAGCCTTCGCCATAACCGGTTTCAAAAGCAAAAATATTTCCCGGATTTTCTTCTGTAGGCTTCAAAAATGCAAACTGATCGATAGCTCCGTTTTCATCAAAAAAATGATCATGAAAGAATTCTTCATAAATTCCCATAAAATCATCTCCTTTTCTTTGGAAAAGTTTCTGCTCAAGGAGATTAAGCTGTTCCTGAGTTTGTACATCCATAAAACAGCCCATCCCGCTTTCTACAGGGTAACCAAAAACTTCCCCTTCAGCTAAGTCTTTTATATTCTGCTCTTTGGTTGTAGCTAATTTCCATGATGAAATTTTTGCATCACTAAATACAATTTCTGCATAAGCAACACAGTTGCTTTCTCTTTCTTTGTGCAGTAAAACCTGAAAATCTCCTTTTGGAAACTCAGTAGAAAAAGGCTGCATATCATTCGTGATCAAAGGATCACAAGCAACCAATTTTCCGGTGGAAAGATATATTTTCCCAATTTCAAAACTTTCTAATAATGGACTTTCGACAAAGTCTTTAGAGAAAAGTTTTTGTATGTTTTCTAGATGTGTCATTATTTTTTTATTCTATAATTGGGTTAGAACTACACTTAATTTAAGAATTGTCAGGCTGAGCGGAGTCGAAGCCTTCTTTATTACTTTTAAAATTATCTGAATGAGTTCCATTTTGGCAAATGGATAATTCTTTTAACTTATCCCAATTATCATTTATAATTGCTTCTTTTTTCTTTCTACTCCAACCTTTCACTTGTTTTTCAAATGCTATGGCTTGAAGTATATCATTAAATTCATAAAAGAAGACAAGTTGAACTGGCCTTCTTTTATGAGTATAACTGTCAGGAAATTTACCTGATTGATGTTGAGAAAATCTCAACTCAAGATTATTGATAACTCCTGTATAATAGGAATTGTCGGAACATTTTAATATATATACAAAATATTGTTTCACTTTATTCCAAAAAGCTTCGACTCCGCTCAGCCTGACAAATCTAATACTAACAGTTTTTGCTTTATTTTCACTGTCACGCTGAGCGTAGTCGAAATGTTACAAACTTTTTAGCTTTTCTTCCAAAATCGCAATTTTATCCTGCGCATCTTTTTGTTTTTTACGCTCGCTTTCTACCACTTCAGGTTTTGCGTTGGCAACAAACTTTTCGTTGGAAAGCTTTTTATCAACAGAAATCAAGAATCCTTTTAAGTATTTTAATTCTTCTTCTGTCTTGATTTTTTCTTCTCCTAAATCTAAGTTTTCACTTAACGGAATTGAAACTTCCGTAGAGCCAACAAGGAACGTGAAACTTGGTTTATCTGTTTTGACTCCGAAATGAATTTCAGAAATATTGGCTAATTTCTTAATTACAGGTTCATTGGCAAATTCTGAAGCATTGGTATAAATTTCAGCAGCTTCTCTTGGTGAAATTCCTTTTGTCTGACGGTAATTTCTAACGCCTGAAATAATTTCTGATGCCTTTTCGAAGTTTTCAATAATATCTTCATTAAATCCTTCTACTTTTTTCTGTTGAGCAATAACCAAAGCTTCATCGATACTTCTTTCCGAAATCAATTGCCAGATTTCCTCTGACTGAAAAGGCATAAACGGATGAACCAATTTCATCAATTCTTCAAAAAGAGAAACTGTTTTATTATAAACTTCTTTAGAAATTCCTTCACCATAATTTGGTTTAATAGCTTCAAGATAAGAACCACAGAAATCATCCCAAATTAATTTATAAATTAAATGTAAAGCATCAGAAATTCTGAATTTCTCAAACTGATCGTCAATTTCAACAATCGTTTTATTTAATTTATTTTCAAACCATTCGATAGTCTGAATTTCTGTTGCATTTGCCGGCTTATCTTCATGATTCCACATGTTGATCAAACGGAATGCACTCCAGATTTTTGTCATGAAATTTCTTCCCTGAAGCATTAAATCTTCATCAAAAAGAAGATCATTTCCAGCCGCAGAACTTAACAAAATACCTACACGAACTCCATCTGCACCATATTTATCCATTAATTCTAAAGGATCCGGTGAATTTCCTAAAGATTTTGACATTTTTCTTCTCTGCTTATCTCTTACAATTCCTGTAAAATAAACATTTTTGAATGGAACTTCTTTTCTGTATTCCAATCCTGCCATAATCATTCTTGCAACCCAGAAGAAAATAATATCCGGACCTGTTACCAAATCTGAAGTTGGATAATAATAATTGATTTCTTCATTATCCGGATTATTCACACCGTCAAAAACAGACATTGGCCACAACCATGATGAGAACCATGTATCAAGAGCGTCTTGGTCTTGTCTCAAGTTTCGAGTTTCGAGTTCTGGGTTTCGAGTTTTTTCTTTGGCTAAAGCCAAAGCGTCTTCAATGCTTTCAGCAACTACGAAATCATTTTCACCGTCCCCATAATAGAAAGCAGGAATTTGCTGTCCCCACCAAAGCTGGCGAGAAATATTCCAGTCACGGATGTTTTCCATCCAGTGTTTGTAGGTATTTTTAAATTTCTCAGGATAGAATTTTACTTCATCATCCATTACAACATCTAAAGCTGGTTTTCCAATCTCAGACATTTTTAAGAACCATTGAACAGAAACTTTAGGCTCAATAACCGCACCCGTTCTTTCTGAAGTTCCTACTTTATTTACATAATCTTCTGCTTTTAACAAAAGATTGTTTTCTTCTAATTCTTTCGCTATTTGTTTTCTTACATCAAATCTGTTTTTTCCAGCGTAATGCAATCCGTGTTCATTCAGATTTCCATCATCATCCAAAGCATCAATCATTGGTAACTGATGTTTTTGTCCGATTTCGTAGTCATTAATGTCGTGCGCAGGAGTAATTTTCAAAGCACCTGTTCCGAATTCGATGTCAACATATTCGTCTTCAATAATTGGAATAACTCTGTTAACAATCGGAACAATCACATTTTTACCTTTCAGGTGAGCGTATCTTTCGTCATTAGGATTGATACATACTGCAGTATCTCCAAAAATAGTTTCAGGACGCGTCGTAGCCACCGAAAGAAATTCTTCTGTACCTTCGATTTTATATTTAAGGAAGTATAATTTTCCGTTTTGTTCTTTAAAAATTACTTCTTCATCAGAAATATTGGTTTTCGCTTCCGGATCCCAGTTGACCATTCTGTAACCACGATAAATCAATCCTTTGTTATACAAATCAACAAAAGATTTGATTACCTGCTGAGAAAGTTTAGGTTCCATTGTGAATCGGGTTCTGTCCCAATCGCAAGAACAACCTAACTTTTTAAGTTGCTCAAGAATTGTTCCTCCGTATTTGTCGGTCCATTCCCAAGCATGTTTTAGAAATTCTTCTCTGGTAATATCAGATTTATTGATTCCTTCAGACTTCAGTTTAGCAACAACTTTCGCTTCAGTAGCAATTGAAGCGTGATCTGTTCCCGGAACCCAACAAGCATTGAAGCCCTGCATTCTTGCACGACGGACCAAAACATCCTGAATGGTATTATTCAACATATGCCCCATGTGAAGAATTCCTGTGACGTTTGGCGGCGGAATTACAATCGTATAAGGTGGCTTTTCGTTGGGCTCTGAGTGGAAATATTTGTTTTCCAGCCAGTAATTGTACCATTTCTGTTCTGTTTCCTGTGGATTATACTTTTCTGAAATCTGCATAAATTCTGGTTTCTTTAACTTATAATTTGCAAAAATAGTTTAAAGTAAAAAAATTTAAGCACTAATTAAAATAATTTTTAACTTTGTTTCTCAAAATTTATCTAACAAACATATTAACTTTCAAGAATATGAAAAATTTATTAGCAGGAATTGCATTATTCGGAACATTTGCATTAGCATCTGCACAAACAATTACATTCGACAAAACTACGTATGAATATGGTCAAATTAAACCAAATTCTGACGGTACAAGATTCTTTACTGTAACCAATACAGGAGACAAGCCTCTTATTATTTCTAATGTAAAACCATCTTGTGGATGTACTACACCAGAATTTAGCCAAGCTCCTATTGCACCTGGAAAATCAGCTAAAATTAAAGTTGGATACAACACTGCGACTGTTTCTCCATTCAACAAAATGATCGAGGTATTTTCTAATGACCCTGTAAACAGCAGAAGCGTAATTTACATTAAAGGTGAAGTAACTCCTAATGCTCCTGAACCAAAACCATTAACTGCTGCAGAACAAAAAGCAGCGGCTAAAGCTGAGAAAAAAGCAGCTAAAATGGCAGCAAAAAAATAATTTTTACTTAAAAAATTCTTAAACCGTCTCAATTGAGGCGGTTTTTTTGTTACATTTATGTTGTTAGATGTTAGATGTTAGATGTTAGATGTTAGATGTTAGAAAGTTAAGATATATTGAAATCTCATCATCATTTATCTATTGAATTAAATCATTAAATCATTAAATCATTAAATCATTAAATCATATAAAAAACATGGATAATAATTTCTCAGACGACTTTTTAATTAAAGGAAAATTTTCAATAAAAAAATCTTCCACAGAATATAAAGGGAAACTTACTAAAGAAGAAGGTGTACAATTACTAATTCAAGAAAAAGAAAAACTTAGAGAGCTTCAGGAAAAACTGTATGCCGACGGAAGCAAATCACTTTTAGTCATTTTACAGGCGATGGATGCAGCTGGAAAAGACAGTTTAATAGAACACGTTTTCGGAGGTGTAAATCCACAAGGTTGTAATGTTACGAGTTTTAAAACTCCAAGTTCTAAAGAATATTCACATGATTTTCTTTGGAGACATTATTTAGCTTTACCTCAGAAAGGAATGATCGGTATTTTTAACCGTTCTCATTACGAAAGTGTTTTGGTCTGTAAAGTACATCCTGAATATAATTTAAGCGAAAAAACTTGGAACTCTGTAAAAGATTTTGATAAAAAATTCTGGGAAAACAGATATGAAAGCATCAGAAATTTTGAAAAACATCTTGCACAAAATGGAACGACAATTATTAAAATTTTCTTGAATGTTTCTAAGGATGAACAAAAGAAAAGATTATTAGACCGCATCAACGAACAGGAAAAAAACTGGAAATTTTCGGCTGCAGATTTACCTGAAAGAGCTTTGTTTGACCAGTATATGGAATGCTACGAAACTGCTATTAATGAAACTTCAAAAGATGAAGCACCTTGGTATGTGATTCCCGCCGATAATAAGTGGTTTGCCAGATTATCAGCACTACAGATTATTATTGATACTTTAGAAAAAATGGATTTGAAATTTCCTGAGCTTTCAAAAGAGGATAGAAAAGGTCTGGATGAGGCTAAAAAACAATTGGAAAGTGAATAAATAAAGATGGAAGATAGAAGCAGGAAGATGGAAGATTAAAAATATTGTGTTAAAAACTTCCAGCATCAAGCTTCTAACTTCCAGCTTTTGAAAAAACCACGAGAAAATCTATAAGCCGGATTTTGTATCCCGAAAAGTCGGGATGCCTGTTATTTATCTACGTTTTACATTGCTGCAAAACTTGAGCTGATTACCCCTCGGCTTTCAGAGCGAGCCGCCCCTATTTTCATTACTGAAAAGAACCGATATACTTATCATTGCACCGCAAAGAGTTTACCTGGTTTCACTACAGCCGAACTGTACCTGCTTTCTGTTGCACTTGTCCTATCCTCACGGATGACGGATGTTATCCGCTTTGCTGCTCTATGGTGTCCGGACTTTCCTATCCTTGCCGAAACAAGAATCAACAAGCCGATTTTCTCGTGGCTGCAAAGATAGATAATTTGAAAATTCGGGAATGAAATAATTTGAAAATTTTTAATTCATTGTGTTTATTTGAAAAAATGCTTTATTCATTCATTTTCAAATTACTAAATTTTCAAATTGTCAAATTATATTATATCTTCGTACTGTTATACATTTATTTTGATTTCTAAAGAGAAAGAGTTTGCACAGCTTGTAAAAGATAATCAGGGATTGATTATTAAAGTATCGCGTCTGTACACCAATTCGCTGGAAGATGAGGAAGATCTTTTCCAGGAAATTGTTTTACAGCTTTGGCGGAGCTATGATTCTTTTAAAGGAAATTCAAAAATTTCTACTTGGATGTATCGTGTTGCGCTCAACACCGCCATTACTCTTTTTAGAAAAAAAAGTAAAAGTTTACAGACTAATGAGCTAGACATCAATCACAGAGATTTCGTTGAAGATGATGATGACAAACAGCAGCAAATTTCACTTCTTTACACCGTAATAAAAACCCTTCCAAACGTAGAAAGGGCAATTGTAATGATGTATCTCGACGACTTGCCTTATAAGGATATAGCCGAAAACTTGGGTATTACGGAAGTAAATGCACGTGTGAAAATGAACAGATTAAAGAAAATCCTTAAAGAAAAAATGGAAAAACATGCCTGAATTTGATTTAGACAGCTTTAAGAAAACCTGGCAAGAACAGCCTGTGAAACCGAAATACAACAATAATGAGATTCTGAAAATGCTCAATAATAAATCACGCAATTACATGAAATATATTTTCTGGATTAGTGTGGTAGAGTTTTTACTTTTCAGTGTTTTGGGTGTATTTTATCTTATACAAAATAATGAATCAGATAGTTTCTTGAGTATTTTAGAGAAAATGGGTGTTCATAAAGATAGCCAACTAATTACCAAACTTGATAATATTTATTTAATTGTAAAAATTCTAAGCCTTATAGTTACCGGATTTTTTGTATTTAAATTTTATCAAAACTATCGTAAAATTAGAATTGAAGAAGATCTTAAACTGTTTATTATCAGAATAATCACCTTTAAGAAAACAGTGAATGCTTTTATTTTAACCAATATCGGGTTATTATTAATCCTAATAAGCGCATTAATTGGCTTTACTTTTTACATTTTAAATGTTCAAAACATAGAAATAAACAGCTCGGCTTTTACCGGATTTATTGTTGGAATTGTAGTAAGTACAATATTGTGCGTTATCCTGATTTGGGTATACTACAGATTGGTTTATGGTATTATTATGAGCAGGCTCGATAAAAATTTAAATCAATTAAAAGAGATCGAATCTCAGGAAAATTAAGCCTTTTTAAGACTTGTTTTAAAGATATAATGCCTAATTTTATTGTATCAAATTAGCATTTTATGTCTTTATCTTATGTTCACGGAGCTTCCCGCATACCATTGTTGGGAGAAACCATTGGGAAAAATCTTAGAAATACTGTTGAAAAATTTCCGAATCAGGATGCTTTGATTTGTGTACATCAAAATTATCGAGCTACTTACCAAGAATTTTATAATCAAACCACTCAGGTTGCGAAAGCTTTAATTTATTTAGGAGTAAAATCTGGTGACAGAGTTGGAGTTTGGGCTGCAAACCGCTACGAATGGGTTTTGCTTCAGTATGCAACGGCAAGAATTGGAATTATTTTAGTCAACATTAATCCTGCATACAGAACGAGCGAATTGATTTTTGTCATCAATCAGTCGGAAATGTCTCATATTTTTTCATCACTGACATTTAAATCAAGTAATTATAAAAAAATGATTGCTGATGCAAGAGAGTTTTGTACCACTTTAAAATCAGAAACATTTTTCGATGAAACCTGGGAAAATTTTCTCAATAATTCAAAAGATATTTCAGATGAAACGCTAGAAGATTTTGAAAATAAAGTTGAATTTGATGATCCTGTAAACATTCAATATACATCAGGAACTACAGGCTTCCCCAAAGGAGTTACGCTTTCCCATCATAATATTCTGAACAACGGTTATTTTATCGGAATCCGTTTAAAATACACAGAAAAAGACAGAATCTGCATTCCCGTTCCTTTTTATCATTGCTTTGGAATGGTTATCGGAAATCTTTGCTGCACCTCTCACGGAGCTTGTATGGTGATTCCAAATGATAGTTTTGATCCAGAAATTACTCTAAAAACCGTTTCAGATGAAAAATGCACCTCTTTATACGGAGTTCCTACAATGTTTATTGCTGAATTGGCTGTGAAAGATTTTGATCAATACGATTTTTCGAATTTAAGAACCGGTGTGATGGCTGGTTCTGTTTGTCCGCCAGAGATTATGAAAAAGGTCGAAAACCTAATGAACATTAAGGAAATGAGCATTTGCTACGGAATGACCGAAACATCGCCTGTTTCTACACAAACTTTGATAGGAACACCTTTAGAAAAGCAAGTGAGTACAGTAGGAACCGTTCAGGATCATTTAGAAATAAAAATTGTCGATGAAAATGGTAAAGTTTTAAACCGTGGCGAACATGGAGAACTCTGCACAAGAGGCTATTCTGTGATGTTGAAATATTGGAACGACCCGGAAAATACAAAAAAAGTAATCGACGACGGAAGATGGATGCACACCGGAGATTTGGCTGTAATGGACAATGACGGTTATATCACAATTTCCGGAAGAATAAAAGACTTAATCATCCGTGGCGGGGAAAATATTTCGCCAAAAGAAATTGAAGATTTTCTTTATGTTTATCCTAATATTTTAGATGTTCAGATTATTGGAGTTCCTAGTGAAAAATTTGGTGAAGAAGTAATGGCTTGGGTAAAAATCCGTTCAGGATTCACAGTTACGGAAGAAGAATTAAATGAATACTGTAAAGGCAGAATTGCACATTATAAAATCCCCAAATATTGGAAATTTGTCGATGAATTTCCAATGACTATTTCAGGAAAAATTAGAAAAGTAGAAATGAGGGAAATTTCTATGAAAGAATTGGGTTTAGAAAAACAAGATCGTTAGTAATAAATTCATCAAAAACAATCAGCTTATACTATTTTATCAAAAAATTTATATACATCCGCTTTCAATCATAATAAAAATTTTAACGCAAATAGGGCAAAGATTTCTTTAAACAATTCGCTGTTTGTAATCTCGCAAAGGCGTTTCACTTAGCTAAGCTCATGAAGATTTTTTAATATGACAAAAAGCTGACAATCATAAAAAAATTAGTGTAAAATTAAAATCAACAAAAAAGCATTTCAGATTTTGAAATGCTTTTTCTATTTTAAAGTTCTTTTCTAAGTCTTGCAACCGGAATATTGAGTTGTTCACGATACTTTGCAATAGTTCGTCTTGCAATATTGTATCCCTGTTCTTTTAGAATTACCACTAAAGCATCATCTGTTAAAGGTTTTCTTTTATTCTCTTTGCTGATTACTTCCTGAAGATGATTTTTAATTTCTTTTGTAGAAACTTCTTCACCATCGTCATTGGTTAAGCTGTCAGAAAACAAATCCTTAAGGTAAAGAATTCCGTTTGGTGTATCTGCATACTTACTTTTAACTACTCTTGAAATCGTTGAGATATCAAAACCTGTAATATCGGCAATATCTTTTAAAATCATCGGCTTTAACGACTTCTCATCACCTGTGATAAAATAATTGTGCTGGAATTTAACAATCGCATTGATTGTTTGTAGCAAAGTATTCTGACGTTGGTTAATAGCATCGATATACCATTTTGCAGCATCTAATTTTTGTTTAATAAAAAGTGCAGCCTGTTTATGCTCTGATGACTTTTTATCGTGAGAATAAGTAGTTAAAATATCTTTATATTCTTCAGAAACCCTTAAAGTAGGTGCATTTTTGCTGTTAAGCATTGGGATAACCTGTCCATCTTTCACTTGTATTACAAAATCCGGAATAATTTCCTGATTGATTGTAATGGTTTGTGTATCGAAGTTTCCGCCTACTTTTGGAGACAATTTTGAAATTTCATCTAAAGCATCCTTCAAATCCTCCTCTTCAATATCATATTTCTGAATAATTTTATTGTAATGCTTGTTGGTAAGCGCATCAAATTGGTGTCTCAAAATATTGGCAGCTAAAGAAACCGCTTTATCAGAACTGATTTTTTTCTCAATCTGAAGTAAAAGACACTCCTGCAAACCTCTTGCTCCAACACCCGATGGATCTAGTTTCTGAATATAGTTTTCAAGGATATCTTCAACTTTCTCTTTGGTCGTATAAATCCCTTGTGAAAAAGCTAAATCATCAACAATCGCCTTTATTTCTCTTCTCAAATAACCGTCGGTATCTAAATTACCAATAATGTATTCAGCAATTTTTAGATCTTCATCATTGATGTTGACAAGGTTTATTTGCTCCATTAGATAGTCATACAACGACTGTCCTTCAGTAAGGAGGCTTTCATTATCAAAATCTTCATCATCCGCAGAATAGTTACTTGAAGCCGTTTTATAGCTTGGTTCATCATCATACAGATATTCGTTGACGTCGAAATCGGTTTCTATACTTTCCGTACCTTCACTTTCATAGCTTTCATCTAAAGTAGAGTATTCATCTTCTTTAGATTCTTCTTTTGCCACTTCCAGTGCCGGATTTTCTTCAAGTTCTCTTTCGAGTTCTTCCTCAAACTCCAAAGTATGAAGCTGAATCAACTTCATCAGCTGAATCTGCTGAGGAGCAAGTTTCTGTCCTAATTTAAGTTGTAAATGTTGTTTTAGCATATTCTACTTTGTGTTTGTTAACATAACATCTACGAATTTAATACTTTTTTTTCGAAAAAATCATCATTAGCACGATTTTTGTAGTATAAAATTTACAAAGCCAATACATAATGTGTTGGCATTTATTTTTTGTGTGGTATTGAAAAAAATTTAGTCTAATAAATATATTTCTTAGGAGCTTGTTCCGGCTATCCGCTATTACTCCTCACGCCGTTGCTTTTCCATCTCTAAATCCCTCCAACTCTCCAACTCAAGTTCCGGGGTAACCGCTTCTATCCGGGCTAGGAAATTCGGCATACAATAAAGATGGAATATAAACAGAGTTTTTAGTAATTTTTTCATTCGAATATTCATCAAATTTTCCCAGATTATAGATTGGAATTATTACTGTGAAGTGTACGATAACAAAAAAAATCTACAAAAAAATAGAAACTA
>NZ_JAPDKN010000060.1 GCF_026163565.1 Chryseobacterium sp. YIM B08800
AGTCTGTAGGGATTAATGCAAATATTTTTGACAGAGTTGGAGCAGGTCTTTCTGTTTTTAGAGATAGCAACGGTCCTATTTCAGCTGGAGGTATTACAGCTGGTGCATCTTATTTCATCCCACTAAGTAGTGAAGGGGAGAGAAAAGATCAGTTTTCTTTTGGTACAAGTGTTAACTTCTACAATATGAATTTTGATTACTCAAAAATCAATACTGAAGACGGTTACGACCCATTATTACAAGGTAATGAAAGTAATATCTTTATGGCTTATGCAAACTTCGGTTTAGCAGCTACTTATAGAGGAATTTTCGGGGGTGTTTCCGTAAACGATATCGCATTAAGCAATGACGAATCTATCGTAAACAATTACGAGCCTTCTCCAATCAAGTTTTTCTTAAACTTAGGATACGACTGGAAGATTGCAGACAATATTGCAATTACTCCTTCAGTTTTGGTAAACTTAAATACCAATTCTACAAGAATGACAGACTTCAACTTGATGGCTACATTCTCTAACGATATCAACGCATTCTCTTTTGGGGTAAGCTACAGAGCTGTTCAAAACAGATTTGATAATCAGGAATTAAGTGTTTCTCCAGTGGTAAAAGTAAGATTCAATAAATTTATGATTGGTGCTACTTACAACCTTGGAATGTCTGATATTCAGACTTATGGAGGAAACAGCTTCATGCTTGGAGTTGGTTATAACTTCGATAACTTTATTAATCATAGAGGATTTAGATATTAATCAATTTAATTTAAATAAATTTGAGCTCTGAAATTTTTCAGGGCTTTTTTTATGATTTACATTCACATCCCTTTCTGCAAACAGAAATGCAGCTATTGCAATTTTCATTTTTCCACTTCTTTGAATTTTAAAGATGAAATGCTGGATGCGATGAAAAAGGAAATTTTCCTTAGAAAAGACGAACTTCAGAATAAAAATTTGCAGTCTCTCTATTTTGGCGGCGGAACTCCTTCTGTGCTTTCTGCAGATGAAATTAAATCTTTAATTGATGAGGTTTTAAAACATTTTAGTTTTAATAATGACATCGAGATTACTTTAGAAGCCAATCCCGATGATCTGAATTCTCAATTTTTAAAAGGATTGTCAGATTCTCCGGTTAATCGTTTGTCTATCGGAACACAAAGTTTTTTTGATGAAGATCTGAAACTAATGAATCGTGCTCATAATGCCTCCGAAGCAGAAGGTTCTATTAAAAGAGCACAGGATTTCGGATTTGAAAATTTAAGTATTGATTTAATTTATGGTTCGCCAACTTCTAATCTGGAAATCTGGAAGGAAAATTTAAATAAAACCATTGCGCTTGAAATTCCACATATTTCGTCTTATGCTTTAACGGTTGAGCCGAAAACTGCTTTAGAAAACTGGGTTTCGAAAGGAAAAGTTTCAAACCCGAAAGAAGAAGAGCAGAACCGTGAGTTTTATTACATGATCGATTTTCTGAAAGATCATAATTTTAATCATTATGAAGTGTCAAATTTTGCCAAAGAAGGGGTTTATTCAAGACATAATTCTGCGTATTGGAAATATCAGGAATATTTGGGAATTGGTCCTTCAGCACATTCTTACAACGGAAATGATGTGCGAAGCTGGAATGTAGCCAACAATCAGCAATACATTAAAAAATTAAATTCAAATATTTTAGCAAAAGAAACAGAAATTCTTTCACAACAAGACCAGTTCAATGAAATGATTATGATTGGCTTAAGAACAATTTGGGGAGTGAATTTGGATAGTTTAAACCAAAAATTTTCTGAAAATATTTTAGATAAATTTAATAAAGAAATTCAGCCTAAAATAGAAGATGGTATCTTAAAAATAGAAGATAATCACCTTATAATCCCTGAAAAACATTGGTTTATGGCAGACGGAATTGCCTCTGATTTATTTCTTATTTAATAGTTACAAAAATGTATATTTGAAATAAATTATCATTACGATGGGAAAAAATATATTTCTTCTGTTTTTCTTTTTTGGGGTTCTGCATTATTCACAAAAACCAATTTTTGCTAAAGCTAAAGTAAATGCTGTAAACGTTTACAGAAATTCTGCAGAATTACAGAATTCTGCTACTTTTTCATTACCGGTAGGTACTTCAGAAGTTGTAATCACAAATCTTTCAGATGAAACGATAGAAAAATCTTTGCAGGTAAGTATAAATAACAAAAATGTAAATATTCTTTCAGTACAATTTACTGATAGTTACGTTTCTGAATACGATATGGATAAAACAAATCCACGTATCAAAAAAGTTACAGACAGTATTACATTGATTGAAGATCTTCTTTTTAAATCAAATATTGAGTTGGAAGCCAATACTAAAACATTAGAGCTTTTAGATAAGAATCAAACCGTTTTAGTAGGGAGTAATACTTCAAGCGTTGCTCAATTAATGCAGCTTACAGAATATTATAAAACAAAGAGAGTAGAAATAAGTACTGCATTGTCTGTTATTAACAAAAAAAATAATGATCTTCAAAAAAAACTTAACAGACTAAGAAGCAGTTTGAGAATTAATTCTGAACAGGAAGAAGCTTCAGCAGACGGAGTTGTTATTATAAAGCTAATGAGTTCTGTTGCTGTTAATGTAAAAGCTGACATTAACTATTTGGCTGAAAATGCTTATTGGGAACCTTTTTACGAAGTAAAAGGAAATAAAATTTCAGAACCTTTGGATGTTACATTTAAAGCAAAAGTGAGACAAGATACAGGATTAGATTGGAAAGCAGTAAAATTATCTTTAATTAATGGGCGATCGACAAGAAATAATACTGCTCCGGTTTTACAACCTTGGTTTTTGGAATCTTATAAACAGGAAGAACAATTTTCTGCGCGTGGATACAGTAGTAGAAGTGATACCGTTAAGGAACAAAAAATTGAAGAGGTGGTAGTTGTGGGTATGGCTTTCAGATCTGTCGAAAATCAATTTAATATTAGTTTTGATGTTGATGTGCCGTATGATATATTATCAAATAATCAGGAGAATTTTATTAATTTAAAACAGGTAAAAATACCTGCAAGTTATAAATATTTTGTTGCTCCGAAATCTAGAACAGATGCTTTTTTAATTGCTAAAATAAAAGATTTTAATAAGTATGATCTCATTTCTGCTCCTGCAAATATTGTTTTTGAAAACATGTACATTGGTGAAACTACAATAAAACCAAATCAAACAACTGATGAATTAAATATTACACTCGGTGATGACAAGAAAATTAGTGTTCGTAAAGAAATAATTGATGATAAATCTAATGTGAAACTTTTTTCATCTTATCAGGAAAAAACATTTACTTATGATATTGTTGTGCGAAATAATAAAAAGGATGCAATTGATATTGAAATAAAAGATCAGTTTCCATTGAGTAAAGATGAAAGTGTGAAAATAGAGTTGTTACAGGCAGGTAACGCAGAAGTTGATAAGGAAAAAGGGTATTTAACTTGGGATACCAAAATTTCTCCATCAGAAACAAAAAAACTCCGGGTGAGTTATAAAGTAAGGTATCCAAAAGATTTTTCGATTAGTAATCTTTAATTAGTTTACAATTCTATTCACTATTTTTGTATTAAATTTCACATCGTTTGAAAACTAAAAAACAAGATTATTCGCATCTTTCACCAAAACAGCCTATCGGAATTTTCGATAGCGGAGTGGGAGGTTTAACAGTTGCCAAAGAAATAAAAAGACTTCTTCCTAATGAAGATCTTATTTATTTTGGAGACACTAAACATCTTCCTTATGGTGAAAAATCTAAAGAAGCGATTATAGAATATTCTACGAAAATTTCTAACTTCCTTTTAGAACAAAACTGCAAAGCGATTGTAATTGCCTGTAATACGGCTACAGCAAATGCTTTACAAGATGTTATGAATTCGGTTGCGGGAAAAGTTCCTGTAATTGATGTTATCAATCCTGTTGCTGAAAAAGTAGCGTATGAAATTCATAATAATGTGGGGGTTATTGCAACGAAAGCAACAGTAAATTCAGGTTTGTACAAGAAAAGCATCCGTAAACACAATAAATTTATCAAGGTTGATGAATTGGCGACTCCGCTTTTGGTTCCTGCAATTGAAGAAGGTTTTAAAAATCATCCGATTACGCATTCTATTATTTATAATTATCTGAGTAATACTAAATTGAAGAATATTGAAACGTTGATCTTGGGTTGCACGCATTATCCGCTTTTGATTGACGAGATCAAACAATATTATGGAAACCGCGTTCGTGTGATTGATTCTCCGAATATTGTAGCCAATCATTTGACGATTATTTTAGATAAATATCATCTTTTGAATGATAATAATCCGAAGCCGAATTACAAATTTTACCTTTCGGATATTACCAAAAATTTCGAAAAAATATCCAAGAAATTCTTTGGCAAGACCATTGATTTAGAATTGAAAGTATTATAAAACAAAAAAAAAGACTCATAAAGAGTCTTTTTTTATTCTGTTATATCGCTGTTTTCGGTTTCTGCTTCCATTTCCGTTTCCTGATAAGGTTCGTAAAAACTAAAGCTCACATTTCCATATTTTCTGGTGAATTTATAATTCGGATGATCAAGCTTTAATCTGCTTTGATGTTCTACAATTAGGATTCCGTTAGGTTTTAAATATTTATTTTTTAAAACTAAAGAAAGCAATTCGTGATACTTTTTTTCTTCAGTTTCAAAAGGAGCATCAGCAAAAACGATTTCGTAAGATTTATTATTTCTGAATTTTTTCAGCCAGTCAAAAACATCACCTCTTTGAGTATTTACCTGCAAACTCATATCCAGTTCTGCAGCAGTAGAGTTAATAAAAGACGTATGTTTTGGGTTCATTTCAACGGAAGTCACATCTTGGCAACCTCTTGAAGCAAATTCTAAAGTAATAGAACCAATTCCCGCAAAAAGATCAAGAACGGAAATCGACTGCATATCGTAAGTGTTTTCCAAAATACTGAAAAGTGCTTCTTTAGCAAAATCTGTTGTTGGTCTTACGTCAAAGTTTTTGGGAGCGGCTATTTTTTTGGCTTTCCATTTACCGGAAATTATTCTGTACATTTTTGTTAGGTTTTAGATGATAGGTGAAGGGTAGCAGTAGAAACTAAATCCTAAAATCTGCATCCTGCAACCTAATTAAGGATGAAATTCTTATTCGGGATATTATCAAAAACAACTTTCAGATTTTTTACAAATTTCTGAAGTTCTGAAATGAATGTTTCGTTTTCTGTGGTTTCGCCATACACGTAAAAATAGGTGTCGTTGATTCCAAAACCGATTTTACTTAAAGTAAACATCACGAAATACAGAAAATCTACTTCCGAATTAACATCTAGGTTGTTATATAAGATGATTTTTTTATTGGATATCGCAAAAAACTCACATTGATTGTGGTAAAGATTGATGTGAATTTCTTTATTATTCTTATTGTTGATTGAGTTTAAAAATTTCTCTCCCGAAAAATTAAATTTTACCGGAACCGAAATGTCTTTTATTTTATTATAAAATTCTTTTGGAAAAGTATAATAAAACTGTAGCTTAAACTTTTTGTTGACAGAAAGCATCAGTTCTGTATTTTCTTTATCAACAGGTGCGTTGAAGGCAATCAAATCATATCCCGAGTCGTGATCTTCAAAACCTTCGGGCATTAAAGTAAAATGATTCAACGCAGAAACTACAGAAATTTCGTCATATCTCTGTTTCAGCAATGCATCTTCTAGTTTTCCGGAGATGAAATTCTTTGGCGATTCTTCGTCTACGAAATAAGACTTTTCTTCCAAAACACTTTTGTTTTTGATGATTTGGTAGATCAGTCCGTCTTTGGTAAAAAGTAAATTTAGTACGTTCATATTACAATTGTTGCAAATTTAGTGAAATTCTACCATTACCGCACCCGATTGATGATGAAGTATTTCCTTATTGTAAAAATCCAGACCTGTTTGGCTTTCAAGAACATCAAAAACCATTCTCTGTAAAGTTCCGTCGCCAATTCCATGTACAATTTCAAGTCTTTTTAAATGATTTTTTCTACAGAAATTAATCGTCTGAATCAGTTTTTCCTTTTGCAGAAACAACCTTTCGAAACTATCGTAATCATGAGGGTTTTTAACTAAGTTTTCAAAGTGAAGATCTAAAATCAAAGGGTTTTTATCATGCTTTTTAGAAACTACTTTTTTAGGTTCTGCCTTTTTTATGATTTTAATATTTTCATAAATTTCAGCATCTTTCGGAACCAGTTTTTCTTTCGGATATTGATAGGTGAAACCGTATTCGTCTTTAAAAACCACAATGTTTCCATTCACCGAAGTAATCACTCCGCTTAAATCTTCATCTACTACCGAAACTTTATTGCCAATTTTCATTTTTTTACCACTAATTAACACAAATGTTGTACACAAATTTTCACAAAATTATTGGTGTTATTCGTGAAAAATATTTGTGATATTTGTGTTTTAATTTATATTTTGGGTCCTAATTCTATTATCGCCAGATCTTTTATTTCATTACCATCAATCACAAACTGCATCATTGTTCTCATTTTATGCCATCCTTGTTTTCCGCAAGCTCCCGGATTGAGATGAAGTAATTTGTTTTTATCATCATACATCGCCTTCAGAATATGAGAATGTCCTGAAATAAATAATTTTGGAGCTTTTTCAGAAATTTCTTTCTTGGCTAAAGGAGTATATTTTCCGGGATAACCACCGATGTGAATCATTAAAACTTCTACATTTTCACAAAAAAAGCGATTTACTTCAGGAAATTCAGAGCGGATTTTCGCATTGTCAATATTTCCCCAAACACCTTTTAAAGGCTTTATTTTTTCAAGTTGCTCAATAATCTCAAAACTTCCAAAATCTCCACAATGCCAAATTTCATCGGCCTGCTTTGCATAATCTAAAATTCGGTCATCAATATAAGAGTGAGAATCGGAGAGGAGGAGGATTTTGGTCATTTATCTTATTGTTCTTTCTGTAATGTTTTGGTCATATTTCTCTTTGAAGATGGCAAGACGATCAGGATTCAATTCTCCATCATTTGTAAGTACTTTTTCTTTCAAAAGCCATTTTATCAATTTTTCCATAGCCTTTTTAGAATTCATAAAGCTGGCAATTTTATAAAAATCATTAGATTCTACTTTTACTTTTTCGGTCAGAAAATTAAGTACATAATAATCATCATCTTGATATCTTGATGTTTCATTATCCATCTGTCTGAAAAGTAATATTTCATCATCACTTTTCAAATTGTAAAATGAATATTCCACCATATTGATTTTTTCTGCTTTCAAAATTTGTTTTCCATCAAGCAAAACTTTATCATTTTTAATTTCAACTTCCTGAGTAAAGTAAAAATTAAAGCTCAGTATTAATAATGAGAATGCTAATAATTTTTTTGTAATCATTTTTTAATGTTTATTTTTTGCAAATATAAAAATGCTAATTGTTATAATAAGATTTTTTGTAGAAGCAATTTATTTTTAGAGCCTGTTTAAATTTTATTGAGTAATAATTTTATGGCAG
>NZ_JAPDKN010000061.1 GCF_026163565.1 Chryseobacterium sp. YIM B08800
GCCCTTACTCTTTTTTATTATTACTTTTTTAAACAGGCTCTTAATTAACTGAAACTTTTTTGGAAATATTTTTTCCATTTTCAAACAAAATATTAATCATATAAACTCCTTTTATAAATTTAGCTACATTAATTTTATTAGAATTACCTTTTAAAATCTGCTTTCCAGACATTTCATATATTTCCCAAGATTTAATTTTAAATTTTGATTTGATATTTACAAAATCTGATGCGGGGTTTGGATACAGCTCTATATTATTATCAGCTATGTCGTTATCTAAATCTATTTTTAAAGAAATATTTTGATTAGCATTAACATTTCTCTTACCTGAAATTTCATCAATTCTACAACCTTCTATTGTTGCCAAAAAATTTGATCCTTGCTCAATAAATGTATTTGGTAAAAGTGTTATACTATTTCCTGCTTTCATAACAATCTCTCCATTTGTACTATTTGTTTTATAATTAGCTTGGGTGGTAACATAATCAGCCGAATGATA
Organism: Chryseobacterium sp. YIM B08800; assembly: GCF_026163565.1. Lineage (GTDB taxonomy): Bacteria > Bacteroidota > Bacteroidia > Flavobacteriales > Weeksellaceae > Chryseobacterium. Next base: position 500 of record NZ_JAPDKN010000061.1, read on the forward strand.
TGTATGATTTATATTACTTTCAGGATTACTCAATAAAACATTCGTTAAACAAGGTGGCGTAAAAGTTTGAACAAGTTCAGGTAATTTATTAAATGTTCCTTTGCCTTGAAGATATAAGTTATCTAAATCTACAGAACTTGTACTATAAGAATTTGGATTTAAAATTTTACTTAAATATCCATATGCACCAAAAGTAATAAATATATCATTATACCTATTTCTTTGCAATCCTCTTGTACTAAAAGAAGAATTAGTGTTATTATAGATTTGTTGATAGATAGGTGTAGACACGGAATTTATAATATCAAAAACAAATATTTTAGAATCAAAATTTCTTCCAATATAAAGCAAAGACGCATCTTTATTAAACTCTGCTATTGTAGGATAAATACTTGTAATTGTTAATTGATAGTGATTAGTTAGTTGCCCCGTAGCATTATTAAAAGAAAAAACCTTTGAAGAAGTATTGGTTCCCTGCCACATACTTACAAATAAATAATTTGTAAAAGCAGAAGAATTTATTTCTGGAGAAGATTTTATATCTGAACCATATGACAAAGTTGAAGATGCAACTCCCATACTAAGATTACTTTGGACTGGAATATTATTAACTCCTGATGCATCAACTAAAAAACTTAGAACTTTATCATTATCATGAGTTACTACCCAAAAAGAATTTCCGTTATGATGTCTTATTATAGTGTGTGGAGAATACAGATTAGTCACTTGATACTGGTCATATAGAACAATATTCTTGTAATTTGGTAAGACGATTCCCAAAGGATATCCATCATTTCCTACAGATCCTTGAGATATGTCTATAACGGAGTACAGTAATATCTTAGGATCTCCCGCCGAAGTATTAGGAGGGCTCTTCATCATAAACACATAATACCGATTCGAATTTGAAGGATCCTGAACAATATTTATACTTCCTGCTACCCCATTCTGCATCATACCATCCTGCATTACTTGGTGTTCTCGTGTAAATATTACTTCCCCATTTGTATAGAATAACAATTTACCATTACTATCACTTACCGTTGCTGTACTGGATGAAATAGGCATTTGACTATCTAATAAAATTTGTGGAGTAATCGGATTATTAAAATTTACAGCCGCTCCATTACCAAAATACCAATGATTATTCTCTCCCTGAGAGAATATAAACAATGGTAGCATCAATAAAAAACTTATATAAAATTTTTTCATGGTTTTCAATTTTATATAAATTATTTTACTTTATTTTCTAATGCTTCAATTCTTTTCTGCTGTTCTATCGTATAGAGAGTAAGTTCTTCTATTTTCTTCAGAAGAAGAATATTCATTTCTTTTAGTTCAATCCCATTTTTGATTGCTTCTTCAGTGGTAGGAACTTCAGGTAAGTGACCGTTGGTATTGATAAACCGATCTAGCTCTATTAACGGCATCAACTTATAATCTTTAGCGAAAACATAATCTGCCCATCCATTATTGGCTGCAATATCTACTTTTACTTTTTCTGTACGAATGCCGTCTTTTACGAAAAGCTTATATTGATTGCAATCTGAACAAGTTGGTATAACATTCGATCCAATTATAGTGAATCCATCATTATTTTCTTGAATAAAAATATTATTAAAATCACTATCTACTCGTAAACGACTTTGAAAATCATCATATACAACAAATCCATAAGCTTGATCAATACTATTAAATTCAGTAATCCCTGTAAATGAATAATTTGAATTTGCATTGATAGTATTATTACTACCAAAAATAAATTTTCCATTATTATCGATTATCAATCTTTCTAAATTATTTGTTTTGAAAATCAAACTTTTATTATCAGTAGTTCCTAAAAAATTAGTACTCGCATTTGTTCCTGAATTTCCAGTTAGTGACCAAGAAGATTGTGCATTTATACTTACTCCACAAAGAATACTCAAAAAAATAATTGTTTTTTTCATAGCTAAGATTTTAATTGTTATTATTCTCCTAAAATAGATAAAATAGTCTTATCAAAAGCCATTTAATATTATATTTTTTTAAGTGTTAATAAATTTTTAATCTCTTTTTTAAAGAGTAATTTTATTAAATAAATTAATTTACGGTCAATATATTTCAGAGCATTAAATCATCAGGGTGATTTTAGAAACTTACCAAGATAAGTTTATTAATTTATCAAGGTAAATCGTATAAGTTACCCTAATAACTTGCATAGCTCACAAATACAAATTTTACAATTCACAAACAAAAACAACCAGACCCAACACAAACCACAAAACAAAAAGATTTTTTTTACTACATTTACACTACAAACACATAATAAATGTTTAATTAAAAATTTTCAAAAGTATGCCAATTACATTTAAAACCGTGGTACGCAAAAACCCACGAAATCCAGTTGCTCCCGAGAAATACTATGCTGATATAGTAGGAGAAGGCAAAACCACATTGAGCGATCTCGCCAAATATGCTTCTACAGTTTCTACTGTATCTAAAGCCGATATTCTTGCAGTACTGGAAAGCACATTTTCTAAAATTGCTGACGATGTAGCAGACGGAAAAATAGTATATGTAGGTGAATATTTTACTTTACAAGCGGGAGGATCTAGCGAAGGATTTGAGACCCCCGAAGAAGTAAACGCTAATGCTATAAAAAGCTTGAGAACCATTTTTCGCCCAGGAAAGATGATAAAAGACGCATTAAAACTCTCAAGCTATCAGAAGAAAGCTTAAATTATTTCTAAAAACAATTAACCTTGTCAAAGTTTAAAACTTTGACAAGGTTAATTTCCTGATTATCTAATCCTTAAAAAGACGGTATATTCCAGAATCTCTTTTCTATAATTTTGTAAAAATTAATCCTTCAAAATCTTCTGAGAAACCGGTTGATTATCTATAAATCCTGTTACGATATAATTACCTTTTTGTAATTCTGCAACGTTTAAAGAAACCCCATTTTTTACAGAAGCTGTTTTTACCAGCTGACCAGACAATGTGTAAACTTTAATATCCTTAACCTCTGCAGCGAAAATAATCTCATCATTTTTAACCAATGAGTTTTTAATAAATCCTTTTTTAGAAAGATCAGTTAAATCATTTACCGCTAAAGTTCCTGTTGTTGATTGTGGCGTAGGTAAAGATATTGTAAAATCGACGTTGTTGTTATTGGTATCTCCTATAGTTCTGCTAATTGAGTTTAAAATAGTCGGCGACGGAGCCGCTCCTGTTCCTTCATACTGATTAACCAAACCATAGCCTACAAAATCTAAAACATTTGATGCGGTTGGCCCTGTAACCTGTGTAGCATTGCTTGCCAAAGCAACTTTACCTGAAGTAAGCGCAAGACCAATCCCTACTCCAACATTTGGGGAGCCGTCTAAATTTAATAAAACACTTACGATAAGATTAGGATTTAATAGATTAATCAATCCTCCTAATCCATCACTTCCATGTTGAATCAAATACGTTTGTCCTGGGCTCAAAGTGATATTTGGTAAATTGTTATACTGTGTAAAAGCTCCGGAAGCAGATGCATATTGAATAGTTGCACCATTGAGGGAGGCATTAGAAGCACCTATGTTTTTCAATTCTATGAAATCATTGGTAATGGCTGCTCCTAAAAGACCGCCACCGGTATAGATTTCATTAATTACAATCTGGGCATTAGAGAATGCTGCTATCGAAACAAGTCCGATAAAAGTAAATACTTTTTTCATAATGTGATATTTTGGTTGATTATTAATAATTTATACAAAATTAATACCATATTAATAACTATATACCACATATTTTAAATTATTCAGAACGAAATTTGATACTGAATACAAAAAAAAACCGCCTCCAAGAAGCGGTTTATATTATTAATTTGATTATTTGAAAAATCAGATTAGTCTTTCAAAATTTTCTGAGAAACTGCTTGGTTGTTTACAGTACCTGTAACGATATAGTTACCTTCAGCTAATTCAGCAATGTTTAAAGTTCCGTTAGCTTTTACAGAAGCTGTTTTTACCAACTGACCTGTTAAAGTATATACTTTTACATCTTTAGCATCTGCTCCGAAAGTAATTTCGTCATTCTTAACGAAAGTGTTTTTTACAAAGTTTGATTTAGATTTGTTGAAATCTGCTACGGCTAAACTTGTTTCATTATAAGTAATATTTATTGAAACTATTCTAATTTGTGCAGATGTTCCTGTTTGACCATTTTGGATTTTAATATTTGATGCACCTGTTGCAGAAGTAATCAAATAAGTTGCATTAGTTGTATCAGCAGGATCATAAACTGTTGGAACAACAACACCATCAACTGTAACGATTGCTGTTGAAGGCGCATAATTACTACTTCCTACAAGCCCAGCAGTTAGGATTTTCACTGAAGTCATTTTAACTCCAGTTGCTCCCTGAATTGCATAAGAATTACCATCTCCTGAAGTTGTCTGTGAATACAATCTTAAATTAGTCCCATTCGTATAATATGCAGGTTCAGTTGTTGCACCATTTTGCAAGACGTTATAAGTTAATTTTCCTGCAACTATATTCCCAGTTGTAATAACCTGTGCATTAGCAAATCCTTGATTAGCTAAAACATAATTAAAAGTTTGTTGAGCCTGAGCCGTAATTGAAGCAGCTACAATACTTAAAATAGTAAAAATGTTTTTCATAACTTAATTTTTTAATTATTAATAATTTACATAGCAAAAATACAGCAATTTTTCCATTTGAGACAATATTAAGGTTAATTTTCTGTTAATAATGCTAAAACCCGAACTGTTCATATTTTTTAGTTATTTTTACCACTTATTTTAGGAGACTTGCGGAATTCTATTCTGATATTCGTACTTTTTTTCATGGGCTTATCGCTGTATAATGCTCAAATATTCTCATGGAAAAATCCCAATATTCCCAAAGATTCTATCTCTTCTAAAAATGACAGTATTTTAGCTAAAAAAAAAGACAGCATTCTCGCTTTTAAATTCGGGCAGGATATTTTCGCAAAAGACACTATGGACTTTGTGAAAACCAGCAACAGAATCATTGTAGACGAAGCCGTACTCGCAAAAAACGATTCCAAGAGATTTTTAGGAGAATTAAATTCAAAAGGTTCTATTATCCGAGGGATTACTTTTGGTAACAATCAGGGGCAATCGGTGCAAAGTTCGATGGATCTTCAGATTTCCGGCAGACTGTCAAAAGATGTTACGGTTTTGGCAAGTATTTCAGATCACAATTTACCGATTCAGGCAGATGGTTACACGCAAACTTTAGAAGAATTCGACAAGATTTACATGCAGCTTAATATTAAGGATAAATCTATTCTTAGAGCCGGACATTTAGATTTGGTTGATTCTAAAAATTATTTTGCAAAATATCAGCGTCGAAGTATGGGTCTTCAGTTTCAGACACAATTTGGAACTGATAATAAAACCTTAGTTGATATTTCAGCAGGTGTGGCACGAAGTGAATTTCACAGAATTCGTTTTCAGGGGATTGAAGGAAACCAGGGGCCTTACCGTTTAACAGGGAAAAACGGTGAACAGTTTATTACCCTAATTTCAGGTTCCGAACAGGTTTTCATCGATGGTATCTTGATGAAACGTGGAGAAAACCAGGATTATATCATTAATTATAATACCGGAGAAGTTACTTTTACCAGTTTCAGACCTATTTTCCAACAGAATTTTATTACCATTTCTTTCAATTACGCCAACAGAAATTATTCCCGATATTTATTTACCGGAAAAGTTGAGCATCAAAGAGAAAAATTAAAATTAGGCTTAAACTGGTTTATGGAGAATGATAATAAAAATGCTCCATTGGCCTTAAATTTATCTAAAGAAGACGAGCTGATTTTAGCAGATGCCGGAAATGACTTAAACTTAATGTATGCTCCTTCCGGTGTTGTTGCAGAATACGATGTCAACAAAATTCTTTACAGTCTCATTCAGAATCCTAACGGAAATTATTATCAATTTTCAACTGATGCCACTCAAACTTTATATCAGGTTTCGTTCACCTATTTTGGAGCCAACCTGGGAGATTACAAATTAACACAAACCACCAATAACGGAAGGGTTTTTGAATATGTTGGTCCTAATTTGGGAGATTATCGTGCAGTAAGAAAACTTCCATCGCCACAAAAAGCTCAGGTGTATACTTTAAACTCAGAATATTTGCTGAAAGATGGCAAAATTGGAGCCGATATTTCGATGAGTAATTACGATATTAACTTGTTTTCTTCAAAAGATTCTGATCAGAACTTAGGATATGCCGCAAGAATTTTTGGAAACAAAACATTCACCAAAAACAGCTGGAAAGGTACCCCAAGTTTTGAATATCAATACATCGACAAGCAGTTCCATATTTTAGACCGTATCAACGATGTAGAATTTTCGCGTGACTTCAACTTAGCGCAGGAATTTAACGGGTTAACGCAAAACCGTTTTATTTTCAGTTTTCTAAACAAGTGGAATAATAAATCTACCTTAAACTACAGAATCAATTATCTTGACGAACAGGATTCTTATAAAGGAACTAAAAACGACTTGGATTTTGGATGGCTTAAAGGAAAATTCAATACAAAAGGTAATTTATCTTATCTGAACACCAATGCGACTCTGCAAGACACAAAATTCATCCGAGGAGGAGCAGGAACTGAGTACACCGGTAAAAAAGGAAGTTGGGCAGTTGGTGGAAGCATGGAACACAACGAAAAAAAATACAACGACACTCAATTGATGGATGTTACGAGTTTTAGCTGGAGAGAACTTTTCGTTCAGAAAAAAATCGGCGACAGTACAAGAACGAAACTTTTAGCAAAAATGTACATGAGAGAAAATGACTCAGTACGTGACAACAGCCTTCAAAATACGAACAGGATTTTAGGTTTCATGGCAGAAAGCCAAATCATTAAAACCGAAAAAACAACCTTAAATGCGTTGCTTCACTACAGAAAATTCTTCTACAAAGATGATATTGTAGATGTAAATCAGAATAAAGATTTTGTGGTTGGGAATATTTTGTACAACCAACAACTTTTCAAAAACGGGATGCGACTTCAGGCATTTTACGAATTAGGAAACGGACAAGAAGCACAAAGAGAGTTTCAATATATAAAAGTTACAGACGGACAAGGAATTTATAAGTGGACCGATTACAATGGCGACGGAATTCAGCAACTCGACGAATTTGAGATTGCAGAATACTCCGATTTGGCGCAATACATCAGGATTTACACCAATTCGGTGCGATATATTCCATCCAATAAAAACAAACTACAGTTGGCTTTATTTGTCAATCCATCGGTTGTTTTCAGTTCGGAAAATAAATTTTTGAAGCGTTGGAATTTCAACATCTCATTAAATTCTCAGAATTCATTCTATAAAAAAGATAAAGTTTTGGTTTTAAATCCTTTCGAAAAAGGCGAAAATCAGATTCTCAAAAATCAGAATATTTTGATGTCTGCACAGTTCAATCCTACCGAAAAATCAGGCTGGAACGGAAACTACCGCTTTATTCAGAACGACAACCTTATCAATGCCAATTTCAGTAACGAAGAAAGAAATCAAACGTCCCATTTTGTAAATATCGGATATTGGTTCAATAAAGAGTTCAGAGTCGATTGGGAAAATTCAGTCCACGATTTAAAAAATTCATCGCAACTATTTGCTACAAGAGATTACAGGCTTAATAATTTTGAGACAAAACCAAAAGCTACTTATAAATTCACTGATGCGATTCAGGCAGAATTCTCATCGGCTTATCGTGAAAAACAGAGAAAAGATGGCGAAGAATTACTGAAAGCCTTCGACATCACCGGAACAATTCAATGGGAACGTAAGAAAACGTCAATCAGAGGAAACTTCTCATTCATCAACAACGACTTTACGGGGAACAGCTTCAGTATTGTAGGAAACCAGATGCTTGATGGTTTAAAGCCCGGAAAAAACCAGGTTTGGAGTGTTTTCATTCAGCAGGCAATCAATTCTTTCTTACAGCTGAATTTAAATTATGAAGGAAGAAATTCTGGCGAAAGAACCATACACATCGGAAGCATGCAGGTAAAAGCCAGTTTTTAGGAGCTTTTTCCAGCTCTTCACTTTATCTTTTTTGTGCCAAGCTAATTTCCTTACAACAAAAAAGGATGCCGTTGCGATCTGGGCTATTTTTCAAGAGATTCAGATTAATAAAATTCGTCATACAAACTCAACAAACCTTAATTATTGAAAACAAAAAAGCCTTGAAAATCGAGTGATTAACAAGGCTTTTTGTAGACCCACAGGGATTCGAACCCCGACTGACGGTACCAAAAACCGGAGTGCTACCGTTACACTATAGGTCTGTATTTTTTGGTGAGGCAAATTTACAGAATTTTTCTTTATTTGCAAATCAATTTCTGATTTTTTTTTAATTTTTATTTTTTCTTATCAGATTTTTTTCAAAAACTTCATTGTAATTTATCTATTTCCGCCATTCAAATTTCAAGAAAGAAAAAGAGCCGAAAAACGATACTTCAACTCTTTTTCATCTTTAATTCTATAAAAGTATCTCTTTTATGGTTTCCAGAAGCTCCACATTTTACCATTAACAACAGCAAGCTGTTTTGCTGTGGTATCATACCCCATCATTCCCGGTGCGGGAGTGATAATATTAAGATGCGGACTTGCCACCTTAGGAAGGATCATTGCTGTATCTGTGTCTTCCAAAATCAAAATTCCGGTATCTGAAGTTTGGGTAGTTCCTACGGTAACTTCTGCATTCGTATTTTCTGTATGCGGATCCTGAATTGATACACCATCTACCAATGTGATGGGATCTACGGTGGTTCCTGTTGTATCTACCGATAAATCTTTCCACCCTGATGCATATTTTGTCTTCACTTTATGATCCGAAAGATCATAAACTACCGTACCGTTTACTGCGCCTGCAACAGCTCCTGTACTCGTTACCCAGGGTAGAATTATTCCTCGGTTTTCATTTCCAAATTCTAAAGAAACTGAAGTATTAACCGTAGCTTCTTTTCCTATTGCCACCTGAGCCGGGATCAGCAGAGTACCCATAAAGAGTACTGCTGATGCCATGATTATGTTGTTTTGTGTTATCATTTTTTTCAAAATATATGATTGATTATAATGATTGTAATTACTTTTTCTATTATTTAAGGACAAGTCTGGGTATTAAAGCATTTCCAGCCTGTTGGTGTTCCATCGGTGTTAATATATAAACAGTCTGAAGTGATATTGTACACCATCATTCCTTCTCTCAGATTAGCCGCAGGAATTGCATTAATCTGCGTAATCGTTAATCTGTTTGGCACAAATCCTTTGGTCTTAGATTCCAAAGCCGTCCAAGCTCCTTTTCTTACCATTGGCCAGCTTTCGTTATCTGAACCTGCTCTTTGTAAGGAAGTAATCCCCTGTTTAGTGTCTAAAACCGTCCCTGCAGTAACAGCAGGTCTGTAACAGGCGGTATAACATGCTGCCACATTTTTATTAATAGCATTGGCATACGTATAAGTTCCTGTATAATTTGCACCAAAAGTATCATTATTTTCTATACCGGTATAAAAGCCATTATTTCCGTAATTTGCAGGTGTTCCGTTTCCTACTATTGCATTTACAGTTCCTGTTTGGATTCCTCCGTCTGTGATGGTATTTATTAAAATTCCTGCAGAGGTATTTCCGTTTCCTGCTTGTGAGGCAGATCCCGCTTCTACTGCATCAGGGCATTTATCTCCATCACTGTCGAGATCTAATCTATTTACAATACCATCATTATCCGTATCTATATCAGAACATTCAAATTTTGTTTCTCCATTTATCTGGAATTCTCTAAACTGAGCATCACTGCCTGCAAGACCATTAACAGGTGTAGACCATTGTATGTTGACCGTTGCCGTAGTGCTCGTTGGTGTAAACGATATTGTTTTGTATCCCATATCAATTGAAGAAGAAGAAGGATTTGATTGCCCCGCTATAGTTGAGAAACTATGTAAAATTATCCCGTTTATTGATAATTTAACATTATTAGCATCAGGATTTTGAGGATTTAAAGTGTAAAAACGATATTTCAACGTATTCACTACACCAGGGTTTAAATCTACCAGCGTAAAAGTAAACGATTCTGTACCATTATCCTGATATCCTTGTATATAAGTACCAGTAGAATCAAGGTAATTTATACCACTGAGTGCATCTTTTGCCCCACTCCATGCTCCGGGACGATAGTCTCTGTATAAAGGGTTTCCTGTATTAACACAACTTTGTTCAACAGTATCAAGCACACCATCATTATCATCATCAATATCTGTACTATCCGGGATCCCATCACCATCAGTATCTATACTTGAACTTTTACAATAGTTTACGGTTCCGTTCTGCGAATCGCCTATTCCCTGCTGCACACTTACTCCATTCACAATAGGTGAGCCTTGCGCATCTGAGACAGCACCGAGATTATAAAACATAGGTACATTAGAAGTACCTGTATAACCGGTTCCGGAATTTCCTCCTGTATAAGAAGGATTTACGGTTTGAATATTTTTGAGATGCATGTATGTGTAGCTTCCATCCCCCTCAATGGCATCAGGACAACCATCACCATCACTATCAAGGTCAAATCGATCTGAGATTCCATCCCTATCAATATCTGTTTCTATCAGATAAGTATATGCAATATTATCAATCCTAAAATCATCAGCACCTATTTGACCATTTGGTCCACTTACCGCGCCATTTTTCCTTTGAAAAAGTACTGTTCCTGAATTTTTCAAATTGGCTGTATTTATATTAGCTGTGATCGTATAATACATGCCTGTTGCAAAACTTCGGGATGAATAATCTCCATTTACCGCAAGATATGGTACTAATGTAGGGTCTACCATTTCTATATTTGCCGTCGGACTCGACAAAGTTGATGTTAGCGGATTGCTAACCCTAAATATTCTTACTAACCCTGTTGTAGTTTCTAGATAAACATCCATTTTCCCCCAGCCTTGGTTTATAGGGCTTGTTCCATTGGCATTTACAGCAAATATTTTCATAGTAAAAGTTGCAGTTGCAGGGGTGGAAGATGATTTTAAAGGAACGTTAGTTTGGTAAAGATTGTAGTTTTCAGCCCCGTCCAAATAAATTATAGCTCCACCGGCTTCGGCTACCCAATTGGTTAAATTTGAGGTGCCTGTTCCATTGGTTAGCCAATTATTTAAATTTCCTCCAGATGTTGTATCTGTTCCGAAATTTCCATTAATGATCGCATTAGTGCTTGAACTTAAACCTTCATTTATATCCAAGATTCCATCATTATCATCATCTGTATCTAAGGAATTAATAATACCGTCACCGTCGAAATCATCATTAGGCCCCATATTTTGGGCTGAAAGATGATTGAAAAAGAATAAAAGCAGTACGAAGATACCTCTTTTGATTCCCAGGAAATAATTTGTTTTCATCTTTATGTTTTTTTAAACGTTCTGTAATGTGTGAGATAGAGGATTATTTAAAACCATATCTTAAAAAATTACAATGATTTGTACGGCAAATATACAACAACCTTTGAATGTTAAATAAAAAAGTTTGTAGATAAAAATCTACAAAATCAAATACTTACAACAATTATAAGATTGATATTTATTTATTACATTTGGAAAAACAAAAACACAAATTCATGAAACATACTCTTATCAAATTATTCTTTTCAAGAATATTTTTCAGTACAGCAATTCTATTTGCACATTATATTACAAACACATTTAAACAAAAAAATTATGTCAAAAAATCAAATTAGTGTAGACATTCCGGAGAATGTTGTTACACAAATCAGCTCAAAATTCCAGGAAATCAAAGATCTTCTTGCTCCTTATATGGGAACGCTAACAGTGGAAGAACGCAAGAGCCTACCAAAGATGAGTGATAAAAGCGTTGCTTTCGTTAATAAAGTAGTAGAATACACTATTGCCAATCCCAAATTTATCCCGACTATGATGGATGCCCAGGAATGCAAAAAAGATTATAAAGCAAATCAGACTTTATTGCCATTACATGCGGCATCGCAGCAAATAAGCCAAATAATGAAAGATACCATTATGCTTACCGGGCATGAAGCTTATGTACAGGCCCTTTATTACTACGGCAGCGTAAAGCTTGCCGCCAGAGCCGGGGATGCAGAGGCGAAAACCATTGCAGAAGATCTTAGCAAACGCTTTCCCAGAGGAAAAACTTCCGGTGAAGACAAAAAAGACGGAGAATAGCATCCTCTTCTAAGCTCAAAACTCTCAATTTTGAGTAGCAAAGTGGAATAAGCAAGCTAAAAGGTCAAATTTTCATGCTTAACACTCAAATGACTGAGCATTGAGCTCAAATTATTGAGTAAAAAGGCAGGATACCGGTGCATAATGCTCAAATGCAGAAGCCAAAAACAAGGAAATTTGAGCTTACAGCACAAATTTCACACGAAATTCCACAATCTTATAAAAAAATACCACCTCAGCTATTTACTGAGGTGGTATTATATTGTTTGAATGTAGTGTTTATGGCTTCCAGAAGCTCCACACCGTACCATTGAAAACAGCCAGCTGTTTTGCTGTGGTATCATACACCATCATTCCCGGTGCAGGATTGATGATATTCAGATGCGGGCTTGCTACTTTAGGAAGAATCATCGCTTTATCGGTGTCTTCTAAAATTAAAATTCCGGTATCCGAAGTCTGGGTAGTTCCTATCGTAACTTCTGCATTCGTATCTTCTGTATGCAAATCCTGTATAATTACACCATCTACTAATGTCACAGGATCTACTGTAGTTCCTGTGGCATCTACAGAAAGGTCTTTCCACCCTGAAGCATATTTTGTTTTTACTTTATGATCTGAAAGGTCATAAACCACAGTGCCATTTACAGCACCTGCAACAGCGCCTGTACTCGTTACCCAGGGAAGCACCATTCCTCTGTTTTCAGATTCACCAAACTCTAAAGAAACTGAAGTATTCACTGTAGCTTCTTTTCCTATTGCCACCTGGGCAGGGATCAGCAGAGTACCCATAAAGAGTACTGCTGATGCCATTAATATATTATTTTGTGTTATCATTTTTTTTTTAAGTATTTTTAATTACTTATTTGTTTAAGGACAAGCCTGAGTATTGAAGCATTTCCAGCCTGTTGGTGTCCCATCCGTGTTAATGTATAAACAGTCTGAAGTGATGTTGTAAACCATCATTCCTTCTCTCAGATTAGCAGAAGGAATTGCATTAATCTGCGTAATCGTTAATCTGTTTGGTACAAATCCTTTGGTTTTAGATTCCAAAGCAGTCCATGCTCCTTTTCTTACCATTGGCCAGTTATCAACATCATCTGCACCCGCTCTCTGCAATGAGGTAATTCCATGCTTGGTATCTAAAACAGTTCCTGCTGTAACCGCCGGTTTATAAAATGCTCCAGAACAAGTCGCTATACTTTCATTAAGAGCATTTGCATAAGTATAAGTGCCGTTGTATGTTGCTGATGCTGTGTCGTTATTTTCCAATAAAGTATAGAATCCATTGGCTCCGTAACTAGATGGAGTATTATTCCCTACTATTGCATAAGGTGATGTAGAGGCAGATGGATTATTCAACGTTCCTGAAGTATAGGTTCCTCCGTTGGCTGTAATATAACTTATTACTCCTGCTTCCCATGCATCAGAACATCCGTCATTATCACTGTCATGATCCAGTCTGTCTGGAATGCCATCATTATCTGTATCTATATCAATATCAACGCAGGCCGTTCCGGAAGTATTGCCTCTTACCCATAAAGCAAAATAATCTGCAGCAGGAATTTCGCCTGTGGCATATCTTACCATTTGATTACCAGTCTGAGGAATCCAATTAAAAGAAGCAGTATTACCTGCTATATTTATAATACATGAATTCAAATTATTTGCTGCCGTCGCGGAACCTGAAGCAGCTACAGTAAAATACCCTGAACCAGTACCTACCCAACTACTGTTGATAGTATTATCAGCAGTTCCTCTGTGCAATGACTGATTAGCTTTTACTCTGTTAATTAAAGTCGCATTAGTAGATGTTACATCCACTCCTCCCAGAACGGTTGTATTGGATGAAATCCTGATTGTTTCGATGTTGCCCAAATTTGCCAACGCAGCAGTACTCAATAATCCTCTGCCATACGTTGCTTTATTTAGACCGAGACTTGATAAAGTTGGCAAAGCCGGAGTTCCATCACCATAATCAACACCAATCAATACATAACCATTGGTATCTACATACGTACTGAATGTACTACCCGAAAGATTAAAATAATAGATTCCCGCTCTTAATACAGTTGCTCTAGCCTGCTCTAAGCTGGTGAAAGGGTTTGTTGCTGTACCGCATATCCTGGCTTCAACCGCATCTAAAATACCATCATTATCGTCATCTATATCTATAACATTGTTTATGCCGTCATTATCAGTATCAAGACATAAGGGTCGATGATTTAGCAATGCATACTGATTGTAAGTAGATGCATAATTTATTATACCTGAATCCACTGGTGACTCTAAAGAATCTGCAAGACCATTAACACCCATAGTCCCGGTAAACTGATAATTTGCTGTAGTATTAGTAGTTGCACCTGCTTCAAGAGCATCACTACAACCGTCTCCGTCACTGTCAAGATCTAAACGATTAGGAATTCCATCACCATCCGTATCTAAGTCTGTACAATTTTTCTCTCTGAAATAAAATTCAGTCGCATAACCTCCGCCGGAAGCACCTGAAATACCAAAATAACGGTAATATAAGTAAGGATTATTGTTCTGTGTAAAGGTGGCAATATTAGAACTTGAGTTAGCTCCTTGTCCGGTACCATTATTTAAATATGATAAGGTACCTGTCAAATCTACCCAATTGTTTCCATCCACACTACCTTGTACTTTGTATGTACTGGCAGCAGAAAATACCCGCTGGTTCGTAACATGGGCAACTTCCCATTCTGTCAATACCCTTGGAGTAGCAAACTGCACCCTAAACCATTCCGAATTATTCAGTGTACCGGTAGGAACTCCCAAAACAGCAAGCGAGGCATTATCATCTACTAAATTTGGTAGTGTTCTTGGAGAAAACAAAGTGTAGCTAATTGTTGAAGGAATGCTTACGGTAATATCACTTTTAGAAGTAATACTGGCAGAGCAGACTTCTTCCGTAGTGTCGAGAATACCATCATTATCATCATCAATATCAAATACATCACGTATCCCGTCACCGTCAGTATCTGTACAGGCATTTATATTGGCATTTATAGCATAGATATTATAAGTATTTGTATAGTTTAATATGCCGCTTTCAGAAGGCGTTTCGACAGAATCTGCCAATCCGTTAGCACCATAAGGACCCTGCACAACAGCTTTAGGTACTATTACATTTCCTGTGGAAGTATTATAAATCTCTCCGTCTATTAAAGTACCACCCACATTTGCTTCTACTGCATCGGGACATCCGTCGCCATCACTGTCGCGATCCTGGAAATTTGGCACACCATCGCCATCGGTATCCGAATTACAACCTGAAGTGACAGGATGAAGCGAAGCTTGGTAATTATTATACTGAACAGTAAATTCATTTAATGCTGCGTTTGTCGCACTTACAACACTGGTAACCCCTTTGATCCTGTAAGTGTGGAATGCCGCATTAGGTGCCAGTGTATTATTAAATGTGAAAGTTGTAGCAGAATTCATCGCTTGTGCTGTTGAAAGTGGCGTCCATACGTTGGCTGCGCTTAATCCCTCCAACTGCCACGTTCCCGTTCCAAATGCTGTTCTTACATTCAGGCTTACCGATGCCAGTACCGCAGAGCCTACAAATGGGAGGTCGAATGTAACGAGCGCCTTGTTCTGAATATTGGCCGAGGTACCAATCTGCCCATAGGTAGCTATACTTTGATCATAAGTAAGAGCCAGATTGTTGGTAACATTCCAGTTAAAATCTGAAGTTACCGGATCTGTAATGATCATAGCCTGTGCCTGTGTAAAGAAACAAGAAGGTGACTCTATGGCATTAGGAATACCATCATTATCAACATCTATATCTTCTGCAAAGTCTGACATCCCATCACCGTCGCTATCCTTACAAGGATTGTTTGATGCTACTGTAGCAAGGAAGTTATACGTATAATTGTACATATAAGCGTCAGGATTTGTGGCTGATTGTATGGCATCAGCAAAACCGTTGCTGCCATAAGGACCAGGAACCATTGCATTGGGAACATTGGCAGTAGTAGAAGTTACAACGCCACCACTGCCATTTTTAACAGTACCTGGGATAGTTGCCACAGATGAATTCGTAAATAATATTGCTTCTTTAGCATCAGGGCATCCGTCGCCGTCACTATCCAAATCTAACCGATTGGGAATACCATCACCATCGGTATCAATATCCTGTAGTGAACAACCATATCTGAACTCCCCAAGGGTCATGTTATAAGTAGCGTCCATAACATTTCCATCTGTTGAAACCCAAGTATTATCTAAAGCTGCACCACTACCGGAATTAGTTGTTTGGTCTGTCCATCCATTAAGAATATTTAGACGAATAGCTGTTACATTTGAAAAACTTTGGCCTAGATTGAACACTTGAGCGTAAACAGGACCATCGACCGCCGTTGGACGCACAGTCGTAAACACAGCTGAAGTATAAGTTTGTCCTCCATTATAAGTAAGGGTAACCGTGAAATCTTTCAAAGGACCATCTCCCACTCCATAGTTGAAACTTTCCGGAGTCCAAAGTACAACATTATCTAATATTGCATTTTGTGATAAGTTATAGGTAATTGTAGCTGTTGTAGAAGGCTCTTTAAAATAAAAAGCATTTCCTGTAGTAGTATGACCGTTAGTAATAGCAGACAGACCTATGCCTATCATGCCTGAATTATCAACCGTGTAATCAGGCGAACCCCATCCGCCGGTTGGCGAAACTACTATTGAACTGGTAACTGGTACAACTGCTTCTCCACACGCTCTTCCCATTTCAACAACATCTAAAACGCCGTCATTATCATCATCAATATCAATAACGTCTGGTATACCATCGCCGTCACTATCCAAACAAGCACTTATATTTTGGTTGACTGCATAGGCAAGATAAGTAGAAGTATAATTTACAGTTCCTGAATCAACAGCTGTTTCAACAGCATCTGCAAGACCATTGATTCCTACTGCACCTGTAAATTGGAAGTTTGTCATTGTGCTTGTAGTAGCACCGGCTTCAAGGGCATCACTACAGCTATCGCCATCACTGTCAAGATCCTGGTGATTGTTACTACTATCACCGTCGCTATCGCTTGCACAATTCATTTTCGGATAGGCACTTGGGTTATAGCCTGCTGCCAATACCGAATTAACTTCACCTATGGTAGTTGTAGCTACGGTATTACCCCCTGCCGTGCCCAAAACACGGTAGTACTTAAATTTCCCTGTATTGGTATTGGGAAATACTTTAGGATTGGTAGTATTGCTTAATGCAACATTACCATTGCCCAGGTCTGTCCATACAAGTCCATCTTGAGAACCTTCTAATCTTGCCGTTACCCCGGCACCAAAAGTAGTACCGTTAATAAAGCTTAACTGTGCAAGCCTTACCGATGTCGGGTATTCTACAATTAAAAGAGACGCCCCTGCTATAGCCTGTCCTGCATTATAGTTAAAGGTAAGCGTGGCACTGCCGTCATGGAGTATCTGAATATCTCCATCTGACTGGTCATCGTCCGGGCTGGTTAAAGATGACCTTACTGTTACAATAGCATTAGCCTCAGTTGCCGTATAAAAGCAACCCGGGCTTTCTACTGCATCCGGTACGCCGTCGTTGTCATCATCAAGGTCAATAGAATTGATAATACCATCATTGTCAAAATCATCATTAGGACCTGTCTGAGCAGAGAGGTAAGAGAATGATGTTGTGAGAAAAAGAAGGAACAAAAAAAGTTTCCGCATGGTTAAATAGTTGTTTTTTATCATAAGTTGTATTTTAATTATAATCTTGTTTTTTAATTAAAAAAATACATCAAAATATCAATAAAATCAAAATCAGTATTTTTTCACCTTTCTAACATTCAATAAATATAAAAAACAAAAGTATATAAATTTTAAAAATTACATAACAAAATATTTAAAAACATAAGAATTAATTATTTTTAGTGAATAATTGTTATTAATTAATCAAATACCAACTTGTGCGTTTTTTTAAAAAAAATATAAACAAGCAAGGAAAAATCAACAGAACGTATTATATTTTTAAAAAGTTTTTTTAGGTTAAAATTTTTGAATTAGCTCACATTTATCCTTTAATCAATAAAATTTCGAAAAATATATAATAATTATATCCGCAGTGCATTTTAAATTTTATCTTTAGGAAATAAGTGCAACGGCTTTGTTTATATTATTTCAGTATTCTTTTTATTCCCTGTCTATCATTACGTTTTTAATCACTCAAAACATAATATCTGCTCAGATAGATTTCTTTTTTTAGATAAACAAGGGCATTTCATTTAACAAAGAAATACAATAGTTTAAATACCAAGTATTTAAAAATGTCTTCAAATGCAAAACGGGTAGTATATTTTGTAAGAGTGAAATCTATAGTAATAGAAACAATAAATAACAAAATCATTACATCGTTTAGAATAACTACAATTCAACACTTTTACCAGGATCTTCAATAACCAAACAGGCATACTGAGATACCATTAATCAAATGAAAGTATATGTAATTTTTTGAAAAAACATTAAAAAAAATTTAAAATACTGAAAATAAACTACTTAAAATAAAAAAAAACATTAACAATTAATCATTCATCATTCATTTTTCTATGTTATATTTCGATAGTTGTAACATCTATAGAAAAATTATTTAAGAAATCTTATAAGAGAAATGATGCTTTAGGAGTGAATTTCCCTGTCTACTAATAAAAAAGATAGCTTTTATTCTTCAGAGTTTTCAATAAGCTTAACGTCTTTCTCACGCAGTCTTATTTCAAGCCAGTTTTTGAATTGTGCTTTATCTTTCATTTTACCTGAATAAATAAGTACAAATCTGAGCTTTGCGCTATCCGTTTTGGGATATTCTTCAATCTTTCCGTAAGAGATATTACTGACAGTTGGGTAAATAGCTTTAATCTCCTGCACCAAGGTAGAATCAGAAATTTTGTATCCGTCTAATTCTTGTCGTAGTTTAGATACTGCAATGTCTTTTTCCGAAATAGTAATATTATTTTTATTAATCTCATTAAGGATTTCAGATTTCACATCATCAGTACTTTGTCTTACATTAAATTTGGTATCCGAAAGCCCATTGCTAATAAGCATTTTATTAAATGACGCAATTTCTTCCGGATTGAATTTTTTATTTAAGAAAGCAACATCTATCGACTTAGGACTCGTGTTGTAATTAATTTTTTTATAAATTATGGTATATCCTTTATTATCAAATTCTTTCTGAATAAACTGTTCTGCCGTTCTTATAAATTGTTTTTCGTTAAATAAATTATATGCCAAATAGAAACTTGGGACAATCATCACCAGAATCAACGCTGAAATTCCGTAACGGATTCTTTTTTCATATTTATTATCAATAATAACAGAAGGATATTTAAGATATTTTACAACAAAAAAAGTAGCGATACAAATAAAGAAGCAATTAATAATATAAAGATAAAATGCACCAAAAAAGTACACAAAATTAGAAGTAGCCAACCCAAAACCCGCTGTACACAATGGCGGCATTAAAGCTGTGGCAATTGCTACTCCGGGAATCGGATTTCCTTTTTCTACCCTTGTGATGGCAATAATACCTACCAAACCTCCAAAAAAAGCAATCAAGACATCATAAATATTCGGAGAAGTTCTTGCCAATAGCTCTGACTGTACATCTTTGAACGGGCTAATGTAAAAATACAAAGAAGAAACAGTAAGACTTACTATGGTAGCAATCAAAAGGTTTTTGATCGATTTTTTTAATAAAGGAAAATTGTAAGTACCTAATGCAAACCCGGCTCCCACAATCGGGCCCATTAATGGAGAGATAAGCATTGCGCCAATAATCACCGCTGTAGAATTTACATTTAAACCAACCGATGCAATAATAATCGCACAAGCAAGAATCCAAAGGTTGGAGCCTCTAAATGAAATATTAGAAATTACATTTTCAAGAACCTTTTCTTTTTTTTCTTCACCATTGTGAAGATTAATGAAATTAAATAAACTTTCAAACATTTTTGTTTTTTTTTAAGTCATAAAAATAATGTTTTCAGCAATACCTAAGATTAAAATTTTAATTTGATTTTAAATTAAACACTCTCACAGGGTTGTGAAAATCTTATTGATAATTGTTAATTTAAAACCATCCGAACATTTTTTTCCTAATCTATTTTATCGAAAACATCCGAAAATTTGTCTGTATAAAATAGTAAAAAATCATTCTTTTTCTAATTAATCACACTCAATTTATTTCACGAAGTTATATAGAAAAGGAAATCTTGATTTTATGGAATACATAATAATTGGCTCTTATTTTATCAATTTCAAAACGCCATCTTACAAAAAAAAATTCTTTCATCTGTAACATTTATAATTAAAGACGAACTAATTACGTCGATAACGGGTTTCTTTTTAATATAAAATCAATAAAAAAACTTTTTTATTTTAAATTGAAAAAAAATATTATACTTACAGCAATTATAAAACACATAAAGATGAAAACACAAATTACCTTACTCCATGTAGAGCTATTCTAAGTTCTAGCCTTTTTACCAAAACATACAACGCACGATTATTTTGTTATTTATTTCATATAAATAATCCAAAAAAGCTCCGTTGACAACCAAAACCGTAAAACTGAATAATTATCACAATTAAAGAAACTTACGTTTCTATAGCCAAATTGTCAATTAATTATTCTTCCTAATCAAAAACACAATACAAAAAAAATGGAAAAACATTACAAATTCATTTTTAATAAGTTCTTCTTATTACTATTTGTCTCCTTCAATTATCTCTCGGTCCAAAACATGGGATCTTCAGACGATTTTGATGGAGATGGCATTATCAACTCAGTAGACATTGACGATGATAATGATGGGATTCTGGACGCAATAGAAGCTCCTACCAATGCAATAAATACAGTAACCAACCCTACATTTAATACCGATACATCCGGATGGAGCTTGGCTTCAGCCTGGACACGATACAACAACACGTTAGCTGGTCGTCAAGATGTAGTAAGTACTGCAGCGAGCGTCTCAGTCTAATGTTGTACTAAAAAATACATGTACAACTTATGCTATCTACCAATTAAAAATAAGAACCGACAATTACATTGCGAGTAGTGGGGTTATTGTCACCGAATCGATGTCGCTTGGCGCTTATTTGGGAGGTGTAAGATTATTTGGAGTAAGCAATCCTAATACTTCGGCGAGTCCTACTATTACCAGAGACCCGGCTGCAAATGGCATTATAACTGAATTTAGAGTTGACGGAGTTCTTATTAACGCATCAACAGCAACATCAATAAGTCTATCTGCATTTCATAATATACAAATATCGTTTAATCCTGCCGCTCTTCCTACAACAGGAAACATAGAGTTCAGATATACCTCCACAGGTGACGATGTACTTATTGATGATGTTTATTATTATATCAATTCATGTTTAGACACAGATAATGATGGTATCCCAAATATATTCGACCTAGATAGCGATGGCGATGGTTGCCCCGATGCTTTGGAAGCAGGAACTATTTCTCATACTAAAACAAAAGGTGGTACTTATTCTTCAGGAACTTTAGTTAATTCAGGAGGTACAACTACTCACCCTTTAGCAATTGTAGGAAACAAAACAATCCCTGCTAATTATGGAACCAATGGTTTTTATAATAGCATAGAATCTACAGACACATCAACAGCTGCTTATACTTCAAATTACACTTATGAAGATGCTATCAATAATTTGAAAACTGATGCCTGCAAAGATACTGACGGAGATGGCATTTTAGATGTTTTGGATATTGATGATGATAACGATGGTATTCTTGATAAAGTAGAATGTCCTGCAGGATTTGTTAACTTAGTAAATGGCGGAGGCTTTACAACAGACCCTCCTACATCTAATTGGTATTACTCAAATAGCGGAGCTAATTATAGTACATCAACTGGTGCTTTTCCATTTACATACGGTACTACCAATGCAAACTCTAGCAATGTCGGTGGATTATTTGGTCAGGTAGATGGCAACAATCCTGCTACAGGAACTCAAAATGCATTAATGGAATTGAATGGCACAACAGATGCTTTAGTAACAAGGCTCAACCAACCTCTTGTTGCAGGAGCTACCTACCAGTTTTCATATGATGCAGGACTAAGAGGTGGGAGCGGAGTTACAGGGCAAAATTGCACCTTACAACTCTATAACGCAGACACCAATACAGTGCAATCTGTTTTATCTTCTATACCATTAAACAGCCTTCCGGCATATCCAAACTTTCAGACCATCTCAGGCTCATTTACAGTTCCGGTAAGTGGTAATTATTACTTATTATTTATGAATGCCGGAAATGGTGGCGCCGGAAATGACTATGTTATTGATCGGGTTGCAGCTATCGGAAGCCTCACATCGTCTCCAAGTGTATGCGATTTAGATGGAGATGGAGTTCCTAATTATTTAGATCTTGATACTGATGGGGATGGTTGTTCAGATTTAGCAGAATCTGGCGTTAGTCCTTCTATCGATGTTTTTACCCCATCTTCTGTAATTAATAATGTGGGAGGAAGTTATGGTATTGCCGCTAATCGACTTACCGGAAGCCAGCTTAATCCAACAGTAACTGATGCTAATGATGACGGACTGAATGATTCTGTGGACACAGATACAAACGGCATCCCTGATTATTCTTCAACATATCTTCTTTATGCAGTATCAAACTTCTTGAACACTTGTATAGATTCTGACAATGATAACGTACCTGACTTGATAGATATTGATGATGATAACGACGGAATTGTAGATGCGGTGGAAAGCCCAGCTTGTTTTTATACTCAAGCAGAAGCTCAGACGATTACTTCTGTAAGTTCTCAATTAGCATCATATTCTACATATATTCCTGCCAATACTATTGATAATAACTCTTCTACACTCAATGCTTTCAACGGAGCTCTTAATTGGGTAGGCAAGGAACTTTATAAGATAACTCCTACAACACCAATTGCAATCAGCTCAATGCAGCTGGATCTCACAACCTGGGCATTATCATCTACTGCTGCAATGACATTTAAAATGCAGGGTTCAGCTGATGGTACTTCTTGGGTAGATCTTTCCACAGCGGTTGCTTCTACTGCAACCACAGGAACATTTACGGTAACCAATTCCTTACAGCCAAATACGGCTTATGGATATTATAGATTAGTTGGTGTTGCCGGAACATCTTATTACGGAGGAGTTACTGAAATTCGATTAATTCCTAATAATTATATTGCATCGGCACATCCAAAATCCACCTGTTCTAACGATCCGGATACAGACGGAATTCCAAATCATTTAGATCTTGATAGCGATGGCGATGGTTGTCCTGATGCTGTAGAAACGGGAGTTTCTACAAATACAGGAGCGTCAATGTCAGCAAGTGGTGGTAGTGTTTATACAGGAGGTATTCCTTCGGGAACAGCAAATGCTTATGTAGGAAATGGTACTCCAAGTCAATATAATACAAATGGATTCTTCAATGGTATAGAAACCGCTACGGAAAGCGGTATTTATAATGGCACTTATACTTATCAATACGCAAACAATAGTAACCTGAATGGTTGTATTGATACCGACAAGGATGGTGTAGGAGATTTAATTGATATTGATGATGATAACGACGGAATTGTAGATGCAATCGAAAGTCCGGCTTGTTTTTATACGCAAACAGAAGCTCAGACAATTAGTTCTGTAAGCTCTCAATTGGCATCATATTCTACTTATGTTCCTGCTAACACGATTGATAATAATGCTTCTACACTTAATGCTTTTAACGGTGTTCTTAACTGGGTTGACATGGAATTGTATAGAATAGTTCCTCCGACTCCGATGGCAATCAGCTCAATGCAGTTGGGCCTTATCAATTGGGCGCTATCATCTACAACCGCAATGACATTTAAAATGCAAGGTTCAACTGATGGTATTTCTTGGGTAGATCTTTCCGGGGCGGTTGCTTCTACTGCAACCACAGGAACTTTTACAGTAACCAATTCTTTACAACCAAATAACACTTACGGGTATTATAGATTGGTTGGTGTTGCCGGAACATCTTATTATGGTGGCGTTACCGAAATCCGATTAGTTGCTAATAATTATATCCCATCTGCTCATCCAAAAGCAACCTGTTCTAATGATCCTGATACAGATAATATTCCGAATCATTTAGACCTTGACAGCGATGGAGACGGTTGTCCGGATGCAAGAGAATCGGGAGTTTCTGCTAATTCAGGGGCAAGCTCATCAATGTCAGCAAGTGGTGGTTCAATTTACTCTGGCGGAATTACTTCCGGAACGGTAAATGCTTACGTCGGAAATGGAACACCTTCTCAATATAGTGCAAACGGATTTTTCAATGGCATCGAAACAGCTACAGAAAGCGGAGTTTACAATGGTATTTACACGTATGATTATGCAAAAAATAGTTCTTTAAATTACTGTATAGATACTGATAAAGACAGCGTTCCTGATGTGGTAGATCTTGATGATGATAATGATGGTGTATTAGATGTTACCGAAATGGTATGTAATAACCTTAACCTTCCAGTCTGGGACGTAGCTGTGTTCGATTATGGTACTAATTCTTCCGATTGTACAATCCCGAATAATTTATCTTCACTCGTACAGTATGCAAGCGGAACAATGCCAGGATTACCAATTAACTGGGTAAATAATGGAAGTGGATATAATAACGATGCGCTCTCTACTTTAGCTACTGCAGGTGCTACCATGACAGGAAGCAATCCACCTGATGCAACATATGCTGTTTCTTTTACGCATACATTTAATTCATACGATTACGGGTCATATAATCTTCCTTCAAGTGTATTATATGATGGTAAGAAGATTGTTAAAGTACTTGCCGATGGTACCGAGTCCCTGTTATTTTGTGCAAATGGCTATACTACCCCTACGTCTGAATTAAATGTTTATTTTGAACCGGGTACAAAACTGAAAATCATTGTTCATGAGGACGGTGGTTGTTGTACGCAGGTTGTAATGAACATTACCAAAAATGGAACCTATTGCAATAATTATGCAGATATTGACACCGATGGTGATTTAATTCCAAACAGATTAGATTTAGATAGTGATGCTGACGGTTGTCCGGATGCAGTAGAATCTCGTGTTGATGCTAACCCGAATGCAACAGGGCAAATGATAGCAAGTGGCGTGGTTTATTCTGGCGGTATTGCTTCCGGAATTGCAAATGCGTATGTAGGAAACGGAACGCCTTCTCAATATGGCGCAAATGGTTTCTTTAATGCTATTGAAACAGCTTCAGAAAGTAGTATTTATAATGGTAGCGGTGGATATACTTAGAGCCTGTTTAAAAAAGTAATAATAAAAAAGAGTAAGGGC
>NZ_JAPDKN010000062.1 GCF_026163565.1 Chryseobacterium sp. YIM B08800
TTTTGTACCTTTTATTTTGGATAAAAATTTGAAAAAAGAATATCCAAATAATCAATAACTGATTACGAAAATCAAATCACAGAATTTTTTTAGAAAGAAATACAATTAAATTATTCTAATTAATGTGAAATTTCTTTTGATAACACAATCAGTTGTTTTAAATTTGTCACCGATAATATTCCCAAGAAAACTACATGAAAAAACAAATAAGTTTAGCCTTCTTAATAATAGGCAGCTTAGCTTTTGCACAGGAAAACAATACTTCAACAGTTAAAGATTCGGTTCAAAATACAAAAGACATTCAGGAGGTTCTGATAAAATCGCAACGTAAAAAACAATTTGTAGACAAGGCTGTTTACAGTTTTGATGAAGAAGCTTTAAAAAAAGCCAGATACGCCAATGATTTATTACAAACTTTGCCCGAACTACAATTTGATCCTATTTCCAGCAGTATTACAAGTATTAAAGGAGGTAAATTTTTACTTTTAATTAATGGTGTTGAATCTACAGAATTACAAGCTCGGGGTATAAGACCGGAAAATGTAGTCCGAGTTGAATATTATGACAATCCGCCTACACGATGGGCGACAAGAGCCGATACTGTTGTTAATATTATCACAAGAAATCCGGAACTTGGTTTTGCAGCAGGAAGTTCTGTGAGCTCTGCATTAACAACCGGTTTTGTAAACGGACAAGCTTATGCGAATTATACAAACGGAAGGAATAATCTTGGACTTGAATATTCAATTAATTTCAGAGATTACGACAACCGTGCTGTAAACAGAGTCTATGATTATACTTTGCAGAATTCTCACTACAATACCAATGAAAATAAGATAGACCATTTCGGATATACTTATCAGGATATTGCCTTAAGATATACCAATTCTTTGATAGACAATTATGTTTTTCAGGCAAAATTTTCGATGAATATTTATAATTATTTCTCAAAAGGAAACGGACAAAGTATTTTCACGAAAGATAACAGTTCAGAACTCCACGGAACATCGCAATACAGCGGAGAAAGTTACAATCCGCCAAAGCTTGATCTATATTTTTCTAAAAAATTAAGCAAAAAAGACGAGATCAGTTTTAATATTGTAGGATCTTCCTACACCAGCGAAAGTTTTCAATTAGATAAAGAATGGGTTATTGGCTCCGGAAATATTGTTTTTGATAATGATATGAACCTAAAAGCCAAACAAAACAGCATTGTAGGAGAAGTTGCTTACACTCATGATTTCAAAGCAGGGAAACTAAGTACCGGTTATAGAATTGATAATAATAACGTTGATAATACACTTGAAAATTTAGCAGGAAATTTCGATTATTCTGTCAATTATTTAACTCAATATTTATATTCTGAATTTTCAGGTAAAAGCAAAAAGCTGATGTATCGTATTGGTTTAGGCTTAACTAATATTCATAACAAAACTGCCGCAACCACAGATGACGACTGGACAATCACGCCTAAAATAATTTTGGGATACGAGCTCAAAAAAAATCAAAGTCTGAGATTAACAAGCAGTTATACACCTTACAGCCCGGGAAGCGCATCGTTAAGCCCGAACATCAATCAGGTTGTTCCTAATATTCTGTCTACAGGAAACCCATATCTTAACATACAAAAAGCGTGGAATAATAATTTGAATTATTCTTACAATAATAAATTCTTTGATTTTAATGCGAATCTCTTCTACAACTATGTAGACAATGCAATCAACAGTATGTATGTTTTGTATAATAACAATACTCAATACGCATTAACCTACGAAAACGCACAGTTTAGTTCGCGAACAGGAGTTCAGTTTACAGGATCGGTAAAACCTTTTGGAAATAGATTATTGGTTATAAAAGCCAATATTTATCCTACAATGCAACGTGTAAAAACAAACTCAGGAGCTTTGCTTAAAAACAATTATTTAGGAAACAATTTTACCATTTCTTCTGAATATAAAAATCTGAGCGTTACTTATATGTTTAATATTCCTGTTTATACATTAAGTGGAGCTTTTTTAAGTACCAATGAAAATCAAAACCACATTTTTGCCAATTACAAAATGAAAGACTGGACGTTCACGACAGGAATGTACTGGTTGGGAATGCCATCAAGATATAAAACAAAAACGCTTGATGAAAGTTTGGTAAACTATATGGGAACAACCAACATTTACAACAACAGAAATATGTTTATTCTGGGAATCGGTTACGATTTTGCCAAAGGTAAAAAGAATGAAGTTAACCGTAAACTGAATAATGATACCGCTCCTGCAACAACCTTCTAATCACATTTACAAAAATAATTACAGCCATGGTTTGATGATCAAATCAGGGCTGTTTTTTTTCATTCTACGACTTTTCTTCTTCTTCTGAGTTTACTACATTTGTAATAGCAATATAAAAGATGTAATATTTAAATAAGGACGAATTTCTATCTATAATTGAAAGAGACAACAGCCGCAAAAGTAATGGAAAAAAAACTAAATTTTAAACTTGTTGAGCCAGACCAATCTTTAGCAGATTTTGTCTATTGTTTTTCTTCATTACAGAATATTTCGCAACAGCAAAATGCCGTAATTATTCCTAATGGAAAAGTTGATCTGATATTTTCAAAAATAAATGACAAAACGCTGACCGTTGCGTTGTTGGGTTTAGAAACCAAGCCAAAATACACAACTCCGGAAATTTCAAATTTCTTTTCCGTTAGTTTTCATCCTTTTGCGATTGAATATATTTTTAAAGAATCTATTGCTGATATTTTAAATTCCGGAAAGATACTGCAAAATAATTTTTGGGACTTCAATCTTAATGATTTGAATGACTTTGATAGTTTTTGCGAAAAAATCACTCAAAAAATTTTAAACTTATTGCCTGAAAAAACAGACGAAAGAAAACGCAGATTATTTCAGTTCATTTTTGACTCAAATGGCGAAATCCCAATCAAAGAACTTTCAGAAAAAATATTGTGGAGTCCAAGGCAAATCAATCGTTATTTTAACCAACAATTCGGGCTTTCTCTAAAAGCGTACTGTAAAATACTTCGATTTCAGGCGTCACTTGACCATATTAAAAATGGCGAACTTTATCCGCAACTTAATTTTACAGACCAATCGCATTTCATCAAAGAAATAAAACAACTCTCCGGTGTTTCACCAAAAGAATTACACAAAAACGAAAACGACCGATTTTTACAATTTTTAGTCTACAGTCAAAAGTAATTTTGCATTATAAAATTTTAAAATAATGTTATTACAAAATAAAAAAATAGCCATTGTAGGAGGAGGTCCGGGCGGATTGACGTTGGCAAAACTTCTACAATTAAAAGGTGTTGACGTAAAAGTGTATGAAAGAGATGTAAATAAAAATGCCCGTGTACAAGGCTCACCTCTCGATTTGCATGATGAATCAGGTTTGGCTGCATTGAGAAAAGCAGATCTTTTGGAAGATTTTAAAAACAATTTTATGGTAGGTGCAGATCAATGTACTATTACAAACCATAAAGCAGAAATATTCTTCAGTGATCACGGAGAAAAGCAAGATGAAAATTTTGGAGACGAACATTTCCGTCCGGAAATAGATCGAGGTGTTTTACGAAAAATTTTGCTGGAATCTTTAGATCCTGAAACCATTGTTTGGGACAGTCATTTTCTTTCAATGACACAGCAGGGTGAAGGCTGGTTGCTGCATTTCAAAAACAAGGAAAGTGTATATGCAGATATTGTAATCGGTTCTGACGGCGCAAACTCAAAAATACGCCCTTATCTTACTGACATCAAACCGTTTTATTCAGGTATTACCATGCTTGAAGGTAATGTTTATGATGCTGAAAAAAGAGTTCCAAATATTTCGAAAATACTTCGTGGCGGAAAAATTATGGCTTTCGGGAACGAACAAAATATTTTAATGGGACAAAAAGCAAATGGTGAAATTGGTTTTTACGCTAGTTTTAAAGCTGATGAAAATTGGGCAGTTGCATCTGGTTTAGATCTTTCTGATCGATCTGAGGTGTTGAAATGGTTTCAAAAAGAATATCCTGATTGGAGTTCTATTTGGTATGAATTGTTCGAAAACACTTCTCCTCCTTTTATTCCGCGCCCAATTTATTGTATGCCTTTAAATCAAAATTGGAAAACAGTAAAAAATCTTACCATTATTGGTGATGCAGCCCATTTAATGCCTCCATTTGCTGGTGAAGGTGTAAATATGGCAATGCTTGATGCTTTAGAATTAAGCGAAGTTTTAACTTCTTCTCAATGTAACACGATAGAAAACGCTATTTCTGAATATGAAACCAATATGTTTAAAAGGGCTTCGAAAATAGCACAGGAATCGCTCGAAAACGGAGAAAGAATGCATAATGAAAATGCTTTAACAACCATGCTTGATTTCTTTAATTCGCATAAAGATGTTTAAAAAAAATTCTATAAATAGCAACTGATATTTTTCAACACGGGCAACTTGGAAACCTTCATGAATAGTATGAATTTAAGCAATAAAAATTATTTTAAAGACAAAACTGTATCCATTAAATAACTCATTTCTGTATCTGTAATTATTGGGTTGATGTAAATAAATTTGTTTACATAATAAAAACAATATGCCCACAACAATAAAAGAGAAAACAGCTTTAAAATTTGAACCTGTACATCTTTCCGATTTAACTAAAATAACAAATCTATATTTTTCCCAAACAGAAATTGAGAAACAAAGTAAAAATTTTAATCAACCTCAACTGACAGAAGAATTTGGATTCCCTATCTATAAGCTGATCAAAGGAGATCTAATTATCGGATATTCATATTTTACGGTTAATAGTTCTGAAGAGATCATTTTCAAGGCAATCATTAAGCCTGAATATTCCTTTGGAGATTTGGAAAGTAGATTTATTAATCAATCAAAACAAAAGTATTTATCTAAAAAAGAATTAGATAATAAAGGAATGAAGAATTTGATTGCAAGAATGGTAGATTGGCTGAACTGGTCTAGATAATCAAATTTAATGATTTATATTACAATTTTCTAAATTTCTACAAATTATTATTTGATATTTAGAACCATAATTTTAATAAATTTACTCAAAACAGAACATACGATAATGACGAAGGAAATCCTTTATGTAAAAATTGCAAAAATTTTAGAAGATCAAATTCTGTCTGAAACTTTAAGAATTGGAGATAAATTGCCGTCGATACGCTCTGTTCAGAAAATATATGATGTAAGTCTCAATACCGTAAAACTGGCTTTTTTAGAATTAGAAAGCAAATCTCTTATTGAATCGAGACCGAAGTCGGGTTACTATGTCAGCAAAACATCACAGAGAAAATGCGCCCTTCCATCAGTCAGCAAACCTGAAATTTGCCAGAATGAGTCTGATCCCGAAGATCTCATCAGTAAAGTATTCGACACGCTTCATTACAAAGATATACGCCAATTTTCTTTGGGAGTTCCTGATCCCAGTTTCCTGCCTATTGCGAAATTAAATAAAGGAGTTATTAAAACAATAAGAAACTTGGAAGGTAGCGGAACTGCTTACGAACCTTTGGAAGGTAGCCTGAATCTTAGACGAAATATTGCTAAATGGTCTCTGGTTTTAGAAGGAAAAATTACTGAAGATGATTTAATTACGACTTCAGGAGCGATGAATGCTATCTTCAATTGTCTGATGGCGCTTACAAAACGAGGCGACACACTTGCGATTGAAAGCCCTGTTTATTTTGGAATTATACAGATTGCCAAAGCAATGGGTCTGAATGTAATCGAATTGCCCACCCATCCCGTTACAGGAGTTGATATTGAAGCTTTAAAAAAAATCATTCATAAGATTAATGCATGTTGCTTTATCAGTAATTTCAGCAATCCTTTAGGTTCGTTGATGCCTGAAGAAACAAAAAAAGAACTGGTGCAATTGCTTACGTACCACAATATTCCGTTAATAGAAGATGATTTGTATGGTAATCTTTACTTTGGCACAAGCAGACCAAAACCCTGCAAAGCCTTTGATGAAGCGGGAATCGTCATGTGGTGCGGTTCTGTTTCCAAGACTTTAGCGCCCGGCTACAGAGTGGGTTGGGTAGCTCCGGGAAAATATAAAGAGAAAATTTTGAGGCAGAAACTTATTCAGACGATTTCTACACCTCCTCTTTATCAGGAAGTAATCGCCGATTTTTTGGAAAACGGAAGGTACGATCATCATTTAAGAGGATTCAGGCAAAAACTTCATACGAATTGTCTGAAATATCAAAGAGCCGTTGAAGAATATTTCCCTGAAAGTACTAAAATTTCTCAACCACAAGGCGGATTTGTACTGTGGCTGGAGTTAGACAACAGAATTGATACAGCAGAACTCTACGATGTTGCTGTACAACAAAATATAAGTTTTGCACCCGGTAGAATGTTTACGCAACACGATCAGTTTAATAATTGTATGAGATTGAATTTTGCTTTAAAATGGGATGAAAGTCTTGAAAATGACCTGAAAAGATTAGGAACCATCGTTAAAAACGCGCTTTAATTTTAAAGTATAAAAACCAATTCTTATCGTCATTTATTTTAGAAAAAGCTAACGTAAATCATTAAATAAGAACTTCCTGATACAAGCTTTTTTAAGTATTTTTACTTCAAAAATATATAAATAACTTATGAGAAAATTCGTATTTGCAGGATTGGTAGCTTTGGGAGGATTTGCAACAATAAACGCACAGTGTAAAACTGTATCTTCAATTAAAGAAAATTTTGATACCTGGAAAGAAATGAACAAATGTTGGATCGCTCAACCAGGAAAAGCAATGCTTTACAGCAGTGACAAAAAAGTCGTATTTTATTCGATGAACAACCCAAGAGAAAACATGTATCTGGTAACTCCAAAAGTTAAAGCCGGAAAATATACATTGACTCTTGATGCATCAGACAACGGTGGAGAAACTACAATGGAACTGTTCTCAATCAACAATACATCTGATCCTAAATCTTATGTTTCAATTGCTAAATCTTCAAAAATTACAGGAACTAAAAAAACTTTTGATGTTACTTTAAAGAAAGATTCAAATCTGGGAGTAAAAGTTGTCTTAAATGGAGTGCATCAAGCAGCGTATGTGGATAATTTTTCTTTAACTCCAAAAAAATAATCATTTAAACAGCATTTAAAATAAAATTGAGAGATATTATTAAGTTAAATCTTTGATATAGGTCTCAACGCATTATTTTTGTAGAAATAATTTTGATATGAAAATAAGAGCTCTATTCTTTGCTGTGATGTCTTTTACCTCTATCGCTTTTGGTCAGCAACTGGTGACCAAAGCGACTTTTGACATGGTAGAATATGTGGAAGATGTAGATTGGGTTGATGAGGATATTTACTGTGCAGGATTCAGTTTTAAGACCATAATAAATGACGGAAATGCTTGTGACGCTTATCTGATACATTATGATACCAATCTAAAACCTAAATGGACGCTAAAAATAAGTGATCAACATACCAATAAAATTTTTTCTGTAAAAAGACATAAAGATAAAATTTATGCATTGGTTATTCAGGGAAAAGCAAAAGGAGCAGATGAAGATGTTTTTATGAAATTGTTCACCATTAATCTTGATGGTAAGATTGAAGATAAAGTGAATTTTGGACGCACTTTCAACAGTCCTTCAAATATCGTAATCAATGGCTCTAATCTGATTTTCGGCTATAGAATTACAAACAGCACAAGCTACTCTGTCGATTTTAAATGTGAAATCATCAATTATAATCTGGATACTAAAAAGTTTGTAAGACATACAAGTACCCAATATTTGGCGACACCAAAGAAAATTGTTGTCGATAAATCTAATATATTTTTATTGGGAAATTACATCCATCCCAATCAGCCCAATATTATGGCGTACAAAAATGGAAAGTACTCTGAAATTTCTTTAAAATCACCAAAAACAGAATATTTTCTTGACAGCTATATCAATAAAAATATATTGACTGTAGTCTGTACTTTCCCTGGTGAATACGGAGATAAACGCACTTATTTAAAATATTATTACCTCGATTTAGCAACCAATGCCATTACTTCGACATCTATTCCTTATGAAAAATTAGGCTGGAGCGAAATGCATTTTGACACCTTTACTCAGGGAGAATCTTCATGGATGATTGTTGAAGATGCAAAAACAAAAGAAATGAAATATGTTCTCGTCGATAACAAAGGAAAAACAATAAGGTCTTTAAATTTTGATCAGAATAACGGAAACGGCGCATGGGAAAACTATATCATCAAAAATGGGATGTTACTAAATGCCAATGCAACTGGAATTAAGATGTATAAAACTGAGTAAAATTGTAAAATTTTTCTGAAGGTTTAAAACATCCGATCTATATCACTTAAGAGTTGTCGATTCATTTTAATACCTTTGCAGGTAAGTATATTAAATAATTACTTCATTTTATTTCAAGGTGAATTTCCACAACAAAAAAAAGTTCGTAAGTTTTCTTAAGTTTAGACGAGATTTTCAGCAATACGGTCTCAAAAAAGCACGCAGTTATGAGATTATTCTTCATTGGCTAAAAAAACATCTAAGCAGAAATCAGTTTCTCATCCTTTCAGGTATTCTGGTAGGATGTACGGCGGGTTTGGCAGGAGTTATTCTAAAAACATTTGTACACAATATTCATCACTTTATTACGCATGAGGTGCATTTTGAATATCAGATTATCTTCTATATTGTTTTTCCGTTTCTTGGGATTGTCTTAACGGCAGCTATTGTAATTGCTTTATTTAAAGGACAAGACAGAAAAGGAATTGGAGCTATTTTATACGAAATTGCACAAAACTCTAGTATTGTATCTAATGTGAAAATGTATTCACAAGTAATCCAGAGTGCAGTTACCGTTGGTCTTGGTGGTTCTGCGGGAATAGAAAGTCCTATTGCGGTTACCGGTGCAGCCATTGGTTCTAATTATGCAAGAACTTACAGACTAAGTTATAAAGAACGAACGCTTCTTTTGGCTGCAGGTGCCACTGCCGGAATTGCTTCGGCATTCAATGCTCCGATTGCCGGAATTATGTTTGCTTTCGAAATTCTGCTTACCGGAGTTGTATTTACAGATTTTATTCCTCTTGTTGTTGCAGCAGTCTGCGGAAGTTTATTATCCAGAATATTGCTTCAGGAAGATGTTTTGTTCAGATTTTACACCCGTGAAGCATTTAATTACTATAATGTTCCTTATTATTTAATTCTTGGGCTTCTAACAGGTCTGTATGCAAGATATTTTGTTGTTGTTTCTCAAAAAGTAGAACATTTTATTCACGGTTTACAACTTTCACGACTTAGAAAAGCAATGTTTGGTGGTGCTGTTCTTTCATTACTTTGTGTACTTTTCCCACCGTTATTTGGTGAAGGTTACGATACAGTGAAAGACTTTACGAATGGAAATATCGACTCGGTTATTAATAACAGTCTTTTCAGATATTTTGAAATTAAAGAATCGACCGTTATTCTATTTCTGGTTTTAGTATGCCTTCTAAAAGCTTTTGCCACTTCATTTACTATTTTCAGTGGCGGAAATGGCGGAAACTTTGCTCCTTCCCTGTTTGCGGGTGGATCAGTAGGATTTTTATTCGCTTTTATCTGTCAAAGTTTAGGATTTTCTGATGTTCCTGTTACCAATCTTATTTTGGTAGGAATGGCGGGTGCAATGAGCGGTGTATTGTACGCTCCTCTTACGGCTATTTTCCTGATTGCTGAGTCTAGTTTTGGGTACGATCTGTTTATTCCGCTGATGATTGTTGCGGTGATGTCTTACCTTATTGCTAAATGGTTTGCTCCTATTTCTCCTGAATTAAAAAATCTGGCAGATCAGGGGAAAATATTTACGCATAAGCATGATAATAATCTTTTGTCTACGTTGCAAACTAAAGACTTCATCGATTTTAATTCTCAGATCATTAATGAAAACTCATCTTTACAGGAGCTTTACAACCTCATCAGTAATGGAAGGAAAAATAATTTTGCCGTTGTAGACGATGAGAATAAACTTAAAGGAATTCTTAGCTTAGATGATATTCGCCCTTATTTATTTAATGAAAACCAAGAACTGAATATTTCTAAATTGGTTAAAGTTCCTCAGGAACTAGTTGATATAAACGATAAACTTGTAAATATTATTCAGATGTTTGACGATACCGATACATGGCATCTTCCAGTTATTGATAATGAAAACAAGTTTATTGGTTTTATTTCAAAATCTGCTATACTTACAAGCTACAGACAACTCTTGAAAGATTATTCTTCGTAAAATATAATTACATTCCACTTCTTTTCAAATAAATAATACCATATTTAATCTTACCGTTTTATTTAAATAATAAACTTAAATTTAATTTATATCAATTTCTTTTTTTGAATATTTAAATATTGAAAAAGATAAAATATACCATAACCGCATTCATTCTTCACATGAATTAAAATTGAGGCTGCTTAATTTTGTAAATTAATTTTTGAACTAATATTTCATAAATATCATGCAAAATTTAATTAGTACACTTTTAGTAGCGGTTGATTTCACCGAGAAATCAAATAATGCAGTCAAAATGGCTGCACATATTGCCGCTCGTCATGAAGCAAGAGTTATATTACTTCACAATATTACGAATCATGCCATCATCGACAGAACCGGAAAACAGATTATTGGTGCCGAAACAATCGATGAAATTTATAAAAAAACAGAATACGCATTACAGGAGCTGGAATTATCTTTAAAATCTCAATATCCTGATCTCGATTTTAAAACAATTATCAAGAATAGCGGTTTAGTATCTGGAATCAATCAAGTCGTTGATGATGAATCAGTAGATCTTGTGATATGCGGAAGCTCCGGACAACAGAATTTAGCCCAACTATTTTTAGGCTCATTATCTTATCAGATTTTAACTGAAGTAGATTGCTCAGTTTTATTAGTACCCGAAAAGTGCAGTAAATATTCGTTTGATAAAATACTTGTTCCTGTAAGAGTTTTAGAAGATTTAACCGACAAAATTGAGCTTTCTGTAGCAATCGCCAAGAAAAATAAAGGCGTTATAAGCCTGCTTGGAATAAGCAATGAAGACGATATATTAAAAATCAGAGATGCTTACCAAAGAGCAAAAACAAACCTTGCCATACGATCACAGGAATATGATTCGCAGTTTTTACTGACCCGTGACAAGGCAACACAAATTTCAAAATTTTCGCAGGAAGACAATGCAGATATTATCATCCTTAATTATAAAGATGAAGACAGCTGGAAGTCATTTTTCTTAGAAAATTTTTTCAAACAAATTATTAATCATACAGATATTCCTTTATTGTTCTTGAAGAATAATAGAGTGAAAGTCAAGAGCGATTTAAATAATAATGTCGCTTTTGATATTACTCTTCCCTGTCCGGGATAAAACAAAATTTATGATAACAATACAAAAATATTCAGATGAAAACAAAGCTAATGAAAACCAAAAACAGGAAATCGTTCAGTTTCTTTTTAAACATTTGGAACAATACGGTGATCCGGAAACAGATATTTCTGATGCTATTAACTACTCGTTAGGATTTGGAAATAAACCGGGAGGTCTCGTCATTACAGCAAGAGACGAAAGAAATGATTTGGTTGGCGCTGTCGTTGTCAATAAAACCGGAATGGGCGGTTACATTCCTGAAAATATACTCGTATATATTGCTACAGATAAAAATGTACGTGGCAAAGGAATAGGAAAAAAACTTATGCAGGAAGCTATTGATTCTTCACAGGGAGACATCGCACTCCATTGTGAACCGGAAAATCCGGCATTACACTTATACAAGAAACTGGGATTTACCAGCAAGTATCTTGAAATGCGATTAAAAAAATAAAATGTCACACATTACTTTAAATACCAATAAATTACTTCACAATTATCATTATTTAAATCAAATTTTTGAAGAAAACCAT
This sequence comes from Chryseobacterium sp. YIM B08800, assembly GCF_026163565.1. Taxonomy (GTDB): domain Bacteria; phylum Bacteroidota; class Bacteroidia; order Flavobacteriales; family Weeksellaceae; genus Chryseobacterium. The sequence goes on from NZ_JAPDKN010000062.1 coordinate 11,945, forward strand.
ATCGAATGGGCTGTAGTAGCAAAATTGCTCTGCGGAAATGAGAAGTTTCTAAAATCTCTTTTGGAAATTTCCGACAAAGAAATCTGCGATTCGCGTTTAACGAATTTGCGCCACATTAAAGAGCTGTCACCAAAAACACAGACGGTTTATATTAAACCTCCTGCAAAAAGATTAGCCCGAAATATCGTGAAATATGCAGACGTTAGTTTTAATACAGAACTGGATACGATTAAAGCACTTTCTTATGAAGCCATAAAGCAAAATAAAATACATAAAATTGTCATTATGGTGGAAATGGGAGAACTAAGAGAGGGAATTATGGTGAAAAATCTATCTCAATTTTATGGTGAAGTTTTACAGATACCCAACATCGAAATTGTAGGAATTGGCACCAACCTCAACTGTCTCAACGGAATACTTCCTGATGAAAAAAAACTGGTTAAGCTGAATCGGTTTAAAGAAATTGTTGAAGAATCTTATCACACTACAATCCCTTTTATATCGGCAGGTTCGTCAGTTACCATTCCTTTAATTCTTAAAAACGAAATTCCTTCAGGAATTAACCATTTCAGAGTGGGAGAAACATTGTTTTTTGGTACAGATGTTTATAATGATTCCATCATCAAAGGGATGCATCAGAATGTCTTTCATCTCACTGCAGAAATTATAGAGATTGCCGAAAAGCCAATGGTTCCGGCGGGAGATGCAGGTACAAATTTAACGGGTGAAACACCGATTCATGATGAAAAAAACATTGGTAAAACCTCTGTGAGAGCGATTGTTGATGTAGGCGTTCTTGATATTGACCCTAAAAATATAAAACCTCTATCTCCAGGAATTGAAATTATAGGAGCCAGTTCCGATATGATGATTCTGGAACTTGGAGATAACACTAATAATTATCATGTGGGAGACACTGTGGATTTCAGTATGAATTATATGGCTGTCTTACGGGCAATGAGCTCTGAATATGTCGATAAAGTAATCGGTAATAAAATCAATGCTTATCGTTCTAAGATATTAGAATACATCAATTAACCTTTTTATAATATAATAAATACCACAATAACCGTTGTGGTATTATTGTTATATTTACTCAGAAAACCTAAAATCTTGAATCATAAAATTCAATCTTTTACCTTAAGCAAGCTTAAAAATCATTCTGCGACGAGAAATGAGTTTATCATTATGCCCTTTGATGAATTTACCGAAAAAATACAATCTGATTCAGATTCACATTTTAAAAATAAATTCTTTGCTGTTTTTCTTTTCAAAGATGCAGAAGGCTCTATCATCATAGATCATCAGGAATTTGATCTGAAACCCGTAAAGTTTTTTTTCATTAATTATAATCAGGTTTATCAGTTTAAGGAATTTAAATCTGGCTTAGGAGATGTTCTTATGTTTACCAAATCATTTTATAATTATGTCTATACCGGCAATAAAATGATTAAAAGTGATACGGCACTTAATGATGTTGCGCCTTACCTTTTGCTGTCTGAAGAAAGTACAACAGATCTTTATCAAACCTTTGAAGAACTGAGACAGGAATATCTTAAAAATAAATTGTTGAGAAAAGAAATTATCTGTCTTTTGCTAAAGGTTTTCGTGCTTAAATATATTAGAAACTCAAATAAAAAAAATCGGATTGATCGCTCTCTTAATCATAAAAAGGAGATTGTAGAAAAGTTTAGTCATTTGGTCAATCAATATTATAAAGAATTAAAAACAACTTCAAAATACGCAGAAAAACTAAATCTTAGTCCCAACTATCTCAACGTACTGATTAAAGAAAGTCTTGATATTTCCGCAGGTCAGATGATTAAAAACCGGGTTATACTTGAAGCTCAGAGATTACTGATGCACACTACTCTTTCTATTGTTGAGATCTCTTACGAATTGGGATTTAATGATAATTCTCACTTCGGGAAATACTTTAAATCGGCAACAAAATATTCCCCTAATGAATATAGGTTGTTAAAAACGAATGATTCGTATAATGATGTATGATTACATATAAAGTCCGAGAAATTCGCACAAGTTGAAATTTAAACCATTATTAATCCAAATCATGTGATTATTAGTATTTATTTTCTTAATTTTAAGGTAATTTAACAGTCCTGCTATTTTAGATTGTTAAAAAAAACTAACACACCAAGAAATATTATAAGAAAATGAGTACTTTTTTAACCTTAAAAAAGCATCTGCTTTTATCTTTCACATTATTCAGTTTAGTTTTAAACGCACAAGTCCCCGACTCCATAAAAACACAATCGGAAGCCCCTGTAAAATACCCTCAACTTCAAATTAAAGGTCTCTTTCAGGCGCGCTATCTAGTCGGTACGAGCAAAGATGTTGATGTTAACGGACTGCATCATTCTGACGGTTCGGGAACCAATAATAATTTCATGGTGAAATATATGAGGGTTCAGGTTCGCGCGCAAATTAGTAAACGTACTGAAGTGGTGGCGTTGGCGAATCTTGCAGACTTTAAAAACGATCCAAAATCCAGAGTCCTCGAAAATGCTTATTTAAAATATACTTTCAATTCAAAGCTTGCGCTTACTGTAGGACAATTCAGACCTTGGTTTGGTCTTGAAGAAACCTATCCTATCGATATTATTAAATCTTTAGACTGGTCAAATCAATACACCGAATTTGGAAAATTAGGCTGGACGAGTTTTCAAATCGGAATGTCTGCAACAGGTCAGGTTGATTTAGGAAATATTCCTTTTCAATATGCTGTTTCTGTAGTGAATGGAAATGGTAAGAATCAGGTGAATGATAATAACGATGGTAAGCAATATTCTACAAGATTGGTTTTTGGTTTGGTTAAAAAATATAATTTTAATGTTGGTCTAAATGGTGGTGTAGGTGATACTTTTGGCAAGAAAATTTACGCTGTAGGTGTAGATTTAAGCTCATTAATCAATTTCGATTCAAAATGGAGCCTCGATATGCAACTGGAAGGAAAACAGGCAACCAATCATCCTTTATATTTTGCGGTCACACCGGAATTAAGACCTTCAAATCCTGACGAATACCTAATTCGTGGAGCTTATTTTCTTCCCAATTTACGATACGAAATCAATCACAAAAATTTAAGTGCTTTCGAATTATCTTGTCGTTACGAATATTTAGATACCAATTTTAGGTTAAATTCAAATCCTAGACAAACGGTTACGCCAATGTTTGGTCTGGAGTTTCTTAAAAATTATGGCGCCAGAATTCAACTCGGAATGCAGTTCGACCGATACAAACATCAGGTAGAAAACACGTCTCAATACAACAATAATTTATTCATAGTTCAAGTCCAAAGTAGATTTTAATCCGTAAAAACTAACTATTATGAAAGAGATTAACATTAAAGCGGTCGCTATCACATTTGCGGTTGCGCTTATCATTTGGTTTATTCCGGCTCCGGAAGGCGTTGCCCCAAATGCATGGCACCTGTTTGCTATTTTTGCAGCTACCATTTTAGGAATCATCCTTAAAGCCGCTCCAATGGGAACGATGTGTATGATGGCCATCGGATTTACCGCTTTGACGCAGGTTGTCGCTCCGGGAGATGCCGGAAAATCAATCACAAAAGCACTTTCCGGTTTTGGAGACAAAGTGATTTGGCTGATTGGGATTTCATTCTTTATCGCAAGAGGATTTATCAAAACGGGTTTGGGAAACAGAATCGCTTTTTTATTCATCAGAGTTTTTGGGAAAAGTTCTTTGGGTTTAGCTTACGGATTGGGTTTGGCAGACGTTTGTCTGGCTCCTGCAATTCCTAGTAATACAGCAAGAGGTGGCGGAATTATTTATCCTATTATGAAATCGATGGCAATAAGTTTTGATTCTGTTCCTGATAAACCAGAAACGCACAGAAAATTAGGTTCTTATTTAACTTTAAATAGTTATTACATGAATTTAATTGCTTCTTCTATGTTTTTGACGGGAACTGCGAGTAACCCAATGTGTCAGAAATTTGCAGCCAATTTAGGAATCAATATCACTTGGATGTCTTGGGCTGCAGCAGGTTTCGTTCCGGGATTAGTGGCCTTCTTTGTAGTTCCTTTGGTTTTATACAAATTATATCCGCCTGAATTAAAGAAAACTGGTGATGCTCCGAAAATGGCAGCACAAAAATTAAAAGAAATGGGCCCAATTTCTAAAAATGAATGGTTAATGCTTTTTGCGTTCTTCATTTTATTAGCCCTTTGGATTTTTGGTGGCTCGCTTTCTATTGATGCAACCACAACGGCTTTCATAGGGTTAACATTACTTTTATTAACCTCAGTTCTAACTTGGGAAGATGTAAAATCTGAAAAAGGAGCTTGGGATACAATTGTTTGGTTTGCAGTTTTAGTCATGATGGCAAGTTCTCTTAATGAATTAGGATTTATCGGCTGGTTTAGTGATTTAATTAAAATGAAAATCGGCGATATGACTTGGACACTTGCTTTTCCTGTGATTATTCTCGTGTATTTCTTTAGTCATTATATTTTTGCAAGTGCCACCGCTCACGTTGCTGCAATGTACGCTGCTTTATTAAGTGTTGGTGTCGCAGTGGGAATTCCTCCGATGTTATTAGCAATGATGCTTGGTTTTATGGGCTCAATTTATGGGGTGTTAACGCATTACGGTCACGGTCCGGCTCCGGTATTTTTCGGAAGCGGATATGTAGATTTAAAATCTTGGTGGCTTAGAGGTCTCGAAATAGGAATTGTTTTATTAATTATCTACATGGGAGTCGGCGGACTTTGGATGAAAATATTAGGATATTATTAAAATTTCAAGGTGGAAATATGGGAGTATGAGGCTGGAAGTTCATGAAAAATGAATTTAAAACCTCCATCTTCCCTCTTCCCACATCTATCCTCATTAACAAAAAACAAAAAAATATGCTGTCAACCTTATCAAGAAAAATGCTGATGTGTCTTACAGGACTTTTCCTGAGCTTCTTTCTGTTGATTCACTTCTTGGGAAATCTTCAGCTGTTTTTACCACAGGAGCAGGCACATCTTCAGTTTAATGCCTATTCGCATTTTCTTTCGGGAAATATTGTCATCAAAATGGTTTCTTATGTGCTGTACGCAAGTATCATTCTTCATGCAGTGGATGGATTATTAATTACGTTGAAAAATAAAAAATCTGGCGGAAATTATCAAGCTGACAGACGAGGAAGAGCCAGTAAATGGGCATCCCGAAATATGGGAGTTTTGGGAACATTACTATTGATTTTCCTGGTTATTCACTTTCAGAATTTCTGGTATGTTTACAAATTCGGAAACCCTCCTTTGGATGAAAATGGAAATAAAGACCTTTATATTCTGGTCATAACTGTTTTTAAAGAATGGTGGTATGTGATTATTTATGTTTTGTCGATGATTGCGTTGTGCTATCATTTAATTCATGGAATTTACAGTGCTGTCAGAACTTTAGGGTTGTACCATCCGAAGTTTGTAAAATGGTTTAAAACCATCGGAATTGCTTATTCAGTCATCATCAGTGTTGGGTTTGCTTTAATGCCAATTTATGTATTCTTTACCGCTAATTAAATTGAGAAACTATGACTTTAGATTCAAAAATACCGGAAGGTTCATTAGAACAAAAATGGGATAATTATAAAAAGAAAGCCAAGCTCGTCAATCCAGCTAACAGAAAAAAGTTAGACGTTATCGTTGTTGGAACAGGTTTGGCCGGAAGTTCTATCGCTGCATCATTGGGAGAAATGGGTTATAATGTAAAATCATTCTGTTTTCAAGACAGCCCAAGAAGAGCGCATTCTGTTGCGGCTCAAGGTGGTGTAAATGCTGCTAAAAATTATAAAAATGACGGCGACAGTGTTTACAGAATGTTCGTAGACACCTTAAAAGGCGGAGATTTCAGAGCCCGTGAAGCCAATGTTTACCGAATGGCTGAATGTTCTTTAAATCTTATCGACCAAGCTGTTGCGCAGGGCGTTCCGTTTGGAAGAGAATATGGTGGTTATTTGAACAACCGTTCTTTTGGAGGTGTTCAGGTAAGCCGAACTTTTTACGCAAGAGGACAAACCGGACAACAATTACTTCTGGGAGCTTACCAAGCTTTGATGCGACAGGTCGGCAAGAAAAGCGTTCAGTTATTTTCACGTCACGAAATGTTGGATTTGGTTATGATTGACGGAAAAGCAAGAGGAATTATCGTAAGAAATTTAGACACCGGAGAAATTGAAAGACATGCCGCTCACGCAGTTGTTTTAGCAACAGGCGGTTATGGTAAAATTTATTATTTGTCAACTTTGGCGATGGGTTGCAACGGTTCTGCAATTTGGAGGGCACATAAAAAAGGAGCGTTAATGGCTTCACCAAGCTGGATTCAGGTGCATCCTACTTCTTTGCCACAGTCCGGAGATTATCAGTCGAAATTAACTTTAATGTCTGAATCTTTAAGAAATGACGGCAGAATCTGGGTTCCTCTAAAAGAAAATGAAACCAGAAAAGGCAACGATATTCCCGAAAATGAAAGAGATTATTATCTGGAAAGACGATATCCAGCTTTTGGAAATTTAGCACCAAGAGATATTTCATCAAGAGCTGCAAAAGAAAGAATAGATGCCGGTTTCGGAATCGGACCGTTGAAAAATGCCGTATATCTTGATTTTTCTAAAGCCATAAAAGAACAAGGAAAAGAAAAAATTCAGGAGAAATATGGAAATTTATTCGATATGTATCTTAAAATCACAGGTTACAATGCTTATGAAGAACCGATGATGATTTCCCCTTCTGCGCATTTTTCGATGGGCGGACTTTGGGTAGATTATGAATTAATGACCACCGTTCCGGGACTATTTGCGTTGGGTGAAGCTAATTTTGCGGATCACGGAGCCAATCGACTGGGTGCGAATTCTTTGCTTCAGGCTTCTGTAGATGGTTATTTTATTGCGCCTTACACCATTGCCAATTATTTATCCAATGAGATTCATACCGGGAAAATTTCAACTGAAAATATTGAATTTGATAAAGCAGAAAATCAAGTTAAACAACAAATTGAAAGTTTTATCAATATTAATGGAACAAAAACAGTCGATTATTTCCATAAAACTTTAGGTAAATTACTTTACGATTACTGCGGTTTAGCGAGAAATGAAGAAGGTTTAAAATACGCCATCGAAGAAATACGAAAATTAAAACAGGAGTTTTATAAAGACGTAAAAGTTTCAGGACAAGGCAATACCATGAATATAGAGCTCGAAAAAGCGGGTCGCGTTGCTGATTATTTTGAAATTGGTGAACTGATGTGTTATGATGCATTAACCCGAAATGAATCTTGTGGTGCTCATTTCAGGGAAGAATATCAAACTTCGGATGGAGAAGCTTTAAGGAATGATGCAGAATTTCAATTCATCTCAGCCTGGGCTTGGAAAGGTGAAAATAACGAGCCTGAATTGATTAAAGAGCCTTTAATTTTCGAAGAAATACAACCGACTGTAAGAAGTTATAAATAATTTTTTAAACCACAAAAGACACAAAAGATTTTTAACACTTTAGTTATTTTAAGTTCAATATTAAACTACATAAAAGAACACTTAAGCTTTTTGAAAATCTTTGATTTTCTTCTCATGTGTTCTAAATTTTTTTCAATCATTTTAAGAAAAACTTATGTGACTTATGTGTTAAAATTTAAATAGGTTAAATAATACTCAAAACACAAAAAATATGGATTTACACCTTAAAATATGGAGACAGAAAAATAATCAGAGCGAAGGAAAACTGGTAAATTATGATTTAAAAGAACTGAATCCGCATATGTCTTTCCTTGAAATGTTGGACACTTTAAATGAAAAACTAATCGTTGAAGGCGATGAACCCGTAGAATTTGACCACGATTGTCGTGAAGGAATCTGCGGACAATGCGGAATGATGATCAATGGTTTAGCTCACGGACCGTTAAAAAATACCACAACCTGCCAGCTTCACTTACGTTCTTTTAAAGATGGAGAAACCGTTTTGATAGAACCTTTCCGAGCTGAAGCTTTTCCGGTAAAAAAAGATTTAAAAGTTGACCGTTCTGCCTTCGACAGAATTATTTCTTCTGGCGGATTTGTTTCCATTAATACTGGTCAAGCTCCTGATGCAACTGCAATTGCTGTTACGCATCAAACCGCCGAAGAAGCTTTTGATTCTGCTGCCTGTATTGGTTGCGGAGCTTGTGTTGCAACCTGTAAAAATGCAAGTGCAGCTCTATTTACTTCAGCAAAAATTACGCATATGGCATTGCTTCCACAAGGGAAAGAAGAACGAAGCAATCGTGTTTTAAATATGGTAAAACAAATGGATGCTGAACATTTTGGTCACTGCTCCAATACCGAAGCCTGTGAAGTAGAATGTCCACAAGGAATTTCTGTTTTAAATATTGCCAGAATGAATTATGAATACAGTCGGGCTTTATTTTTCAGGAAGAAGTAAAAACCATTATATTTTAACTAAATATTTTATTCTAAGAATTAAAAGAAGCTCAAAAACAATCCATAAAACAACCAAATGGATTACGGAACTTAGATTATCAGAAAGCGAACCTCCTGCTTGTACAATCGAAATATAGGTTTTGAGAAACGGAGAAGTTGGCAGCATATCAGACAAAATCTGAACAAATCTTGGCAACGCCTGATAAGGCATAGAATATCCCGTAATCAAAAAAATCGGATACGATGAAAATACCAAAACCTGAAATGCAAAAAGTTTAGTTTTAAAGAAACTGCCAATCAGCATTCCAAAAACAATGATTGTTGCAATAAATAATGCGGAAACAACAGCAAGGTCGAAGTAATTTCCTCTGACCTCAACATCAAAAACTGAAAAATTGACTATCGAAAAGAAGAACCCGAAAATCATAAATACAACAAAATAAAGCAGACTTTTTCCAAAAATCATTTTAGAAATGCTCTGCTTTGAAATTTGATAAAGATTTAATAATTTCTTCTCTTCTCTTTCTGATGTAAAAGCTGCTGCAACACCAATCAAAAGAGTTTGCTGTAAAATAATGGCTAATAATCCAGGCAAAAGAAACGCACCATAAGTCATACTGGAATTGTATAACGGGCGATAATCCATACTAACAGGATTGGTCATTTTCATTGCTTCATCCTCTCCCATTCCCTGCTTATTAAAATACGTTTTTCTAACGCCTGCTCCAACGGTAAGACAAACTTTTGTAGCGGTACTCAGTAAATCGCTTGAAGGTAAAAATCTTGAAGCATTCAAAACTAAATTCACATTCGTCTGTTTCAGCGAAAAAATATTCTTTTCAAAACCTGACTGAATATAAAAATAGCCCTGAACTTCTCCCTGAAACATCATTTCCTGAGCTTCAGAAATATTTGAGCTCGGCACAATTTCTATCATCGGAGTCGAGTTTAATTGTTGTGTTAATGTTCTGGAAATCGAAGTTCCATCGTTATCAATCAACGCCAATCTAACTTTTTCTTCACCTTTATTCAGGTAAATACTTCCATACATAAATGCATAAAGAATCGGCGCCAAAAGCAAAATCAGAAACAAACTCGAATCTTTTGAAACGTTTCTAATTTCTCTTTTCAGTATTTCTAAAACCTCTTTCATGCCTGATTTTCTTTAAGATATTGATTGATTTTTTTCTGAAAAAATACAACGCTCAAAGGAAATGTGACTCCAATAAAAACCAGCAATTTTACAATTTCAGGAGTAGCATAAGACAATGGAAGCTCCATAAAATAAAGCTTAATAAACCCGTCTAAAAAGTGAGTATAAGGCATGATGTCAGCATAAAACTGGTCGTACCAAGGCATAGCCCATCTCGGAAATGTAAAACCGCTAAAAACAAATGCAGGCGAAGTAAAAAACAAAGCAACATCCGTTACAAAAAGAAGGTTGTTGGAAATTGCAGAAATCATCATTCCAATTCCAATACACGCCAGAGACATCAATGTATAAATCAGGAAAAAATTAAAATCGGTTTGTGGTTTTCCCAATTCATAAACAGGAAAAACAACGTAAGCGACCAGTAAAAAAAGAATCCATGAAATACAAAGATGAGCCAGCATTTTTCCAATCACAATTTGCGAAGATGAAGTAGATATCTGTAAAAGTTCATCAATTGTGTTTCGTTTAAACTCAAGATTTAAAATTAAAACTGCTGCAACAATCAGCGCCATTTGAAGACCAACCGTTATCAATCCTGGTGTAAGATACATCTGATAATTAAAATCCGGATTATATAATGTTGTTGTATTGAGTTTAATAGGTTGTACCAAAGTGTTTGCTTTTTCAGCTGGCATTCCTTGTTTTTCGGCTTTTTGAAGAACAACCGCAAGACCGCCTTTAATGATTACTCCAGCAGCACCTTTGTAAATCATTTTTGCAGGAACCAGATAAGCACCGTTGGTATAAAGCGTGATATTCGACTGATGATTTTTCTTAGCATCAGATTCCAGATTTTTTGGAAAATGTACCGCTCCGAAGATCTTTCCTTCCCGCATTAATTTCTCAATTTCTGCATTGCTGTAAACCGTTTGAGTAAAGTGAATATACTCATTATGTTCCATCATATCGATCAACGTTCGCGAAACAGAAGATTGATCTTCATCCCAAACCGCCATTGGAAGCTCTTTTGCAAATTGTTTCTGATAAATAAATCCGTAAAAAAGAAAAATTATCGGCGGAATGACTAACAGAATCACGTAGAAATTAGGAATCGAAAAAATTCGTTTCCATTCCCGTATCATGATTTGGCTGATGGTTTTCAATAGTTTTAATTTTTCTGAATTAAGAGAATGTTTTATTTAACACATGATGTTTTTTAAACCGCAAAAGCAACAAAAGATTTTAAGCCTATCAAAAGTTCACAAAATGTAAAAAAAAATGTTTTACTCTTATTTTGTGAACTTTTGAATTTCTTTTTTTTTATCATTTCTTTTGATGCTTTTGCGGTAAAAAAGGTCTTATTTATCCGTCTCGAAGTAAACATTTTTAATCAAAAATAAGCTGTGCGGTCATTCCTGAGCGAAGTCCTTTTATGGAATTGATATTTTGAGGTTTTACTTTTATCTGGAATGTTCTCAGTTCAAATTCACCATTTTGTTTTTCCGGAACCCAATCAGCATATCCTAAAGCCGGCGCTAGTTCTACAACAGTTCCTTTTATTTCTTCCGGTAAACAACCTGGAATTCTCATCTTTACTGTACTGCCTTTATCAATTTTGATCATTTGGTTTTGACGGATATTAAACTTCACAAAAAAAGAATGGTCTTTCTGGATTGTCATCATTGGATAACCCGCATTGACCATTTCTCCTTTATTAGAAATCATCGTCGAAATTTTTCCTGAAGCAGGAGCTTTTATAGATGCATTATCTTTTATTTCCTGAGCAAGCTGATCGGCACCTTTCGCCTGATTTAAAATTGCCTGAGCTGAATTTTTAAGTTCCTGATTATTTCCGCGTTGTAGAAGCTGAACATTAAGGTTTGCTGTTTCCAGTTCTTTTTGTGCCGCTTTATATTTAAAATAAATAACATCTCTTTCCTGCCCTGAAATCACACCTTCCGAATAAAGATTCTGAAAACGGGTATACGTTTTATTCATCAAATCCATCTGTTGTTTGGCAATTTGTTGAAGATTTTCTGCAGATTTTAAAACTTCAGGTTCTACTCCACGATTAATTTTATCTAATTGATTCTGAGCCACCGTCACCGCTTCAGAAACCTGCGCCTGAATGGTTTCAATCTCTGAAGTTTTCATTTGAGCTACAACCTGCCCTTCTTTTACCTCGTCTCCTTCTTTCACCAATAATTCAACCACTCTTCCGGGCAATGAAGGAGAGACATCCACAAATTCGGCATCTACCATTCCTATTACGCTCTCTTTATTCTTTTCTGGAGATTTGTTTTGAAAAAGATAAATAAGAGCAACCACCAATACAATAATTGGAATAAAAACCGCCCAGTAATTTTTTATAAAGTTTTTCATTTTATTATCAGTTTAAGGAATGTAATTGGTAATATTTTCGACGTTTCCGGTAATGTAAAAATAAGTCGCAATCACCGTTTGATAGGCAACTAAAGACGTATAATATAGTTTTTCGGCTTCGTACTGAAGTTGCAAAGCATCGTTCACATCTTTTACAGAAGACAAACTGTTTTCCATTCTTTTCCTGACCATTTCAGTCGTAGTATACGTCTGTTTTCTTGCAGCATCAAATGTTTCGTTCTGCTCTTTAAAGCTTATTAATTTATTTTCAGAAATTTTGGTCGCCAAATTCACCGATTTTTGCTTTTGATTGATCAAAAGATCAGTCTCTTTTATTAAAGATTGCGAAGCCAGATTTCTGGATTTTCTTTCAGGGTCAAAAAGCGTCCATTGCATTTCTATCCCAATCAACCAAGGCGGAGTAATTAGCGGTAAATCGTTTCTGAAAAACTGATAGTTTCCAATGGCAAAAATATTAGGTCTTGAAAGCGACTTTGTAATATTGTGAGTAGTTTCAGCTTCTTTCTTTTTGCTTAATAATAATTTTAAATCTGCATTATTTTCAGACGAAGAAAAATTAGGCATGTCAATGTCTTCATTCAGTTCTTCATTAATTTCCAACGGTTCATCAAGAGAGATTCCCATCAAATCTTTCAGCGTTAACAGCGCATTTTCTTTTTCGAGTTTAAGATTTTTAAGATTGGTTTCGCCCTGAAGTTTTGTAATATTTGACCAGTTCTTTAGATAAGGAGGAATAATCTCGGCTTTCAGAAGGCTTTGTGCATATTTTTCATTGTTTTCAAGAGATTCTACAATCTTCTCTTGCTTTTTAATCATCGAATTCAGATACATCACCTGAATGTAATTTAAAGAAATATTATAAGCTGTAAGATCCTGAGAAGACTCCAAGTTTGCTTTTCCGCTTTCTACCTGCTGTTTTGAAAGCTCTTTTGTTGCATTTAATTTTCCACCTAAATAAATAGGTTGACGCACTAAAATTCCAGCTAAAAAATAACTTTGCTTTGTAATTGCAGGGTTATAGTTGGGATAAACCGCACTGATAATATCTTTAGAAGTCTGGTAAATAACATCCTGAACCTGTTGTGAAAGCTGGTTTCCCGTAATCTGTTGATACGCTGCATTGGCAGAATACACACTTTGATTGGCCGAACCTTCCACAATTCCGTCTTTTACCTGCTGCAGATTAACTTTTAAAGGCTCACCGATATAATTGTAGCCACCAAGAAAATCTACTTTCGAAAGACTGCTGTTTTTGTTGGATTGCAGAAGCTTTTCCCGGGTTTCAAGAGATTGCTCTGCCAGTTTTATAATGACATTATTTTGTTTCCCTTTTTCTATACATTGTTTCAGTGTCAGTTGCTGACAAAATGTTTGCGAGGAAATCACCAGAAAAGAAGTAAGCAGAATTTTCCTGAATCTCATACTTTTAAAATTTTCTATTTAAACTATTTTACCGTTTAGAATTTTCCCGTACGACAGTTCACATGATTTATAGTGATATAAATTTAATTAAAAAATCACTAAAATTCGATTTAATATAGAATAATTTGTTGCATTTTTATACCCGATAAGAAAAGAGGATAAATTTTGTCTGTTTTTTGGTTTATTATTACATTCAAAACACAGATAAAATAATATCAGCAAAAAATCAAAAGTCTAAACCAGCCTAATTTTATGATTAATCTTTACCGTAAAACTGCAATTATCGAAGGTATGTCTTATTTAATTTTACTTTTTATTGCAATGCCCATTAAATATATACTTGATATTGCTGAGCCTGTAAAATATTTTGGCTGGATTCACGGAGTTTTATTTCTCTTT
>NZ_JAPDKN010000063.1 GCF_026163565.1 Chryseobacterium sp. YIM B08800
ATCTGCCATAAAATTATTACTCAATAAAATTTAAACAGGCTCTAACTTTTTATTTTATTTTATTTTAATACGCTGATTTAAATGTTTTTTGCTTAAAAATCTTTTTTTTATAATCATTAATGAAATTTAGAATAAAACTAATGTCCAAAATTATTATTTCCATAAAACTTGTTTGCTGAAATATAATCTTTTTAATCGATTTGTTTTGCGTTTTGTGCAGTTTTTCAATTGTTTTTTTATTATATGATTAAAATTTGATATGAAATTGATATTGTGATTGAGAAAAAATTAATTTTATTGAATTAATTGATTTTTTTTTAAGTTTTAAGAGTTTATTAACAAAAATTTCACAACTTTACGGTCACAAAAAAATTAATGTTTAAATGAATAAATTAACTACAAGTATTCTTGCTGTGGTGCTTACTTCATCTATTGCCATGATGAACGCTCAAGAAAAGCAAGGCGACTCTTTAAGAACTCAAGACATTCGTGAAGTAGTTGTGACTGGAGCATTAGGGCTTAAAAAAAGACAGGATGCGGTAACTTCTACTAACCAAGTCGTGAATAGCGCAGAAATTACACAAGCAAACAACCCTAATGCAGTTCAATCTTTAACGGGTAAAGTTTCAGGTTTACAAATTAATACAACTAACAATTCTGTTAACTCATCGACAAGAGTTGTGTTAAGAGGACCAAGATCAATTTCTGGAAATAACCAAGCGCTAGTTGTAATTGATGGTGTAATCTCAACATTAGATATTTTACAAAATATACCACCTGAAATTATTGATAATATGAATATTATCAAAGGAATGCAAGGTGCTGCTCTATATGGTGAAAGAGGAAGTAATGGGGTTATTGTAGTAACAACAAAAAGAGGAACAAAAAATGAAAGATTACAGTTTAATCTTACGAGTTCTATTGATTTTTCTACTGTCTTCAAAATGCCAATCAGACAGAAACTTTATGGACAGGGGTATCCCGGAGATACTTTCGATACAACTGATTATGGTGGTGCCAATTGGACGCCTTATGAAAATACAAACTGGGGACCAGCTTACTCTTCTGTTTTAGGAGGTCAATCGTTGATTGTAGGGATGCCACAAGCTGATAATTCTTGGTTGAGAGAGACTTTTAGTTATAAAAAAGATGGAATGTCTAACTTCTTTAAAACGGGCGTTTTAATCCAAAATGGATTGTCTGTGACAGCTGGAGGATCAGATTCTTATGTTTTCTTATCTGTTAACAGAGCTGAAAATGATTTTGTAGTAGAGAAAGATAATTTGAAAAGAAATAATTTCATCTTAAAGGCAGGAAAGCAATTAGGTAAATTTAGAATTGATGGTAATGTTAATTATTTAGACAGAAGAACATCTACTACTGATTCTAATCTATATGGTCAGTTGCTTCAAACTCCAACCAATGTAGATGTAAGGCAGTTTAGAAATTCTCTTCCTGATGCTAGTTATAGTATATATACGGTTAACCCTTACTGGACTATCGATAATGATAGAGCAGATACTAAGGACAGAATATTTACAGGATTGATTAATATGGAGTATAAGTTAAACGATCATATTTCATTTACTTATGCAGGAACTGCTGTTTCAGGTTCTTCAATTCAGGAAAGTCACTTGAATGCGTTTGCATTTGATAGGGTATATGATGGGACCGATACTCCTATCGATGGCACTTCACCTGTAGACTATGGTCTTGACCCAATCATTTCAAATTATTATAAAACAGTATCATCAAGTTTTAGGTATTATGGTGATCTGATGGCAAATTTTGACTATGACTTCACAGATGATCTAAATTTCAAATTTAATGTAGGTCATAATATTCAAGATGCGTCTACTTCTACTACTCAGGTTGGTGGTCAAAATCTTAAAATTCCAGGTTGGTATCATATAAATAATGTACTACAACCAGATTTATTCTCTAGACTTGATAACAGTAATACAAGACAGAGATCTTTTGCGTGGTTTGCCAATTTAGATTTAGGATATAAAGATTTCTTGTATTTTAACTCTACTTTCAGATACGAAAAAAGCTCTCTTACAAGTGTTAATCCTGTGACGATACAAGGAGTTCAATTACCGTTTAGTAATAAAGGATATCCTTATTATTCTTTTGGAGCCTCTTTTATTCCTACAAAAGCGTTTGAAAGTCTAAAAGGAAATGTATTAAACTATGCAAAAGTAAGTTTAAACTACAGTAGAGTAGGAAATAGTTCTACTATTGGTTTGTATGGATTAGACAGAGTTGGTGCTTTCCCGACAGGATACCCTTTTGGATCGCTTTCTTCTTATTTACCTACAACAACAATCTTTGCTCAAGATATTGAGCCTGAATTTTATTTATCAAAGGAGGCTTCGTTACAGTTAGGGTTCTTCAAAGACAGAATTACTTTTGATGGGTCAATATTCAGAAATGATAATAAAAACTTTATTACAACTATTTCTACATCTTCTGCTTCAGGTATAACTAATTTCCAAGATAATATTGGAAATAGTAGAAATAAAGGTTATGAATTAGATTTAGGTCTTACACCTATCAAAACAAAAGATTTTGAATGGAAAATAAGAGGATCATATTCTACATATGATACTGAAATTTTATCATTAGCAGATGGAGCAGATGAAGTAGCATTATATAATTCTACTACTACAAATGTTGGTATATTTGCTGTTAAAGGTGAAAGTTTTCCAGTTATTAAAGGAACAAGATATCAAAGAGACCCAAATGGAAATATTATTGTAAATGCAAATGGTAATCCTCTGTCTACTTCAAATTTTGAAGTTCTTGGAAAAGTTAATCCTGATTATATTTTAGGATTTAGCACATCATTTAAATTTAAGGGAATTACTTTGAGTGCAACTGCGGATTATAGAACAGGAAATAGCTTTGTATCATTAGCAAAAGAAAGTTTAGGTTCTACGGGAGCATCGGAAAAAACAGCTGAATTTGATAGATCTAAAGGTTATGTAATTCCTAATTCGGTTCAGTTGGTGAATGGACAATATATTGCAAATACTACACCGGTAGGTAATGATGATAGTTATTTTGGAGTAATGAATTACTTTACAACTGCTGCTTATTCTTCAATAGGAGAAGAATTTGTGGTAGATGGAACAGCTTTAAAAGTAAGAGAAATTGCTTTAAGCTATGATTTACCAAAATCAATTCTGAAAAGTACTTTTGTTAATTCATTATCAATAGGAGTATATGCGAGAAATCCTTTCTTCATCTATGCAAAAGATAATAGAAACTTTAATGACCCTGAAACGGCTAATACTACTGGAAATGCTGGAGGAATTGCGGTAACAGGACAATATCCTAGTATGAGAACTTTTGGTTTTAACCTTAATGCAACTTTTTAATTAAACAAAATGAAAAATAATAAATTTTTAATAACAATTTTAGCAGCTGCTTTAAGTTTTACGGCAACATCTTGCAGTAATGACTACTTGGATGTTAATGATAATCCAAATGCAGTGCAAGCCGAACAAATTACCCCTGAGCTTATGCTTCCAGGTGCAATTAGCCAAGCTTATAGAACACAGGCTGGAACTATGATGCAGTTTGGGAATCTTATGATGAATAGTTGGGCAGGAAATTCATATACGATTGCAGGTCCGTATTCTAGAGAATTTAGTTTGTCAAGTGTAGATAATACTTTCTATAGAGGGATTTGGGAGGGTTTGTATCCAAGAGTTGCCAATTTCGACCAAATGGAAAAATTTATAAATGATAATCATAAACAAGATTACTATATTGCTATTGCTAAAATTATGAAGGCTTATTACATGCAATATATTGTAGATTTGTATGGAGATGCGCCTTATAGCGAAGCATTTATGGGGCAACAGAATACTACCCCAAAATATGACAATGATGCGGATATTTACAAAGTCTTGATTTCCAAGTTGGAAGAAGCTAATGCTTTAATTGATGCCGCAGATGAACATGCTGAAGAGCCTGTTTCTGATATTGTATTTCATGGAGATATGGATAAATGGAAAGCTCTTTCTAATACAATTAAACTTAAAATGTTAGTTAGAATGTCTAAGGTGACGGGAGACTTGGCAACTTATAGAAATACAAAACTTCAAACTTTGGCTACTGCAACATTTATCGATGAAGAAGTAGTAGTGAATCCTGGGTATTCTACAGCAAGTAATGATCAAATGAATCCTTATATTCTAACTTGGGCAAGAAACGCTTCGGCACAGCAAGTGTCAAATTATGCTGTAGTCGTTGTTTCTGAACATATGGCAAATGCTTTGGAAGGTAATGTTATCTTGAATAATGCGAGTTATTCTAAATTTACAGGACTTAAAGATCCAAGAAGAACGAGATTGTTTACCAATGTAGCTTCAGTTGATTCAAATGGAAATCCATTTACAGGATTAAAAGGTGTAAGGCAGGGTAATGTTCCTGGACAACCGGGAGTACCTGTAGATAATGTAAATACATCAAAACTAGGTGCAGGTAACTTTGCTGGAGGTAATACACCTGCATCGACTTGGGCTCAAATAGTTGATCATAATAATAGTAGAGGTGGCGTTCTTTTTTCAAGAGCAGAAAGTAATCTTCTGCAAGCGGAGGCAGCTCTTAGATGGCCAGCAATCTTTAGTTTCTCTCCATCAAGCAAATTTAATACAGCAATTACAGCAAATGGAGCTTGGTTAGGAGCGAACGCTGCACAAGTTTCAACTTATATTACTTCAGCTAATACTAGAGTTGGGCTTGGTTGGACAGGAACAGATACACAGAAAATTGAGGCAATTATGACTCAAAAATGGATTGCGTTGACCAATATCAATCCAACTGAAATGTTTATTGAATACAATAGAACTGGATATCCTTTTACACCAATGGCAACAACAGCTCAGTATCCTAACAAACCTTACAGATTGGTTTATCCAAACTCTGAATATGCGGCTAACTCAGCGAATGTTCCAAATATTTCAAGTGCAGATGTATTTGTTAAGAATCAACTTACTCCTTTTTGGAATCAGAACTAATTTGAGTTAAAGACAAGTTAACTTATTATAACAGAAAGAGAAGCAGTTTATTGCTTCTCTTTTTTATTTAGAAATATTTTAAATTAAGAAGGGGCTTATTTCTTTAATGATAATTCAACAATGATTTATCCCTAATCATATTTCAAAAGGAAAGAATGTCGATTGTATTTTGTGATACCGTGCTTTATAAGGGCTTCCTGATGTTTTTTTGTGGCGTAACCAAAGTTGGTATTCCATCCATACTCTGGATGTTCTTCGTGGAGTTCTATCATTAATTTATCTCGATAATTTTTTGCTAAAATAGAAGCTGCTGCAATTGATAAAAATTTAGAATCCCCTTTAATTACACATTGATGTGGAATGAAATTATAAGGGTGAAATTTATTTCCGTCTACCAAAATAAATTCGGGTCTTATAGCTAGTTTATCTAAAGCTCTGTGCATGGCATGAATACTGGCGTTCAGTATATTATGTTCATCAATGAATGCAGGAGAAAGCTCGGCAATTGCAAAGCTTTTTACATTATCTTTAATGTAACTATCCAAATCCATCCTTGTTTTAAAACTCAATTTCTTTGAATCGTTAACAAGGCTCTGCTCAAAATTTTCATCTAAAATTACAGCTGCCGCAACAACCGGTCCGCACAGGCAACCTCTTCCAACTTCGTCGCAACCTGCTTCGATGTAATTATTTGACCATTTTTTTAATAAATCCATAAATTTTAACATTTGAAAGCTGTAAAAATGTTGTGAAATACCAAATATTATGTTAAGAACAATAATTTTTTGAAATTTTAACAGTTTTATAAGAGAAGTTTTTACAACTTTGTTAATACAAAATTAATATTTATATGAAGAAATTAACCACAGGGGTGCTAATTTTAGTACTTTCCTCGACTTTTGTGGTTGCCCAAGCGCAAACAAAGCCGAGTGATTCCCTAAAAACACAAGAAATCGAAGGTGTAGTTGTTACTGCATTAGGAATTAAGAGAGAAAAAAAAGCTTTAGGATATTCTTCCCAAACTCTCGACGCAGAGAAAGTCAATTCTGTACCAACAAATAACTTTATTAACAACTTATCGGGTAAAGTAGCCGGTATGGAAATTAAAAATAATGGAAATTTTGGTGGCTCAAGTAATATCGTTTTAAGGGGAGCAAAAAGTATTACAGGGGATAATCAGGCCTTAATAGTGCTTGACGGAGTACCCATTATTAGCGGAAATTTAAATTCAAGCGATGCATCTAGAGGTCGTGACGGATTTGACTTTGGAAACGCAACAGCAGATATTGACCCTAATAATATTGAATCTATAAATGTTCTTAAAGGAGCTGCAGCAACTGCATTATATGGTAGTATGGCAGCAAATGGAGCTGTGATTATTACGACCAAAAAAGGTAAAAAAAGCAAAACCTTAGGATTATCACTGAACTCTACAGTTTCAGTTGGTTCAATTGACAAAACAACATTTCCCAAATATCAAAAACTATATGGAGGTGGATATGGAGGTGAAGATAGTTTTATTAGTGTAAGCGGATATGATTATCCGTTGGCTCCAATAGGAGATGATGCTTCTTATGGACCTGCTTATAATCCGAATACTCTTGTTTATCAGTGGAATTCATTTGTACCTGGAAATCCTAATTATGGAAAACCTACACCTTGGGTTGCTGCTAAAAATGATCCGTCTAAGTTTTTTGAAAATTCATTGGCATTTGTAAATAGTTTCAATTTGAATGGAGGAGATGATGTAAATACTTATAATTTAACATTTACCAACAATTATGAAACTGGAGTATTGCCAAACAGTAGATTAAATAAAAATATGTTGAGTGGTAGTTTTAGTAGAAAATTTTCGGATAAATTTTCAGCAAGAACTTTCTTGACATTTAATGATCAGACAACTGTTGGTAGAAACTCTGTTGGATATGGAGATAACATTCTTACAGGATTCCGGCAGTGGTGGCCTCTAAATGTGGATGTTTTGGAGCTTAGGGACGAATTTTTTAGAACCAACCAGAATTATACTTGGAATATGGTAGACCCAACTGGAGGAAACCTTTCTCCATATTATTGG
>NZ_JAPDKN010000064.1 GCF_026163565.1 Chryseobacterium sp. YIM B08800
GTTGGTAGAAACTCTGTTGGATATGGAGATAACATTCTTACAGGATTCCGGCAGTGGTGGCCTCTAAATGTGGATGTTTTGGAGCTTAGGGACGAATTTTTTAGAACCAACCAGAATTATACTTGGAATATGGTAGACCCAACTGGAGGAAACCTTTCTCCATATTATTGGAATAATCCTTATTGGGATCGTTATAAAAACTATTCGTCAGATGATAAAACAAGATTAATTGCAGGTGCTGAACTTTCTTATGATATAACTAAAAAATTCAATATCTTAGGAAGAGCAACAATTGATTATACAAATAGTAAACAAGAAATAAGAAAAGCAATAGGAAGTCACGCAGAAGAATTCGGTTTGGCTCAAGCTGATGAAACTTCAGGTTACTGGGTATTTGATGATACAATTATGCGACAAACGTATGACTTAATTGGTCGATATACTTGGAACGTATCTGATAAATTTAATGCGCAGTTTGTTGCGGGAGGACAGTTTATGGATCAACATGCAAGAGGTTCAGAAAATTCGACAACAGGAGGTTTAATTATCCCTGATTTATATACTGTTTCCAATTCCAGAGCTAGTTATCCGCTCGTAGAAAACAATATAAGAGGTCAAAAAGCAGGTGTTTATGCACAGGCTTCATTAGATTTTGACCGATTTTTATTTTTAGAAGGAACTATTCGTAATGATACTTCAAGTGCTTTGCCAAAATCTAATAGAAACTATACTTACTATTCATTAGGTTCGAGCTTTGTTTTTTCTGAATTGTTTAAGTCAAATTGGTTAAATTTTGGTAAAGTAAGATTAAGCTATGCTGAAGTAGGTAATGACATGGCATTTGGAAGACCCGGTTTTTATGGAAACAGAGGAACTGTAAACGGTATTCCTATGGCGGATATTAGCACAACTTATGTAGACTTTGGAAATTTAAAACCAGAAAGACAAAAAAGCTGGGAAGTTGGTTTAGAAACATCAATGTTTAAAAGAAGAGTGTCATTAGATGTATCATTGTATAAAACAAATACACAAGATTTACTGTTCAGCGTACCTCAATCGCCATCAACTAAACATAGTTTCTCATTAATAAATGCAGGAGAAACAGAAAATAAAGGGGTAGAAGTTGCGCTTACTGTTGTGCCAATAAAAAGCAGTGACTTCCAATGGGATATTAATTTAAACTGGTCTAAAAATAAGAATATCGTAAAAGCTTTAAGCCAAGGACGACAAAATTTGCAACTTGCAAGTTTTCAGGAAACAACTTTAAATGCTACAGTTGGTGAAGCTTACGGTACATTTAGAGGAACTGGCTTTGTGTATGATGCTAATGGAAATAAAGTTGTTGGAGATGACGGTCTTTATTTAGTTGCTTCAGATAGAGTTTTAGGAAACATACAACCAGAATGGATGGGAGGTGTTTATAATACATTCAGATATAAAAATTTCTCGTTAGGTTTCTTAATCGATGTGAAAAAAGGAGGTAGTGTTTATTCTCTTGACCAATCATATGGAGGACTAACGGGTCTTTATGAATATAGTGCTGGATTAAATGATTTAGGAAATCCTGTAAGAAATACATTGGATAATGGAGGTGGAGTTATTTTACCAGGTGTGAAAGCAGATGGTACTCCTAATGATGTAAGAATTGATGCGTCTTTTGCAGGCGGAGCATTTGGTACTGATGCTGGTCTACCACAAGAAGCATTTATTTACGACGCTTCATATGTAAAATTGAGAGAAGCAAAAATTTCTTATTCATTACCAACTGATTTGCTAAGAAACACTTTTATTAAAGGGATGACTTTTAGTTTGATGGGGCAGAACTTATGGATTATTCATAAAAACCTTCCAGATGCAGATCCTGAAGCAGGAACTTCCTCAGGAAATATTCAGGGCTATCAATCAGGAGTAATGCCTACAACTCGTATTTATTCATTCAATGTTAAACTAGACTTCTAAAAAAAATAAAATGAAAAAGATATTTTCAATACTTACTATAGGCTCATTAACGGTTCTCACAGGATGTGTAAACGGAGATGAAGATTTTAATAATAACCAAAGTCAGCCATATGTTGTTTCAGCTGAGGTTCTTTTTACAAATGCTCAGAAAGAACTTACTGATCAAATGATTACCCCTAGTGTAAATTTAAATGTTTTTAGATTTATGCAACATTATCTTGCAAGCACCACATACAGAAATGATGCAAGATTTATCTTTACAGGTACTAGAAGAGTACCAGATAATATGTGGTTAGCTTTATATACAGATGTTTTAGGTAATCTTGATGAAGCAAAAAGAGAAATAAACAAAGAAACTAAACCTGCGACTTTAACAGATCAAGCTTGGCAAAAACAACAGGCTAATAAATTAGCAATCGTAAATTTGGTTGAAATATATACCTATCAGGTTTTAGTTGATAGCTTTGGAAACGTTCCATATTCTCAAGCTTCAAAGCCTGAAACCATTGTTCTTCCAAAATATGATGATGCAAAAACAATTTATGAAGATCTTATTAGTAGATTAAATGTTATTGTGTCAACTTTAGATTCTGCTTATCCTAGTTTTACTTCTGGAGATAATTTCTATAACGGGAATGTTAACAGTTGGATTACGTTTGCAAATAGTTTAAAGCTTAAAATAGGAATAAATTTGGCTGATGTAAATCCTACTTTAGCTAAACAAACAGTAGAATCTGCGGCTAATGCAGGAGTTATAACTGCCAATTCTAACAATACATTATTTCAATATGATAGTACTTCCCCTAATTTTAATAGAATATATGCCGAAGTTATTGCTAGTGGAAGACAAGATTTTATTGCAGAAGAAGGTATTGTAAATTCAATGAATTCATTAAATGATCCCCGTAGAGGATCTTATTTTGAGGCAATGTCTGATGGAACATATGTAGGAGGAGTGGTAGGATTGTCAAATATCTATGATGAAAACTCCAGCATAGGAAAAGACTTACTTTCTCCAAATGAACCGGGAGTTTTATTTGACGCAGCTGAAATCAATTTCTATTTAGCAGAAGGTGCTGCAAGAGGGTATAGTTTGGCTAATTCAGCACAAGTTTATTATGAAAATGCTATAAAAGCTTCTATGCAATATTGGGGAATAAATTCTGCAGATACTACTACTTATCTAGCTAATCCTAACGTCGCATATTCAGCGGCGAATTGGAAACAGCGAATTGGCGAGCAAGCTTGGATAGCAATGTACAACAGAGGTTTTGAATCTTGGAATTTCTTTAGAAGATTAGATTATCCTGCCTTGACTGCACCGAATGCAACAGCAGCTGCAGATGGGAAAGTGCCAACAAGATTAACTTATCCTATCAATGAGCAAACTGTAAATGGTGCTAATTGGACATCAGCTTCGTCAGCGATTGGAGGAGATAAACTTACAACAAAACTTTTCTGGGACATTAATTAATCAATTTTTTAACATTCATATTAAAACCGCCTTAGTGCGGTTTTATATATTCACTTCAAAACTATTAAACAATAAAATATTATGAAAAATTTAAAAAAGCTATCTAAAAAAGATCTTAGAAAAATTCAAGGTGGGCAAGCTCCTGCATGCTGCTTAAACTGGAATCCTATATTAAGAGAATGCAGAAGGTGGGACTATAATTGTCTCAATCTATAACAATTTTTAAAAGGCTTCGCTAACGAAGTCTTTTTTATTTCACTAAATTTGCATTTGAAAATTATGATATGAAATTAGGACTGCTTTTGTATGTCCTAAAAAATGAATATAAACTCATGAATATTAAAGATATAATAGAACAAAAACTGGCAGAGGTTATTCTTAATCTCTATCAGTTGAAAGATATAAAACTTGAAATCCAGGAAAATAAAACTGAGTTTGAGGGTGATTTTACGATCGTTACTTTTCCTTTGGTAAAACAATTGAAGAAAAATCCTGAAAGCATTGGGGTAGAATTAGGAGAAGGATTAACAACACAGACTGAATTACTGGAAAGTTTTAACGTGGTAAAAGGATTTTTAAACGTAAAAGTTAAAAACCAGTTTTTCGTAGATCAGTTTAAAACGGTTTCTGAACAGTTTTCAAATATAGAAAAGAAAAATGCAACCGTAATGGTGGAATATTCTTCACCGAATACCAACAAACCGCTGCATTTAGGACATATTAGAAATAATTTGTTAGGTTTTTCTGTCGCTCAAATTCTTAAAGAAGCTGGGTATGATGTTATAAAAAGTCAGATCATTAATGACAGAGGAATTCATATCTGTAAATCGATGTTGGCTTGGGAAAAGTTTGGAAAAGGAGAAACTCCGGAAACTGATCGTGTGAAAGGTGATAAATTTGTAGGAAACTACTATGTAAAATTTGACCAGGAATACAAAAAAGAAATAGCTGAGCTTATTGCGAATGGAAGCACTGAAGATCAGGCTAAAAAAGATGCTCCTTTAATGAAAGAAGCTCAACAAATGCTTTTGGATTGGGAAAATGGTGACGAAAAAGTAAGAAATCTTTGGAGCGAAATGAACTCTTGGGTTTATGACGGTTTCAATCAGACTTATAAAAGATTAGGCGTAGATTTCGATCAGGTTCAGTATGAAAGCAATACCTATATTTTAGGAAAAGACCTTATTCAGGAAGGTTTAGACAAAGGCGTATTGTATAAGAAAGAGGATGGCTCGGTTTGGTGTGATTTGACAGACGAAGGTTTAGATCAGAAATTATTGCTTCGTTCAGACGGAACTTCTGTGTATATGACTCAGGATTTGGGAACGGCGGTTCAGCGTTTTAAAGAAAACGATATTCAAAAACTTATTTATACGGTAGGAAACGAACAGGATTATCATTTCCAAGTTCTGTTTAAGATCTTAGGAAAATTAGGGTATTCTTGGGCAGATCAGTTGTACCATTTATCTTATGGAATGGTAGAACTTCCAAACGGAAAAATGAAATCTCGTGAAGGAACGGTTGTCGATGCAGACGATTTGATGCAGGAAATGCACAATATTGCAAAATATGCAGCGGAGGAATTGGGTAAACTTGAAAACTTTACTGAGGAGGAAAAGAACGAAAATTATGAAAGTGTAGGTATGGGAGCTTTAAAATATTTCATGCTGAAAGTAGATCCAAAGAAAAAAATGCTTTTCAATCCTGAAGAAAGTATTGATTTTAATGGAAATACGGGGCCTTTCATTCAATATACTTTTGCGCGTATTCAGTCTTTGCTCAATAAAGCTAATTTTGAGCAGAAAGAAGTTGCTGAGGTTGAATTGAATCAATATGAAAAAGCTTTGATTATGCAACTGGCAAATTATAAAATTGTCGTTCAAAAAGCTGCGGAAGTTTTAAGCCCGGCTTTGGTAGCGAACTATGTTTATGATTTGGTAAAAACTTATAATTCTTTTTATCAAAGTAATCCGATCTTGAATCAGGAAGATGAAAATGTAAAACAGATTCGTTTGAATTTATCAAATCTCACAGCACAGACAATAAAAAAATCATTAAGTTTATTAGGTATAGGAACCGTAAACAGAATGTAAAAAATAAATCCTCCTGAAAATTTCGGGAGGATTTTTATTTTAAACCTGAGCTTCGTTTTGAATTTGGCTGTCTCGATAGAGTTTTGCACTATTCCATTTAGCATGTTTTGAAGGAACAATTTTATAACCTTTTCGATAAGAATACACTTTCGTAAATTCTGCGCCGAAGAAAATAAGCATACACGAATAGTTAATCCACATCATAATTAAAATCACCGTTCCGGCAGTTCCGAAAGCTGAGGTTGGTTTAAACTGACCGAAGTAAAGACTCAGCAAAAATTTACCTAAAGTAAACAGAGCGGCAGTTAATAAAGCGCCTTTCCAAACCGATTTCCAGCTGATTTCCACATCAGGAAGCACTTTAAACATCAATGCAAAAAGGACGACAATAACTAAAAATCCTACGGTGAAATTAATAATTTCTACAATGATATACGTTTCAAGACCAAAATAGGTCGTGATGAAATTGTTAAAAAGTCCGATCAATGAGGACAAAACCATTGTAATCATCAGTAAAAATCCTAAAATTAAAATCATACCCAAAGAATTGGCACGGTCTAAAAGAAATTTAACTAAAGCTTTTTTGGGAGCTGCTTCTACATCCCAAAGATTATTTAACGATTTCTGTAACTGAAAAAATAGGGTAGTAGAACCGTAAACCAATGATCCGATACCTACAACTTTCATAAAAATATTTTCTTTGTCAATGAGTGCTCCCGCAATCATATCCTGAATACTTTTGGCAACATCTTGTCCCATCAATCCGCTAATCTGAGTACTGATTTGTCCGCGAATGGCTTCTTCACCAAAAAAATATCCAGCAATCCAGATAATAATAATGAGCAATCCGGGAATTGAGAAAATAGCGTAATAAGCTAAGCTTGCTGAATTATTGGAAGCAGATGAATTATTCCATTCTGTAAATGTTTCTTTTACTGTTTCCCAGAAAAAATTTAATTCTTTTAGCATAACGTTTTTTTATGTTTGGTGTATTGAAATTTTATTTTAACGCAAAGTTTTTTTCAAATGTAACGTAGATTTTAAGAATGCAAAGGCAAATGAAATTTGCTTCGCAAAGCTTGAAAACATAGCTTCATTCAATCAACTTGTTGATTCATCTTTGCTCCTTTGATAAAAGCTTTGATATTTAATTCTTTGCGTTAAAAATCTGTATAGAATCTTTTTAAATGCAATTTGGCAGTTATTTAGAAAGGATATCCAATGGCAATATTCAGAATCAGATTATCTTTTCTCCAATCGGAATCTCCAAAATTAATTCTGTCAAAAGTCCATCGGTCGCCTTTTTCGTAATAAGGAACTCTTAGAGGCATTGCCAAATCAAGTCTTAAAACTAAAATGGAGAAATCTAATCGCAGGCCAACTCCTGCTCCTACGGCAATTTCACTTAAAAATTCTTTAGAAAACTTTCCTCCCGGTCTTGTATTAACTCCCTTATTATCGATGTCGTCATTGATTAACCAAATATTTCCGGCATCCACAAAGGCGGCAACATTTAAGAATTTATAAAGATTGGCTCTATATTCTGCATTCAATTCTAACTTTACATCTCCCGACTGATCAAAAGCAACTCTATCTTTATCGGGAGTTCTGGGATCGTAGCTTCCAGGACCCAAAGTTCTTGCTCTGAATGCTCTGATACTGTTACTTCCCCCTACAAAAAACTGCCTTGAGAAAGGAATATGCTCTGAATTTCCGTACGGAATGGCAGCTCCCGCAATAAATCGTGAAGCGAAAGATGTTTTTTCATTAAACTTATGATAGAATCTTACATCATTTTCAATCTTTGCATATTGGCTGAAAGGAACACCGAAAATTGTTTTTTCTTTTCCTTCTTTAGCATTGGCTCCCGTTACAAGACCTGTAATATTTCCTGCTAAATCAAGCATTCCTTTATAATAGAATGTATTTTTTCTCGGAAGCATTGTTGTGGAGTAGGTGTAAGAATAAGTTGGTCCAAAAATTAATTGTTGCTCAACCACTCTTTCCAAGTATGGATTTTGTGGAAATTTGTCCATATATTTTTGAGTAACATCTGCAGGACGAATCAAAGAAACATCAATGACATTAAGCTCATGTTCTTTTCTTACATTTTCTTTCCACTGATATCCAAATGAAGCATTAAATGTGTTTAAAGAATATAAAGTGGTTCTGTTTTGGAATTCATAACCCAGTTTAATATTAGTTCTCGGTACGAAAGCACTTGAAGAATTGAAACGGAAAGGAGCCACGATTCTCGGAATCGATAACTGTACATTGGTTCCCGCTCTGAAAATATTTTCAGCATCTGCAGGACCACCCATTTGAACATCGAATGCTCCATAAACAGAAGCTTTAAATTGCTCTGCACCACGGAAAAAATTTCGTTGTGTCCAGTTTAAATTTAGTTCGCTTCCGGCATAATTCGCAGAATTGGTTCTTCCCAAAGCTTCCAATCGTAAAGATTGAAGTTCTCTCGGAGTTAACACATAATACGCATCAAACTTATGATTTAAAGAATCGGAAACGACGAATTCATTTTTTACAAATTTAAAAACCCCTAGACTGATCAATCGGTTAAGTGATAAATTGTGGTCTTTTCTGTTGTAGATATCACCTTGGTTGAAATATAAAGCTCGGTCAAAAATTCTTGGTTTAAATTTTTTATCAGGATCAACTACGTAAATATTGTTGTACTCATATCCTTTCAAAGAATCGGGATTCATCGGGATATTGTATTTTCCTTTTTTAGCATCGCGAAGATTGTAATTAGGAAAAACAACTACTTTATCAATCGTAAATTGTTCGGTTGCCAATTTCGGTGTGTTGTCTTTCAGCTTTACAATAAGCTCAACTTTGGGGTCTTTAGTTACCGTACTGTCTGCCTGTACAATAATATTGTCTTGACTAAAGTAATAAAAACCTTTGTCTTTTAAACCATCATCAATTCTTTGTCGTTCGTTTTTAATGACATCCAAATCAAAAGGATTTCCTGCTTTAAGTAACGTTTTTTCTTTTAAATTCTGTATTTCCGAATTTATAAGCGTAGAATCTTTCGGAAAATTGACGTTACTGATTAAATATCTCGCTCCAGGATTTAAGGTATAAATTACTTGTGCCTTTTTATTTTTTGAAACGGTGTCGTATTTTGCTTTTGCATTAAAATAGCCTTTGTTTTCAGAATAATTTACAATAATATCTTTATTAAATTCTCTGTCAACATCTCCAAGCAATACAGGCTCTTCACCAAATTTATATTTCAGCCAGTATTTTAAACCTTTTTCTTTTTTAGGTTCTTTTGTTGCATTATAAGCGTATAATTTGGGTCTTAAACCAAGAAAAGAAGAATTTGGTTTTGGAGTAAGACTTTCTTCGAGTGCAGACTGCAATGCACTTTTTTCTTTTTTGGAAAGAGAATCGTTTTCTATTTTAACTTCAGCTCCGGTGTAGAGCATTTGTCCGTCTTTCAGAAATTTGGTATTGCTACACGAGATAACAGCCATCGTAATTCCTGATGCCAAAAAATATTTGCAGTATGTATTCAACGTATTCTTCATTATTTAAATTCTACGACTTGGTTATCTTGTTTTCTTTTATTTTCTCTCTTTTCCTTGTTTCTCTGATTTCTCGATTTACGGAAAATATCTTTGAATTTATCGTAATCTAAAGTGATGATAAATCCTACTCCGGTTTCTATAATTTGTCCTTGCAAAGCAACCTGATAATCATTTTTTCGGTAGGCTCTCAACATATATCTTCCGTCTCTAGAAAGGCTGTAATCTATCGTAACATCTCCCGCAATATTGGTGGTATTTTCATTTTGTCTTGCTTCACCTTCCAATCCGAAATTACTTCCTACCGTAACTTTCAGACGGTCATTCAATAGTTTTTTGCTGATATCTACATTCAGATCGGTTCTTGTATTCTGTTGTCCGGTAGAATAATCTTCGGTAGATTCAAGATCAAAATTCAGATCAACCCCTTTTATAAGATTAGAAGCAATATTATTAAGCTGTTGTGAAAGAATTTTACTCACACTCTGTCTTGCTAAGGTTTCAGCAGAAACTCCCGAATTGCTTTCAAAAGGATTTTCACCGATAAAGCGGTTTAATAAAAGCAAAGCAAAAACCTGCTTATTCATTTCGTTTTCGTCTTGTCGCAACTGAGACAGTTTTTGGTCTACCTGTTCTGTAACGGTAGAAGAAACCGCATTATTTTTTTCATCTGTGGTAATATCAAAAGAAATTTCAGGTTTTAAGAGTTCTCCTTTAAGAATCAATAAAGTACTAAATGGAATTCTTTGCTTAAACTGATTAAGATCTGCAGCTTCTCCTGTATACTGTTGTTCCACAAGATCAATTGGCGCTGCATTGGTTTTGTAGATTGCTGTAATATCCAATTTAGCGGCTGTTGGTTCACCGGTCCAGGTGATGGTGCTTCCTTTTTGAATATCAAATTTTCTTTTCAGAAGACTTACAGACATTTCGTAGCTTCCTTTTTCTACCTGATAAACACCGACTAAAGTTGTTTTTCCTGAAGGATCTATTCCACCCGTTAAATCTGCTTCACCCTGAAGTTTTACAAAATCTCCGTTGGCTTTATCAATAATAATCGACATTTTCGCTTCTTTATCGACTTCTATGTTTACACTCACATCCAACCCTTTAATCGGGCTTTCTGCTTTGACAGAATCTGCTTTTATGGTTTTATTAAGAGCGATCTGATCCTGATCGATGAATTCTACAATACCGTCTCTTTCCTGCAAAGATGGGCTCGATTGTGGAAGTACAAACGTAAAATCTGTTTTTTCTGAAACTGCCAATCTACCGTCAACCTTTGGTAAATCTAGATTCCCACGCACTTTTAATGCTGCATCAATCGCAAGAATTCCATACATCATGGCATCATTCGACTTTTCAGAATTTACAACTTTGAAATCTTTTGCATTCACATCGAGGTTAAATGCAAAATCTCTGTAGGTCTGCGTTAAGATTTGTCCATCAAGGTTTAGAGAGTTCCCGTCTTTGTCTTTAATTTTAAAGTTATCAAACTCAATTCCGCGGTTGGTAAATCCTATTTTATCATTAATATTTCTGAAATCACTTCCGGTTTGAGCAATCATTAATCCGACATTATTCATTTTAATGTCACCCAAAATTTTCGGAGCGGTCGTTGTTCCCGTAATTTTTAAATCTCCCGAAAGATAACCTTCAGTATTTGTAATTGCGTTCATCGAAAAGCCCTGAAGCGTTTTCATCTGAAGCTGATTCATATTTAAATCTAAATCAAACGTACTCGAAGAAGTATTGTAATTTCCTAAAATCTTCACATCATTATTATTCCCTGAAAGTGCAATGTCTGCATTCAGAAGATTTGCGGATTGGTTATTGACTTTAATTGCTAAATTTCCTACCGGACTTCCATAAACAATCAGATCAGAAACATTGATGTCTGAAGTGAACGTCATATTTTTGGTTAGATCTCTCAACTGCGCTGTTCCGTTGATGGTTCCTTTCGCTAATAATGAATCTTTTTTGATGATCTCTGTGATCGTTTCAATTTTAAAATCTTTCAATGAAACATTCAACGGACTGGTTGGTGAACTGCTTTCAGACTGTAAAGAAATTTCGGCTCCTGAATTTGATAAACGGAAATTATCTGCCACAATTCCCTGACTGAAAATCTGGATTTTATTGTTTTCAGCAACCGTCCAATCCATATAATTTAATTTTAAACCATTCGGATTCAACGATATTTCGGTAACATCATTCAACGACTTGGCATTTCCAGCGATCAGGAACTGCGTTTGATCTTTATCGTCTTTTGTGGTGATATTATAATTGATGATATTATTGGCAACATCGCCATTAATGTTCACTTTATTTAAAGCAAAACTTTCACTCTTCAAAGCAACAACACTCAGATCATATTGTAAAGCCTGATTTTCGTTGGTGATTTTCAGATTGGTGTTTTCTAAAGTATTGGTTCCGTACAAAACCTGTGGAATTTTTGCATCTAATTCTATTTTTTGAGAATCTGCATTGTAATTTCCTGTAATGTTGATGGTTTCAAAACTTTTCAGATCCGGTACAAATTTTCTGATCAGATCGTCATTTTTAATCGTTGCATTGATGGTGAAGAATTGTCCGGCATCAATTTTCTGAGTTTTGCCAGGTTTTTGAAACTGATAATATTGATTAATGGTTTGACTTAAAGCTCCAAAAATCTGAGTCAGTTTATATTTACCGTTCAGTTCTACATCTGCGATCTGCGAATTGAATTGAATTAAAGTTGAATCTGCTCTTGAAACTGCATTCAGCTTAACTTCCTGAATAGGGTAAACTTCTTTGGTATCTGAAATTGCAAAATCTTGTAAATTAAGATAGCCATTCAGATTATCTGGATCTAAGCTTTTAAAATCGGCATCAATTCCACCCGCAATAATCATTGGAGAACTGTAAAATCCTAATTTGTTTAAATCTAATTTATTGATATTTCCATTGACTTTTACTGTCGGATTTTTCTCATCATAAACTCCGGAAGCAGCAAGATGTAAATTGGCATTCGGATCTTTTGAGTTTAAATCAATATCATAAGCGCCACGGTTTATTTTACCTTTCAGATTCATATTCTGATAAGTGTAGCCGTTGTAAGTTGCAGATTGTACGTCACCTGAAAGATTTGCAGACATTGTTTTTGGGTCAAAACCTTGTCCTTTTGCATTGATGGTTGCAGTAACGCTTCCTATATCTTTATTCTGAATCAGTTTTCCGATCTGAAGACCCTGAAGATTGGCTTTTACATCAAAAGTTTCTCTGTTTTTTCTGCGCATATCTGCTTTAGCGATCACTGCAGCGTTTCCTAAAGTTGAAGTCAGACGCAAATTAGTATCCACAACTTGGGTCGTACCTTTTGCCGTTCCTCGAATCGTAAATGAAGAAGGCAAAGTAATATTGCTCGGAATTGTATTTTTCGGAACTAAATTGTAAATTGTTTTTGAGGAAGAAGAAACTTCTGCAATCTTTAAATCGTAATACAATTGATCAGGGTTCATCGCATTTTTGATTTTTCCTGAAGCTAAAACTCGCAATTGGTCTAAACCTGAAACTTTTAAATTCTGAATCGATAAATCATTAACTGTTCCTCTTACAAATGCATTTACATTTAAAGTGGCATTCGGATATTTGTTGAATGGCGCAGTGTTTTTTAAAGTTGGAACTAAATTTAAAATATCAGAAAAACCAATTTTAGAATCACGAATATCGGCTGAAATTTTTACCGCTCCAAGATTGGATGATAACTGGTCAATCGAATTGTAATTTAAAATAACTTCGTCACGCAATATGGTTTTCGAAGTCTGCAGGTAAAGGTTTTTTAAATACGCTTCTTTTTCTGCGTACACAAAATCTGTGTTGAATTTTTGAATATCTAAACCTCTTGCTTCCTGTATTTCCGCTGATTTTACAGAACCTGCAAAACCATTGTTTTCCATTTTAAAATTTCGAACATCGATATTTAATTTAGCAAAATTAAGATGGTTAAAATCCATTCCGCTTTTTGTAGGAGCGATGGCTGTGTTGTTGTAAGCGACTTTTACATCATCTAAATGAAGTCTCCCCAAAAGAACTTTCATTGCTTTTTCTTTCGCCGAATTTTTTGAAACTTCAGACTTTTCTTCGTTTTTAGGATTGGCGTTTTCCGTTGGAAGGAATAAATTGGCGTTGATATTTGCTCCGGTTAAATAAACATTTCCAACATTATAATCGTTGTTTTCAAGATCGATGCTGTTCACTTTCGTGCTTAATTCTTTGAAAAGAACTTTTGCAAAAGTTTTAGTATTGTCGTCGCCATAGTCAATATCAAAATTGGTCAGGTTTATTTTGTTTAAACCTAATTTCATTGCCTTTTTCTGATTCAGAGAATCTACTTTTTCTTCTACATTGGCTGCAACTTCTTTTACCAGATCTTGTTTCAGTTTTAATTTTAATCCGTCAAGATTAATATCGTTTACTGCGTAAGAGTTGTTTTGAAGGTCGAAAGTTTTTACCCGGGTATCAAAAGATTTGAAATATACTTTAATATCATTTCGGGATTGCTGATCGTTAAAAGTGATTCCGATATCTTTTAATTTAATTTTATCAAGAGAAATAATAAAAGGTTTTGACGGTTTTTCCTCTTGTTCTTTATCGGAAGTCGCAAACGCATCAATAATATAATCGAAATTAAATTTTCCGTCTGGTTTTCTTACCACATTTGCGCGAACGCCTTCTAAATCTATGGAGGTAAGATCTGCTTTAGAATTAAGCAATTGCCACATATCTAAACCTACATCGAATTTTTTCACCGCTAAAAGGGTATCAATATTCTGACCTTTCAGATATAAATTTTCCATCACCAAGCTGTTTGGAAAACCGATATAGACTTTGTCGAGACTTACTTTGGTTTTTATTTTTTTCTCAAGGTAAACAATCAGTTTATCTTTTACAAAGTTCTGAACCGCCGGAAGTCTTAAACTTAAGATAAGCAGGATGATTAAAACGACAAAAGAGATGATTGTAATAACAACACCTCTGAGAATTTTTCTTTTGTTGAATTTTCTTTTCAAATTTCTGTGGTTTAGACAAATATACAATTCGTTTTTGGGTTGGCGAACGGATTGTTTCACCGATGTTTAAATATTGAATCTTGTCTTATATTTTGAAAATTTGAAATTTAATAAGCTTCACCATAATTGTTTTTTTGAAAAGCCCATTGGTAAAGGCTTTGTTTAATAATATGATGCAATATGTTTGCCAACGAGGAGTAGTTATGTTAAAAAAATGCAA
The DNA here is from genome assembly GCF_026163565.1 of Chryseobacterium sp. YIM B08800. Taxonomy (GTDB): domain Bacteria; phylum Bacteroidota; class Bacteroidia; order Flavobacteriales; family Weeksellaceae; genus Chryseobacterium. The sequence continues at coordinate 14,349 of NZ_JAPDKN010000064.1, forward strand.
ATGTGGTACCTGTTTTAAACTACAAAAACCTGCTCAGTGAACAGGTTTTTGCATTGATGTATGCCTCAGTTGATAATTAAATATTATGGAATATTTAAAGTGAATAGGTTTTCAGATGTTAGTTGAGTTACAACTGCGACATACATCTGATGGAGATTCAATTCATAGTTTTATATATTTAGATGAGTAATTATTCTTGCCATTTTGCAATTTCTCCTTGCGGAGCCGCACCTCCTTGTTTTTCTGTGATCGGAGATTTTTCCTGATTGATATGATAAATATAGGATGCGATTTTTTCTGCATCTCTTCCTGTAATGGTACCTTCTTTTATGAAAGGACGCATGGTTGGATTGTTTGGTGAGCCATTTTCAAGCATCCAGAAAACATTTTTAAATAAACTTTTCTCTTTGATGTTGATCCAATGTGTGTCGGTTAAGTTTGGACCGATGCCGCCTTTTCCACCGTCTGAATGACAGGTTACACAATTGGTTTTAAACAATTGCTCGCCTTCTGCAATATAATCTGCGCTATATTTTGCGGTTTCTAAATTAATAGGCGGCGCATTTTTTTCGTATTCTGCGATGGAGGCAAGCTGTAATTTAGTTTCTTTATCATATTCTGCTTCCGGGTGAGCGTAATCTGTGAAGGCAAAAGCGATTAGGTAAACCGCACAGAAAATCATTCCGAAGTAGAAAAGACCAATCCACCATTTTGGTAAAGAGTTGTCTAGCTCAGTAATTCCATCAAAACCATGATCGATTAAAATATCTTTTTCCTCAGCCTGCGATTGTTTTTTGAAAGCCGAATTCCAAAGTTTTAGATAATACGGAGTTGTTTTATCGGTAATATATTCTTGTTTTTCTTGCTCTGTCAATCTGTTGAACCTTTCGTTTTCTACCAAATCTCCGATAGAATTCATGATGAGCAATAAAATGGTAATGATGATCAGCAATGCCCAAAAGAAAGGTGTAGAAAAATAATTGGCATCTTGTGCGAACATTTCGAACGCCATTACCGTAATCCCTATGGTTATCGCTATATATATAGATATGGGTGTTCTCTGTTTCATTGTAATAGATATTTAAAATTAATCTACGCTTGCTGTTTTGATGTCTGTCGTTTTGATGTCTGTTCCCAGTCTTTGCAGATAGGCAATCATTGCGATGATTTCTCTTTGTTCCATTGGTACAAAATTGTTTCCTTTGGCAATTTTCTCTTTATCCATTTGATCTTTTACATCGGTTGCTTCAGAATAAATTCTTTTTACAATCGCTTGTGACTGATTATTTGCCCATCGATCTGCAGAATCTATCTGTGCTTTGGTGTAAGGAACATCAAAAGTATTTTTCATCAGTTTCATTTTATCGATCATTTGAGAACGATCCAGTTTATTGGTAATCAACCAAGGGAAACGTGGCATAATAGAACCTGCAGAAGTAATTCTTGGGTTGTACATATGTTTAAAGTGCCATGAATCTGGATTTCTTGCACCTTCTCTGTGAAGATCAGGTCCTGTTCTTTTTGATCCCCAAAGGAATGGTCTGTCGTAAACGAATTCTCCTGCTTTCGAATACTGCCCGTTTTTACCGTCAAATCTTGCTACTTCATCACGGAAAGGTCTTATCATTTGTGAGTGACACGAGTTACAGCCTTCTCTTACGTATAGATCTCTACCTTCTAGTTCTAATGGTGAATAAGGTTTCACAGCAGATATTGTTGGTAAGTTGCTTTTTACAGTCAGGGTAGGAACAATTTCTACCAACCCGCCGATTGCAACGGCTACAAAAGCTAATATTGACAATAGGTGAGGGGTTCTTTCTAACCAAAGGTGTACACCTTCGCCTTCTTTTCTGCCTGAACCAACATTGGCTAAAGCTGGAGCTTCTGCAGGCACATTTTTCTGGAATGATCCTGCTTTAATTGTTTTGTAAACATTTACAACCATTAAAATTGCTCCACTCAGATAAAATAATCCACCTAAGAATCTCATTTTAAAGTAAGGAATAATTGCCGTAACGGTATCTAGCCAGTTTTTCCACAATAAAGTTCCGTCCGGATTAAATTGTTTCCACATCAAACCTTGGGTAAATCCGGCGATATACATTGGTACGGCATAGAAAATAATTCCTAAAGTTCCCAACCAGAAATGCCAGTTGGCTAATTTTTTAGACCAAAGTTCGGTTTTCCACATAATAGGAATCAGGTAATAAACTACTCCGAATGCCATGAAACCATTCCATCCTAAAGCTCCTAAGTGAACGTGACCAATTACCCAGTCGGTGTAATGCCCGATTTTATTTAAAGATTTTGTTGCTAAAAGTGGTCCTTCAAAGGTTGCCATTCCGTAACAGGTAACTGCAACTACGAAGAATTTCAAGATAGGATTGTCTCTTACTTTATCCCAAGCTCCTCTTAAAGTTAATAATCCGTTCAGCATTCCACCCCAAGATGGTGCAATCAACATGATTGAGAAACCTGTTCCCACTGCTTGAGCCCATGCTGGTAAAGCAGTATATTGAAGATGGTGAGGTCCTGCCCAAAGATAAACGAAGATTAAAGACCAAAAGTGAATAATCGAAAGTTTATATGAAAATACTGGTCGATTGGCAGCTTTAGGCATAAAATAATACATTAAACCTAAAACCGGTGTCGTTAAAACGAATGCAACCGCATTGTGACCGTACCACCATTGCACCAATGCGTCTTTCACACCTGCATAAGCAGAATATGATTTCCAGCTTGTAAAAGATAACGGAACTTCTAAATTGTTGAATATGTGAAGCATCGCAACGGCAATCCAAGTTGCAATATAAAACCAGATGGCTACATATAAATGACGCACTCTTCTTTTGGCAATCGTTCCAAACATATTGATTCCGAAAATTACCCAAGAGAAAGTAATCAAAATATCGATCGGCCATTCGTGTTCTGCATATTCTTTTGAAGTGTTGATTCCCATTAAGAAAGTAATCACAACAGCGATAATCATAATTTGCCATGTCCAGAAATGAATCCATGATAGAGTATCACTATACATTCTGGTTTTTAAAAGTCTCTGCATACTATAATAAGCACCGCAGAAGAAAGAGTTACAGACAAAAGCAAAAATAACCGCACTGGTATGAAGCATTCTGATTCTTCCAAATCCTAAAGCGCCTTGCGAATTGACTAATCCCTGAATATTTCCACTTCTTAAACTCTGAATAGTGGTGTCGTCAGTTCCAAATAAAAATTCAGGCAATTCAGGATAAAAAAGCATCAAAGCTGCAGTTAGCCCTAAAATAAAACCAATAATTCCGAATACGATAGTAGCATAGAGGAATGCTCTGACAATATTATTGTCATAATGAAATTTTTGCGTCTCCATAAGTCTTGTGTCTTGCAACGAACAATATTTTTTTTACAAAATCTCCCTTAAACAAAGGATTTAGGTAATCTGAAAAGAAATATCATGCTGCATATGTAATGTTTTGACAAAGGTATTTACTAACTTTGTCTAAGGCTATTAGATATACTTCTAAAATATACCGAAAACTACTAAAGCTACTATGTGATGAAAATTTGTGGACAAAATATCAGGAAAATGCGACGCGACCGTGATCTAACTCAAGAGTACATGGCCTTTGAAATGGGTATTTCTCAAAAAGCGTATTCTGATATCGAAAATTCAAAAGTGAAAATCAATCTGGAGATTCTTACAAAAATTTCAAACATCCTCAATATAAAGCCCTCGGAAATCTGCAGTATTTCTCACAAGTGCGGTACAAATGATTACGAAGACAAATACAATGAGCTTATTGAGTATATGAAACAAAATAATATCGCTTTGCCTAAAGACTTGTTATAAGTTTTCTCAAATACATTCCCTCTGAATATTTTCGGGCAACATTCTTATTTCAACTCTCAAACCCTCCCATTCTCCAACCCTCGAACTTTTTTTTCAGGAGCTTAATCCGGCTTTCACTCCTCGCTTTTTTGCGCCTTGCCTTTTTCTTTTAGCAAAAAGAGCTCAAACAAGCCGTTCAATGGTAAGTTTGTATTAAGAAAGACAGATTTATAAATTAGTT
>NZ_JAPDKN010000065.1 GCF_026163565.1 Chryseobacterium sp. YIM B08800
TTAGCCCTTACTCTTTTTTATTATTCTTTTTTAAACAGGCTCTAAGTTTAAAATTTAAATACTTTGCTTATGCATAATTCCCCATTTTTCTAATTCTTCGATAATGGGTTTGAGTTGATAACCGATTTCTGTTAATTCATATTCTACTCTTGGCGGAACTTCTGCATAAACAGTTCTTGTAATAATTTTATCTTCTTCCAACCTTCGGAGTTGAAGCGTAAGCATACGTTCAGTAATATTTCCGAGGGTTTTTCTGAGTTCTCCGAATCTGAGTTTTCCGTTAATCAGATAACAGCAGATGGCAAGTGACCATTGTCCGCCAATTAATTTTGAGGCATAAAGCTCGGGACATTCATCTATGAGCGCTTTTTTATTGGCAAAATTGGTTGATGTTTCCTTTATTTTAGTCATTACTTACATTTTTTATAGTACCATACAATTGGTTGCTAATGTACGAAATGTAAGTTACACCTATTATTTTTGTAAAAGAAATTTAAAAATATGAAAACATTAGTCATCGTTATTCACCCAAAAATGGAAGAGTCGTTAATCAATAAAAGATGGGTGGAAGAATTAAACAAGTTTCCTGAAAAATATACTGTTCATCAACTGTACGAAAGTTATCCCGATGAAATTATTGATGTTAAAAAAGAACAGGAATTAATTGAAGCTTATGATAAAATTATTTTTCAGTTTCCGTTTTATTGGTTTAGCAGTCCGCCTTTATTGAAAAAATGGCTGGATGAAGTTCTTTTGCACGGTTGGGCTTATGGAAGTAAAAGCGGTTTTAAAGTAGGTGGAAAAAAGATCGCTTTGGCAATCTCAACAGGAATTGATAATGAAGGTTTTAGTGCTTCCGGAAAATATAAATACACGATGAAAGAATTAACAAGACCTTTTGAACTGAGCTTCGAATATGTAAAAGCAGATTACCAAAAACCTTTTGTTTATTATGGATTGGAACATGATCCTTCTCTCGAATGGATAGAAAAAAGTATTCCCCAATATCTTGATTTTATAGATCATCTGTAAAATATTTCTCCAAATAAATGCCACTGCTGACAGACACTTGTCAGCAGTTTGCATTACCTTTACTTTCTAAAATAAAATGATGGATCAAAATAATTTAGATAAAATAATAGAACGCTCTTTAGAAATCAGGAAAAAATACCATCAACTGGAGCTTCAGCAAAATAGTAGTGAATGGACGTTGGAGCAAGATGCTTTGGCATATCTTACCGATGCCGGATTGGTGGGTAGAAATGTGATGTCACACGAAAAAACCTGGTCAAAACAGAATTCTGCGACCGAGCTTGAGCATAAATTAGGCGAAAATATCTGGTGGCTCATCGTTTTGGCAGACCGCACAGGAATTGATATTAAAGAAGCGTTAGATCAATTTTTAACAAAAACAGAAAAACTATTCTAATGAGTTATTGTTCAGCAGTCGAAAGAATGCAGCCTGAAAGCAGAAAAGAGCTGCACAAAAAATATCATGACAATCATTACGGATTTCCGATTCATGATGACAATGAATTATTTGGAAGGTTGATTATGGAAATCAATCAGGCAGGATTGAGCTGGGAAACTATTTTGAAAAAAGAAGACGGTTTCAGAAAAGCGTATGATGATTTTAATATCGAAAAAGTTGCCGCTTATAATGAAGAAGATCGTGAAAGGTTATTAAGCGATCCCGGAATTATCAGAAATAAACTAAAAGTAAACGCTGCCATTGAAAATGCAAAAACGATTATAGAACTCCAAAAAGAATTCGGTTCTTTTGAAAAATGGCTCGAACATCATCATCCCAAAACTTTACAGGAATGGATGAAACTCTTCAAAAAAACTTTCAAATTTACCGGTGGCGAAATTGTCAATGAGTTTTTAATGAGTATTGGTTTCTTAAAAGGTGCGCACGCAGAAGATTGCGTTGTGAATGAGGCGATCTTAAAGCATGATCCGATGTGGAGGAAAGGGTAGGTTTTGTTTAAATTGAACTGGATTTAATTTAAACTTACATAAAAATAAGTTAATTATTTTCTGCTAAAACATATACAGAGCATTTTCCAACTTCTTGTATGTATATTTTTTTGTTAATTAATTTTACAGTTTTTTTGTAGGTTCCATATCCTCCACCCATTTTAAATGCTTGAATAGCTTCAATAATTATTTTCTGATTTTTCTTATAAATTACACCGTAAAAACTAGAAGATGACGATTTATTTAATAGTTGGTAGGCGGAATGGGTATTTTCTGCATAAAACTGATCAACTTTTCCATTATCATGTAGCATGAGATAGTCTTCATATTTTTTAGGGTTAGAGCCTCTGTGTATTTCAAGTTTGGGAAATATTGGCTCAAAATCTCTATGTGTAATGTATGCACCCTCCATTACATATAATTTATTATAAGCAACTCCTTCAATTGAATTATTACCAAATTTAGCCACTTTTTTCAACAGCCTATTTTCTATATTCTGAATAGATTGACAAGAGAGAAACGAAAAAGATAAAACACACATTACTATATTTAAGGATTTTATCATTTTATAAAAGTATTTATTGATTTATCATTATTTAAAACCTATAATAAACTATTTTTTATCTGCTTTATCCATTATAAAACCAATAATCAATAAAATAATTCCCAGAGCAAAAATTAGTTTCCAGAACATAAAACAGAATTGTGAAAGTTGAATGACAAAGCTAGAAAAATCTCCCCGTGCTGTAAACATTGAGATCCAAAAAATAAACATGATCATTGACAATGGAATCATTGAACCACCGATAATCAGCAAATATTTATATTTATACAATTGTTTTGTTTTCATTTTTTATAATTCTGAATTTTTAACATGATAATTTTTATTTCTGAGAAATTTTGACTTCTCTAAAAATCCCTCGTTCAGAGAATTGGCTACTCTTGGTTTTGTGTTTTGGAGTTAAAAAAACATCTCTGTCATGTACAAATTCCTTGGTCTTGTTAGCTAATTTGATTTCTTTTATAGATATTTTTTCTATTTCATGATTTTTATTTTCTATTAAATAAATTTCTCCCTTTTTTACTTTTAATTCATCCAGATGTTGTCCATTCATACTTTCTACATCATTCAAATCATAAAAAAATAAACTGTCTCTAGTTTCTTTAAAACTTTCAAAAACATAACGTTCTAAACCATTGTTTTTTTCAGAGTAACCACGATATTGATAGATTCTTGTGATTATATTTATATCGTTATTAATGTCATTTTCGGTTTTCATTACTTTAAAAATAGGAGTGCTTTTATAGTAATCGTCACCACACGAATTATAACAATCATGCGTTACCCCTTCAATATTTATTTTATTGGGAATTTCCGAAAGATTATAAAAAGGTAGTTCATTTGGTAAATCAATTTTAAAGCTTTCAGTTGAGTCTAAAATGATAAAACCATTAGCATTAGAATCTCTTCCTCCCCAAGCGTCATATTTATAAAGTATTTTTGAGGTGCCTTCAATTTTTTGAGCATATAAACTGCTAGTTGACCATTCTCCTAAACTCTTTCCACAGCCGTAAATTAAAAAAAGTGATAGAAGATAAAATAAGATAATAGGAATTTTCATTTGAGAACTATTGTATTTACAATTAAAATTATTGGTAACGGGAAGTACAAATTTAAATAATGCAATTTTATAAAATATATAAATTAAAATTAACTCATTCTCTAAAACCCTCCAACTCTCCAACCCAAAATCACCCCACCGTCGGTGTATCCTCTTCCTTCAAAATCTTTTTCTCTTTCATCGCCACCATCATTCTTTCGCGTTTGTATTCTGTCCAGTCGAATTGATTGAGGAAATCTAGAGCGGCAACAAATCCGGCATTGAAAAGCTGTTCTTTTTCTTCTCTTTTCATAAAGAAATTAAGCCAGCTACTCGTTCCACAATTCACTGTTTTTATGCTGTACAAATTGTAAAATGAATATTTGGTCAGGAAAGATTTGTCATTAAAACCTTTTAAAGTTTCAATAATATTTCCGGCATAGGAAAGTGGTGTTTTAAGGATTTGTTCGCTCGTTTTTCCTTTTTCTTCATTGATTGCAGAATCACTCGTTAACTGCACTCCAAAAAGTGGAAGTCGCGGATAGAAAATATCCGTTACATGAAAAAGATCGATTGGAAAATTGGAAATACTTCCGCCGTCGATAAAAATTCCGACAGGATAAATATTTTCTTTTGGGGTGTTCATCCAGAATTTCCAGGCGTATTTTACAGAGTCGTCGTCTTTGTTAATGAGCTTTTGCATCGGTTCAAAAAAGAAAGGAACAGACATCGAAGCACGCACAAATTCTGCCGGACTGATGTGTTTCAGCTCTTCTTCAGACCAATAAAGATTTGCCATCGTTGGAAGTTGTACTTTTATTTTTGCGTGAATGTCGGTTGTGACAACCATATATTCAGATCTCAACTGATAAAACGGATTGTTTTTGTAATAATCATTGTTTTCGATGCCTTCAAAATAAATTCTGTATTGCGTTTCATCGATATGTTCCAGATGATTCATTTTAATTTCTTCAATTCCGTTTAAAGCGTTGGTGTAAAATTCCATTCCGTTGCCGTAACGGTAATTGAGGTTGAGCTCATATTCCTTTTGAATAAATTTTTTATTGAGTTCTGCGACCGTTTTTATTCCGAAATCATTGAGTACATTTTTCATGGTGTCTTCAAAAACATTTCCGGGATTGAGTCCGCTGTTGCTTTTCTGAAAATTCAGGTAAAGCTTTTTTAAAATTAATAATAAAATAATCAAAGGAACAAGCGGAATCAGGAAATATAACTTGGCTTCTCTTGTTGTTTCTGAGGGAAGTATAAAGGGTAAACTGATTAATCCAACCGTCAGAATAAGGGTAATAATTAAATTGATCTTAAAGAAATTTTTATTGTTGAGCATCGCATGAATGGTGCTTTTTACATAGCTTTTTCCATCCATGAAATCTGCAAAATTCCAGTTGAAGAGTATTTCTTTAATGACTTCGCTTTTAGCTTCCTCTTTTGTTTTACAGGCTGCAATCAACATCGTATTAATAGCTCCTGCACTGGTTCCGGCAACTTTCAAAAAACGGATTCCAAAAATTTCAAGTCCGTATAAATAACCGACCAAAGCGCTTCCCCAAACTCCGCCTCCTTCCTGCACAAACTCTACATATTGGTTTCCTTCAGCATCCAGAAGATCAGAAAACTCTCTTTTTGAAATGTTTTCATGCAGTGCTTTCAGCTTTTCTTTGGACTCCTGAGAAAGTATATTTTCATCAAGAATTTTTTGGAGGATTTCGGGTTTCATGGTTTGGTGTGGTATTTTGTTTTTGATGTTGAGGTCATTGCGAGGAGCGAAGTGACGAAGCAATCTCAAAATTACAGGAAATTACTATTTAAAACTAAATTAAAATTTGAATATTGAGATTGCTTCACCTTCGGTTCGCAATGACTTTACCATTGTTTTCTTCTGGCATAAATAAACGTGCAGATCACAATGACTCCCATCACGCCTAAAGTATAAAAATATCCCTGTTTGGTATGCAGTTCCGGCATATTGTCGAAATTCATTCCATATAAACCTGCAATAAATGTAATGGGTAAAAAGTAAACCGAATAAATCGCTAAAACTTTCATCACCTGATTGGCTTTCTGATCAGACAGCGCCAAAAACATTGAAATTAAGTTGGTAATTTGAATATTCAAATGATCAAAATCGGCAACTACATCTTTGTGTTTATCTTTTAGATCGACCACTTCAGAATCTTGTAAATTGAGAAGTTTAAATTTATCGATAGCATCTGTAGAAATCGTTAAAACTCGGGAGTTCAGACCAGATTTTCTTTTCAGCCTGTATAATCTGCGAATTTGATTGGTATGATTGGTGTTTTTAAGGAAAATTTCGTTTTCGATATTATCCATTGTTTCAAAAAGACTGATGGCTTCATCATCGAAACTTTTCATGATAATCAGAGCGATCATTAACGCAACTTTATCGGGAGAACAGTTTCCCTGACCTGCCGAAAGCTGTTTTTTCGTCTCCGAAATACTTTTGGTTTTCATTCTGTGCACAGTGATAATCGTATTTTCCAGAAGGAAAATTCCGATTTTGGTACTGATGTCACTTATGGTGTTGAGGTTTTTTCTTTCCAGCTCGGTGCTTTCGCGTAAAAGGAAAAATTTTACGTTTCCGTCGGCTTCGTATTTGGGTAAGTGATTGGGGTCTAAAGTATCTTCCAGAAGAAGGTTGTTGATTTCATAACGTTCATGAAGGTATTTCATATCTTCCTCTGTAGGCGCTTCCACGTCTATCCATTCGCATCCCGAATCTCTGTAAATTGTATCAATAGGCATAAAGTAAAAATACTATTAATTTGAAATATGATGTATAAAATAAATTTTATCTTTACCAAAATTAGAAAAAACTATATGATTAAAAGTACAATAAAAGGGATCGGATTTCATGTTCCGGATCATGTGGTCACCAATGATGATTTAGCAAAACTAATGACCACCAATGATGAGTGGATTACCGAGCGTACCGGAATAAAAGAAAGAAGACACAGAATCAACCGAAATGATGCTCAGGAAACGACAGCTTATCTTGGTTTTAAGGCTTCTGAAAAAGCTTTAGAAAAAGCTGGTTTAACGGCAAAAGATATCGATTATATTGTTTTTGCAACACTTTCTCCGGATTATTATTTTCCGGGATGTGGCGTTTTACTTCAGGATATGTTGGGTTGTGATACTATCGGAGCTTTGGATGTGAGGAACCAGTGTTCAGGTTTTGTTTATGCAATGAGCGTTGCGAATGCTTTTATTAAATCGGGAACGTATAAAAATATTTTGGTTGTAGGCGCTGAAGTTCATTCATTCGGACTTGATTTTTCTGATGAAGGAAGAGGAGTTTCCGTAATTTTTGGCGATGGAGCAGGAGCAATTATACTTTCTGCAACCGAAGACGAAAATGCGGGCGATATTTTAGCGATGAATATGCATTCTGAAGGAAAATATGCCGATGAATTGTGTACCCAGTTCCCGGGTTCAAAATACGGCTGGAGCGACAGAATGAGAAAAGAGCCTGAAAATGTGACGAATAAAGAGGTTTACCCGATCATGAACGGCAACTTCGTTTTCAAACATGCGGTAACAAGATTTCCTGAAACCATGAAGGAAGCTTTAGACAAAGCAGGAAAAACAATTGAGGATCTTGATATGTTTATTCCGCACCAAGCGAATTTAAGAATTGCTCAGTTTGTACAGCAGAAGTTTGGATTACCGGACGAAAAGATCCATAATAATATTCAGAAATACGGAAATACAACGGCTGCTTCTATTCCTATTGCTTTAAGTGAAGCGATTGAATTAGGAAAGATCAAAAGAGGGGACTTGGTGCTTCTTTCCGCTTTCGGTAGTGGTTTTACCTGGGGAAGTATTTTGTTTGAGTACTAAATTGTCAGAGATCTTCGTCGTCACTTCGAGTAAGTTTTTGAAGAAAACTGTATCGAGAAGTTTTGATAATAAAAGCTGTTCTCGATACGCTTCGCTACTCGAATTGACGTAACCTAACAACTAGGTCGATAAATAAAAAGTCCCGCTGAGAAATATATTGTTCAGCGGGACTTTTTATGTTTTAAAATTAAAGATTAAAGGCTCTTCAATAGTTTTTCTGTATCTCCAGTGTCTTCACCAGCTGCTTTTCCAAGCTCTACTGATTTTTGCGCCCAGATTTTAGCATTTTTCTTGTCTCCAATTTTGTTGTAAAGGTTTGCCAAAGTATCTGTATTTGCATAATTTTCATTCTTTTTTACAGATTCCTCTGCCCATTTTACAGCGGTTTCAAGAGAAGATTTAGTCGTTACATTTTCAAAAAAGTTCCAAGCTAAAGAATTAAGCTGATCTGCGCTTAAAGCCGAAGTATCTTTATTCAATTCAATAGTTATTTTTTCATACGTTGCAAAATCTTTATCTTTCAAGGCTCTGCTTGCTTTTACTCTTTTCAAAAGGTTTTCTGCTTCATCTTTAGTCATGAATTTCTGAGTTTCTGCAAGGAAATAAGCTTCATCCAACTTTTTGGTTGTTGTGTTGTAAGCTTTCGCCATAACAGTGTTTACTTTCACATTTTTATCCATTGAAGCATATTGCTGTTCAGGAAGCATTTTCAAAATATCAGCTTTTCTTTCTATGAAAATTCTGTAAGGTGCACCTTCGGTACTTTTCATTGCCTGAAAAAGAAGACCTAAATTATCTCGTGTAAATTCTGGTTTTGAATCAAAATAACGCTCAATTACTTTGTTTGAAAAATCGGTATCATTATAAATGGTAAGATTAGCAAGGTTTAATAAAAACTCTGGATCTTTTTCTCCTTTTTCAAATTTTTGCTTTAAAGCAGTCAGTCTTTTACTAGGATCACCTGCATCCATAGCAAACTGGATGAAATCTTTTTCTTCAACATAACCGATTGTTCTGTGAACTTCTTCACCGTCACCGTTGATGAAAAGATAAGTAGGGAATACTTTTACATTGTATTTTTTTGCAAGGTCGATTCCTTCGCCTTTTTCCATGTCAATTTTTGCATTAACGAAGTTGGCGTTGTAATAATCACCAACAGGCTTTAACGGGAAAATATTTTTCACCATTAATTTACATGGGCCACACCAAACTGCATAAGCATCGATAAAAACAAGTTTGTTTTCTTTTTTTGCTTTAGCCAAAATACTTTTAAAATTTCCTTCTTCAAATTTAATTCCTTGTGCAAATGCAATTGCTGCAAGGAAAAGGAATGATAATATTGCTGTTTTTTTCATGAATTTTTTTTGTTGGATACAAATGTAATAATTAAGTTAAATAATTATTCTCTTTTTAATGAAAATAAGAGGTTTGTTTTGTAAATTTTTTAAAAATAAAATCCATAGAATATTCTACGGATTAGTTTTTTATCTTGAGCCTCCCACAGAGGTATTAGGTTTTGTTTCTTTGGTGCCATAATCGGTTGGTTTGGCAGCTGTATCTCGTAATGCTTTCGGAGTATCTGTTTCCGGTTGAGTAGGTTCAGAATGTTCTGCTGCAGATTCTGCAGATATGTTGAGCAAAGAATCTTTATTATGATTTTCTTTATACTCTTCTCTATTTTCTTTTTTGTCTGCACAGCTTCCTAAAGTCATTAAACCTAAAAGCATTGCTATTCCTGTTTTTTTCATATTTAAAACGTTTTGGTTGTTCAATCAAATATAAAAAATCTGCCGAAATTATCAGCAGATTTATTTTTGTCTGAAATTTATTTTTTAAACTTTTTATTTAACCGGAGTTGCAATGGTATCTACAGGTATTTTCACAGTATCCGGACTTGTCATCGGCATCGAATCTTTGCTTGCAGAGGTATCTGCAGTTATATTCATAGAATCTTTGTTTTCTGAAGACATCTGCGGTTCTTTCGATCCGCAGCTTGCCGCAACTAAGCCTATTCCAAAGGCGAATAACATTAACTTTTTCATAATACTTTATTTTTATGGTGTTTAAAAGGATAACCAATTATTATTCCGTAAAATGTGAACTTTATATTAAAATTTGGCAATATTTGTTAAAAAATAGTTGATGTTTATAAAATGTCGTAGTTCTACTACATGAAATCGTAGAATTACTACAATTTTCGAAATAATGGTTTGAAAGTTTTAAAAATATTTTTAGTGTCTCTATCTTTGGGTTATAGAAATCACAAAAATATTAACGATTTAAAATTTACTTATTATGGCAGCAAATTCAAGAGGAATCTTAAAATTCAACGGCAGCGAAGGTCAAAAATTATTAAAGCTGAACTACAGTGTTTCAAGATCTACAGATGTTTCAGGTAGAGTAGCATCAGATCCGTCAAACGCATTAATCAAATTAACAATCGAGGCAACAGAAAAATCTGACATCCTTGAATCATTGTTAAACGGAAAATACAAGCCTACAACAGGTGAAATTACTTTCAACAAGTCTCACGAAGAAGGTACTTTAATTACTTTAAACTGGGAAAACGGTTACGTAATTCAACACGAGGTAGACTTCGACGCAGTAGACGAAAACTCAATGTTGATCAGCTTTGTAGTAAGTGCTGAGAAAATCAACTATGGTAATTCTGCTTACGAAGGAATCTGGCCAACTGCGTAACAGCAATTCATTAAGGTTTATAGAGATTCAAATAAAGACTGTCCCAAAAAGACGGTCTTTTTCGACTCAATATTTGGCTTCAATTGTAATTTATTGTTTTTTATGGCAGCTTTATCCTTCTTCCACTCCCGCTTTTTTTATTTTTCGGTTATCACAAAAAAATAAAAAAGAGCTCCGTTCAAGCAGGGCTGCAATTGGCTATGTACTTTTTAGATTCAGTAAAAAGTATCAATTCTCTAACAAATAAAAGACAGTTAAAAGCCTGAATATGAAATTTATGACTTGAAATTTAGATAAATAAATAAAATTTAATATCTTTAAACCACCACATAATCACAACAATATGAATACCTCAGAAAAAAACGGAGGTTCCGTTTTCCGCCCATCTCAGAATGCGGCAGGAATTTCAGAGAATCATCATACCGGAATTAACCGATTGGTAAAGTTATCTTTGGTCATTGAAGGTAAGGTGATCAAATATTACAAACATTTCAAGCTTACCCAAAGCTCACAAAAACATCACGAATTTACGCTGACTTTAGCACATGATACTTTAGGCGACCGCCAAACCCATACTTTAGAAGAAGCGAATAAATTTTTAGGCAAAAGATTAACGGCTGTTATTTCTTATAAAGACATTGAAAACAGTCCGGAACGAACTTTTGTAGGCGTTATCACCGGAGTTGGTTTCAGTCAGGAAAGAATGAGTCTTGGAAATATTGTTTTGTCAGGTTACAGTCCTACAATTTTATTGGATGGAGCTCCTCATATTCAGAGTTTTGGTGGAAATCAGGCTGTCAATATGGGAATCATTGCTGAAGAAGTGATAAAACAGGGTTTAGATAAAAGTCGTTTTGATATCCGAATTGATACCAATGATTATTCTCAAATTATTTACAGCAGTCAATACGACGAAACGCATTATAATTATCTGGCGAGAATGGCAGAAGCTTATGGCGAACAGTTCTATTATGACGGTGAAGTTTTGCATTTTGGAAAACTTCCGCCACAAAATCAACCCATTAAATTAACGTATGGAAGCAGCGCCAACGACATAAAAGTTGAATTGAAAGCGGTTCATACAAAACCACAATTTTACGGTTACAACAGCAGTAAAAATGAAGTTTTGAAATCTGGTTTAACACCGATTCAGCATGTTGGAGATTTAGCAAAAACAGCTTATCAGCACAACGATACAATTTATAAAACACCTTCTTTGAGAGTTGCTCCAATCAAAGCAACGACTCATTTGGATGTAGAATATTCCCAAAAAAGTACTTCTGGAAGTGAAGCTGTGAATGTTTTTAATCTTTCAGGTTCTACAACCGTTCCTTTTTTACATCCCGGATGTAGCGTAGATATTGAAATGCGAAAACCTGATACAAATGAAACTTCATATTTCACAAGGATCATGATTACAGAAACCATTCATGAAATTGATACGATTGGTCATTACACCGGAAGTTTTGCCGGAATCGCATCAGACACAGGCTTTTTACCCAAACCTGAATTTACAGTTCCTATTGCGCAGCCACAAATTGCCACGGTCATTTCAAACACCGATCCAGAAGGACAGGGAAGAGTTCAGGTAAGATTTGACTGGCAAACGAATGACACCACTCATTTTATTAGAATGATGAGTCCCGATGCAGGAGGAACTGATCAGATTACTCAAAACCGAGGTTATGTAGCGATTCCTGAAGTTGGGGATCAGGTGATGGTAAATTTTGTACACAATCACCCCGACCGACCTTTCGTGATGGGTGGAATGTTTCATGGGGGAACAGCTTTGGGTGGATTTGCAGATAACCGTGTAAAATCTATCATGACGAGAAGCGGACATAAAGTGGTTTTTACAGAAGATGAAAGTATTATTATTACCGATAAATCGGGTAATGAA
>NZ_JAPDKN010000066.1 GCF_026163565.1 Chryseobacterium sp. YIM B08800
CCCCGACCGACCTTTCGTGATGGGTGGAATGTTTCATGGGGGAACAGCTTTGGGTGGATTTGCAGATAACCGTGTAAAATCTATCATGACGAGAAGCGGACATAAAGTGGTTTTTACAGAAGATGAAAGTATTATTATTACCGATAAATCGGGTAATGAAATTCATTTAGATACAACGGGAAGTAATATTAATATCACTGCACCGGAAACGATGACACTAAATTGTAAAAACATGTTTATTAATGTCTCTGAAAACATGACAACAAGTGTAGGAATGGATCAGTCTGATACCATTGGGATGAACAGAACCCAAAGTATAGGATTAAACGCTACCCAAAGTGTGGGAGCTATGAAAATGACTTCTGTAATTGGAGATACAAGTATGTTTATTACAGGGAAATTGACGGAAATGATTGAGGGAGATGTACATAGTGAGACAAAAAAGGAGAGAAATGAATTATCACATGAAGATATTCAGTTTACTTCTGAGAAAAATATTACAAAAAATGCTCAGTCTGAAGTAAAAAATAATAGCGGAGAAGTAAGTAAAAACCATTAGTTATGTCTAGAACCCGAATTGTAAAAGGAAAGTACACCAAGACGGTTGGAGGAAACTATAATATTTCTGCAGAAGGAAATGTTTTTTCTTCTGCAGGCGGTCAGGTTCAGGAAAAGGGATTTGATAATGGTGTCTCTTATGGAAATTTTGAAAGAATTGGGAGTGATGTTAACGAAGATTTTGAAATTTCATTTTCCTTGAGTAAAGACAAAATGTACTCTACAGTAGTTCCTTTTGGAATATTAGATTTTAAAGGGAATTATGAGAATGCTAATTTTGCTTTTAATTACTCATTATTACTTAGTAATGTAGATTCTCTAGAATTTAAGATTTTGAATGAAGATGGCACTACATTATTTTCCATTACCAATTTACCGGAAATTGTAGTTACCGCTAGAAGACTTCCCAAGCTTTCTCAAGATATAACAGACAAAAAACCAAAATATGATCTTTCTAATCCTATTAAAGTGTGGGATTGGAAAAGTGTTTTTGATCCCTATAATACTTCGTCTTCAGATTATACTAAAATTGGGTCTTATGTTATTTTTTGGGATGGTTTTGATAATGATAATATTTATGACAGCTCAAAGTTTAACAATAAAAAATTGAAGGCAGTAATTACTGCAAGTAAAAACGGTAAAGAAAAATCTAAAGAAGTTGAGTTTTCTACAAAATATGATGAGGTAGATTGGGTAGATGTAAAGATTGATAAGAATAATAAAAAAATTGATACAACATTACGTGTTAACCTAAAAGATGGCGGAGCTGAAGGGTTAAAGTGCTCATCTCATCTTGCGGGAGCAAGAGATGAAACTCGTTGGGTGGAAAGTTGCCCTTGGGATAAAATACCTACCACTTCAATTATTGCAGGAAAACCACCAATTAAAGTAAGAACGAGAAGCTTTGCTGATTTGGAAAAATTAGCAATTGATGGGCTTAATTATCATTGGGGAAGAAATAAAAATCATGCAGCAGCCAAAGACGTTAAGATTTTAGGAGAATCATATGAAGTTTATGCGAATGCAGTTAATACAACTGAAAAATCCATGGATGATATAAGCCTCGTTTACAATACTAACGGTAGCTGGATGCGATCTGGAAATCCAGGTACAGCAACCTTAAATCCAATTTCTTGGATTGGAAATTTGATTTCTAGAGAAGCTGTTTGCTATAACGTAGGATATATAAAATATTCAAACGGATGGAGCTATGAATCAGAATTCAATGAAGATGTAAATTTTAAAGAAACATCTGCACATGAGGTTGGACATGAAATTCTTAAATCATATGGAGGAACTACTTATTCATATGGTCACAAAGGTAGTGTAAATGTTGTTACCCAAAGTAATAGCAGCAGTTCTACAAATTATCCGGTAACAGGCGAAATAGACATTATGCCTTATTATAATAATTATATCCCAATTACAGAAAGAAAAAGAATGGCGGCGGCAGAAAAAGATGTACTGAGCTTGATTTGGTTAACAAAAATTGAAATTAAATAATTATTATAATGAAAACACTTCTTTTAAATATTTTTTTAATAGCATCATCTTTCAATGGATGTAAAGATCGACCTAAATTCTATGAAGGCTATATTTATACCAAAGAAAAAATGCCTATTAGTAATGTCAAGATTTGTGAACTTGGTTCCATAAATTGTTCTGAGACTGATGTTAATGGTTTTTTTAAAATTAAGAAAGATAGGGAAAGAATAAGCGATCTTATCGTGTTTTACAAGAACAGTCCTATAGATACCATTAAAACGGCGTGGTCCCAACATGGAGAAAAAATTAACTATTCATTTCTTGAAGGGAAAAAAGATACATTGTTTGTGGATGTTAAATGATACCAAATCTTTCTTAAAAATTCCTTAAAATTAATCAATGTGATAATTTTATTTTATAATATCCAAAACCCTTTATACAAAAGGGTTTTTCTTTGTTTGTATCAAAAGTCGTAGAACTACTACATCAAATCGTAGTATTACTACAAAAACTGAGATTTATTAGATTTATAGCTCCAAAAGAAATCAATGGCTCTATCTTTGGACTAACCAAATCACAAAATATTAACTGTTTAAAATTTACAAAATGGCAGACAATTCAAGAGGAATCTTAAAATTCAACGGAAGCGAAGGACAAAAATTACTAAAGCTTAATTACAGCGTATCGAGATCTACAGACGTTTCAGGACGAGTAGCATCAGATCCTTCCAACGCAATCATCAAATTAACGATTGAAGCAACAGAAAAATCTGAAATTCTTGAAAGTTTGCTTAATGGTAAATACAAACCGACCACAGGTGAAATTACTTTCAACAAATCTCACGAAGAAGGTACTCTGATTACTCTAAACTGGGAAAACGGATACGTTATTCAGCACGAAGTAGATTTTGATGCTATAGACACAAACTCTATGTTGATCAGCTTTGTAGTAAGTGCAGAAAAAATCAATTACGGTGGAGCTGCTTACGAAGGAATCTGGCCGGGAGTATAATTTCCAGCTTATGAAATGATTAATGTGTATGAATAATTTTATTCATACACATTTTCGATATATTATCATTTTTGTTGTAAAATCAGCTTTAATTTTCAAAACTTTCCGGCTATGAATCAAAATGAAGTAAACGAAATTCAAGAATTAAATTCATTTAAATATGCTTGGTACAGAAACGGAAAATATTCTGTTAACGTGAAGTCGTATCTTACCTTAGGCAACGGAAAAGCAAATGAAACAGAAACAGAAGAAATCTGGGAAATTATTCCAGGAGAGTATAAGCATATTGAAATTTTTATTTCTGATAAAAAATATATTCATTTCGATGCTCAGATGAAACCTTTCTATGAAATTTTAGATCAGGTAAATAAAGCAACTGAAAATCTCTCATTACTTCTGAATGAAGATAAAACCATTGAAAAAATAGAAAATGAAGAATTAATTTTTGAAAAGTGGGAAGAGATTAAAAGAAAAGAACTTCGTTTTCTTCAATTGGTAAGAGATTCTTACAACGAAATCATCAATATTTATGATAAAGAATTTCAACGAATTGATGATAATATTAAAGCAAATCTACTTTATCAGATACTTTTTTACCCATTTCCGAATACCGGAGTGAACTTTACAAATGAAGGGGAATTTAAAGAAAGAGAGTTTCTTTCAACTCTTTTTCCGGGCGAAAAAATAGTGTACGAAACAAACTACCAGTTTGTAGATAATAAAAATAAATTTCAAATGAACATCGTAGGAAAGCTTAAAAGCCATACCGGAGATTTTAATGAAATTTATGCTCAAAATTATCAGAAAGCTTTAAATATTCCATTAGAATATGATCTGATGATGGAAGGAGAATATATTTATAACCTCGATTCCGTTTTATCAGAAATTGTATTCCATGTAAAGGAAAAGCTAAATGAAAAAATGCTGTATGTCTGCAGATATCATATTCAATTAATAACATAAACAATATGAGTCAACTGTATATCGCACAAGAAACTCCGCTTATGTGTACCAGCGGAAGACGGCTGATCGGGATAGGAGTCAGTTCTCAGTCGAGTGTTTATCTTAAAAATGGCTCGAAATTGATGGCGACAGAGGATGATCGTTTTAAAGACAATTTTATTTGTCCGCAAATGATGATTGCCGGAGCTGTTGCGGGAGTTGGAATTGCCGCTGCATTTGGTGGCGGATTGTTTGTTTTGGCTGCTGCAGCTTGGGCTGGAAGTGCGCTTATTGATGATTGCCTGAATATCTGCTCATTTCTTACCAAAGGAAGTGACTGGACGAATACGCATCAAAAAGTGAGAGTTGAAGGTAAAAAACCACTTCTTCAAAATTCTACATTGAATTGTTTTTTGGGTGGAACGGTGAAGTTCCATCTTCCTACACCAGCTCAGATTACTGAATTGAGCAACGCTGCAGCGATGGCGCAGGATTCTTATAATGATAATTCTGATGAAGCTGCACAAATTGGAGATTATACAAGAATGAATACTGATGATCAGGCTGTACTCGACGAAATGTTTGGTCCCGGAACTTTCAAACCTGAAGATTTTAATACGAATCGAGATAATGGTTTTTATGCTTCTTTATACAAAAATAATAATACAGGACAATATTTTGTAGCTTTCCGAGGATCGGAACCTAAAGGAATGCAATTTTATCATGACTGGTTTATAGAAGATGGAGGACAGGCTTTTGGAGCTCATACTCCGCAGATAGAAAAAACGATGAATCTCGCCAAGAAGATGAAGGAGGCAACCAACGGAAATACTTCTTTCACAGGACATTCTTTGGGTGGTGGAAACAGCGCAATGGCATCTTATTATACAGGATTACCGGCTTATACTTTCAATACAAGAGGGGTTCATGACAATACTCTTGAATTTCTGGATGAAAAAGGAGCAGTAGGTTCTACTTCTAATATCACCAATTATAGCACGAGTAATGATATCCTAAATACACTTCAGAATAATAGAGAAGGTCTTTTATCTACACTTGCCATTTCAAGAATTCCCGGTCTAAATAAACTGGCAATTTTTGGAGGTCTCACAGGTGGTGTTCCTAGAGCATTAGGTGAACAAAACGAAATTTTCGGATACATTCCGGATAATGAAGGAATGAATCTGAAAACATTCGGAAGCGGTCACAGCGCGTATGCAGATGCTGTAGAAGCGATGATTGCAACCATTAATACCAATGTAATTGCAGTAAACCCATAATCCATGAAAAAAATAATCTTTTTAATCTTTTTTACCATGACCTTATTTTCATGTCAGGATACAAGATCCCGAAAAACTCAAAATAAAGAGCAATATCCTCCTCAAAAATTATTTGAAGGAAAACAATTACAGGCTGCACAGAAAATTTTTGATGAAGATAATTCAGGATTAGAAAGTGCTTTAAAAGATAATCCACAAATCATCAATCAGTTAAGTGATACTAAAGGATATACTTTACTAATGTATGCTTCCATTGTAGAAAATCTTCCTGCAATGGAAATTCTCCTTAAAAACGGAGCAGACCCCAATCTTGTGGTTCCTAATGAAGGGCTTGGTTTACCCCTTTCTCATGCAGTTGCCTTAAATAATTACGAAATGGCTAAACTTTTATTTAAGTATAAAGCTAATCCAAATCCTGAATTAGGGAACAGTCCGCTTTGCAGTGCAATGTTTTTAGGAAACAAACAAACCGAAAGAAAAATGATTGATTTTTTGCTGGAACATGGTGCAGATATTAATCATACTTCTTATTTGGGTGAAAATATTATGGAAGCAGCAGCACGAAATGATTTTGAAACAGCTGAATATTTTTTAGAAAAAGGAGGAAACCCTAAAATAAAAGGAACAGAACTTTCTCCAATGGCAAAATATATTGAGCATGAAAAAAAAGAGCAAGCTAAAAATCAAAACCCTAAAGCAGCTGTTTATCGTGAAAATCTATCGAAAATCTCCAAAGTACTCGAGGATAAATATCATATTACATTTCCTGTAAAAGAAGATCCTAAAGCAGAAGCAAAATTAAGAATGGATCTGTATGAAAAACTGAGTGAAAAAGACAAAAAATCTGTGAATTTTAATAAAAATTATGGTGAAAACAGATATAAAGAAGACCAGAAACTTTTGTCTCAATAAAATAGAAATTACTCAAAAACGAGTCGTAGTATTACTACAAAAAGTGAAATTTTAAGCTTAAATTTTTCTTTCGGTATCAATTATGATTAAATTTAAAATAGTTAGAATCACAAAAATTTTCATAGTAAAAAATATGAAAATTTTGTCATCTCCAATGAGATAGAATAAAATGCAAAAACCAAATTCACAAGTTTAAAGAAAAATATTATGTTTCAGGATAATACCATCAAACCTCAGCTTTCAGACGATATAAAGACTGGTGCTGCACAAAATTTAAAAGAAGAAGTTTCAACAAAAATAGTAGATAAATCCACTGAAAATATTAAAAATGTCAGCCAACCAATGAATGGAGCGGTTCAGAATTCTTCAGACATGTTTATGAATCAGATGACTCAGACCAATAATTCGGAAATAGTAGAAGATAAAGTCTGGGCAAATCAGCCTACTTCAAAAATTCATAATGCATTGGCAATTCCTACAAGCCAGATTTTAGGAATTAACAGAGTGGTAAAGCTCGATTTGGTTATTGAAGGTAAAGAAATCAAACATTTTAAGCATTTTAAATTAAGTCAAAGTGCGATAAAACATCATGAATTCAGCATTACTCTTGCCCATGACACACTTGGTTCTGCAGAAAATCATAATCTTGAAGAAGCTCAGAATTTTTTAGGAAAAAGACTGACTGTTATTTTTAAATATAAAGATGTCATCGATGGCCCCGAAAGAAATTTCGTGGGAGTAATTACTGAAGTTGGTTTCAGCCAGGAAAAAGGCAGTTTAGGAAATATTGTACTGAGTGGTTTCAGCCCGACAATACTTTTAGATGCAGCTCCGCATATTCAGAGTTTTGGAGGAGCTCAACCTATTAGTCTTAACAGTATTGCCGATCAGGTTATCAAAGAAGGACTTGGCGGAAATAAATTCGATTTTCGAGTAGATGCTCAATATGGGAATGTTTCTTATAGCTCTCAATACGAAGAAACGCATTACAATTATTTGGCAAGAATGGCAGAAGCGTATGGCGAACAGTTTTTCTATGATGGAGAAGTTCTTCATTTTGGAAAACTTCCACCAGCCGAACAACCCGTAAAACTCACTTACGGAAGTAATGTGAATGATGTAAAAGTAAGAATGAAAGCACAGCATGTGAATCCTTCATTTTACGGATACAACAGCAGTAAAAACGAAAAACTGACCACAGGAAGTTCTAAAATTAACCACGCTTCCGATATTGCAAAACGCGCCTACGAAATTTCAGAAAAAACATTTACAACACCCTCTCTAAGAGTTGCCCCGATAAAAGCAGCTTCTTTCATGGATATTGATGCTTCACAAAAAGGAACAGCAGGAAGTAAGGCTTCTCAGGTATTTATTACTTCAGGAGAAACTACAGTTCCATTCTTATATCCTGGTTGTACGGCAGATGTTGAGATGAGAAAACAGGATACCAATCAGACTTCTTATTTCACCAAATTAATGATGATTGAGGTGACTCATGAAGTGGATGCAAGAGGATATTATACCGGAAATTTTGAAGCGATTGCTGCAGACAGCGGTTATATTCCACGTCCTGAGTTTGAAAGTCCCAGAGCTGAAGCGCAGTTTGCAAAAGTTACCGCAAATGCAGATCCATTAAATCAAGGAAGAGTAAAAGTTCAGTTCGATTGGCAAAGCGGACAGGATACGTCAGAATTTATCAGAGTAATGACTCCGGATGCAGGAAGTAGTGACAAAGTAAATAAAAACCGTGGATTCATGGCAATTCCTGAAGTTGGTGATCAGGTCGTTGTTAATTTCGTTCATCAACATCCAGACCGACCTTTTGTGATGGGTGGAATGTTTCATGGCGGAGTTGGTGGAGGTGGCGGAGCCGGAAACAATGTTAAAAGTTTATCCAGCAAAAGCGGAAATATTATTTGTTTGAATGACGGTGCCGGAATTGAAATTAAAGACAGAAACGGAAATCATGTTACTTTAAGTGGCACAGGCGATGTTACTACTTTTGTGAGCAATGACAATAATGAAGATATTGGAAATAATCATACTACAAATGTGGCAACTAAAACTACGATTAATGTGGGGAAAGACCAGAGTGTTTTAACGATGGATAATGCCGGGAATATTTCTTTGGAAGGAAAAACTCAGATTGAGCTTAAAGTCGGCGAAAATAAAATAACCATTAAAAAAGATTCGATTACGATATCTGTAGGAAATGGTATGCTTGATATGAATTCTAAAGATAATGCATTGCTTGTAACACAAAATAATTTGAGTCTGCATAGTAAATCTAATACATCAATTAACGCTACAGGTAACACTTATGTTACAGGTACACAGGTGGATATTAATTAAATATGAGGTTTTTAGAATACGAAATCAAAGATGTAGATACCCTAGAGTCTATATCAAAACAATACAACCAAAGTATTGAAGAAATTATAAATTTTCACAATCAGAATTGCGGCATTACGCAACAAATTATAGGAAATACATTTCCTGTATATCTGAAGTTTTTATATTTAAATACAAGTCCTTCTACCAAACCCGATCAGGAAGAGCAAATTTTTACAAGTGAAAGCTCTGCAAGATATCGTTGTGAACAATCAGTAATGACTTATATAGGAGGAATGCTAATCAACCATATCGATACAAAGAGAGAATTTTTGGTAGATAAATTTCAGAAGAACGGTGAAAGTTTTGTAAATACAAAGCTGGTAGAGAATATTATGAATTCTTATCCGGAAGAAATGAAAGAGGCTGTGGATTTGATTTCAGATATAGATTTACTTGCTTGTAATTTACAAGTTTCTTTAAATAAGGAAACAGGAAAAATTGATAAGATAATCAATCACAATAAAATTGTTGAGAGTTGGAAACTGCATAAAGAATATCTGAAAAGCAAATATGGTTTTTTAAGAAACTCCGAAACAAAAGAAAACTTACAGCTATTTCTGCAAACTAATGATGAAATTTTTCTGAATGAAGGAAAATTAAAAGAATGGGTAAACAACAAGATGTTTTTCGATGTGTTCTTTGATAAGTATTTAGTTAGCGATGAGAATGTATTTAGTCCTTTTAAAAAAGATTTATACTCTCAACTGTTCGAAGGAAAACCAATTCCGTTTGACTTCAGGCAGGATATTATTACAGAAACCCAAAATACAATTAATGTAAGGAAAGTTGGAGAAATGATAAAAGACAGAGTAAATACAGCTTCATTGGAAGAAATATATGATATTAAGTTTAAACCTCTGGTTAGTTATAAGTTTTCGGAATTTAAGTTCAGTTATAGAGAAAATTCTACTTATGATTTAGAAAATACTTGGATTACAGCTTCAGACGTTACGATTATTGAAGAAATAAAAAATAATGTAAAACTGATGATCAGTTATAAATTGACAAAAATAGAAGTATAATGGCAGAGTCATACGTTCCACAAGATACAACGGCTGTATGTACGATGATGACAAACGGAGCTCCACAAATGATTAAGATTACGAGCCCGAGTAATGTGATGTATAGTACCAAAACACAGCCTTTTTTGACAATAGTCGATACCAAGCTATCTGGTTCTTTCCAATGTAAAGCCCCTGCAAAATTTTGGGGTGGTCTTCAGGCTTTGGCTTTAGGAATTGCCATTGGAGCTGCTATTGTTCTTACAGGCGGAGCTGCTGCAGTGGTTATTGTAGCTGCATGTGCAATAAGTGTTGCAGCAGGTGGAGTAGCGCTCTATAAAATGGCGCACGATTGTGATGCTACTTTAGATGCAAAATGGTTAAAACCTCATGACAAAGTTCGTTTTAATCAAGAAAAAGCTATTTTAAATCGTTCCTATTTAGATTGTCCGAAAAAAGGTAAGATTACCATTATTATGGATCCTGTCATTGCTCAAAAAGCTGCAGACTTTATCAGCAACAATAATAATAAAGAAGTAATGATGCAGATGGGGAGTCAGTTGGTGATGGGAGTTATTACAGGAGTTACAGCGGGTACTTCTGTAATTGCAGTTGGAGTTACAGGTGCGCTTACTTTGGCTTTATACACGCCAAGTGAAGCATTTGGAGATACTGATTTTGGATCTAATAATGAAGGAACAGCAAGTACAATTTCTGCTGTGGGAAGTGATGCCGTTTCAGCTGGGACAGGAGTTGCGGTTACCAAAGCTACAAGTGGTGCAGTTACCGAGATTGGTGGAACAATAATCAACTCAAATGTAGGAAATGCAGTCGGTGGTTTAGTACAGTATGGTGCAGGTTCAGCTACCGGAAATGTTACCAGAAGTTTTGAAGGTGCTATCCGTAATTTTATTGGTCATCGAGGTTTAAAAGCTAATAATTATGCAGGTTACAAGGGGATTGCTGGCTTTGTAGCCAATATAGCAATAGGTACTTTCGCTGACAAATACGAAAATGGTTTAGCACAAGAAATTGGAGATAAAGCAAGAGATTTTAATAAAAGTGATGCAAAAAATGGGATTGATGTAATCGCAACAAATTCTTAGAATATGAAAGTAATATTTAGAATTGTAGGAGTAGTAGGGGCAATATTAATATTGAATTTTATAATCAATATTATCTTTGTAAGTAAAAATAAAGGAAAAGATTTTGTTAATGAATATATTAAATCATCACAAGAAA